>NZ_JALLIZ010000025.1:0-89851 GCF_023242345.1 Pseudomonas sp. MWU12-2037 | reverse complement strand
AACGAGCAACTGTTCTTTACAATCAGCAAGGGCTTTATCGTCAGGGGCGATGCCGACCCGGTGTTCTACCGGGTGACCGTCCCAGGTCAAACTCCCGAGGACTCAAGGCGGCTGAGGTTGTTCGTCAAGCTTGACCGCCCCGGCGGCTACGACGATAACCCGTCGATTCCCGGCCATTCGGGCCTGCGCTATGTGGTGCCACAGGAGATTATCGACAATGGCGTCGGACCGATTGAAGCCGACGCCGGGGTGGATATCACCATTATCCACTACGAATTCATGCGCAAGAACGACCTTATCCGCCTGGCCTGGGGGCGAGCCAGTGTGGAGCACATCGTCCAACCGGAGGAGGTGGACACGGACATCCCGATCCATATCGACAGAACGGTCATCGAGAACGCTCTAGACGGTCAGATCGACATCGCTTATCAGGTGGTGGATGTCTGCAAAAACTATCCCGATGAGCGTGAACCCTGGTCCGTGATTACCACCGTGCGGGTCGACGTGGGCGGCAACCGCCTCGATGCGCCGCAGGTACTGGTCAATGGTTTTCCCGCTCCCCAGAATGTGATCGATCTTGAGCAACTGGCGGGAGCCGATGTGATTTGCCGGGTGTACACCAATCAAACGGATCACGCGATAGACGATATCCTGCAACTGACCTGGGTCGGCACCCCGGCACAAGGGGATTCGTCGGTGATCGTCGGGCCTCTTGAGCAAACGGTCCAATTCATCCCCTTCCAATACGACTTTCCCATCCCCTACGAATACGTGGAGGCGATTGCCAAGGGGCGAGCGTCGGTGTCTTACGTACGGATCAGGAGCGGCGTGCCGGATCACCCGTCGAAAAACGCCAACGTCACGGTGGTGGGTGATATTGCCCAGCCTGACCGTCCGAGCTTTGTGGAAGCAAGTGGCAGTGTGTTGGACCCGAACCTGAATTTCTACACCATTTCAGTGCCCTATTACCCGGGGCGCCAGCCCGGAGACCATCTCTACATTGTGTTTGAAGGACTTGACGCCAGCAACAACCCGACTGGTTTCGACATTAACGCCTATGTGGGTAATGAACCGAATGGCGATCCGGTCCTGCGCGATGTGGACAAGAATGAAATCAAGCGACTCGATGGCGGGTCGCTCACTGTTTACTACTGGATCAATAGCCAACGTAAATCACAGGAGTTGGTGTTGTCCGTGGGCAGCGGTCAGCCTTTCATGCCAAAACCCAACGTCATCCGGGCCGACAGCAACGATGTCTTGAACCCGGACGATGTGAACCCCATCACCGGGGCCGATGTGGTTGTGCCATATACGGGCACTCTGCCCAATGACATTGTCGGGCTGCGCTGGAGAGGTTCGCTCAGCAGTGCGCCGGATCAAGAGACGCCGCCGCTGAACCCAGGCTCGGCGGGTAACCCCATTCCCTTTGTCGTACCGTTTCAATACGTGATTGGCAACTTGAACGGCACGGTGGACACGGACTATTACATCATACGTACCGGATCTCCGATTCAACGCTCGCTGGTACGTGAGCTGACCATCGGCTCGGCTCTGGAGTTGCTCGCCCCCAGCGTCAAGCAGGCCACTGGCAATGCCCCCAGCCAACAACTCAATCCGGTGGCGGCCAAGGATGAACTGACCGTGGAGATTCCGGATTATGGCATCCGACCCGGCGATCAGGTCCGCGTGACCTGGGCCGGCGCACCTGGCGGTGGATCGTACACCAGCCCGCTGCAAGCGCTGCCGGGCAGCCGAGAGATCCCCCTTCCGATTTCGCTCACCGCCTACAACCTGGACCGGTCGGTGACGGTCACCTACACCGTGACCCCTAGTGGAGGCAGCGAATCCGAGCCGTCCCGTGCATTGACGCTGAACGTGCAGGCGATACCCGACATCAGTCTGCCCATGCCGCTGATTCCCCAGGCCGCGCAAGCCGGTATTGGCAGCGAACTGGATCTGAAGACCTTTGCCGGCGATGCGCGGGTCACCGTGGCACCATGGCCGCTGATCGCCGCCGGTCAGCGCGTCTGGCTACGCGCCGAGGGTACGGCGCTCGACGGCTCGCGCTATACCATCACCCTCTACACGTCTTCCGCGGTCCAGGACTCGGAAGTGACGGCCGGGTTGTCCACAACGCTGTTGCGTAGCGAACTGGAGAAATTGCGCGACGACTCGCCACTGAACGTCGTGCTGCAAGTGACCTTCGATCGCAGCTCGACCCAGGCCAACGCGGTCGATTTTCCACTGCGCACCTATACCGTCAAAACTGTGACGGATCCGCTGACAATTGACCGGTCATACATGCTCTTGCGCGGCTATTCCATCAGAGTGTCTTGGCCAACCACTGGTGAGGATCCGAACGGCAATACAGAAGTACGTCAGGCATCGGGAGGGACACCACCGTACCAATATACATCCTCCAACCCATCGGTGGCCCAAATCGAGGGCACTAACAAAGTACGGGGAATGCGCAATGGCCAAGCAACTATTAGCGTGAGGGACTCGCAAGGGGCGACAGTGTCTTTTCTGGTCATTGTCAGCAACGTCTACACTCTAGTCGTGAACGACGGTCCATTCAACGATGCGACCGCAGCGAGGGCTTGGATCAATTCAGTCAATGGCGTTAACATTGGTCAGTATGATAACTTTATCGCTAGTATGTTCAGGGTGTACCGAGGACCATTTCCTTACCCATTCAAACCCATTAATTACTGGCTCGGTAAATACGTCGGCACCGACAGTAGATATAGTTTCTTTAACTATGATACGCAAACTATTCGCCTGGCCGACCCGAACAATACGAGCATCAAAGGCGCCTGGGCCTTTGTCCCGTATTGATGCGCCCCCCTCAACTGAAATGCATCAAAGATAGCTAGTTTTATTCAGATCACAAAGGGGAGCCAGGCTCCCCTTTCATTATTCTCGTCAAATTGAATGCAGTGGCCTGCAGTTTTGCTTCACTGCACGTTTTAAGCAATCAGACCCGCAGCCGCCACCCCAGCACATCCATCAGGTCGCAGCCATCGCGCATGACCATCGCGGGGACCTGGATAATGTGTTGGAAGTCGATGTCATTGGCGTTGTGCAATTCGATATGGGACAGGGCTTCGAGCATTTGCGTTGCCGCCAGAAAGCGCGCGGCGGCGTTGGCGTGGAGGACATCGGTGGGGCTTTCGGCGTCGATCAACAGGCTGGGGATCAGGCAGTCGATGGCGGTGAGCGGTATGTATTTAGACATAGGTAAGGCCTCGTTTTTTAAATGAGAGCCATCACTCAATCGTCGCCAAACGAATGGGTGGCAGCTGTACGCAGGTTGGCGAACCGGGATAAAACGAGCAAAATCCGGCAGACCCGGAGGTCTCCCGCGCACAGCCGCCATAACGCAGCTTTGCGGGTACAAGTATCCCTGCAATAAGCTCACTCAGGAAGCCTCAGCACATTTTATCGACGAGTCGCCAAACCCGTATCACCAATGAAGGCGATCAAAGGACTATAAACCGCTGACTTCCGAGGAGGCAATGCAGGCAATTGTTACCAATCATTCTCCCGGCTCGAAGCAAGCGCAAACCTTATTCAAGACAGGGCCCGATGCAAAAAAAAAGCCCGGCGCAATGCACCGGGCGTTTATAAAATCGTCTGGGTTGTCCGTCTGACTTACCAGTTATAGCGCAACCCCACATTCGCGCCAAACGGCTGCTCGATGGACTTGCCATTGGCATAGTCGAAGTCGGCATGCACTTGCAGGTCCTTGGACAGCTTCACCGCCACACCGGCACCGAACTCGGAGCGCGAGCCGGACAGGTCGTTGTTGAACACCGTGTTGTTGACCTTGACCTCATTGTTCTTGGCGAACTCATGGGCCACCGCCGCCCGCAGGTACGGCTGCACCACGGTGCCGCTATCCAGTGTCAGGTTACGCCCGACCGTTGCACCGACCTTGCCCAGGAACGAACGGGTCTGGTCGCCCTCGGCCTGCAGGCCGTTGTCCAGGTTGTAGTTCTTGCCCTGGATCGTCACCGCCGACAACTGACCGAACGGCTCGACGAAGAAATCGTTATCCAGCTTGATATGGCGACCAAACTCGGCGGAACCACCGATACCGGTAGTGCCGTAGTTACCCTTGGACTGGGTACCATCGCTCATGGCGACTTTCGATTCGTTCTCGAAACGGTTGAGTTTGACCACACCGTCGAAGTAGTAACCGGTTTCCGGCTCCAGCCAGGTGGTGTAACCCCCCACGTAGTAGCTCTTCACATTACCGGTGGTGCCGCCCTTGAGGCTCAGGTCAGAGTTGCTATGCCCGGCCAGCGCACCGATCAGCCAGTGACCATCACCCATCGGCAGCGGCGCATCGGCCCCCAGGCTGAAGCCCTGCTGGTTCTGCGAATAGCCCACGCCGGAGCTTTCCGACACGTTGTACTTGTTGCCATAAGCCCGCGCCCAGGAGCCGGACTGACCATCGTTGAAGCGCAGTTCACCCATGCGGGTACGCAACGAATACAGTTCGCCATACCACACGGTCGGCGCGGTGTTGAACAGGGCCAGTACCGATTGGGTGCTCGGGCTGACGGTCTTCTTGTTCGGGTCGAGGAACCAGTCGGTGCCACCGCTGCCGTTGCTGCTCGAGCCCAGGCCATAGGAGTAGGTCCCGACATCCACCAGGCCAGTGCCCGCCAACGCGAAATTCGCATTGCCGGAAGCCGTGTGCACCAGGGTCAGCGCCTCTGGCGATACCGGGTCGACACCGGAACCGGCCACCAGCAGTTTGAAGTCGCCGCTGGAAGCACCGGTGACATTGAGCACGTCATGCTGGTTGGTGGCGAAATCCACGTTCATGGCGAAGGTGCCGTTGCCGGCCAGGGTGCCCACGTTCAGTTGGTAGAAATTGCTGCCCTGACCCATGGTGACCGTGCCGTTATTCATCGCCAGCGTACCGACGGTGTTGTTGGCAGTCATGTTCCAGTTGGAACCGCTGTTGATGGTGACGCCATCGACATTGTTCAGGCTGCCGGTGAACACCGAACCATTGGCCAGGGCCAGGTTGCCGGTGCTGCCCGCTTCGACGTTGAAGTCGCCGGTCATATGAGCGCCGTCGAAGCTGAGGTTGGCGGTGCTGTTGCCGGTAACGTCGACATTGCCGGTCAGAGCGCTGTTGGCGACATTGACATTGGCGGTGGAGGCACCCTGGACTTCGAGGATATTACCGTTGCCGCCAATCAACGTCGAACCGTTCAGGATATCGATGTTCGCGTCCAGCCCGTCGCCCACATTGATGGCCGCGCCGGTAAGACCCTGGACACGGGTACTGTCCAATACCAGACGGTTGGTATCCGCGCCCACCCCTTGGGTATCCGGGCTCATGGTGATGCCCGTGGCACCGCCAGTGATGGTGCTACCCACAGCGCTGACATTACCGCCGAAGTAGTTGATGCCCGTACTGGTGCTGCCCGTGCCAGTGACTTGAGTGTTGATCAATTGAAGCGTACTGGCGCCGGTAACAAGAACGCCCGACGTTCCGCCCGTGATGCTGCTATTGGCCACGGTAACCGTTGAGCCCGTCGTCGTACCGGCCTCCCGATTGACCGCCATCCCAGCGAAATTACCGCTGATCAGTGCACCCGTGATGGTCCCCTGGCTGTTGGTGACGGTAATACCCGGCGAGGCGGAAGAACCGCTGCCACCGGTGAACGTCCCACCCACCACATTGAGGGTCGAACCACTCTGAACGAACACTTCGTGGGTGTTCGCGCCGCTGGTATTCAGGACGCCACCATTCTCGACCAGATAGGTATCTGGAGCCGTTGTGCTGTCAATATTCTTGGTCTCGCCGGCACCGATGGTGGTCAATGCCAACACCGATGGGCTGAACAGTACCGGGGTGAGAGCCAGGGCGCCGAGGACCTGTCTCAGGTATATCGCAGGAAAAGTGGCAATAGTTACATTCATGGCGAAACCTTCATCAGTCGATAAGTGGCTGGCCCTCGTCCGAGACAGCGCAAATGAAAGTGCGAAGGCTAGGGAGATTGGAGAGCAAGGTCTGTAGGAATTTCCTTCAATAAATAGAGGGGTTTTCCTATGCCCACAAAGACCATTCGCCACGCTTTGAAAGACTTACGCCAGCAGCCTTACTGCCACACAACAACTAAAGCACGCGAACCCCGATGGCTATTTCGAAGCGCGATTGAAATCATCAGGAAGCACTGACAAGAGCAGGAAACTCACAGCTCCTGCTCTTGTCGTGCCTGTCAACTACTTATCAATGTCACGTTTTGCTCTACTGCTCGCCACCACAGGGCATGGCGCATTAACGCTGTCAACGACAACAACCTCCACATTATGAGGATCAGAGGTTTCCTCAATATTGTTAACCATCGCCTTATAGACAATCGAGCCTCTACCGTCGCGAATGGGTAAAATAGCATCGGTAAACGGTAGATAGACATCAAATCCGTTGACGTGCTCTGGCGCTACCAGCGTTTTAGTGAAGGTGTAGGGTGGCACAGCTCCAGGAACAGGATAACCCGGATCAGGATCAGTCGGATTACCCGGCTCAAGCGAACTGAGTCTTTCCCCGGTCCAGCTGAAGTTCAACACCATTCCCGCTGTCAAAGGTCCCCCTCCGTTTACATGGACAACAACCACTCGCCCTTGCCCTGGAACGTTAACCACGGCAGAACAGAAAATAAACCCAGAAGGTGTAACGCCCTGGATAACCGGCGGAGGTAGCGTAGTTGCCAAGACATGCACAGAAACTTGCGCACGCTTGGACGGGTTCGGATTGGTTTCGGTAAGACTGGTTATTTCATAATGAACAGGCCAAACCCCGTTGGATGTCAGCTCGATCATGTCCCATGGAATGACAAAATCCATGGTGTCACTTGGATCCTCATCACCTTCAACATCATAGGTGCCTCCAGGTGCGGGCACCGGGACTTTATTCCAGAACAACTGGACATGGTCATCCGCTTTGGAAGCATCAAAAATGAGCACCGTTGCATCAGCGTCCAAGCCATAATCTTTCCTTTCCAGCGTATTATCAGGTCCTGGCGTCCCCCCCCTCCCGGTGACAACGACGGGATCCAGGTTGGGGTTACCTTCCTCCGGATCCTCTGGCTCCGGAGGAAACGGAGGACCCGGCCGGGTCAAATCAACCCGGACCGTCTCACCGATAAGCTCTGGGACGCGCACTAAAGGATTACGTTCGATTTCGTAGCTTACCCGAGCCGCTCTAGGGCCTATGCCACCGCGCTTCACACTGGCATAGGGTACATTGACAATCACCGGCCATATGCCATCTACGTTTTGAGGGGTTTGTTTTTGCCCATCAAAATCCAACAGTACTTTGTCGACATTGACGACAAAATTCGTGTACTCCTCAATCTCCACCGCCAGGGTCGGAAAAGAAACCGCGACGTTGACCGTCTTATCCGGGGCAATGGCATCCGGAACAACGGGCGGTACTAAATTAGTAGGTGCCCTCGTCAGGAGAACAAGAAAACCCCTTTCCACCGAGGGCACTCCGACATTACCTACGCGGTCTTCCCATTCATAGTAAAGTATCCTTTCTCCTTCTCCTTGCGGGGTGATCTCTCCCGTGTCTATCCTGTACGTCAAATCCGCACTTGAGTCATCAGCAGCGGGAACAGTAGAGCCTATCAGCCTCCCTGGAATACTCGCACCAAAATAGATATTCGCAATATCACCCGTTGCGCGATCCGTTGGACGAGCAATGGAAACATCAATATAAGTATTATTCTCGAAGAAATCGAGATCAATGATATCACCACTGACATTATCCAAAACCAAAGGACCATCTTTCTGCCCATGGTTTGGCGCTTCCTTATCGATATAGATAGTGACAACTGGCCCAAAATGCGGATTAGCGCCAATTTCTACATAATAGGAGATATAGGACAACCTATGTTCTCCTGGTGCGTCCGTCTTTGTGCCAGGAAGCACGAATATAGCCGGGAGATCATCTGGATCAATAGGTGTTGTAAACTCCTGGAAATCCGTGACAGGAATCCCTCCCCAGGTAATGGCGACAAAAACCGAACGGCCACTTCCCCCTTCGAAAGCAACCTCACGCAGCCATACCTCATTATCTTGTCCTTGCAATTCCCTCGGCAGTTTATTGTCAATATCCCCCGAGACATTGGGGAGTAAGCCTTGGAGTTCCGGAGGCATATCGGCATTCGTCCGACGCAGCGTTCTACGTACACCATTCGTCACCGTGTTAACGACCGATTTTTTTTTGCGTTTTTTGATGTCAAGCATATCATCGACTCCACAAGATAGAGTGAAACCTTCACTCACTGTCCTTGGCTGCCTTGAAATGAAAGAACATCCGCTCGAAAACCCACTACCAAGCCTCTCAAGATAAGCAACCGATCATTACCGCCACACGCCTTGGCTCGGCACTGCATCACCACTATCAAACAAGGACCCAACTTCCTTTTGGAAATCACTCCATGCAAATATCATTCGTCGGATCACAAACACTACCGGCCATCGTCCGAGTGATCTTCACGAATTCCCCTCTGGAAATACCTATCCTCCCGGTTGTTTTGATCAACCGGTAAAACACAACGGCCGAGCCATTGCTGACCATGGGAGCAATCAGGGACTCATAGGGCTCGACCAGCACTTCAAAACCATCCACAGCCTCGGTGGCACTCAGTATCTTGGTGAAGCTACCTCGCACCCCTTTTATCGGGTCTGTTCCATTCAGGCCTTTATGGCCTTGCCAAATCACCAGAACGGTATCGTTTTCCGAGAAGTTGACATTGCCTTCAATCAGGACGCGAACCCCATCCCAGAGCCTGGGTTGCGAACAGCAATTCAGGTAACCCTGGGCCGTGGCGCTGGGGAATTTCACCGCAGGCAATCCCTTGATGGTATCGACCATGACATTGACTTCAGTCACCAGGGATTGTTGTTCATTCACGCCATTACTGGTGATGTAGTAGACCGGTAACCTCGGATTGCTTTTATCCTGCTCGATCGCGCTCCACGGGATGGGGATCGTAATGAGTTTCCCCGCGACATCACCCGGTTGCACGATATAACTTTCTACCGGTGCACTGATCTGCCCCCAGTACACCCGCAGCTCCTCATAGGGTTTCGGATCGTCGAACAGTCTCACCGTGGCCCTTGCATCAAACCCCTCGTCAAGCCCGGTCAATGTATTCAGAATATTTTCCTGCCCCCATACTTCCAGTTTTTCCAGATCCGCATTGATCAATCCGGGGGCGGCGATATGGTCCTGGCCGGCGATGGTCAGGTTGACCGGAACACCGATGCCTGGAGAAGGTGGCGTATAACCCCCCGCGATCCTTATCCGATAGTCGACCCTGGCACGCAAGGGCCCCAGCCCCTGGGCTTTGAGTATCGCCCATTCAACGGGCGCCTTGAGAGGGAAGGCGGCCGGATTGACCGGAAACTCGGGCAATGGCGTTCCGTCCCAGAGAATGGCGACAAAATGCGCGGCATCGGCGTCGTCATACCGATCGATTTCCACCCACACCGTGTCACGTGCCTGCTGCCGATCAACCAATCCACGGACCAACTCCACACGAGGCGGATTGAGCGTACCCGGAGCCGGCGTCAAGTCGACGTCTATCGGCGACATCTTCGATCGCGGCCCGGGATTACCGGCCCGGTCCCGGAGGTAGTAATAGGCGTAGCGCACCTCGGAACCCCAGGGGCGGATATCCTCCGCGCGATACGTCACACGTAGTCTTTTATTACTGACATCGAGCGCGCTGAACTCCTGCTCATCGATAGGCACTTCCAAGTCGGAGGGCGTGGGTGTGTCGGTCCAGTAATAAATCGCCCGATCCTTGCCCTTCGCGTCGGTATAAAAGGGCACTTCAACGTTCACTTCCCCCCCATGGGCAATTAAATAATCTTCGGTAATCACGCCGTTCGCATCAGCCGGAAAGATAATGGGATCTGGCTGCTGACCAAAATTGGGGGCGACCGTATCAATCGTGACCTGTTTCTTGTCCGACTCAATGGGGTTGCCCCCTGCTCTAGAGATCCTGATCGAGACATCATAAAGACCATCGGGGCTTAATCTATTCGGAGGAACATACAACGACTGGGGAAAGGGGATATCGACCGGATCGTCGATGTAATACTCTTTTTCATCAACCTTCACAAAATCAAAACCTGCGGGCCTGAACCCCAATTCGACCGTGTCGTAGCGGCCCGGGGCACCAAACGACCATTCCCAGAATTGAACTTCCAAAGGATCGCCCAACACCCGGGAAGGTAATAATCCCTCGGGGTCGTTCGGGTCCAGAACAGCCGGAACCGTCGGCTTGTCAATTTGAATGTGACTGTCATCGGACGAAGAGTTAATTGGCTTTTTAGATGATGGCATTTCATACACTCCTCATTCCAATAACAAGATGACTCACACCCGCCTCCCTTCGAGTGCACTCTGGAGCTATCGCGGTGTCGTTATTGATTGCGCACTTATCCGCGAGCTTATATGCCCGAATCAGGTGTCTATGTGTGCAAAGCTGTGGGTTAATTCAACGCTTTTTTTCGAAGCTCGCCTACTGTCAGAAATGACAGGTATGAGCTCCGTTCGTCGGTTTATTCGAGCCTTCGGGTGTTCAAAACACCAGGTGCGGGCTTCCGTCGGGCCAAAACAGAACCACAGGTTCAAACGCTTCTCGGCAGCAGATCGACCTTGAGCCGAGCGTTGTAGCGATCTGCCCTTCGGACAAACGGCCTCCATTTCCCCCCTCGAACTGTCAGTTCTGACAGTAGACACACCTCGCGCCAGGCCTCTTTAATAACGCCATGTCCGCCTCTATCGCCGTATTGGCTGCCCCCTCAAACCCAGAGGTGTCTTCCATGAACCGGCGACGTCCCAGCCACTTTCTCTTCAGTAGCCATCCATTAAACCTGAAGCGGCTCTTGCTGGCCTCGATGGTGTTGATCATCTGGGGCTGTACCGCCCAGCAGGCCGGGTGGCCGCTGACAGAAAGGTCACCCTCGCCAGCGCATTCCCAATTCATCCTGGCCGGACAGGAAACGGCGACACGGATCACCCAACGTTATCGCGATACACGCTCAGACTGCGGCGCCCCCTCCCGGCCCGCTTTTCTGTGCACGGGGGTCATCCTTCGCGGCACCAATCCCTCGCCGGATTATCACGCCTGGAACCCGAGCAATCTCTCAGTAACGAGCGGCGGTGTGTCCTTTTCCTATTTGCGCACCGATGCCAAATACAAAGGGCTGGCTTATAGCTATAAAAACGGATTCTTCTTCAGCCCCTATCTCGCCAGCGCAGGCAAGGTGCACCCGGAAGTCCTCTGTTCCTTTGCCATTGATGGGCACACTTTCGAGCGTCCGACGGACAAGGGATGTGGCGCGCATATTCGTTACACGGACAGCGGCTTATGTCGCAACCAGGGCATTACCACCGCTGCGCAGTGGCTGACGCATTACGATCGCGTCACGGGCAACCCCCAACGGCAGCAGCATCAATGTGCGTTCGATGTTCGTGATGCGCTGAACGAACAGGCCACCTCGGCCTTCAATGCAAGCATTGCGGCCATGAAACTCATTCCGAGCGAGTCATTCGCCACGCAAAACGAACTGCGCATTGCCACCTGGGCGCAGAACATACCGACCCAATTGCCCCTTGAAGCGTTCTTTTATGTCGATGATGGGCTGGCGGGAGCACAGTATTATCAACGGGATTTCTACCAGGCAACGGGCGTCACTGTCCCCATCATCCGCATGACGCTGCCCGCCGTGGCGGCGAACGACGCGACCTTCGAGTTTCGCGCCCAGGACCAGGTCGATCAGAACGAACTGGTGATCGCGCCGTCGGTCATGGTGCTGGATGGCCTGTCGATCAAAGCCAGCTGGCCCCGCCTTCGCGACTCGGTCGGCAATAGCGCGACCCGGCTGCCCAGTGGCGGACAGCCACCCTACCGGTATGTGTCGAGCGCACCGACCGTGGTCTCGGTGAATGCGGCGGGCAAGGTGGTCGGCGAGCGGAACGGCAGCGCTACCATCACCGTCTATGACGCCGGCAACCATTCGGTGACGTACCCGGTGCTGGTGGGCAATGTCTATCTGTTGGTCATAATACCCCACGCCTTTGAAAACGTGTCCGCCGCCAGCGCCTGGGTTGTCAGTCAGGGGGGGGACTCACCCCTCCTCGCTGGAGCAACGGATTTGGCACACTCATTCGGACTCCCCCTGCCTCCCGGTTCCATAGGCGCTTGGGACTATTGGCTTCTGACCGCTGAAAGTTGCCCGCCCGGTCTGTCCGTGTATTACTCGTATCGGACGGGTAACTACGGTTGTGGCAATAACGCACAACCCGGCTTGGGTGTCCTGTACATGATCAGATACTGAATGTGACGGTGATCGACGTGCCAACGGCAACCGTGAGCGCAACACTGCGCTCACGGCATTGGACCACTCTGCAAAGCCGTATCAGGGCTCAGGACAGACGCTCATCGATCACCAGCACCAACTTCCCCGCCACCTGATTGCTCGCCAGCGCTTCAAACGCCGCCTCGGCATCCTTGATCGGGAAGGCCTTGGCCAACTGCGGGCTCAAGCGCTTCTCGGCAAACAACGGCCAGACATGCTCACCGAGGTCGCGCAGCAGATCGGCCTTGAACTGATCGTCGCGGCTGCGCAAGGTCGAACCGAGCAACTGGATGCGCTTGGCGAGGATCTTCGCCAGGTCCAACTGGGTTTCGCGCCCGCCCATCAGGCCGATCAGCACCCACCGTCCGTCACCTGACAAAAGTTTCACGTTCAGCGCGGCGTAGTTCGCCCCCACCGGATCGAGGATCACATCGAAGGGACCGAAGTCGCTCAAACCCTCGATATCGTCACCCCGGACCACCCCACCCTGGGCCCCCAGCGCCTCGCAATAGGCCAGCCGATCGGCCGAACCGACACTCACCCAGCACGGGTTACCAAAGGCTTTGCACAGCTGGATCGCCGCCGAACCGACACCACTGGCACCGGCGTGCAGCAGGACTTTTTCACCGGGCTTGAGCGCCGCCAACTGGAACAGGTTCAACCAGGCCGTGGCATAGACCTCAGGCAGCGCGGCCGCTTCCAGCAGGCTCAGGCCTTCCGGCACCGGCAACACATGACGCCCGTCGACCACCACTTCCTCGGCCATGCCGCCGCCGGCCAGCAGCGCGCAGACCCGGTCGCCGACCTGCCAGGAGGCCCCCGGCCCGACCTCGCTGATCACCCCGGAACACTCCAGGCCCAGCACCTGGCTGGCCCCCGGCGGCGGCGGATAGAGCCCGGCTTTTTGTAACAAATCGGCACGATTGAGGCCCGCGGCCGCCACCCGAATTCGAACCTGTCCCACATCGCAGGTCGGACTCGGCTCTTCAACCCACTCCACTTGACCTTCAACGCCTTGCAATGCTTTCACAGTGCCTCCATAGTGAGTCTGGACTGAGCCCGTAGCTGTAGCGCCGGGCTTTTTGCATTATGCGACCGGCCCGAGGGTCGTACCAAAACGCGCAATGGGCGGTTTTGGTGCGCAGTCCCACGGAACCGGCGACTTTAAAGACGGCCTAATATGCGTTATCAATTGCCCCCGCGTCGAATCAGCATGAAGCATCTGTTCCCCAGCACCGCACTCGCTCTTTTCATTGGCCTTGGCATTTCCACGTTCTCGGCCAATTCGTTCGCAGCCAATAGCTGGGACAATCTTCAGCCCGACAAGGACGAGGTGATTGCCAGCCTGAACGTCGTCGAGTTGCTCAAGCGCAATCATTACAGCAAGCCGCCGCTGGACGCCGCGCGCTCGGTGATCATCTATGACAGCTATATCAAGCTGCTCGATCCCTCGCGCAGTTATTTCCTGGCCAGCGACATTGCCGAATTCGACAAATGGAAAACCCAGTTCGACGCCTTCCTCAAGAGCGGCGACCTGAATGCCGGGTTCACCATCTACAAGCGCTACCTGGACCGGGTCAAGTCGCGTCTGGACTTCACCATCGCCGAGCTGAACAAAGGCGTGGACAAGATGGACTTCACCACCCAGGAAACCTTGCTGATCGATCGCAAGGACGCTCCATGGCTGAAGACCACCGCCGAGCTCGACGACCTCTGGCGCAAACGCGTCAAGGACGAAGTGCTGCGCCTGAAGATCGCCGGCAAGGATCCCAAGGCGATCCAGGACCTGCTGGTCAAGCGCTACAAGAATCAGTTGGCGCGTCTGGACCAGACCCGCGCCGAAGATATCTTCCAGGCTTATATCAATACCTTTGCGATGTCCTACGACCCGCACACCAACTATCTGTCTCCTGATAGCGCGGAAAACTTCGACATCAATATGAGCCTGTCCCTGGAAGGCATCGGTGCCGTGCTGCAGAGCGACAATGACCTGGTCAAGGTCGTGCGCCTGGTGCCGTCGGGCCCGGCGGACAAGACCAAGCAGGTGGCTCCGGCCGACAAGATCGTCGGTGTCGCCCAGGGTGACAAGGAGATGGTCGACGTGATCGGCTGGCGCCTGGACGAAGTGGTCAAGCTGATCCGCGGGCCGAAAGGTTCGGTGGTACGCCTGGAAGTGATTCCGGCCAGCAATGCGCCGAACGACCAGACCAGCAAGATCGTCTCCATCACCCGCGAATCGGTGAAACTGGAAGACCAGGCCGCGAGCAAGTCGATCCTGCACCTCAAGCAGGACGGCAAGGACTACAAGCTCGGGGTGATCGATATCCCGGCCTTCTACCTGGACTTCAAGGCGTTCCGCGCCGGCGATCCGGACTACAAGAGCACCACGCGCGACGTGAAGAAACTGCTCGGCGAGTTGCAGAAGGAAGGCGTCGACGGCGTGGTCATCGACCTGCGCAACAACGGCGGCGGTTCCCTGCAGGAAGCCACCGAGCTGACCAGTCTGTTTATCGACAAGGGTCCGACCGTGCTGGTGCGTAACGCCGAAGGCAAGGTCGACGTGCTCGAAGACGAAAGCCCGGGCGCCTTCTACAAAGGCCCGATGGCGTTGCTGGTCAACCGCTTGTCCGCCTCGGCTTCGGAAATTTTTGCTGGCGCCATGCAGGACTACCACCGCGCGCTGATCATCGGCGGCCAGACCTTCGGCAAAGGCACCGTGCAGACCATCCAGCCGCTCAACCATGGCGAACTGAAACTGACGCTGGCGAAGTTCTACCGGGTTTCCGGGCAGAGCACCCAGCACCAGGGCGTGCTGCCGGACGTGGATTTCCCGTCGATCATCGACACCAAGGAAATCGGCGAGAGCGCGCTGCCGGAAGCCATGCCGTGGGACACCATCCGGCCTTCGATCAAGCCGGCGGTGGATCCGTTCAAGCCGTTCCTGGCCCAGCTCAAGGCTGACCACGAGGCGCGCGCGTCGAAGGATGCGGAGTTCATCTTCATTCGCGACAAGCTGGCCCTGGCCGAGAAGCTGATGAAGGAAAAAACCGTGAGCCTGAACGAGGCCGAGCGTCGTGCCCAGCGCACCGATATCGACGCCAAGCAGCTGGCCATGGAGAACGCCCGTCGCAAAGCCAAGGGCGAAGAACCGCTCAAGGAACTGAAGAAAGAAGACGAAGACGCCTTGCCGCCGGATCCGGACAAGAAAACCAAGCCGGAAGACGACGCCTACCTGAGTGAAACCGGGCGTATTCTGCTGGACTACCTGCGTTTGAACACGGCGGTGGCGAAACATTGAAAGATGATGGCGATTTAATGTTCCGCTGCTTCTGAGCGTCATCAAACAGTCATCATTCTGTCGTGAAATAAAGGACTGGGCATGGCTCTTGTAAAAAGAGTCGGGCCCGGTCCTTTTTTTATCGACCGAGACAACCATGACCATGACCGAACAGCTGAACGCCCTGAGTTCAATCCTGGCTCAGAATGGTCTGCACAGCTTGTTCCAACCGATCATCTCGCTGTCCGAACGACGGATCATCGGCTATGAGGCCCTCAGTCGCGGCCCCTCCAACAGCCCGCTGCACTCGCCTATCAACCTGTTCGCCGTGGCCCGCCAGGCCGGTCGCCTCAGCGAGCTGGAAATGCTCTGCCGCCTCAGCGCCTGCCGACGCTTCAGTGAGCAGAAGCTGCCGGGCAAACTGTTTCTCAATGTCTCGCCGGAATCCCTGCTGGAACCGACCCACCAGCCCGGACGCACGCTGCAGTTGTTGCAGGACTTCGGCATCGATCCGAGCAATGTGGTGATCGAGCTCACCGAGCAGACCCCGACCGACGATTTCCAACTGCTGCAAAACGCCTTGCATCACTATCGCGCCATGGGCTTCTCCATTGCCCTGGACGACCTGGGGGCCGGCTATTCGAGCCTGCGCCTGTGGTCGGAGCTACGCCCGGACTATGTGAAGATCGACCGGCACTTTATCGACGGTATCCATCAGGACCGGCTCAAGCGCGAGTTCGTCGGCTCCATCCTGCAGATCGCCAAGGCCTCGCGGGCCCTGGTGATCGCCGAAGGCATCGAGCTGCCGGAGGAACTGGCGGTGCTCACCGAGATGGGCGTCGACCTGGTCCAGGGCTATCTGCTCTGCCGGCCCCAGGAACAGCCGCCGCTGGAAGCGCGCACGCTGTTGCCCAAGCTGGAGGCCACCTCGATGGCCCTCAACGAAGAGGCCGGCGATCTCGGCACCCTGCTCAGCGTACAACCGGCGGTGGCCCTGAGCACGCCCACGGCGGACGTGCTGGAAGCCTTCCGGCGCCAGGCCAATCTCAACTCCGTGGCCGTGCTGGACGAACATAATCACCCGTGCGGTATCGTCCACCGGCATTCGCTTTCGGAAGCCCTGCTCAAGCCCTTCGCCACCGAGCTGTTCGCCCGCAAGCCCATCAGCCGGCTGATGAGCAATGATTTCCTGGCGGTGGAGTTGAGCCAGTCCTTGCAGCAAGTCAGCCGCTTGCTCACCAGCCGCGCGCGGCAGCGTATCGAGGAAGACTTCATCATTACCCAGCAGGGCCAGTACCTGGGCCTGGGGCGGGTGATCGATGTGCTGAAACTGATTACCGAACTGAAGATCCAGCAAGCCCGCCATGCCAATCCGCTGACCCTGTTGCCGGGCAATGTGCCGATCCAGCAATGCCTGACCCGATTGCTGCAACAGGCGCGGGAGTCGGTGATCTGCTATGTGGATATCGACAGCTTCAAGCCGTTCAACGACATCTACGGCTATGGGCGTGGGGATGAGGTGCTGTTGTGCCTGGCGCAATGCTTGAACGACCGCGTCGACCCGAGCCGGGATTTCGTCGGGCATATCGGCGGCGATGATTTTCTGCTGGTGCTGGGCGAGGAGGATTGGCGCAAACGTTTGAATCAGTTGCTGGAGGACTTCCAGAACCAGTGCCGGCGCTTCTACCGCGCCGAGCACCTGGAGGCCGGCTGTTTCATCGCCTCGAACCGCCAGGGCCAGCGCCAGGAGTTCCCGCTGCTGTCACTGTCCATCGGCGTGGTGCACCTGAAGCCCGAATCCTGTGGCCGGCTGGATGCCCCGCAGTTGGCCGAGCTGGCCTCCCAGGCCAAGCATCACGCGAAGAATGTGCCGGGTTACAGCATTCATGTGATCGACAGCGAAACCGTCAGCGCTGCAACGGCTGACAGCGCCCTGCCCGCCTCGGGCGCCGACGCCCCGCCGGCCTGGGCCAAGCCCTGAATCGCCTCAGACTCGCGCGATCCCCCTTGTGGCGAGCGGGCTTGCCCGCGTTGGGGTGCGAAGCGCCCCCAAAACCTGCAAACGCGGTGTATCAGAAATAACCGAGACTCTGGTTTTACGACTGCTTCGCAGCCGAGCGCGGGCAAGCCCGCTCGCCACAAGAGTCCGTGTTCGTTTCAAATATCCTTAGGCTTAAGCCTCGGCCGACTCGGGATAGTCGTACTCGAACACCCGCACCACTTCCGAAGCATGCCAGGACGCCGCGGCCACGCCGTCGGACGGGCCGGAAAAACGCCCCAACCGCTCGACACACTCGAAGAAACCGGTACGTGGCAAACGGCTCGCGCCCTGGCTGATCACCAGTGAACTGCGCAGCGGTTGTTCGGCCTTGGCATCCAGGGCCGCCAGGTGCTCCAGGGCCGCCGTCAGGGTTTGCATGGCCGGGCTGGGCAACTGCAAGCGCTCCAGCAAGGCACGGTAGGTCAACAGATGGCGCTGGCGGCGCGCCTGGTCGAGCTCACCCAGCAGCCCATCCCAATGCTGACGACTGATGCGCACGCTCACGATGCGTCCCTCCAGCCGGCCACACCCAATTCCCAGGCCAGGCTGCGACGAATCGCGGCGTCAGGCTCGCGCTCCCCGCTTTCGATCAGCCCCAGGTACGAAGGGCTGATGCCCACCGTACGCGCCAGGGTCTCCACGGCCAGGCCCTTGGCTTCGCGCAGGCTGCGCAATTGCTCGAAGGCCGGCAAGGCATCAGCCGGCGGCGCCGGGCTTGCTGGGGGAGATTGAGGCGGTTGCTGGCTGCTCAAACCGGCAGCCTGGAGTAACGCTTGATACTGGGCCCAGGGTAGAACCGCATACTCCGGTTTTCCGTCACGTGTAATTATTTGAAGATCCATCACCACACCCCGTAGGACTTTTACACATAGCGAGTCGGCGCTTTCCTTGTAGCTTAATCTTAACAGCCACCAAGGTCGCTAGGGGTGTGTTCTTAAAGGGAATGGCTGGGATTCAGTCCTTTTCGTGGCGTTGCAGTTGCAACTGCTCGGGTGTATCCGGCAAATGCTCGATCGCCCGCAGCTGTTCCGGTGCCTGCCGTTCGAGCCAACGACGGAAAGCCGTCAGTTCCTGGTCCAGGGTATTCATCACCCAGGCCAGGACGGCGATGTCGTCGAGCATGCCGAACACGGGGATAAAATCGGGGATGGCGTCGATCGGGCTGAGGAAGTACATCAGCCCCGCCACCACGATGATCATCGACTTGAGGTTGATGGCCCGGTACTCGCCGCGCCAGTAGGCCAGGCACAGCACCTGCAACAGCTTCAGGTCCTCCCTGAGCTTGCCCAGCCGGCCGCCCTGGTGCGCGCTCTTGCTCGCCACGGCGAACAACAGGGTCGGTAGACGCCCGCGCGACAGCACGCGTTGGGCCATGGGCAGGAAGCGTGTGAAACTCCAGGGTGCTTTCATCATCACTCCAATCGACAGCGACGCCAGGTTATCCACACAACTTGTGGATAACCTTGTGAACAGAGCCACTTTTCAACGCTGCAAGCCCCGTTTTACAAGGGGCCAGCTCAGATCGGGCGTTTTTTACTCACTGAAAAAAAGCCATTATTTCATTGACTTGGCATCAGTCTACGATTAGGCCCGTTAGCTGAATATTAAGACTATACCGACCTATGGATGTTCGTTTTCTTACAGTCCCCACCTCTCAGAAACGACAACGCCCCGAAAACGGGGCGTTGTCATGAGCCGGCGCCTTATTTGGCGGCGGCGTCTTCCTTGGCAGGATCCTTGATGGCCAGCAGTTCCAGGTCGAAGACCAGGACCGAGTTGGCCGGGATTGCCGGGCTTGGGCTTTGTGCGCCGTAGGCCAGGTCGCTCGGGATGTACAGCTTGTACTTCTCGCCGACGTGCATCAGTTGCAGGCCTTCGACCCAACCTGGAATCACGCCGCTGACCGGCAGGTCGATCGGGCTGCCGCGATCCACGGAGCTGTCGAAGGTGGTGCCGTTGGTCAGCTTGCCGGTGTAGTGAACGGTCACTACGTCGGTCGGCTTGGGTTGAGGACCGTCGGCTTTCTTGATGACTTCATACTGCAAGCCGGAAGCGGTCGTGACGACACCTGGCTTCTTGGCGTTTTCTTCGAGGAATTTCTTGCCGGCAGCCGCCGACTCTTCGCTCAGCTTGGCCATGCGCTCTTCAGCGCGCTTCTGCAGGGCGGCAAAGGCTTCGACCAGTTCGTCGTCCTTGAGCTTCTGCGGCTTCTTGCCGACGGCATCTTCGATACCCTGGGCCACGGCCTTGGAATCGAGGTCGTCCATGCCTTCCTGGGCCAGGCTCTTGCCCATGTTCAGGCCGATACCGTAGGAAGCTTTTTGCGCCGGGGTTTTCAGCTCTACGCTGGAATGCGAATCGCAACCCGCAAGTACCAGGCCTACCAGGGCTACCGCCGCCGCCAACCGATGCTGTTTCATGCTATTTCCTTGTTCATGCGCCTAAAGGGCAATCGTATAAAGCCGCGAGCTTATCAGGCCGCCACGACCAATGGCTACCGGCATGAGAGGGGCAAACAGCCAATAAGTTCAGGTGTTTGGGGCATTTTACAAAACCCTGACAGTCTGCTTACGTCTGCACCGACACGACTGAAGCGCCACGGGCCAGCAGTCACAGCCATCATGGCTACTTGATGCCAGGCAACGGCTCAGGCATAAGAAGGAAACAACTCGACAAGGATGCTGATCTTGCGCATTTTTTACCGTGTATTACTGGCAGCGTTTCTCCTGCTTTGCCTCGGCATCGCGGTGATCTTGTACTACGTCGTCAATCCGAAATTACCGACTTACGTACCGGCCCAAGTGCGTTATCTGGAGCAATGGAGCGAGGCCGACCGCCAGACCTATTACTACACCCCCCAGGGAACCCAGGTCAAAGGCCTGCGTTATGACTGGTTCACCGCCCTGGAGCTGCCGTTTTCCGAACAGCGCTTTGCGGAACCGGCGTATCTGGCGCGGTTCGGCTTTCTGATTGATCCCAAGCGCAAGGCCAGCACCAACAACCCCGGTAATCTGCCGGTGGGTTTCGCCCGCCATCAGAATCCCGGCAGCAACGAGCAGTATCTGGATATCACCTGTGCCGCCTGCCATACCGGCGAACTGCGCTATAACGGCCAGGCGTTGCGGATCGACGGCGGCTCGGCCCAGCATGTGCTGCCTTCCAGCGTACCGACGGTACGTGGCGGCAGCTTCGGCCAGGCCATGGTCGCGAGCCTCGCCGCCACCTATTACAACCCGTGGAAGTTCAAGCGTTTTGCCCACAAGGTCCTGGGCGATAACTATGACGCCCAGTACGACCAGTTGCGCACCGACTTCAAGCAGTCGCTGGACATCTTCCTGAAGACGGCCTGGAACGATACCCATCGCGGGCTCTATCCGACCCAGGAAGGCCCCGGCCGTACCGATGCCTTCGGGCGCATCGCCAATGCCAGCTTCGGCGATGCCATCTCAGAGAAGAACTATCGCGTCGCCAACGCTCCCGTGGATTACCCACAGCTCTGGGATATCTGGACCTTTGATTGGGTGCAGTGGACGGCTTCAGCTCAGCAACCCATGGCACGTAATATTGGTGAGGCGCTGGGGGTTGGCGCGACCCTGAATTTCTTCGACGCCAACGGCCAGCCCTTGCAAGGCGCCGACCGCTACCCTTCCGGCGTGCGCGTGCGTGACCTGCAACGGATCGAGGAAACCCTCAAGCACCTGCAACCGCCGCACTGGCCGGAGGACCTGTTCGGCAAGGTCGACCTGCCGCTGGCCGCCAAGGGCCGCGGGCTGTTCGCGGAAAACTGCGCCGGCTGCCATGTGCCCCCGGTGACCGAGGAAAACGGTCGCCCGGTGAAGCACCTGATTTCCATCCCGGTCGCGGCGATCGGCACCGACCCGAACACCGCCAACAATATCGCCGACAATCGCTACGACCTGAGTTCACTGCAATGGAACCTGGCCGAGCTGGCGAAACTGCCGGTGCAACTGCACCCTACACCCGAGGCGCCGCTGGACATGACGCAGTTGTCGGTGGCCAAGGGCCTGGCCTACGTCACTGCCTTCGTCGAAGAGCGTGCCTATCGCGAGGCCAAGGTCACGCCGGAAGAACGCCCGGCCATGGACGGCTTCGGCCTGCCTATCGGCGTGCTCGAACAACGCGCCTACAAGGCCCGGCCGCTGGCCGGCGTATGGGCCACCCCGCCGTTCCTGCATAACGGCTCGGTGCCTTCGCTGTATCAACTGCTCTCGCCCCAGGACGAGCGCGCCGGCAGCTTCTATCGCGGCACCTTCGAGTACGATCCGCGTCATCTCGGTTATCGCCAGGAAGCCTTCCCCAATGGCTTCCTGTATGACACCCGGATCAGCGGCAACCACAACAGTGGCCACGAATTCCGTGCCGGCAAGCGTGGTAACGGCGTGATCGGTCGTTTGCTGCAGCCCGAGGAACGCTGGGCCCTGCTCGAATACCTGAAAGTCCTCGGCGGCCCGCTGGAGGCGCAACTGCCATGACCCCTCCCCTTCGCGTTCACGTTAAAAGGATGTCTACATGCTGACCCGACTCTGGCTGCGCCTCGGCGCCTTTCTGGGCAAGAGCCTGCTGATCCTGATCGGCCTCGGGCTGGTCGGCTGGGCCCTGGCCAGCGGCTGGTACGCCTGGCGCCATAGCGGCCCGGTGTCCGCCGAAGAGCAGATTCCGCCCGGCGAATCGGCCATGACCCAGAACATCATCCAGACCGCTGTGCGCATCGTCGACCAGCACCGCGAGGGCACCCGCTACCTGCGTGATGCCCATGCCAAGGCCCACGGCTGCGTGAAGGCCGAGGTCCAGGTGCCGAGTGATCTGAGCAGCGAGCTGCGCCAGGGTGTGTTTGCCGAACCGGGCAAGACCTGGCAGGCGCTGATACGCCTGTCCAATGGCAACGCTTATCCGCAGTTCGACAGTATTCGTGACGCCCGGGGCATGGCGCTGAAGTTGCTCGATGTTCCGGGCAAGCAACTGCTGCCAGGGCAACAGGGGCGCAATGAGCAGGACTTCGTGATGTTCAGTCATCCGAACTTCTTTGTCAGCGATGTCGCCGAGTACCAGCAGAACATCGGCGCCCAGGCGGACGGCAAGCAGGTTCTGGCGTTTTTCCCGAGCTGGAACCCGAGCACCTGGCAGGTGCGCCATCTGTTTATCGCCCTGGCGACCTTGGCACCGGCGCCGATCAGTCCGACCCAGACCACCTATTTTTCGGTTTCGCCGTACAAGTTCGGCAATGACAACGCCAAGTTCCGCGTGGCCCCTGACCCGCAGAGTTGCCCGGAATATACCTTGCCGAAACAGAATGAGGACCTGCCGAACTTCCTGCGCAGCGCCCTGACCCAACAGTTATCCACAGACCGCGTCCCGGCCTGCTTCGTCCTGCAGATCCAGCGGCAGAATGCGCATCTGTATATGCCGATCGAAGACACCAGCATTGAATGGAAGGAGAGCGACGCGTCGTTCCAGACGGTGGCGCGGATTCGGATTCCGGCCCAGGACTTCGATACGCTGGAACAGAATATCGCCTGTGACAACCAGTCGTTCAGCCCCTGGCACGGGTTGGAGGCGCACCGGCCGATTGGTGGGATCAACCGGTTGCGCAAGGCGGTGTATGACGCGGTGAGCGATTACCGGCACAGCCGTAATGCCGAGCAATAGTATCGAAGCCTGAGCCTTGTGGCGTCCACCCGGGCGCCATCGCCGGCAAGCCGGCTCCCACAGGATTTTTGTCGCCCCGCAGATTTGTGTTCGACGCGGACCACTGTGGGAGCCGGCTTGCTGGCGATAGCGATGTGAGATTCACCACCGCCATCACGGGCACGGCTGAATAAACCCCAGACGACAAAAAGCCCGCACAAGGCGGGCTTTTGCGTGATGACCTGGCGTTCAGCGGTCCAGATCATTTGAAGATGGCGCAGCGGACGGGACTCGAACCCGCGACCCCCGGCGTGACAGGCCGGTATTCTAACCGACTGAACTACCGCTGCGCGTAGCGTTGAAGCGAAATGGTGGGTGATGACGGGATCGAACCGCCGACCCTCTGCTTGTAAGGCAGATGCTCTCCCAGCTGAGCTAATCACCCTTTCGTTTCGGTGCGGGCGCATTATGCCACAAAAAATCCATAACGCACTGATTTAGATAATCTTTTTTCAGCACCTCGATTTCTCGAAGCCCAGAACGAGAAAAACCGGGTATAGAGAAGCGAAAACCAGCGGCCAGCCTCCCCGCCGGCCCTGGCCTCCAATAACTTATTTCAATGCGACCGAAGGGCTGGTGCGCTGGTTTTCAGCAGCCGGGGCATGCCCACGTACCGCCAGGATGACCACCAGCATACCCAACCCGCAGACCCCGGCGGCGATCACGAACGCAACGTTGTAGCCACCGCCGTATTGCACCACCAGGCCGGTCAGCGACGGCGCGATAATGCCGGCGAGGTTGGCCAGCAAATGCACGAAACCGCCGGTACCGCCGACACGATTCTTCGGCACGATGTCCTGAATCAGCCCCCAGCAGATCTGCGGTGTGACGAACAGGAAAATACTCGACACCGTGATGCAGGCCACCGCCATGCTCAACGACGACACCTGGGTGGTGATCATCACGCAACTGGCCGCGACCCCAAGGCCGACGATCAGCACGCACTTGCGTGCCAGGATCACATTGCCCAGCTTCCTGGCCAATGCATCGGTGACAAAACCACCGCCCAGAAAGCCCACCGCCGCTCCCAGCCAGGGGATCACGGCGATGATGCTCATGCTCTTGATGTCCAGGTGCTGAAAGTCCATCAGGTAGCTGGGCAGCCAGGTCAGGAAGAAATACAGCACATAGTTGAAGCAGAAAAACGCGGTCGCAACCGCCAGCACCGGGGCGGAAAAAATGTAGCTGACCAGGCTGCGGCCCTCCTGCACACCTTCGACCAACACCTCGGCACGACTGACACGAATCAACTCGCGCTCGACCTCGGATACCTTCGGGTGCTGCTCGGGCGTGTCCTTGAAGATCAACAACCAGGCCACCAGCCACAGCGCACCCAGCAAGGCGATCACCACAAACGACACCCGCCAGCCGTAATTCAGCGCCACCAGGCCGACGATCGGTCCGGCCACGGCCGCGCCCAGGGGCTGACCGCAGTTGGTGAAGCCCAACGCCCGCCCGGCCTCTTCCCGGGGAAACCAGTGGGTGATCGCCTTGTTGGTGGTGGTGCCCATCGGCCCCTCGCCCATGCCGAACAACACCCGGAAAATCAGCAGGTGGACGTACCCGGTAATGATCGCGGTCAATCCGCAAAACAGCGACCAGATACCCGCCGCCCAGGCAAAGACCTTTTTCGGGCCATAGGTATCGGCAGCCCAACCGCCGACAAAACACAGGGCGCAGTAACCGATGAAAAAGCTGCTGAAGATAAAACCCATCTGGGCATCGTCGATGTGCAGTTCGGTTTTCAACAGCGGCGCCACCACCGACAGTGCGGCGCGGTCCAGGTAGTTGAGCATGCCGGCAAAAAACAGCAGCCCGGCGATTCTCCAGCGGTAGTTGCCTTTCATTTTTTTATGGCCTTTGTTTATTATTTTTAGAGCGTGACAGCCTGTGGTGACTCAGCTGATCAGCGCATGGTCCGTGCAATAGGTCCGCAATACCTCGACGTCGGGCACAAAGCCCAGGCCCGGCACATCGGGCAGGCTCATGCGGGGCTTGAAGGCGAGTTCGGGATACAGCAGGCGCTCGAACTCGATGAAGGGGACTTCCAGTGCCACGTCCGCCGGCAACAGCGTCAACAGATGGGCGACGGCGAGTAACCCGGGGCCGAAGTAGAAGCAATGGGGCACGACGCGGACAGCGTGCTCACGGGCAATGGCGAAAACCTCCAGCATCGCGCTGATGCCCCCGACCTTGGCGACACTGGGCTGCAGGATATCGACCGCACCCTGCTCGACCAGGGCGCGAATACCGTTCACCCCCGCTGCGTTTTCACCCGCGGAAATCGCCACGCCATGACGACGCACCTGGGCCAGACCATTGATATCGTCGGGCGGCCAGACGGGTTCTTCCAGCCAACCGAGGTCAAGCTCGTGCAACTGTTCAGCCATGTCGCACGCCCGGGCAACGGTCCAGGGGCAATTGACATCGACCATCAACTCGCCGACCAACACCGGCAGCGCCGCACGGGCCGCCGCGATGGCCGGATAGGTGGTTTCATGTAGCTTGATCTTGCGAAAGCCCTGCTGGCGGGCGCGTTTGACCTGGGCAAATACTTCGTCTGGATCGCCACCATAACTGACCAGGCTGGCGTACAACTCAAGCTCGCGCGGCGTGCCGCCCAACAGCTGGTACAACGGCTGGCCCGCCACTTGTGCGGCCAGGTCCCACAAGGCGATATCGATACCGGACAAGGCATAGACCATGGGGCCGGTGGAGCCGAAACCATGCAGGGCGCGGCGTGCGGCGTCCAGGGTCCGGGCGCGGTCGGCCAGCGCGGTGCCGATGAACATGGGCGCCACCACTTCAGTCAGCGCCTTGAAGGTCACCGGATTGGAACCATGGCCAAAAGCCTCGCCCCAACCGCTCAGGCCGGTATCGGTGGTGACCTTGAGCATCAGGCTTTCCATACGCCGATGTCGGGGCGATGCGGCATTGAAGGCATCGTCGTCCTTGGCCGGCCCGAGGTTCTTGCGCTCAGGGGTACCCGCGGAGAAGGGGATGCCCAGGCGGATGATCTCGATACTGCGAATAATCACAGGCAGGTCTCCAAACGCTTTTTATTGGTGTTATAGACTGATGAAGCGAAGTGTTACGTTATCGTACAACATCATTGAGGAAGGAAGAAACCAATCCTGCGGGATATCCAAACAACGGAGTCGGGAATGCCGGCCTGGGAACGGCGCAACGTTGATCGCTGGGGAATTGAGAACTGAGGCCTGCTTGAATGGGTATTTGAAAACCGCGGCGGGCGCTGGGATCCGAAGGGGATTCGGAAAACAAAAAAGCCCGCACAAGGCGGGCTTTCTGTGATGACCTGGCGTTCAGTGGTCCAGATCATCGAATATGGCGCAGCGGACGGGACTCGAACCCGCGACCCCCGGCGTGACAGGCCGGTATTCTAACCGACTGAACTACCGCTGCGCGTAACACTGATATCGAATGGTGGGTGATGACGGGATCGAACCGCCGACCCTCTGCTTGTAAGGCAGATGCTCTCCCGGCTGAGCTAATCACCCTTCGCTTTCGGTGTGGCGCGCATTCTACGGAGCACTCCCCACTCTGGCAAGCACTTTTTTTAATATTTTTCTCAGGCCTTCCAAAGACTTAGCAGAGGGTTGGCCTATGGGCCCACGAAGAGAATAATGCCCTCCTTTGTATAAAGGAGAGATGCACCCCATGTGGTTCAAGAACCTGCTGATCTACCGCCTGACCCAAGATCTGCCTTTTGATGCCGAGGCGCTGGAGACCGCACTGGCGAGCAAACCGGCCCGCCCCTGTGCAAGCCAGGAGTTGACCACTTACGGTTTCGTCGCGCCCTTCGGCAAAGGCGAAGACGCCCCGCTGGTGCATGTCAGCGGCGACTTCCTGCTGGTGGCCGCGCGCAAGGAAGAACGTATCCTGCCGGGTAGCGTGGTGCGCGATGCACTGAAGGAAAAGGTCGAGGAGATCGAAGCCGAACAGATGCGCAAGGTCTACAAGAAGGAGCGTGACCAGCTCAAGGATGAAATCATCCAGGCGTTCCTGCCGCGTGCCTTTATCCGTCGTTCGTCGACCTTTGCCGCGATTGCGCCGAAACAGGGCCTGATCCTGGTCAACTCGGCCAGCCCAAAACGCGCCGAGGACCTGCTGTCGACCCTGCGTGAAGTACTCGGCACCCTGCCGGTGCGTCCGTTGACGGTGAAAACCGCGCCAAGCGCGATCATGACCGACTGGGTGAAGACCCAGGTGACCGCGGAGCACTTCTTCGTCCTCGACGAATGCGAGCTGCGTGATACCCATGAAGACGGCGGCATTGTGCGCTGCAAGCGCCAGGACCTGACCGGCGAGGAAATCCAGCTGCACCTGAGCACCGGCAAGGTGGTGACCCAGTTGTCCCTGGCCTGGCAGGACAAGCTGTCCTTCGTGCTCGACGACAAGATGGTGGTCAAGCGCCTGAAGTTCGAAGACCTGCTGCAAGACCAGGCCGAACAGGACGGCGGCGAAGAAGCCCTGGGCCAGTTGGATGCCAGCTTCACCCTGATGATGCTGACCTTCGGCGAGTTCCTGCCGCAGTTGTTCGAGGCCCTGGGTGGCGAGGAAATGCCGCAGGGTATCTGATCACGCCGTAACAACGGGCGAACGCCTGTGGGAGCGGAGCTTGCCCGCGAAGAACGATGACTCAGTGTGCCAGACAGACCCGGTCGCCAGCATTCGCGGGCAAGCTCCGCTCCCACAGGTACTCCACCGTGTGCAGACTCTCGGTTCAACACAGAGATCCTGGGAGCCGGACTTACCGGAAGGCCATTGAGGCCACCACAAGCTTCGTGGTTAAGCTCCTCTCCCACAACGCCTGCTTGATCCGCCCCCCCATAACAAGGAACCCCCCATGCGCGCACTGGCCACACTCAGCCGCTTCGTCGGCAATACCTTCGCCTACTGGGTGTTGATTTTCGCCGTGCTGGCGTTCCTGCAACCCACCTGGTTCATCGCCCTGAAATTCGCCATCGTGCCGCTGCTCGGCCTGGTGATGTTCGGCATGGGCCTGACCCTCAAACTCGACGATTTCGCCGAAGTCGCCCGCCATCCTTGGCGCGTGGCCCTGGGCGTGATCGCCCACTTTATTATCATGCCCGGCGTCGCCTGGCTGCTCTGCCGGGCCTTCCAGCTGCCGGCGGAAATCGCCGTCGGGGTGATCCTGGTCGGCTGCTGCCCCAGCGGCACCTCTTCCAATGTCATGACCTGGCTGGCCCGCGGCGACCTCGCGCTGTCGGTGGCCATCGCCGCCGTCACCACCCTGCTCGCCCCGCTGCTGACCCCCGCGCTGATCTGGCTGCTGGCCTCGGCCTGGTTGCCGGTGCAGTTCAGCGAGCTGTTCTGGTCGATCCTGCAGGTGGTGCTGCTGCCGATTGTGCTCGGCGTCGTCGCCCAACGCCTGCTGGGTGAGCGAGTCCGCCACGCAGTAGAAGTCCTGCCGCTGGTGTCGGTGGTGAGCATCGTGATCATCGTCGCCGCCGTGGTCGCCGCCAGCCAGGCGAAAATCGCCGAGTCCGGCCTGCTGATCATGGCCGTGGTGATGCTGCACAACAGCTTCGGCTACCTGCTGGGGTACTTCACCGGTCGCCTGTTCAAGCTGCCGCTGGCCCAGCGCAAATCCCTGGCGCTGGAAGTCGGCATGCAGAACTCGGGCCTCGGCGCCGCCCTGGCCAGCGCACACTTCTCGCCGCTGGCGGCGGTGCCCAGCGCGTTGTTCAGTGTCTGGCACAATATTTCCGGGGCCCTGCTCTCCACCTGGTTCAGCCGTATGAGCGAAAAACAGGACCGCGCACAGGCGGCTGACAGCGCCCTGAACTGAAGGAAACTTGATCCACCGGACAGGAATGGGCACTATAGTGCGCAGCGCAGGGACGACCTTGCGGCTTGCGCGCAGTAACCATACGGGGACGACCCCATCCATAGATGGAGGTTTTCATGTCCTGGATCATTCTGTTTTTCGCCGGACTGTTCGAAGTCGGCTGGGCCGTTGGCCTCAAGTACACCGACGGTTTCAGCCGCCCGCTCCCCACCGCGCTCACCGTCACGGCCATGGCTGTCAGCCTCGGTCTGCTGGGCCTTGCCATGAAGGAATTGCCGCTGGGCACCGCCTATGCGATCTGGACCGGTGTCGGCGCGGTGGGCACGGTGATCGCCGGGATCATCCTGTTCGGTGAGTCCATGGCGTTGTTCCGCTTGGCGAGCGTGGGCTTGATCATTGCCGGGTTGATCGGCCTGAAGGTTTCGGCGGCCTGACATCCTGTTCGACCCTACACTCACCCAACTATCTTGAGCCTCGACTTGCCACTACGACCAACACCGTCCTGTAGGAGCCTGGCTTGCCCGCGAAGCTTTGCGATCTCACGGGCCTCTTCGCTGGCAAGCCAGGCTCCTACAGGACGGTGTTGGCCGTAGTAGAGGGAAAGGTCAAGGCGGTATCAACAAAAACCGTGTTCAACCATGAGTAATGGCTGAACACGCAACGCTCTATCGGTGCACCATTCCGCGCAATTGCAACACCTGTTCACGCAATTGCTCCGGCACCGCCACCTCGGCCCCGACCGGCGTCCCCGCCACCAGGGTCACCCGCGACCACAACCGGCGGAACAAGCCCTTGGCCGGATCACGGCTGAAGAAACTGCCCCACAAGCCTTGCAACGCCAGCGGAATCACCGGCACCGGGGTCTCCTCCAGCACGCGGGTCATGCCGCCCTTGAACTCGTTGATCTCACCGTCGGTGGTCAGCTTGCCCTCAGGGAAGATGCACACCAACTCCCCTTCCTTCAGGTACTCGGCGATCTTGCGGAATGCGCGCTCATAGATCTCCAGGTCTTCGCTGCGCCCGGCAATCGGAATAGCCCCGGCCGTGCGGAAGATAAAGTTGAGCACCGGCAAGCGGTAGATCTTGTAATACATCACGAAGCGAATCGGCCGCCGCACCGCGCCGCCGATCAGCAACGCATCGACAAACGACACATGGTTGCAGACCAGCAAGGCCGCCCCCTCATCGGGGATCAAGTCCAGGTTGCGGTGCTCGACGCGGTACATGGAATGGCTGAGCAGCCAGATCATGAAACGCATGCTGAACTCGGGCACGATCTTGAAGATATAGGTGTTGACCGCGATATTCATCACCGACACCACCAGGAACAACTCGGGGATCGACAGCTTCGCCACACTCAACAGCAGGATCGAGACAATCGCCGAGACCACCATGAACAGCGCGTTGAGGATGTTGTTGGCGGCAATCACCCGGGCCCGCTCGTTCTCGGCGGTCCGCGACTGGATCAGGGCATACAGCGGCACGATGTAGAAACCGCCGAACACCCCCAGCCCGAGGATATCCACCAGCACCCACCAGGCCTGGTGATAACCGAGGATCGCCAGCCAGTCGTTGGCCTGCACGTTCTGCGGCAGATTGCCCGAATGCCACCACAACAACAGGCCGAACAGCGTCAGGCCGAACGAGCCGAAAGGCACCAGGCCGATTTCCACCTTGCGCCCTGACAAGCGCTCGCAGAGCATGGAGCCGGCGGCAATCCCCACCGAGAACACCGTGAGGATCAGCGTCACCACGGTTTCATCGCCGTACAACCACTCCTTGGCGTACGCCGGGATCTGCGTCAGGTAGATCGCCCCGACGAACCAGAACCAGGAGTTGCCGACAATCGAGCGCGACACGGCGGGCGTCTGCCCCAAACCCAGGCGCAAGGTGGCCCAGGACTGGCTGAAGATATTCCAGTTCAAACGCAGTTGCGGGCTCGCCGCCGCCGCCCGCGGAATGCTGCGGCTGGCCAGATAGCCGAGCACCGCCACCAGCACAATGGCGCTGGAGACGATAGGCGCGTAGTGCGCCGAAGACATCATCACCCCGGCACCGATGGTCCCCGCCAGGATCGCCAGGAAGGTGCCCATTTCCACCAGGCCGTTACCACCCACCAGCTCGTCTTCAGCCAGGGCCTGGGGCAGAATCGAGTATTTGACCGGGCCGAACAGCGCCGAGTGGGTGCCCATGGCGAACAGCGTCAGCAGCATCAACGACAGGTGATCGAACACAAAGCCCACGGCACCCACCGCCATGATCACGATTTCACCCAGCTTGATCACCCGGATCAGCGCGTCCTTGGCGAACTTTTCGCCGAACTGGCCGGCCAGGGCCGAGAACAGGAAGAACGGCAGGATGAACAGCAAGGCACAGAGGTTGACCCAGATGCCGCGATCACCCGTAAGGGCCAGCTTGTAGAGGATGGCAAGGATCAACGACTGCTTGAACAGATTGTCGTTGAACGCACCGAGGGACTGCGTGACGAAGAACGGCAGGAAACGCCGTGTACGCAGCAGGCTGAACTGTGAGGGGTGACTCATCTTCCCTGTACCTGAGTGGCGCCGAGAGCGGCTTTCTTGTTGGAAGGCGGATCACCACCCCCGGGCCACAACCTTACCTAAAATCAGGCAACTATTTCGCTATTCCTGCCAGGCAAGGCGAAACAAAAAGCTCGCCTTTGTAGGCACCGCGCAGGGTCCGCGCGCCGACAATCAGCCAGAGCACCGCCAGTAACGCCACCAGCACCAGGCCGAAACCACTGAAAAAGCCCAGGTGCAAGGTGCTGCCCAATTTCAAGGTGGCCAGGGAGTAGACGCCCAGAGGGAAGGTGTAGCCCCACCAGCCGAGATTGAACGGGATGCCCCGGCGCAGGTAACGCAGGGTGATCAACACCGCCATCAGCATCCACCACAGGCCGAAACCCCAGAGGATGATCCCGGCGACCAGGCCCAGCCCGCTGGCGATTTCACCGATGCCAGCGAAACCGTTGGCGGCGAAAATCGCCGGCGAGTCCGCGCCCAGCACCAGCATGCCCAAGGCTCCGGTCCCGATCGGGCCTAGCGCCAGCCAGCTCGAGGCCGCCATGTTTTCATGGGGCAACTTGTGCAAGACCATGCGCAACAGCAGGATCACCAGGATGCTGAACGCCACCGGCACCGAGAACGCCCAGAGCACATAGCTGGTGATCAACACGTTGAACTGCATAGGGGTATCGAGCAGGTGCGGCGCCAGCAGGCCACCGCTGGCCGCCGCCACTTCCGCGGCCACCACCGGCAACAGCCAGACCGCCGTCATCTGGTCAATGCTGTGCTCCTGGCGGGTGAACATCAGGTAGGGAATCAGCACGCCGCAGGCCAGGGACATGGCCACGTCGATCCACCACAGCACTTCGGCGACCTGCACCGCGCTGTCGCCCCAGCGTGGCACGCCGAACAGCAGGAAACCGTTGATGATGGTCGCCAGCCCCATGGGAATGGTGCCGAAGAACATCGAGACCGTGGAATGCCCGAAAATCCGCCGCGCCTCATGGAAGAACAATACCCAACGCGCGCCGTAGAGCAGGCTGAACACGGTGAACAGCAGGATATTGAACAGCCACAAGCCTTCGGCGAAGGCGCGCTGGCCCGGGACTTCGACCGGCAACTGGGCCAGGGCCAGCGCCAGGACACCGGTGCCCATGGTGGCGGCGAACCAGTTGGGGGTGAACTGGCGAATGACTTCACGAGGGTGCTGCAGGTGGCCTAAAGGCCGGATTCCGGGTTTGACGCTATTGGGGCACGGTTGCATGACTGACTCCTGTCCTCGGGTGAGGTTGCAGCCATCATAGAACCGGATCGAATATCCATATAACGGGTAATCTCTCTAACTGTTATCTATTTTACAGATAAGCAGTCAAGGACTAAACACACTATTCAGCTCGCCGCCGCTCTTCGGGTGCCTCAGATAGTTTTTCGGGATCGTGGTTTTGAGCCCCTTGGCCGCGACCGGGTTCAGTTGCTCGTTGCCAGTGCCTCACCTGATCGTTGACACTGGCAACTGTTTTATATTCGCTCTCGTTATTATGCCTTTAGTAGATGAAAAGGCCCTGGACTCACCGCCTCGCTGCTTGGCTCAGACGGGTCAAACACCAAGGCCACCTCGACTTTCACTAACGCGCCTATGGGCACCGCTTCCAGATCTCGGCGCGGGATTTCCATGGACAGGCCAGCGGTGACTTGCGAGGGGGTCACGGCCCCGCTATATATCTCGGTCCTGAGAGCATCCACCAACCAGACGGCGTCGAAAAACGCCGTGACCAATTGGCCCTGTGCGATCAACGGCCACGGCGCCAAGGTTACCTGCGCATTGCCCGTGAAGCTGCTCAGAACCAGTGTTTGGTCCTGGGCCTGCACGATCCTTGGTTTGGGCAGGTCGCCCGAATTCATCGCCATGACGACGATCCTGTCCCAATCCGATGGCAGCGAGGTCGTGACACCGCGCGTCACCGTGTAGGTGATAAACACATGCTTGTTCAGATTGAAAGCGATGACCGACACCGGGATAGGGATCTCCCGAGTGGTAGGCAGCGTCTGCTCCGGGGTGGTATGAGACCCGGCCCCGGCGGTGCCGGCCCAGGTCACGCTGACCCGATCCCCGGGTTGGATACCGTAGTCCGGAATCACCACGGTCAGATTATCCTTGCCATCCGCCGGACGCAGGGCCTGGTAGGGTGAGTAGCCAGAGCCTTGCTTGAGGCTGGGAGCGGTCAGATCCATTGCGCGGACAGTATAGGTGCGTAGAGGGAAGGTCTGGGCATGGGCTTCGTTGGTGCTTTTACTGAAGTCGACCTTGAACTCCATTGTCAGGGTGCTGCCATGCATCAGTTCCTTCAGGTAGCTATAGGCGGCCGGGACCTCATAGAATTCTTGGGAGATCCAAGTAGGATTGACCCTTGGGCCCCGTGGGGGCGGTGCCCAGATGTTCAGGTCATAGGGGACGGTCCCGTCGGCCTTGGTACCCTTGAGGCGCAGCCACACATCCTGATCCGGGGCGATAAACGGCCAGATGCCGACCCGGCAGGTCGCGTTGGCACTGATAGTACTCAGATTCAGTTCAGTGCCTTCCCCCTCATCGGCGGCTTGCAGAAGCTTCGGCTTGGCGCCCAACAGATCACTCTGAGCAAAGGGCAGTACCGCCACATTGAGTGGGGCCGACGGTGATAATTCGCGGCCACCACGGGTCACCGTATAGGTGACTGTTACAGGCCCACCCAGGTTGTAGACGATCACCTCGACCGGGACAGGTATCTCCCGGCTGCTAGGCAGCACTTGCAGAGGTGTGGTGTGTGACCCGGCGCCGGCGGTTCCCGCCCAGGTCACCCTGACCTCATCGCCGGGCAGGATGCCGTAATCCGGAATCACCACGGTCAGGGCATCCTTGGCCGCCACCGGATTCAACTGTTGGAAGTTGGGCGCGGTGCCGATGGCCTGCTTGACGCGAGGGGTGGACAGGTTCCGGACATCGAACACGTTTAAAAGGCGTACGTTGGAGAAGACCGGACTGACAGGATAGATCGCCTTGGCATACAGACGGCGATCACCGACGTCGACCGTTATATCTTTTGTCCAGATGCCCGTGGTTGCATTGGCTGTCGCCTCGCCCTTGAGAACTGCACCGGCTCCACTCCCGTCGTAAATCTCGACTTTTTGCCCCTTGCTGGCGTGACCCGAGAGCTTCAAGGTGAGACTGACTGTCGTGCCGCGGTCCGGAATTTCAACTTCGTCGGCGTCTTTGACGCTGTCGAGAGTCGGCTCCACGACGGGAACCACGGTTAAATTGCGAACGGTTGAGTAGATCGAATCGGCAGGATAGAGCGCTTTGGCATACAGACGGCATGCATGGATCTCGACGGTTATCTCTTTTGTCCATCTGCCTGTGTTTACATCGGCTATCGCCTGGCCCTTGGAAACCGCAGTGCTTCCACTTCCGTCGTAAATCTCGACGGTTTGCCCCAGGCTGGCGTGACCCGACAGTTTCAACGTGGTGCTGAGGGTGAGTCCGCCCTCCGAGACCTCTTCGTCGCTGGCGTCTTTAACGCTGTCGAGGGTCGGGCGAATCAGTTCGATGGACTTGACGGTATAGGTGCGCGACGGAAACGTGGTGGCCTGACCTACCTCGGTGCTCTGGTTGAAGGAGGCCTTGAACACCAGCGTCAATGTGCTGCCGTCCCGTAACCCCCGCAGATCGTCGTAGGGAATTTCTTTTTCACCGTATCCTCGGTTATACCATTCCACGCTTACCCAGTTACCTGACCCTCTCCAAAGATCTTTTTCGTAAGCTGAATCATCGATATTCGTACCCTCCACGTGCAGCCATGTGCGTTGGCCGTGTGCAATGAGCGGCCAGCTATCAACACGCACCATGGCGTCGCCCGACAAGCTGCCCACGTCCAGTTCGGCACCATTGCCGTCCTGCGCGGCCTCGAGGATACGTGGGCGGCTCGGCTCCAACGCGCTCTGCGGCAAGGCGCCGACAGCCAGCGTTAGGTCGTCCGAGGCCGGCAGCGGCTCGCCGTCGCGAATCACGGTGTAGCTGACCGTCACCGACTGGCCCAGACTGTAGGCAATCAGCGACACCGGCAACGGGATCGTCTTCTCCCCTACCGTTCCCACCTCAACCGGTGACGTGGTAACCGAACCCTCCGCCGGGCTGCCGGCCGCCCCGGTCCAGGTGACGCTGATCCTGTCGCTAGCCAGCATGCCGTCATATTGCGGCACCAGCGCCGTCAGCGTGTCTACCGCCGCCAGCGGCTCGAGCTGGCCGCCGGATGCCTCGTCAATGGTCAAGGCCGGCAACCTGTTGGTGGTGCCATTCAATATCGGCGGTTGTTTGAAGCGAATACAGTCGAAGCGCAGGGCAAAGTCGCCACTGACCTCCGCAGTCGTGATGCTCCAGGTGAGGCCGCTGGCGGTCAGGGGTCGATCACCCGTCGGCTCGATCTGAAGCCTTTGCGCAGGATCGACGGTGAGCGCCAGATCCTGACCGATCAGCACGCTGTCGGCGCGTGGTTCGAGGGTCAGTTGGTAGGACTGGCCGGGCAGGATCCGCCAACTCTCTTCGGGTGAAATTTCCGTTCCATCGACGCTGAGTTCGAACTGCGCCCATAGGCGGGTCGGGATGGTTTTGACAACAAAGTCTTGCGTGTCAGCTTCAGGCTTGTAAGGGCTGTCGACAACTGCGATGACCGTGGCATCGGCAGTTGGCTGATAACTGAAGAGTGCCCACCCACCCTCCCCAGTGAACTCGGTTTCCAGAAGGTCGCTGCCGTGGCGCCATTCGACGGCAGCGCCGGGTTCCGGCTTGCCGGAGACGGTGTAATGAACCTTCACCTGAAGATCGATGGTTTCCCTTTCCTCGACGCTTGGCCAATAGTCGGGCTGCCGCTGGTCGGTGATGTCGAGCTTGTAGGGCCCGACGATGCAGGCCAACGCTTCATAGGGAGCGGCATGGTAGACACTTTCGAAGCACAGGGTTGCCGTCTTGCCGTTGACCCCGAGGTCATCCTCATCGGCATCGTTGCGAATGTCCCAGGCTTTGGCGATATGTTGGGCCTCGTCATCCGCGTCGGGGTCTGTCGGCACCACTTGCAGCCCGGCCTGCCCGGCCTCGTTCTGATCGGTAAAGGAGGCATAGGCGCTGGTGCCGGTATAAATCCCGGCACCGGCCCATCCGCACTCTTCGGCCACCGGCAGGGTGAGAGCGTGCGCCCCTCCCCCCCGACAGATCGGCATATAGGCACGACCGTCCTTTTCCACCCAATAACGGGCGCCAACCCCATCAAATTCGGGCATGGGTTCATTCGTGCTCAACGCCAGCGGCTTGAGATGCACGAACACCGACACACCGTCGGCCATCTCGGGAGCGACATCCGTCCCCAGCGCCTTGCCGGAAAAATGCAACTCCCCCGGGCCGGCCGGCCAGTTCGGCTCTTGCGCGATAAGCTGATCACGCCCGGGCTCGGTCGTTGCATCGGCAGCGGCGGATGGATCGAACAGTCCGGACTGAAGGGCCAGGGCAGCCTTTGGCTGGGTGTTTGCGTCGTTCAGAACAATTTTGTCATCGCAGATCAGCCAATCGCGTGGCGGCTCCGCTGCCGCGTTCACGCTGCTCGTCTGCAACTCACGCGTCCAGAAATGCGTCCCGGCGTTGAAATACGCCACCACTCTTGGGTTTTCGCTCGCCTGCTGCGTCGGCTGATACAAAAACCTGACTTGATAGCCGGGCTCCCCCGTCAGGCGCAGGTCGATGGGCAGATCGAATTCGATCGCGGCTTCCGCTTCACCATAGAGGTAGACATACCGGCGCTGGGTGTCGTTGCTTGACACATAGATGAGATCGGCACCGCTGAAACCTGCTCCCGTGCGTCTCTTCCATTCGGGAGGCCAGGTGCTCGTGGGCAGGTCGGCTGCCGTGCCCAACAGGTTCCGGTTGATCCGTTTTTGCAGGTTCATGTCCACACTCCCCAACAGGTTGTGTTTGCGTCAGTCCGGGCGACTGCGTGCCAGTCTTGAACGAGGCCTTGTGTGCGCTGCGTCCTACCGGCGAAACCCCGTCTCATTTAAAAGCGCTTCGATTTTTTCGGAAAAATCTCTGCCGCCATCGAGGGCGGTGTATTCCACTTGGACGATAATGTCGGTCAGCGACGCTAGAAGCCGCTCTTGCGTGCCAGGGCGAGTCCGTGGAATGGAGATCTGCCACGAGGAGATCGCGCCGGTTCGTTCAAAGGACGCGTAGCGCTCTTCGTCGAAGGAAAAACGGGAGCCGATGCCGTCATCGTCGAGTCCGTCGGAAACCGCGATTTGCGGCTGAGCGCGCAGGTTATAGCGCACATGGGTGGTATCGGCATCGGGATGCTGGGGATCGTAGAGGTGACGAGCGCCGCCGAGATCGGGTTTGATCAAGAGCTTGCTGGAGATTTGCGTCAGCGTCATGCTGGCCATTTCATAGGGGCCGAGCAACGCCGGCAGCGTGACCGATATACGCCGGATCTGACGCAGGTAGTGGCCGGGATAGTCGCTGTCGTAAAACCGACTATCGAGATTGAAGTCCAGTTTCCCGGTGCTCTCGAGCAGCAGCAGTTTATCTGACCACTCTTCCTCCGCGAAATAGTCGCGCAGCGAGACCATCTTCCTGATCGTCAGGCGCCGTTCATAGCGATGGACAAAGGCCGACTCCATGCGCAACAGCCCAAGCGTCAGCGTGTCACCGGCCGTGAAGCCGTGATGGCTGTCGACCCATGCGCCCGGCAGGATAAAATGGGTTTCATAATCACCGATTTCATATTGCCAGCAGGCCTGCACCGACAAACACAGGGCGGTCACCGCATCGTAGGTCTGGAAATAAAGCGTTGCCATCTTGCTTTGCATCCAGCGGTAGAGCGAAGCCCGGGACGTGCGGGTCTGGGTGAGAAAGGCGTACATCTCCCTGGCTTGCTCGATGCTGCGGACCTGCTGGTTGAGCGAGACCACCGATGCCTGGATCTGGATTTTCTGGGCTTCCAGTTGCTTGTCCAGCGCGGCCCGCTCAGCGAGCGCCGCCTTGTGTTGGAAGTTCCATTCATCACGCATGCGCTGTTGCGAACCGTAGCGGTCGTGCAGGGTGCTCCAGATCGATTCTGTCTGACTGTATGCGCCCAGCATTGTCGCAGGCGCCTGAAACACACCACTGAACTTCATCCCCCCCGTAGCCATCCCGATGATATTGGGAACAGAATCCGCCCCATGTCCCACAGCGCTGACGAGTCCGGCGAGTAAGGTATTCGTTTTTGCCTGTTTCAGACTCTTGGCCGCCTCGATTTCTTCCTTGTTGAGATCCCTGAAGCTCACCCCCTCGAAATACTTTTCTCGCACTTCGATCGCAGCTCGGGAGGCCTCGAGGGCCTTGAGCATGGCCTTGGCATACTTCAACATTTCGTCTTGCAGTTCGCGACTGAAGTCCCCCATCTCGATCAGATGTTCCTGTTGCAGGGTTTCCTGGTCGCAGCGATCCGCCTGCTCCATGTATTGCCGGAGTTGATCGCCAAACCGGCACAGGGTCTGTACCGCCTGCTGCGCGCGGGGCAAGATGGCCATGAAGCGGTAAGGCGGAACGATCGGCGGCGTCAGGATATCTCGCAGGTTGAAGCCTCCACCACCGGCCTGGGCGCGCATCAGGTCTTTGGGGTTGATGGGCGTGTCGTAAAGCGGCAGGTCGATGGGCTTGCCGTCGATCGTCAGGTGATGCCGCAGGTTGTGCAGACGGGCTTGCAGCGTGTCCCAGACATCCAGCAGGTCCCGGTTGATTTCCGGCCGAAAGTCCGGGTGGTCCAGCATGGGCGCCCACAGTGCATGGCCGGATGTCAGCGGCAGATTGATCAGCGTATCGACCGACAGCGATTGGGCGAGCGCATCGAAACACTCGAGGTTTCGGGCGCCCTCCAGCTCACTGAGTGTTTTGGGTGTCCAGTTGGACGCTCCGCGCACATCAGGGGCCGGTCCCATCATCCGCGCAGCCCTCAGATAGAGCATTTTGGCTTCGGTCAGACTGTCGCGCGTGAGTTGCCTGTAGAGCCAATCCCCCCATTCGATCAGGGTTTCGACATAGTCACGAAAAATCCGTTTGCGATAGTGGATCGGGTTGCTGTAGGCGATGGCATCCGGATCGGCGGGCGATGCCACTTCGAAGCTTGGATCGCCCTCCATCAGCAACGGGCGCGAGCGCCAGTAGGCGGTGGTTTCGATGCGTCCCGGATTGATCCTGGCGGATGGATCGAACAGATGGTGCAGCCAGCCGAGCGCATCCTCGTAGCTCATTTCGCGACGCAGGCGCACCGCTATCAGGTGCGGAAGGTGGAAGAATATTTCCCAGAAATAGCGCCCGTTCGCCCCGTGGAAATCAAGAAACTCCGGTTCATTGGACCCTGGCCGCGGCGGCTCTTCGGTGTGCTGGCTGTCCCAGGAGAGCAAACTGTCGATGGAGAGCGCCGCCCGCTCCACCAATTCGCGACCGAACGTGGTGTTCAGGCGGATGGCGTCGACGGTTTTGTCCGCGCCGAACTCAAGACCAAAATCGAGAAACTGACCGGCCTGGCCTTGAACGCTTTCGGGTCCCCTGGCGATCCTCGGCCCGTCGAGCGACGGGGCCTTCAACCTGACCTCGTATTCTTGATAGCCCTGGCTCCAGGTATCGTCTGTGTATTCCCCCAACCCGACGGCAATGATTTGGGAAACGCTCGCCAAGGGGAGTATTTTCAAATGCGACGCCGCGCCATTGAATCGAAAGAGCGGCAGCTCACCGGCGGGCGTCTTGTCTTCCCCTACCCAGATCGGCATGGCCACTGGATTTGCCCATTGGGTGCCACGCCGGGTGAAGGATTCATTTATTTTAAAGCCGGAACTACCGCCACTCGTAACCTTCAGCCAGGTTCCAAAGGTGTAGTAAGCGTCATCCGACATATTCGCCATGTGCAAGAATGTATCGCTATAAACCCCCTCCCTGTCCACTGCCGGAAAAGATGTGCCAAACCTGGGAGGGCCCCCCACAAAATTCACGTGGTGCCCCACCGCCCCCTGCTCGTTCACTAACTCGATCCGCACGGGGAGCGCATAACCACGCCACGACGAGAAATCAAGTTTCACGTCGTAGTAGGGGCGGCCAGAAGACGACTCACGGAACACCATATCGATATCGAAAAAGGTAGATTGTGTTTGCGTGTCATTGGGTTGAACGCGCACCACGGCCTGAGATAGCCATTTCTCATGCAGTTTCTGCGCGCTATCGACTGTGACGGACAGGCTTTTTCCGGCGATATTCATTGCCCGAAGGCGCAGATAGTCTGTGAGCAGGGACGGATGCGCGCTGCCTTTGACTCGGATGGATTCCACTGGCCATTCCTTGTAATCCCCCTCTTCCCCCAGCTGCGGCAAGCGTCGCTGAAGGTAGGATGGGCCTTGATCAGGCGCCCCCTGCGAATACTGGGCGAGTAAGCGGTCAATATGGCGCTGCTCTTTTTCTACAAGTCCGATGCGGTTCAACAACTCATCCCACGCGTAATAGCATGTCGTGCGCTCGCCACCTGCGGTCGACAGGATAATGCCGAGCACCATCTGTTTCGCTTCTTTGGTAAGCCCGCTGTCGCTGGTGATAGCCAGAAGAGCGCTCTGGCCTTCATCGGCACGTGCACGTCGGTGGCGCTTGCCGGGTGGCGTGCTTTCGCGCTCGAGCATGACCGTGTCAACGGTCAAGGACGGCGCCCAAGTGCCGCTCAACCCGCGATAGGAAAAGCGAATATCGAACAGGTCCCAGTTGAGCCCCTCACTCTCGCCGATTTCATTGAGGGACGACCTGCTCACCCAGAAGACATAAAGCCGGTTGCCAAAGAAGGTCAGGCGCACGCTCGAAGCATCACCAATCCCGGCCTCGATAGGCTCCCATTCGCTCCAGGCACTGGGAGGAACGCGGGTTTGCTCCTGGCCGAGAACGATCGCGACCTTGCGCCAGTAATATTTATTGTCGGCACGCTTGCGCCCGAGAAAGTAATAATCCGCCCGGTAAACCGTTGAATCAGATATGACAAAAGGCCCATCGATATAACCGTTGAGCACATCGATATCGGCGACGTCCTCGAATCTCTCCAGGTAGGCGAGAACGGACGATTGTGCACGCTCGGTGTTGAGGCGCCCTTGCGCCAGGTCCCCCTCCAACTGTTCATAGAACCGTGATTTGACGATGCGCAATTGCGGATCGATATAGTTCTCCGGATAGCTTTGCAGTTTTTCCGCGCCGGCCCAGATCGCATAACGGCTTTCCCACCGGCGCCAGGTGTCGACTTCCCGCTCATCGAAAGGCTGGCTGAAACCCGGCTCGTCGCCGGAGTAGATGCCGTGGATATAGCGCTGCAGGCTGGCGATCATCTCGCCCACGGGGGAGGTTTTCGGTGCCGTGCCGACATGGTGGTCGAACAGGTGATACGCATCCAGATCAGCGGCGGCCGCCAACACGTTGGTATCGCCGTCCCGGGCCGCCACGGTACCCAGATAACATTCAAGGAGCGCTTCCTGGCGCTGCTTGCTCAAGGCTTCGAGTTTCGTCGTAAGATCGGTCATGACCATGCCTCTTGGATTTTCGTTCGCAAGATCTGGCTGTAGGGGGTGCCTTGCAGTGTTGCGCCGATCGAAAACACCGCCCTGGGATCCGGCAGCTGCCGGCAATCGATTTGCCAGCTCAAGCGTCCGCCCTCGGGCAGCCGACGCATCTGCAGGAAACTCGGATTGGCCACCAGCCCCTGGCCGACCGGATTGACGCCACTCCAGGTCAGGGCAATCTCGCGTCCTGTCATATCACTGGGGGCGGACCTGTCCTCAAGGGTCAATGTGTAGCGCTTGCCTACGCTGAACGTCAGCGAATCCTGCTCGTCTTCGCTCTCCGGCTGATCGATCAGCGTCAAGAAGAACGCCCAATGCGGCTCTGCCAGGACATTCACCGTGAACGTCACTGCCTGCCCCGCGAGGGCATTCAGCGTGGCCGACAAGGTATATTCTCCAGCCCCATCAATCGGCACGGCAAAAACCGCTGTGCCTTCGGAATCGGTTCGCGTCTCTTTCCCGCCCCCGGCGCCGTCCATGGTCCATTGCACGGGGTATTCGCCAACCCCCTGCAACACCGTCTCGGTACCGCCCCTGACCTCGGCTTCCACCCGGACCCGCATATGTACCACCTCACCGGCCTGTGCAATCACCGACACATTGGCCGGCGACGCCGCGGCAAGCCTCGGCACGGGAAGAATGATCATGACTTGTTCGAAGAACTCCGTTCTGTCGTCCCCGTCCTGTGAAGGCAACAGGGTCGCGCGGACCGTCATGGCCCCTTCCTTCACCACCGACGAAGGCAACTCGAGCACTGCGTATCCGTCAGGATCAGAAGCAACCGGCTCGTCAGATTCATACGTCGACCCATCGGCGAATTGCACGCTCCAGTCGATGTGTTCTTCCGGTTTGCCCGCTCCGCTCAGGGAGAGAACGCGGCAGGCGATGCTGACGTCCTGCCCCACGACATTCGGCCCCTGGAAGCGCAGCCTGTAGAGGCTTTTATCGATAAAGGGCGCGTCGATGAAGCAAAACGTTGCAAACCCTTCAAGCTCCAGACCGGCGCCCAGAGTTGCCCGGACCTTCGTGACCCCCACCTCGTTGCTGTACAGCTCGGCACGGGCGACCCCGTTTTCATCGGCAATCGTCGTATCCTTCCTGAACTGACCTGGCCCCTCGATCACGCTCCAGCGCACACGCCGGTTACGCCCCCAGTTCCCATAACCGTCGCGCAAGATGACGGACAATTCGAAAGACTCACGACGACCGGCCAGTTTGGGTGCAACGTCCTCATCCGGTTTCGGCTGACGCAGGTCCAGCGTTTCCTCGTCGCAGTCGATGGTCACCGCGGGCATGGCAATCCGCTGGTCGAGGCCGATGGTGGCAAACACCGTTGCAATGCCCATCTCGGCACTCGAGACCAGCGTGACTTCGACCACACCGTCCGCATCCGTGTGCGAGATATCCGCATCCAGGGCACCGGGGCCTGTCAGCGACCAACGCACGCGGATATTGACCAGCGCTTTGCCGCTCAAGTCCCGCACCAGCAAGCGATACACCGCCTGCGCCTTTTCCGGGACGTCGCTCAGCGCGTTGGCGACCAGGCGCGTCCGGTCGACCGAAGCCTCGCTCGTGGTCGCCTGGCCGACCTCGGGGGCATTGCCGGAACCGCCCAGTTGCAGTCGACCGGCATAGAGGCTGCCGAGGGCATATTGCACGGCGTTGCGATAGTCCTCCGTATTGGCGGACACCGGCAATCCGCCCAGTTCATGCAGCGCCAGAATACTGAGCTCGCTGGTGCGGGCCATTTCCAGCATCCGGATAAAACCATTGAATTGGCTCAGTTGCGTAATCACCCCCGTCGGGGCAATGAAGCGCGCGGCCTCAAGCACCTCGCGGGCGCTGACGCCCAACATCTCCGCAACCTTGACGGCGGCCGCATCCTGCATCAGGCGGGCATAATCCTCGCTCTCGGCAACCAGATCGGGATCGAAGGCCTGGGGATCGTTGACCAGGGACAAATAGTCCATCAATGCCGCTGGGGTCGCTTCCATTCGCGACGTGATATCGCGATAGGTTTGCAGGTGATACAGCGTGGTAAGCGCAATCGCGCCGGTTGCATCCAGGCCTGGGGCAAATCCGAATGGATCGGGGGCGTCGGGCCAGCCTTCCAGTTGCCGCTTGCTGGCCGCATGCCGGCTGAGCATTTCGCCATCCAGCTCGAACTGGCGAACCACATCGGCCAGGCGGTACAGGCTCCCGAGCTTCTGGAGCATGACGTCGACATTGCTCCAGTCTTCAAAGTCGCCGTCGCCGTCCTCGATGAACGCGTTCCGATACTGGGCCGCGGCGCGAAAACGCCGCGCAACCGGATCGGAGGGACTCAATAACTGCAAGGCCATCGAGCGCAACGACTCGGCGGGGGTCACCACGCCTTCCGTCTCCCAGACCCAACGCAAAATGGCGTAGACGCTCTGATCGGCCCATTCGATAAGAGGCAGGACAAGATCCGGCGAAATCGCCAGGTAGGTGGCCAGATGCTCCTCGACCAGCGCCCGCTGCGAAGCCCGCATCCGCAGAATGACCGCGGTCACGGATTCCACCACCGTATTTTTAAGCGTGTCCGCCTCACCCTGGTCGTTCATGGAGATGGGCTCCTCGCCCCGGGCGATCCTCTCCACCACATCGGCCACGATGTTGCGGACACTCACCGCGTAATCCGTGTCCGAGCCCGAGACGCCGTCAAGCACGATGCCCTGGGCATCGATAACGTCCGTGAGCGCGGCCACCCAATCAATGCCGAGCCTCGTCGCCCTGACATTCAAGGCGGCGGGAACACCTGCCTGCTCCAGGACTTCATTGGTGATGCGAAGACCGCCCAGCATCGTATGCAAGCTGGCGACCAATTGCCGTTCACTGTCACTGGCCACGGGCACTGTGGTGTTTGAACGCATGGCCCGCACAAACCACGCCAGATCGATGCCTTTGTCCCGGCACCAGCGCACGCAATCGACCACCGCCATCAACGCCGCGGAAAAGTCCATTTCACCCAGCGTGGGCAACGCATCGACCGAAGGGACGCCAGCCATCTGTTTCACAATCGGCCCCGATTGGCCGAGCGTCTGCACCAGCCCGATCAGGACCGTGGGGGTAACTTCCAGATAGCGGGCGATGCTGACAATGCGATAAAAGGAGGACAGGATCTCCAGGTTGCGCCTGAGTTCCGGCGGGTCATAGCTATTGGCGACAACACGCGCCAGATAGGTGAACTCGGACGTATCCAGGCCAAGGCTGGCACAGATCGCCTGGACGGTTTCCCGCCCGTGTTCATCGGTGTTGTCTTCGATCCGTGCGCTAAATGGCGAATTGTCCAGAAGCAGGGGGCTCCCCAAAAGCCCATGGTTGACAAAAATGCGGTCATATTGGGCGACCTCCTCTCCAGCGCCAAAAATCGATACCTTGTCGAGCCAGGCGGCAAAGTCCTCCGCGGTCACCCCATAACGCAGGCGCAGTTCGCAAAAAACCCCAAGGGCTTTCAGCGTATTGCGCGTGATTTGTGGCGCCCCGCTTTTTTTCTCGGCGCGATGGGCGGCGACAATCAGTTGATCCATCTCTCGAAAAGAGCTCCCCAGCCAGTGGCTGAGGCGGATCAGCCGGTGGATCCGATCCGCGCGTTCATCCGTCAGATTCGCCAGTTGAACGGGTGGATCGACCGGGACGGCTTCGGTGTCCCTGGCCTGTTGGAAGGTGTGCGGGTCATGCATGACCACCAGGTCAATGGCGGGGCTCCGCGCACCATTGATATAAACCGCGCCAAACTCATGGGGGCCGGGCTCCTGCAGGGAAACCGCCGCCGCGGACACATGCGCGGACAAAACCGGCGCGTCTTCGCTGACGGCAAACAACCCGGGCAGCGCGTCCCGCGTTATCCCGGCGCGCGTGCAGAATTCCGCGCTGTCTTCCAGAGCCGCCCGGGAATAGACTCGATAGGTCGTCCAGTAGAAGCTCGCCATCTCTTCTTCGTTTCCTGGCCGGGCGCCGTTGAAAATCGCCTCCAGAAGCAGTTCCCGGCGCGCCGGTCCGATTGGCAGACTCAGAAGGAAGGTGTCGTCGCCGCGATCTGTCTGCATGCCTGGAAAGGCAAAATAATGAAACTCCGGATCGGTTGCCCGCGCCAGCTCGCCAAACGCTGAAACAGACGAGTCAAAAAGCGACAGGATCACTTGAAGCTGCTCAACCCAATGCTCGTACGGCATGCTCAGCGGATAACGCGCTCTGGCAAGGACACTGTCCGCCTCAGCGGTGTCGGGATCCGATAGCCGCCCGGCGTCGAGAAGCGACGCCTCCAAAATCTTCGTCGACAGCGACAACACCGAACATTCCTGCGTCATTGCCGCGGAATCAATCAGTTCGGCGGCCATATCCGGCCGCCGAACCTGCAGACGAAACCGGTTCCCCTCGTCTCCGGCGCCCTCCAGGGAGAGTGCCTTTTTGTAAAGACTGACCAGATAGGCCACGGGCGAGGTTCTTGCCTCAATGGCATTCGGACGGGCCATGTTCGACCAGTCTTCGTCAAACTCCATGTCATAACGCGGCCCATCCGTGAGCGAGGCAAAACCACGACGCACATCATAGGTCAGGCGATCCGCGCCTCGAAGCTCGCGTTCGCGGTACTGCCGCGCCATCCATATCGCCGTGCTGACCGCGCGTTCATGCAGTTCCCGCGCCTGCCCGATGCGCAGGCCCTGTGCAACCCAGCGCTCAGGGTGCTCCCGCGCAAGCGCCAGGATCGAGCCCGCCTGCGCAACAATGGCATTGATTGTTTCGCTTCCAGACGGATTCAATTGCGACATGATGGTTGTCGCCAACAGAGCCCCGGAAGCTGAAGAATGGGAGCCGGAGGGCGCGCGAAGATCAGGTGGCATAAAAGTTCTCCGAAGAAAGACTTCTAGACCCACAGCCTGCGCGCGAAACTACCCAGTAAAACTGAAACCCACCCACGGCCAATAGCTAGGCCTTGCCGGCGATCAATACTATCGGCCTACTTAAGATGGGCCTTACCTGTGAACACCTGTCCGGACTCGCGCTTGGAGTCCAACATGAGTCGTCATCCGTCCTGCTTGAAATCAATGACGACCCTGAAATGAGGTAAGCACAGGTTTTTGCTTCCAGCAACTGCAGAACGTCGCTTGATAAGCAATCAGGGGCTGCCTTCGGTTTCGATCACCAGCACCCGTGCCTCGCCCAAGGGTTCGGCCAGGTGCTCACAACCGATGTCGGCATAAAAAATATCGCCGACCTCCAGCACCACGGCCTGCTCGACCCCGCCTTTGCGATAACGCATGCGGACCCGGCCATCAAGTACCACAAACACTTCCTGCCCGTCATTGACGTGCCAGATATAAGGCTGGTCGGTCCAGTGCAGACGGGTACTGATGCCGTTCATGCTGGCGATGTCCAGCGCCGCCCAGGGACGGCTGCCGGTGAAGTCTGCACTGCGGGTAATCGTCATGGGCGGGGGCCTTGATGGGATTGTCGAGCACTCATGATTGCCCGTGCCCCACACATTATCCCATTTTCCCTGACAGGTATTGATGACTCACTCGGCAAACAGGCGCAGGCCTGCGAAAGAAGCCGGTGTATCCGCCTCCCGTTCCAAACGATAAAGATCCAGTTGAGCCTCCCTGCGCAACCACGCGGCATCCAGCACCGGCTCCTTACCCGGCGCTGGCCGCTTGATTTCATCGCCACGCACCAACGCGCTGCGCAAAATCGCAAAACGCGCGCGGTTGATATGCCCACCGGAACCATAGACCCCCGCCCTGCCCAATTTCGCAGCGACGCCGGTTTCTCGCCCGAACCAACCGCCACCGATACCGAGGCGCACCATGATAAAGGCATGATCGCGGAGAATCGCCGCACAGGTCTGGATCAGTTCGATAAACCCCTGGGTCGCGATATCCATCGCCTCCAGCCCATGCAACTGGGCAATACGCTTACCAACCCACACGCCCCGGGTCTTGAGCAACAATCCATCGACGCAATCATGGGCCAGCTCGACCCGCCGCCGTGGATCGGGCTCGTGCAACAGCGCCTGCCGCAGGCTCCGCAAGGCAAAGGCCATGGGCGCCGCGCCCTGGGGCCGCATCCGCCGCGAGGGCAGCACATGGCAAAGCAATTGATGCAAGCCGAACAGACTCTCGGGTTGCAGGAACAAACGGGCCTGAGCGGACAACGGCTGCCAGGCCACCTCCTGCAACAGACCGAGCATTTGTGTCAGATCCGCCGACTGGAGCCGCAGGGCAAGCTGGGTGGACGTCGGCAAGGGCGTCCGGATGCCTGAGCGTGTGGGAGTCGTCATTGAGCACCGTGATCCTTCCGGTAAAAGACCTCAGTCTGACCAGCACCCCGCCGTCGATCTTGCAATAACCGATCAGCCGGCCGACCGGCTCAGGCCACCAGGTCCCGCGCCGGGCGGCGCCACAGCAACATCAGCAAGGCTCCGAGCGACAGCCCGATCAACATCACGCCATAGCCGTCGGTCGTGGCGATCAGGCCCAGGCTGTGACTCAGGTTGCCCGCCAACAACGCCGGCAGACAGAACGCCAGGTAGCTCAGCGCATAAAAAGCCGACATCAGCCCTGCCCGTTCATGGGGCAAGGCCAGCGGCACCACGCTGCGCAGCGCGCCGAGGAAACCCGAGCCGAAACCGCCCCCCGCGACCAAGGTGGCGAAGAGAAACAGCGGGAGACTGGCGCTGTGCACCGCCAGCAGAATCAGACTGACGCCAATGGCCAGCAGCACGGCCCCCAGGCGCAGGATTTTTTGCGCCGGGCGATCGCGCAAGGTGAAGATCGTCAACGCGCCGCTGAGGGTCAGGATTGCCACCAGCACGCCACCGATCAGATTGGACGTCGAGCCGGTCGCGGCGCGTACCAGCGAAGGCGCGAGGGACAGGTAGAAACCGCCCATGGCCCAGACCGCGACGTCCACCGGCAAGGCGATCCACAGGGCCTTGCGCGCTTGCGGCGGTACATGCAGGGTCGGACGCAACGAGGCCAGCGCGCCCGGCTGCGCGCTGACCGTTTCCGGCAAGCGCCAGACAGTCGCCGCCTGCACCACCAGCAGGCCGAACAGAATCCAGTACACCAACTGCATGGGGTGTGGCGCGAACTCCACCAGCAAACCGGAACCGAGGCCCCCGCAGGCCATGCCCAGCAAAGGCGCGATACTGTTGATCAACGGCCCCTTGCGGTTGTCGTTGTCCAGCAGGGACGCGCCCAGTACGCTGGTGGCCATGCCGGTGGCAAAACCTTGCAGCGCCCGCGCGGCGATCAGCAACACGACGCTGTCGGCCGTGATAAACAGCCACATCGCGCCGATATCCAACAGCAACGCGGTAAAGATCACCGGCCGGCGACCCAGATGGTCGGACAAGGAACCGACCGTCAACAAGGCCGCCAGCAGGCTCAGGGCATACACCCCGAAGATCAGCGTCAGGGTCGCCGCGGAAAACCGCAGGGTTTCCTGATACAGATGGTACAGGGGGGTCGGCGCGCTGGAGGCGGCCAGAAAAGTCAGCAAGGTGATCGACAGAAACACCAGGCTGGCACGGTTGGACACGGGCTTTTCGGCGCGAGGGGACATAGGCACACTCCACAAAAGCTAAAATATTGCTTTTACGGAGTGTGCTACGGCTTTTCTCTTAAAGCAAATTCTTTGTGTTAAGGTTTTGGCATGGCGATCAAAGAAAGTGTACGTCCGGGCGGCCGCAGTGCTCGGGTGCAGGAATCGATTCATCAGGCGGTCCGTGGGCTTCTCGAAGAGCAGGACCGCGCGAGCCTGACCGTCCCGCAGATCGCGGCGCGGGCCGGGGTCACACCCTCGACCATCTATCGGCGTTGGGGCGACCTGGCGGTGTTGTTGGCCGATGTGGCTTTTGCGCGTATGCGCCCGGAGGTCGAACCGGCCAATACCGGCAGCCTGCGCGGCGACCTGCGGGCCTGGGCCGAGCAGTATCTGGATGAGATCAGCTCGGAACCGGGCCGGCAGATGATGCGTGACGTGCAATGCAGCACCAGCACCGGTTATTGCACCACCATCCTCGGCGGGCAGTTGCAGATCATTCTCGATCGTTACCCGCAGGCAATGCTGCCCAGCGTCGAGCGCCTGCTGGACCTGATCGTCGCACCGACGGTGTTCCGCGTGTTGTTCGCGGACAAGCCGTTGAGTGTCGAAGCTCTGCACCAACAAATCGAGTTGGCACTCACCGCCCGTTAGCAACAGGGCTGCGACCTTGGTCGACACTGACGCCGCCCGGTCATCGTGCGAGACTGTAGCGCCAGGGCCGGACTGCCCTCGGAATGTCTTTTGCCGGGAGTTTCCATGTCGCTGTCCAGCGGGCTGATCGCCGCCGTCGCCCTGGCCTATATGGCCATCATGTTCGCCATCGCCTTTTATGGCGACCGCCGCAGCGCGCCCCTGCCGCCACGCGTGCGGGCCTGGGTGTACAGCCTGTCCCTGGCCGTCTATTGCACCAGTTGGACCTTCTTCGGCGCGGTCGGCCAGGCCGCCGACCAGCTCTGGGCGTTCCTGCCGATCTACCTGGGCCCCGTGCTGTTGCTGGTGTTCGCACCCTGGGTCCTGCAAAAGATGGTGCTGATCAGCAAACAGGAAAACATCACCTCCATCGCCGACTTCATCGCCGCCCGCTATGGCAAATCGCAATCCCTGGCGGTGGTCGTGGCGCTGATCTGCCTGGTCGGCGTACTGCCTTATATCGCCCTGCAACTGAAAGCCATCGTCCTCGGCGTCAACCTGCTGATCGGTGCCGGTGCCGACGCCATGGGCGTACGCGCCCAGGACACGGCGCTGGTGGTGTCGCTGATCCTGGCGCTGTTCACCATCGTCTTCGGTACCCGCAACCTCGACGCCACCGAACACCACCGCGGCATGGTGCTGGCGATTGCCTTCGAATCCCTGGTCAAGCTGTTCGCCTTTCTCGCCGTCGGCGCCTTCGTCACCTACGGCCTCTATGACGGTTTCGACGATTTGTTCAGCCAGGCCAAAACCTCGGCGCTGCTGGCCGAATACTGGGAAGAAACGGTCAACTGGCCGTCCATGGTGGTGCAGACCGGCGTGGCGATGATGGCGATCATCTGCCTGCCCCGGCAGTTCCATGTCACAGTGGTAGAAAATATCGAACCCCAGGATCTGCGCCTGGCCAAATGGGTGTTCCCCGCCTACCTGATACTCGCGGCACTGTTCGTGGTGCCGATCGCCCTGGCCGGGCGCATGATGTTGCCCACGGATGTCTTGCGTGATTCCTACGTTATCAGCCTACCGTTGGCCCAGGCCCATCCGTCGCTGGCCTTGCTGGCCTTTATCGGTGGTGCCTCGGCGGCCACCGGCATGGTGATTGTCGCCAGCGTCGCGTTGTCGACCATGGTCTCCAACGACATGTTGTTGCCCTGGCTACTACGCCGGCAGAACTCCGAACGGCCGTTCGAAGTGTTCCGCCACTGGATGCTCTCGGTGCGTCGGGTCAGCATTGTCGCCATTTTGCTGCTGGCCTATGTCAGCTACCGCCTGCTGGGCTCGACCGCGAGCCTGGCAACCATCGGCCAGATCGCCTTCGCCGCCGTGACCCAGCTCGCGCCGGCCATGCTCGGCGCGCTGTACTGGAAACAGGCCAACCGGCGCGGGGTGTTTGCCGGTATCGCCGGCGGCACCTTCCTCTGGTTCTATACCCTGATCCTACCCATCGCCGCCCGCAGCCTGGGCTGGTCGCTGAGCAGTTTCCCCGGGTTGGCCTGGCTGCACGGCAACCCGCTTAACCTGCCGATCAGCCCGCTGACCCAAGGCGTGGTGCTGTCGCTGGCAGGCAACTTCACCCTCTTCGCCTGGGTCTCGCTGCTGTCGCGCACACGGGTCTCCGAGCACTGGCAGGCCGGGCGCTTTATCGGCCAGGAACTCAATGCCCGGCCCAGCGCCCGCTCGATGCTGGCGGTGCAGATCGAAGACCTGCTGACCCTCGCCGCGCGCTTTGTCGGCGAAGAACGCGCACGCCAGAGTTTTATCCGTTTCGCCTATCGCCAGGGCAAGGGCTTCAACCCGAACCAGAACGCCGACAGCGACTGGATCGCCCACACCGAACGCCTGCTGGCCGGGGTACTCGGGGCCTCCTCGACCCGCGCGGTGGTGAAAGCCGCCATCGAAGGGCGGGAAATGCAACTTGAAGATGTCGTCCGGATCGCCGACGAAGCCTCCGAAGTGCTGCAGTTCAACCGCGCGTTGCTGCAAGGCGCCATCGAAAACATCACCCAGGGCATCAGCGTGGTCGACCAGTCACTGAGGCTGGTGGCCTGGAACCGCCGTTACCTGGAACTGTTCAATTACCCGGACGGCCTGATCAGCGTCGGCCGGCCGATTGCCGATATCATCCGCTACAACGCCGAGCGCGGCCTGTGCGGTCCCGGCGAGGCCGAAGTGCATGTCGCGCGGCGCCTGCACTGGATGCGCCAGGGCCGCGCGCATACCTCGGAGCGGCTGTTTCCCAACGGCCGGGTCATCGAGCTGATCGGCAACCCGATGCCCGGCGGCGGTTTTGTCATGAGCTTCACCGACATCACCGCGTTCCGCGAGGCCGAGCAAGCCCTGACCGAGGCCAACGAGGGCCTGGAACAGCGCGTCACCGAACGGACCCACGAACTGTCGCAACTGAACGTCGCCCTGACCGAAGCCAAGGGCACGGCGGAAGCGGCCAACCAGTCCAAGACCCGCTTCCTCGCGGCGGTCAGCCACGACCTGATGCAGCCGTTGAACGCCGCCCGCCTGTTCTCCGCCGCCCTCTCCCACCAGGACGACAGCCTGTCCCGGGAGGCCCGGCAACTGGTCCAGCACCTGGACAGCTCGCTGCGTTCGGCCGAGGACCTGATCAGCGACCTGCTGGATATCTCGCGCCTGGAAAACGGCAAGATCACGCCCAACCCGCAGCCCTTTGTCCTCAATGAGCTGTTCGACACCCTCGGCGCGGAGTTCAAGGCCCTGGCCCAGGAGCAAGGCATGAACTTCCGGGTTCGCGGCAGTCGCTTGCCGGTGAACAGCGATATCAAACTGTTGCGGCGGATCCTGCAGAACTTCCTGACCAATGCCTTCCGCTACGCCAAGGGCCCGGTCCTGCTCGGCGTGCGGCGCCAGGGCGGCCTGTTGTCCCTGGAAGTCTGGGACCGCGGGCCGGGGATTCCCGAGGACAAGCGCCAGGTGATTTTCGAGGAGTTCAAACGTCTCGACAGCCACCAGACCCGGGCCGAAAAAGGCCTGGGGCTGGGTTTGGCGATTGCCGACGGACTCTGCCGGGTACTCGGGCATCGCCTGCAAGTGCGCTCCTGGCCGGGGCACGGCAGTGTATTCAGCGTCAGCGTGCCGATTGCCCGTCATCCGGCGAGCGAGGCCGGCCACAGTCCGCCCGTCAACGGCCAGGCACTGAGCGGTACCCAGGTGTTATGCGTGGATAACGAGGACAGCATTCTGATCGGTATGCACAGCCTGCTGACCCGCTGGGGCTGCCGGGTCTCGACCGCGCGCAATCGCGAGGAGTGCGCCGCGCTGCTCGATGGCGGCCTGCGTCCGCAACTGGCGCTGGTGGACTATCACCTGGATAACGGCGAAACCGGAACCGGCCTGATGACCTGGATGCGCACGCGCCTGGCGGAGCCGCTGCCCGGTGTGGTGATCAGCGCCGACCTGCGCCCGGAAACCGTCGCACAGGTGCATGGGGCGGGGTTGGAGTACCTGGCCAAGCCGGTGAAACCGGCGGCGTTGCGGGCGTTGTTGAGTCGGCATCTGCCGCTTTGAACGCGGGCTGATTACTCAGGCAACTGCACCACGCCGTCCTCATCGGTCATCGCCCGTTCCAGCAGCTCCGCGGGCAGGCTCTTGCTCGCCCGCGCGCCCAGCAGCTTGAGCTGCTCGCTGCGGCTGACCAGGTTGCCACGCCCATCCGTCAGCTTGTTCCGCGCAGCAGCGTAGGCCTTGTCCAGTTGCTGGAGGCGATTGCCGACCTCGTCCAGGTCCTGGATAAACAACACGAACTTGTCGTACAGCCAACCGGCGCGCTCGGCGATTTCCCGGGCGTTCTGGCTCTGGCGTTCCTGCTTCCAGAGGCTGTCGATCACCCGCAAGGTGGCGAGCAAGGTGGTCGGGCTGACAATCACGATATTGCGGTCGAAGGCTTCCTGGAACAGGTTCGGCTCGGCCTGCAAGGCCGCCGAAAACGCCGCTTCGATGGGCACGAAGAGCAAGACGAAATCCAGGCTGTGCAAACCTTCCAGACGCTTGTAGTCCTTGCCGGCCAACCCCTTCACATGATTACGCAACGACAGCACATGCTGCTTGAGCGCCGCCTGGCCGATCGCCTCGTCATCGGCACCGACATATTGCTGGTAGGCGGTCAGGCTGACCTTGGAGTCCACCACCACCTGTTTGTCACCCGGCAACAGGATCAGCACGTCCGGCTGGAAACGCTCGCCATCCGGTCCTTTCAGGCTGACCTGGGTCTGGTACTCGCGGCCTTTTTCCAACCCGGCATGCTCAAGCACCCGTTCGAGAATCAATTCGCCCCAGTTGCCCTGGGTCTTCTGGCCCTTGAGCGCCCGGGTCAGGTTGGTCGCCTCATCGCTCAGGCGCAGGTTCAGCTGTTGCAGGCGCTCCAGCTCCTTGCCCAGGGAGAAGCGTTCGCGGGCTTCCTGTTGATAACTCTCTTCCACACGTTTTTCGAAGGACTGGATACGTTCCTTCAAGGGGTCGAGCAATTGTCCGAGGCGCTGCTGGCTGTTTTCGGCAAAACGCGCCTCGCGCTCGTCGAAGATCTTCGCGGCCATTTCGGCAAACTGCGCACGCAGCTCATCCCGCGAGCCCTGCAGGTCGTCCAGGCGCTGCTGATGGCTTTCCTGCTGTTCCCGCAGCTCGGCACTCAACGACGCCGCCTGGGCATCCAGGCGGCGCAGCTCGGCCTCTTTCTGGGCACGCTCGAGGTTCCAGGCATGGGCGGCGTCGCGACCGTTGTCACGCTCGACCTGCAGCAGTTCGACTTCCCGGCGCAGCGCCGCCAGTTCCGCCTGCTTGACGGTATTGGCCTGGCTCAGGTCGCTGACCTCGTCGCGGCTGGCATCCAGTTGTGCACCGAGCCCATCCGCCGCCAGCCGGGCACTGCTCAGACGCTCGTCAAACAGCACCAGCTCGGCCTGGGCAGCACTCGCCCGGCGCTGCAACTGCCAGGCCAGGGCCAGCAACGGCAACGCCGCGCCCGCCAAACCGAGCAAGAGACTGGTCAGATCCAACGCCATAAGAACTCCCAAGGTGCCAACCAATTGTAAAGAATCAAGGGTAACGAAGGTGATCGGCCCTGGACAGTTCGCGCCAGGTAGAAATCGTATCGGGCCGGGACAAGGGCAAGGAAGCCAAGCGAAATTTCATGTAGCACTGCACGCCAGATCGCGGGGCGCGCCACTCTACGCTGTTTTTCGTACGGGTAAAGCCGAAAAAACTCGACATGCCCGTCCTAGAGCAAGCGCTTGGGACAATCCACAGAAGCTGTGGATAACTCAGTGGACAACCCCTCTCCAACCCTCGCAAAGCCGCATGGAATGGGGCTCGCAGTCAAACTGTCGATTTTTTCACCAATAAAAAAAGACGATATTTTTCATTGACTTGTATTGGCGATACAGGCATTCGAGGGACAGATTGCGCAGATGACAGTCCGGTGACAAGCCGTGGGCCGATTGTGCACAAGTAGTGCGATAACGGTTATATCGACGCACCTTTTTTGCACAGGCGCGGCCATTCGCTCTTTAGCGCTACTCCTGGAGCCAGCATATCGCCCCCTTTCGGGCAGCGTCCCGCCAGCGAAATTCCGCCTCGGTACCACGGGAGCGCCTTGAACAAGTTTTTTGCCAACACGCTTCCCTTATCCGTTTTAATGCGATAGTATCCGCCCCGTTAGTACCAAGCTGAAAGTCAATTCAGGTCGAACATTCCCTCAGAAGCACTCTCCAAAATGGATCAGTCGCTCGAAAAAGGGATCGACCCCTCGATGGTTTCCAGGTAAATCCTCTCCAGTACAGCCTTATGAAAGGCGGCTGCCGAAGGTTGTTACTCTGACCGAACCAACCTGCAAGATTGATCAGGATCTTCACCCCGGGCCCAGAACCTTTGCCCTTGTTGTGATTGCCTGCCCTCCTAAGTACCTACCTGCCAGCCCCAGCGCCACTTGATTTCATGCGCTCAACTGGCGGCTTTGTTCCAGTCAGGTTCTTCGTCCGATCCATAATGGTTCGACGCTACTGGAACGTTTTAACGTTGCACGGATCAGATTCCGTGTCATTTGCAGGAACACCTAATAATTATGTCGACTCAAATCCATACCCAGGACGCTATTCGCACCCTGACCAACGCCTTCGCACCGATGAACTGCCTGATCATGGCCGCTCGCAAAGGCTGCTTCAGCTTCACGCTGGTCAACGAACACGGTATCGCTCGTCACAGCGAACGTCTGTATCCGGACCAGTACTCCAGCGCCGAACCGCTGCAGGCGGTCATCGACCGCACGCGCCAGGCCCTGGTTGCCTGAGGCCCGTATAGCCCAGCTTAGAAACAAGCTGTAACCCAAAAGCCCGGTCTTTGTTGCCGGGCTTTTTATTGCCTGAAGTTTCGCGATTTTGACTGTATGGCTAAGCACGAATAAATATATAAGCCACGCGCTCATAGTTTAAATATTTTAAAAACAGTCCTTTACAGCAGAGATATGACACTACACTTCAACTCAAGCGGCCCGGGCCGCTTCCGGCGGGCCTGAACGCCTCCACCGCTACCAGGGGCCAGGCCACGCCGACCAATAAAAAACGCCGATCACACGGCCGGAGTATCGAGGGTGTCATGGGTATCGCCGCCAGGGAACTGCGCCTTTATGTGATTCGCCCGACCCTGCTGTACCTGGGTCGCCACAGCCCGAGCGCCGAAGCACTGCTGCTGGGCATCGCCGCCAGCCAGTCGGACCTGGGCTCGGCCCTGCACGACCGCCGCGGTCACGGCCTGTACTGCATCGACGAAAGCCGCCATGCCGCGTTATGGGACCGCTACCTGGCCCCGGACCCGGAATTGGCCAGCCTGGTGCGCGGCCTGGCCAGCCAGCACGCTTTTTTTAGCAGCCCGAATCTCGAACTGGCGGTGAATCTTCGTTATTCCACGGCCATCGCCTGGCTGCTGGTGGAAGAACACCACCCCAAGCTCCCCGCCATCGACGATCTGCTCGGTATGGCGCGGATCTGGCGACAGACTTTCCAGCCACAAGGACGTTTACGGGATTTCACCCGTGCCTGGCAAAGTTGTGACTCATCGGTCACTCCGATCGCCTGCTAGAGCCAAAACCCAGTTTCCGGGAAAACCAATCGATTTTGGTCGGATTGTCCTACAAAACCGCTCTATCTCCAGCAATTCACCCTATAGCGCCGGGGCGAAAATGTTGCTACTTTTCGCCTCGGTGATCACCACGGAGTTCTAATAATGAAAAAAGTAATGCTCAAGACCACTCTCAGCCTTTCTGTTGCTCTGGCATCCACCCAGCTTTTCGCGAGTGGCTTTGCCCTCAACGAACAGAGCATCAGCGGGATGGGGACCGGTTATGCGGGTCGATCTTCTTCTGCCGAAGATGCAAGTACCGTTTACGGCAACCCTGCCGGTATGTCCCTGCTCAAACGCGATCAAGTCACTGCGGGCGTTGCCGCGATTGATGCCAGTTCCGATATCAAAACCGTTCGCGGCGGCCCTCCAGGCGGCACCAGCGACGGCGACATGGTTCCATTCACCTCTGTACCCAACGCCTTCTTCGTCAAACAGCTGGGCAACGGCTGGGCATTGGGTCTCGGTGCCTACGCGCCTTTCGGCTTGATAACCGATTATGAAAGCAGCGCTTCCGGTCGTTATTACGGCCAGAAGAGCGAAGTCAAGGTTGTCACCCTGCAACCGACTGTCAGCTATGCATTCAACGATATGGTTTCCGTCGGTTTCGGTCCGACCATCAACCGTATCAGCGGCGAACTGAGCTCCGCGACGCCTTTTGCCCCGACTTTCGGGCGCAACGACGGTTCGGTGGACGTCAAGGGCGACGACACGGCGATCGGCTACAACATCGGTGTGATTGTCCAGCCTACCGACACCACGCGCCTGGGCCTGACCTACCATTCCAAGGTCAGCTACACCCTGGATGGCCACACCAGCATCACCGGCGTCGGCTTCGGTCCGTTCAATGGCAGCCGCTACAAGGGTTCCCTGGATATCACCACGCCAGAGAACGTCGACTTCTCGATCACCCAGAAACTGGATGATCAGTGGACCGTGTATGCCGGTAGCACCTGGACCCGTTGGAGCCGTCTAAAAGACATCACCATCAACAACCAGGGTGTTCCTGCCGGGCTTGGTGGTTCCCCCGGTCCGATCGGTACCATCACCGAACAACAGAACTGGCATGACACCTGGGCCTCGGCGATCGGTGTCTCCTACCGGGTCAACAAGGAATGGATCCTGCGCAGCGGCTTGTCGGTTGACCAGGCGCCAACCAACAATACCGATCGTTCCGTGCGTATCCCGACCGGTGATCGCCGGGCCATCAGCTTCGGTGCCGGCTACAGCCCAACCGACGACCTGACGATCGACGTCGCCCTCTCCTACCTCAAGGAAGAAGACGTCAACGTCAACCTGAACAACCCGCAAAAAGGCGGCGCCTACACCGCCAAGTACGAAAACAGCGCTTGGGGCTACGGCCTGGGCATGACGTACAAGTTCTGATTCACTACGGGCCTGAATCGCTCGCTAGCTGGATAGAAAAAACCCGCATCGTCTGATGCGGGTTTTTTATTACCTGATATTTATCAGGGCTTCGAGGCGATGGCCTTCTCCACCGCCTCGATCAGCTCGGGATTGTCGGGTTTGGTCAGGCTGGAGAAATGCGCGATCACCTTGCCCTGGCGGTCCACCACATACTTGTAGAAATTCCACTTTGGCGCCGCGCTCTGCTGCGCCAGCACCTTGAACAGGTGCACGGCATCCGGCCCTCTGACCGTTTGCGGTTCGGTCATGGTGAAGGTGACGCCATAGTTCACATAGCAGACCTTGGCCGTCTCGGCGCCATCGTCGGACTCCTGCTTGAAGTCATCCGACGGCACGCCGATCAGCTCCAGGCCCTGGCCCTTGTAACGCTGATAGAGCGCCTCAAGGCCTTTGAACTGTGGGGCAAAGCCACAGAAGCTGGCGGTATTGACGATCAGCAGCGGCTTGCCGGCAAAACGCTGGCAAAGATCGATGGACTCCTTGGCCCGTAACTTCGGCAATTGTCCCTGCAAGAGTTCCGGACAACCGGCAGCCAGAGCCGCCCCGGAAAAGGCCATCAAAACGGCAGGAACCGCCAGCCAGCGCATCGCCATATCCTGAATCCTGGAGAAAGATCGAGCCGTCAACTTACGCGCCGGTCCCCCTTTCTAGCAAGCGGCCCTTAACAAGCGCCCATGCCCAACTGCATCAACGCCAGGCCGCCCTGATGCCAGCCCCACCAGGCCAGCGCCAGCAGCAAGGCGATCACCGCCAGGGCCAGCAGTCGCGACCAGAAGGCACTCATGCCAGGCCTGCCTGCGCCTGTAACCGCGCCACGGGCCGCTCACGCACCGGCCAGTTCAAGGCCGCAGCGAGCAGGCTCAGAAGGATCGAGACCTGCCAGATCAAGTCGTAGCTGCCGGTGTGGTCATACACCACCCCACCCAGCCAGCCGCCGAGGAAGGCCCCCAACTGGTGGAAGAGAAACACGATCCCGCCGAGCATGGAGAGATTGCGCACGCCGAACAGCGTCGCCACGGTGCCGTTGGTCAGGGGCACCGTCGACAGCCAGAGAAAGCCCATGGCCATGCCGAACAGATAGGCACTGAACTGCGTCACCGGCACCCAGAGAAACACCGAGATCACCACGGCCCGCGCCAGGTACAGGGCAGTCAGCAGGCGTGGCTTGGACATCCGTCCGCCGAGCCAGCCGGCGGTGTAGGTACCGAAGATATTGAACAGGCCGATCAGCGCCAGTACCGTGGTCCCGACCGTGGCCGGCAGGTGCTGGTCGACCAGGTAGGCCGGCAGGTGCACACCGATAAATACCACCTGGAAACCACAGACAAAAAAGCCGAACGCCAGCAACCAGAAGCCGGAATGGGAACAGGCCTCGCGCAGTGCCTCGGACAGGGTCTGCTCACCCTCAAGCTTGGGCAGCGGCTTGTCCTTGAGCATGCTCACCAGCGGCACGATCAGCGCCACCAGCACGCCCAGCACCAGCAACGCCGTCGACCAGCCGAGCCAGCCGATCAACCCCAGGGTCCCCGGCAGCATGGCGAACTGGCCGAAGGATCCGGCGGCACTGGCAATACCCATGGCCATGCTGCGCTTCTGCGGCGGTACGGCACGTCCGACCACACCGAGGATCACCGAGAACGAGGTTCCCGACAGGCCGATACCGATCAGCAGGCCCGCACTCAGGGACAGGGTCAGGGCGGAATCGGACAGGCCCATGCAGACCAGCCCGACGGCGTACAACACGCCACCGATCAACACCACTTTCGCCGCGCCGAAGCGGTCGGCCAGGGCACCGGTAAAGGGTTGGGACAGGCCCCATATCAGGTTCTGCAAGGCGATGGCAAAGGCGAATACTTCGCGGCCCCAGCCGAACTGCGCGCTCATGGGGGGCAGGAACAGCCCGAAACCGTGCCTTATCCCGAGGGACAGCGCGAGGATCAGCGCACTCCCGAGCAAAATCCAGCCACTGGCACGCCACATCGAGGTCATTATTGTTCTTCCTTAGCGGGTATATACCCGTTTTATGTCGATAAAACGGCGATTACTCGCCGCTTGCCAACTCTTCCAACAAGGCTACCAGAGCCGCGCGCTTTTCATCACCCAGGCGGTTCGCCAGACGCTGCTGCGCCGCTTCCCAGGCGGGCCCGGCGGCCACCAGCCGTTCGGCCCCGGCATCGGTGAGCCGGACCAGGCGGTTACGCTGGTCGGCGCCTTCGGTCAGGGCCACCAGGCCGTCACACTCCAGCACCCGCAGGTTACGCCCGAGGGTACTGCGATCCAGGCCCATGGCTTCGGCCAGGCTGGAAATGCTCGGCTGGTCGAGGCGCTTGAGATTGCACAGCAGAGAATACTGGGCAACGTTGATCCCGAAGCCGTCGAGAGCGCCGTCGTAATGTCTGCTGACGCCACGAGCGGCGCGACGCAGGCAGATGCATAAGCAATCGGTTGATAACATGGCGTGTGTATATACCTGTGACACAGTGAAAACAAGTTTTGCGCAACGCCTTCAGAACAGCGCCAACCCCACCAGCACCAGCACTTCCAGCAACTCCAGCAACGCCCCCGCCGTGTCGCCGGTGGTGCCGCCCAGACGTCGCATCATCAGTTGCCGCAACCAGCAGAAACCCAACACCGCCAGTAACACCGCCCCAGCGCCCTTGAACCCGGCCAGCAACCCACAGAACAACGCACTCGCCAGCAACACATACCAGCCGGCCCGGCGCGGCAGATGATCGACCAATGCCTGCCCCAATCCACCGGCACGCACATAAGGCGTGGTCAGGAACAACCCGAGCAAGGCACTACGACCGATCAGCGGCGCCAGCAGCAACGCCACTGTCTGCTGTTGCTCGATCAACGCCAGCAAGGCACAGAACTTCAACAGCAGCACCAGCACCAGGGTGACCACGGCAATCGGCCCACTGCGCGGGTCCTTCATGATCAACAAGGTCCGCTCACGATCGCCGAAACCGCCCAGCCAGGCATCCGCGCTATCAGCCAGGCCGTCCAGGTGAAGGCCGCCGCTGAGCAGCACCCAGGCCGTCAGCAACAAGGCACCATGGAGCAACAGCGGCGCCCCCGCCAACGTCCAATCGAGTGCATAAAGCACGCCGCCGAACAGCAACCCCACCAGCGGGTAGCACAACAACGACCGCCCCATCTCCCGAGGTTCCGGCATGCCCGGCAGACGAATCGGCAGGCTGCTGAGAAACTGCAAGGCGATCCAGAACGGCAAGCGGCTCACGGCGCTTCCCCCAGCCCACCGTCAGCCGCCACCTGCAGCGCGAACAAGGCGCCATGGGCCACCTCGATCTGCAATAGCTGCTCGCGCGGCAATCCACGGGCACGAGCCAGCAGAACCTTCATCACCCCACCATGACTGATCAACAGCAGGCGCTGGCCGGCATAGCGCTGCTGCAAGCGCGACACCGCCGCCAGTACCCGCTCGGCGAACAGCTCAACCGGCTCGCCATCCGGTGGTGTGAAGCCGTAAGGATCGGACCAGAACCGCCCCAGATCGTCGGCGTCCGTCTCCATCAACGCCGCCGCGCTCCGCCCTTCCCAGGCACCGAAATGCAATTCGCGCAGGTCACCCTCGATCTCGACCGGAAGCCCCAGGCGCGCGCCCAGCTCTTCGGCAAACCGCGCGCAACGCTGCAAGGGCGAACTGATCAGGCGATCCCAAGGCCCTTGCTGCGCCACACCGGCACGCATCTGCTCCCAGCCCTTGTGTGTCAAGGCATCGTCCAGGCTGCCGCGCAAGCCGCCACCCAGTTCGGTTTCGCCGTGACGCAACAGGTCCAGGCGCACACTCATGCCGGGCGATCCGCCACGGCCGCCTCGGCAAAGGTCGCCATCTGCCCGTGCAGGTCGCAGGCCAGGCGCACCAATGGCACCGCCAACGCCGCGCCGCTGCCTTCGCCCAGGCGCAGGCCCAGATCGAGCAACGGTTCGGCCAGCAGGCTCTCCAGCACATGCCGATGCCCGCGCTCGGCGCCACGGTGGGCGAAGATCAGCCACTGCCGACACTCGGGATTCAAGCGCACCGCGACCATCGCCGCAACAGTGCAGATAAAGCCGTCGACCAGCGCCGCCACGCCCTCCTGGGCACAAGCCACATAGGCCCCGGCCAGCGCCGCGATCTCGAAACCGCCCAGGCGGAACAAGGCCTGCAACCCATCGTCGGTGTGTTCGGCATGCAGCGCCAGCGCCCGCTCGATCACCTGCGCCTTGTGGCTGACGCCGGCCGGGTCGAGCCCAGTGCCGGGGCCGGCCAACAACGCCGCCGGGCATTTCAGCAACGCACAGGCCACCGCGCTGGCCGAAGCCGTGTTGCCGATGCCCATTTCGCCGCCGATAAACAACTCGCTGCCCGCTGCTACCGCGCGCCGTACGCTGTCACGCCCGGCTTCCAGCGCCAAGCGGCCCTGGGCTTCGGTCATGGCCGGCCCCTGGGCGAAGTTCGCCGTACCGGCGCCGATCTGCAGATGACGCACACCTGGCAGGTTGAGCATCGGCGTGACCGTGCCAAGGTCGTTGATATCCAACTGTGCGCCCAGTTGCCGCGCCAGCACACTGATGGCCGCACCGCCGCCGACGAAGTTGGCGAGCATCTGCCCGGTCACTTCCTGCGGATAAGCCGATACGCCTTCAGCCACCACGCCATGGTCACCGGCAAAAATCGCGATCCACAGCGTATCGACCCGCGGCTTGAGCCGGCCCTGCAGACCCGCCAGTTGCACCGCGACCTGCTCCAACTGGCCCAGGGAGCCGGTAGGTTTGGTCAGTTGCTGCTGACGCTCGAATGCCGCGTCTTGCGCCTGCAGATCAATCGCCTTGCACGGGTTCAGCCACCACGATTCACTCATAACACAGTTCCTTTCAAAGTCAGGGGCAAACCGGCGACTGTCAGCACCACTCGCTGACAACGCTCGGCCAGAGCTTGATGCAGCCAACCGGCTTCATCGACATAACGGCGAGTCAATTCGCCCAACGGGACGATACCCAGACCGGTTTCGTTGCTGACAAAAATAATCTCTCCCGGCAATTGCGCCAGGTTCGACAACAGGGCTTCGCGCTCGACCTTCAAACGCTCGGCGTCCTCCAGCATTAAAAGATTGGTCAACCACAGGGTCAGGCAATCCACCAACAGGCAGGTGTCGGCCGCTGCGTTTTCACGCAGGACCCGGGCCAGCTCCAGCGGCTCTTCGATCAACTGCCAATGGGCCGGACGACGCTGGCGATGCAGGGCGACCCGCTCGTTCAACTCGCCGTCCAGAGGCTGGCTGGTGGCGATATAGGTCACCGACAGCGCGCTTTCAGCCGCCAGGCGTTCGGCCAGGCGACTCTTGCCGGAACGGGCACCACCGAGAATCAGTTGCAGCATGTCAGGACGCCCTTATTCAAGACCGCAGAGCTGACGCAAGCGGTCGGTATCCAGATGTTTTTCCACCAGGTCGGCCAGGCGTTCGATGTCGCGTTCGCGCAGGGCGTGATAATCCACCTCCTGCACCTGCGCCAGGCCGGCCCAGCGCAGCAGGGCACTGCACGCCCGGGGCGACTCGAACAAACCGTGCAGGTAAGTCCCGAGCACCTGCCCGTCGGCGCTTTGGGCACCGTCGCAACGACCATCGTCCAGGTGCACGGCCGGCTGCTCCAGCGCCGCACCGACGGTGACCCCGGCATGGATCTCATAACCGCTGACTTCAGCCTCTTCCAACGCCAGACGGCCGTGCACATTGCGTAGTTGTTTTTCCTGCTCGAGCTCGGTGCTCAGGGCCAGCAGGCCGAACCCGGCACTGGAGCCAGGCGCCCCTTCCAACCCGAGGGGATCATGCACCTGCTCACCGAGCATCTGCAGGCCACCGCAGATGCCCAGCACCTTGCCGCCATAACGCAGGTGACGGTTGATCGCCGTGTCCCAGCCCTGCTGGCGCAGATAGGCCAGATCGCTGCGCACGCTCTTGGAGCCGGGCAGGATGATCAGGTCCGAGGCCGCAATGGCCTGGCCGGGACCGATAAATTGCAGGTCGACCTGGGGATGCAGGCGCAACGGATCGAAATCGGTATGGTTGCTGATGCGTGGCAGCACCGGCACCACCACCTTCAGCACCTGGTCGGCCTTGTCGGCCTGGCGCTGGTCGAGCCCGTCCTCGGCTTCCAGGTGCAGGTCCAGCACATAGGGCAGCACGCCGATCACCGGCTTGCCGGTACGCTGTTCCAGCCAATCCAGCCCGGGCTGCAACAGCGCGAGATCGCCGCGAAAACGGTTGATGATAAAGCCCTTGACCCGCGCCTGCTCGCTGGGCGACAGCAGTTCGAGGGTGCCCACCAGATGGGCGAACACCCCGCCGCGATTGATATCGGCAATCAGCAGCACCGGGCAATCCACCGCCTCGGCGAAACCCATATTGGCGATATCCCCGGCACGCAGATTGATCTCCGCCGGCGAGCCCGCACCTTCGACCATCACCACCGGATAGGCGGCGCTCAGGCGCTGGTGCGAGGCCAGCACCGCCTGCATGGCGATGGCTTTGTAGTCGTGATAGGCCACGGCGTTCATGCTGGTCACGGCGCGGCCATGGATAATCACCTGGGCGCCGGTGTCGCTGTTGGGTTTGAGCAACACCGGGTTCATATCGGTGTGGGGCACGAGGCCCGCCGCCTGGGCCTGGACCGCCTGGGCCCGGCCGATCTCGCCGCCGTCGGCGGTCACCGCGCTGTTGAGCGCCATGTTCTGCGGCTTGAACGGCACCACGCGTACACCCTGGCGGGTCAGCCAGCGGCACAGCGCAGTCACCAGGGTACTTTTGCCGGCATCGGAGGTGGTGCCTTGCACCATCAGGGTGGTCATGCCGGCTCCCCGGCAAAGGCCAGCAGCGCCTGCTCCAGGCGCAACCAGTGCGCTTCATCCGCGGGCAGGCCGAAACGCAGGCTGCTGTTCTGGGTGAACAGGCGCAGCAGAATGCCCCGCCGTGCCATGAACTCATACAGCGCCTCGGCCCGCGCCGTCACCAACCACTGGAACAGCGCGCAACCGCCCTGGGGCGCCAGGCCGAAACGCGTCAACAATGCCACCAGACGCTGGCTGGCCTGTTCGCTACGCACACGCTGGAGTTCATGACCGGCGGTATCGGCAAGGCACACCTGTCCCAGCACCCGGGTCGGCCCGCTGACCGCCCAGGGCCCGACCTGTTCGGCGAGCAACCTGAGCAGCTGGCCTTCGGCGAGGACAAAACCCAGGCGCACACCGGCCAGACCGAAAAACTTGCCGAACGAGCGCAGGACAATCAACCCGACCCGATGACTGTGGGCCGCCAGGCTGCGCTGCGGGGTGTTGTCCATAAAGGCTTCGTCCACCACCAGCCAGCCACCGCGCTGGGCCAGGCGCGCATGCCATTCCAGCAACCGCTCCGGGGCCAGGCTCAGGCCGGTGGGATTGTTCGGATTGACCACCACCAGCACATTGAGGCTGTCGAGAAAAAAATCGACTTCGTGTTCCAGCACTTCACGCACGATGTAGCCGTTGCGTCGCCAGGCTTCAGCGTGCTCGGCGTAACAAGGCGACAGCACACCGACCTTGCCCGCACGACGCAGGCGCGGCAGCAACTGGATCGCCGCCTGGGAGCCGGGCACCGGCAACACCTGGGGCGCGCCGTAGTAGGTGCAGGCGGCCTGTTCCAGGCCGTCATCGGTTTCCGGCAGGCGCGCCCAGGCACGCTCGGGGATCGGTGGAATCGGCCAGGGCCAGGGCGCCAGGCCACTGGACAGGTCCAGCCAATCGGACTCGGCAATGCCGTAGTGTTCCACCGCCTTGCGCAGGCGTCCGCCGTGCTCAAGCATAGATCTCAGCTCCCAGACAGAGAATCAGCAACCACAACCACACACCCCGTTGCACCAACTGCCAGCCGCGGTCGATGGAGTCGGCGGTGGCCGGCTCCCCTTCGCCCAACTGCGGACGCTGGTGCAATTCACCGTGATAAATCGCCGCCCCGCCCAACTCGACCCCCAGCGCGCCGGCGCCCGCCGCCATCACCGGCCCGGCATTCGGGCTGTCCCAGGTCGGTCCCTGGCGGCGCCAGCATTGCAGCGCCAGTCCGGTTTTACCAAGCAAGGCGTAGGTCAGAGCCACCAAGCGTGCAGGAATATAGTTCAAGACATCGTCGATCCGCGCCGCCGCCCAACCAAAACGCTCGAAGCGCTCGTTGCGGTAGCCCCACATGGCATCGAGGGTATTGCTCAGGCGATAGAGCACCACACCGGGCGCACCGGCCACGACAAACCAGAACAACGCGGCGAACACCGCATCGCTGCCGTTTTCCAGGACCGATTCGGTGGCCGCGCGGGCCACTTCGGTGTGATCGAGTTCCGTAGTCTGGCGGCTGACCAGATAACTCACCCGCTGGCGGGCGCGATCCAGGTCGTCGCTGCGCAACGCCTGGGCCACGGGGATCACATGCTCGCCGAGGCTGCGCAGACCGAGGGCGCAATAGAGCGCGAGGATTTCGACGAGCCAGCCGATATAAGGCGCCCACGACAAGGCCGTGGCCAGGAGGGTCAGCGGCAGCACCGCGAGCACCCAGGCGGTGACCCCGTGACTGCGCCAGCCACGTCCGCCGGAGTTGAAACGTTGTTCGATACGGTCCGCCAGACGGCCGAACGCCACCAGCGGATGCCAGCGTTTGGGTTCGCCCAGCAGCGCATCCAGCGCAACCCCGGCGACACTCAACAACGCCACACTCATTGACTCACTCCCCAATAATTCTCATACAACAATTCACTCAAGGGACGCGGCTGCGCCCAACCTTCCAATACCAGCATCGGTGCCGGATAAAATGCCTGGACCGGGCCCAGGCACAGCACCGCCAGCGGCTTGGCCCCCGTCGGCAGACCGAGCAGTTGCGCCAGGGCCAACGGCTCGAACAACGAGACCCAGCCCATGCCCAGGCCTTCGGCGCGGGACGCCAGCCAGAGATTCTGGATGGCACAGGACAAGGACGCCATGTCCATTTCCGGCAAGGTCCGCCGACCGAAGATATGGCGCTCGCGATCGTCCATCAGCGCGGCGACCAGCACCTCGGCACAGTCGTTGATGCCCTCGACCTTCAACTTCATGAATTCATCGGAACGCTCACCGAGGGCCTCGGCGGTGCGGATCCGTTCTTCTTCCACCAACTGCTGGATCTGGCCGCGCAATGCGCGGTCGGTAATACGAATAAAGCGCCAGGGCTGCATCAGCCCGACACTGGGCGCCTGATGCGCCGCTTCCAGCAGGCGCGAGAGCAATTCGGGCGCCACGCTGCCACCGGTAAAGTGGCGCATATCGCGGCGTTCACCGATGACACGGTAGACCGCCGCGCGTTCTTCAGGGCTAAAAGCGTTGTCGGTCATGGCCTCCGCGCGGGTAAGTCCGCGCGCTCCGAGAGTGCGCCGGCCTTGGCAGAGTGGGTATCCGGTGCCAACAGCGCGGCAATCGCCCGCGGGTTGGACGGAAAATAAAAATGCACATAAGAGGCGGTCATCCGCCCCTGGCGATACACCGCCTCGGCGCCGCGCCCGCCATTGGGGCTCAGGCCCCGGGCAATCGGCTCGAGCACCGTGGTGGTCAACGAATGATGATAGGTGTGACCGCGCAACAGCCCTTCCGGCAACTCCACCGCCTGCAAGGCCAGGGCCGCGAGGCGCTTCTGCATCATCGCCTCACCTGCTAGTAATCCGAGCAGTTCGGCGCGTTGTCCTTCGACATCGGTCAGCGCATCGAGCAGATAGAGCATCCCGCCACACTCGGCGAGCAAGGGCTTTCCGGCCTGGTGGTGGGCACGGATCGCCGCCAGCATCGGGGCGTTCTGCGCCAGGGCCAGGTGATGCAGCTCCGGATAACCACCGGGCAGGTAAAGGCTGTCCGCCTCGGGCAAGACCTGATCGTGGATCGGCGAGAAAAACCGCAGCTCCGCGCCCATGGCCCGCAACAGGTCCAGGTTGGCGCCATAGATGAAGGCAAAGGCCTCGTCATGGGCGACGGCGATGCGCACACCGGCCAGCAGCGGCTCGGCGGCTAGCGGCTCGGGCGCCTCAAAGGCCACCGGCGGCGGCAACGCGACCTCGCAACTGCCGGCCAGGGCCTCGGCGGCGGCGTCCAGGCGCTTGTCCAGGTCATTCAATTCACTGGCCTGCACCAGGCCGAGATGGCGGCTCGGCAGCTCGATCCCGGTTTCCCGGGAGAGCGCGCCATACCAGCGCAGGCCTTCGGTCAGGCTGCCTTCAAGCAATTGCGCATGGCGCAGGGTGCCGACTCGGTTGGCCAGCACCCCGGCGAACGGCAGGTCCGGCTGGTAACGCGCCAGCCCCAGGGCCAGGGCGCCGAAGGTCTGGGCCATGGCCGTACCGTCGATGACTCCGAGCACCGGCACACCGAAATGTCGGGCCAGATCGGCGCTCGACGGCGTACCGTCGAACAGCCCCATGACACCCTCGATCAGGATCAGGTCGGCCTCGCCCGCCGCTTCCCAGAGCAACCGACGACTTTCCTCTGCGCCGACCATCCACAAATCCAGCTGATAGACCGGCGCACCGCTGGCGCGCTCATGAATCATCGGGTCGAGAAAATCCGGGCCGCACTTGAACACCCGGACCTTGCGCCCCTGATTGCGGTGCAGGCGCGCCAGGGCCGCCGTCACCGTGGTCTTGCCCTGTCCGGAAGCCGGCGCGGCGATCAGCACCGCCGGGCAATGACGCGTTTGCCTCATAGTTCGATGCCCTTCTGGGCCTTGATCCCGGCCTGGAACGCATGCTTGAGCAGGCCCATTTCGGTCACGGTGTCGGCCAGCTCGATCATTTCCGGCTTGGCGCCGCGGCCGGTGACCAGCACGTGCTGCATCGGCGGACGGGCTTGGAGGTCGGTCAACACCTGGTCGAGGTCCAGGTAGCCGTGCTTGAGGGCGATATTCAGCTCATCGAGCACCACCAGGCCGATGCTCGGATCACGGAGCATTTCCTGGGAGACTGTCCAGGCGGCTTCGGCGGCGGCGATATCGCGCTGGCGATCCTGGGTCTCCCAGGTAAAGCCCTCGCCCATCACATGGAAGCGCACCTGCTCGGGGAAGCGCCGGAAGAACAGCTCTTCGCCGGTGCTGTTGCGTCCCTTGATAAATTGCACCACGCCGCACTGCATGCCATGGCCCATGGCCCGGGCGAGCATGCCAAAGGCCGAGCTGCTCTTGCCCTTGCCGTTGCCGGTCAGTACCAGCAGCAGGCCGCATTCGTTCGGGGCACTGGCGATACGCTCGTCGATAACGGCCTTTTTGCGCAGCATGCGCGCCAAGTGACGTTCGTCGCGATCGGGGGATTCGTTCATGGCAGCTCTCCGTTGGGGCTGGATAAGGCAAACGGGGGGCAGGAAAAAACGCGGCCGGGGCCGTCCAGCATCGCCCGCCGTGACGCTGTGGGATGGATCAGGCCGGTCTCCGGGCTCATGAGCTGCGTATTCGCGGGACCGCGCGCCTTCCCATGTCGCAGGACACAGTGGCTCAAGGCGCGGTCTTGACTCATTTACCGTTGCGGGGGCAGCGCCGGAATCGCGCCTGTCGAAGGGCTCACCGGCTTCCCTGTTTCACCCTGTCGGCGGTTCGCCACAGAGCACCTGAAACAATCGGCGAAGGTTAGAGGGTTGGGGGTGGAGCGTCAAATAAAGCCGCTGTCAGAAAAGCAAACGCTCCAGACCGGCCGAGGTGTTTGTAGACAATGCAGGACGGTGCTGTTCGATTCGTGACCGGATAGCGAGACCGGCACTATCGCGTTTACCTATAAGGTATAGGGCAAAATTTTATAAAAAACTGGTAGAACTAACAGTATCCCTCGCCACAGCTCACAGCCTACTTTGAGTCAGTCGAAGCCTTAACGTCGACTGACCGAAAACTTGATCTATCCCATAGATCCATAGGCGCAGGACACCCTCCATGGCCCCTCAATTGAATGACATACCTGACGAAGCCAAGCTTGCACGCCGTCTGGCAGCGCGCACTGGAGTTTTGTTTCAGACGGTCTCCGAGATGCTGACTGATATCGATCTCGACTACTCGGTGGTCGGCGCTGGGGACATCATTCTCGCGCAAGGCTTCCGATATGAAGTCAAGGCAAAGACAGAGGACGGTCATTACCTTGTTTCGTCAGCGGGCCTGAAACTTAGCGTGCTTCCCGACACATCGGAGCGCATGTCGCTATCCGCATTCGGCGCAGACTCCACGGGAACCGAGGATTGCTTGTCTTTCCTGCAAATAGCCGCCAGCGCTGCCAACGAGGCCAAGGCGACATTGGTCGCGAGGGGCCGGTTCAAGCTCTCGGGGGCCGGCAATGTTGAACTCACCACGGATTGCGATTTTTCCGGCGCTATATTCGATTGTTCAACATGGTCCGGGCACTTTGTTTTTGGAAGAGAGAAACAGGTAGTCATATACGAGCCCGGCTCAGCAGTCGTTCGATTACTGGAGAGTTCATCAGATCTGAGCGTTGGCTCGTCGCGCTTCTCAGGCTGGTTCGGGCGCCCGGAAGTCAGTGATAGCTTTGTTATTATCAACACCGAACAGGATTTTTATTCTTACCGTTCGGAGATAAGAAAACGAGTTGAACTCAATAGAGTGTACAAGGATGGCGTTGTATCGTCACCACTAAGGTATTCCATGACGGGTGTTGGAGTGTCGTCTGTCAAAGTGTTTCCGATGGAGGATCGGCGGCGTACGGTTAAGGGGTTGACGCTCGATATTCGCGGGAACGAGCTCTCAAATGAATTTGTGCGCGTGAGCACCAGTCTGCTCGATCTGGATGTTCGATTCATTCAAGATGAAACTTTTTACACCCCCAGAAACCCAACCTATATTTATTTCATCGAATGCTGTCAAGTCAGGGCCCGAGCTGAAATGCAGTGGGTCATCCGAAACAAAGACTTTAACTATGCTTACAACCTTCAACTTCGCACTTGTTACGATATTGAAATAACACCGCACGCCGATGGTGAGGGATGGGGCGCGACCGGCAGCAATCTCAGTCAACGGGTCACTTTCCGAGACGGCGTTCTCAACCGTGTCGATTTCCACGAGCCATTCATGGAGTGGCTGAGACTGCGAAACATGGTGGTGGGTCATTCGGGCGTTCTGGTTACCGCCCTCGGCGACCTGGACTTGGACACGGTGACTTTCCACGCTCGCAAGATGGCAAGCATCAGTGACGCGTTCGTTAAAGGACGCGGGGATACAGGAGGATTCTGCGATGGCGACCTCCTGATGCGTAACATCACGATCATCGACGGTAAGGGGGCCGGAGACCTGCAGCTTCTTCAGCACACGCAAAGCAGCACCGGTACGGCGAAACCCGCCGGAACCCCTATCGAGTATCGCTTTTGGCGCCGGGTCATTGTCGATGGCCTTCAGTATCGGACACCATTGAACAGTGGCACTCAACGGCTCTGGATCAATCCCGGCGCAATTTCTCCCGGTGAAGCATCAGTGTCGGCGTGCGAAGAATTCACCCTGCACAATGCTCACGGCCCCGGCCTGTATGTGAACGTGAATCTGAATGACAGAACGCCATCGAAAGAGGGCATATTCCCGCTCAAACTCGACCTTGAAAATATTGTAGGGGAAGCCATTGCTACACAGGGCGCCAGCCCGAATTTCAGAGTGAACGCCTCCATAAGAAATTGCCGTGGATACGGCCAAAAAGATGGGATTGACATCAAGACGCAAGCACCGGGTGAATACATGATTACCGGCGGTTGCGTTTCCAGATTCGATTGTTCCGGCACGCAATCACCGCTCATGCTCCGCGCCTATGGTGCAGCCGTTGTTTATGCAAACGACGGCAACAAGCTGATCGATGCCAATGAAAAGTGCGATATCCGGCTGGTGGACTGTACCTTCCACGTCCCCACGCCGGAATGGCTCGCCGAGTTGCTGAAAGCCCTGCTGGTACGCCCACAATTCATCATCAACGGGAAGCGAACAGCGTGGACCATCGGGGACGACTTGCACGGGAGTCCGGGAGAATATGAATTACCCTACCCTCCGCATGCCGAGCAGAGGGTCAGGTTGGTGATGGGGTATACCGGAAATTCGACGGTGACAGAAGTTGAATTGGTTATACCTTCGGTTGGAAGACGCACGGCCGTGACCGGCATCTATGAGAACGACGAGCAGGGTTTGGGAATTCTGGATCGCACCGCAGATACCAGGCTTGTTGCCTCGGGCGATGTCTGGTTCAGATATATGCTGCTCGGATAGGAGGCAGGCATATTTGCAATGAGTGAAATAAGGAAAACTCGTTTTACAGACATCGGTGGCCGTGAATACTCCTTGGGTTCGGGGACAACCAAAGGTCATTGCCGTGTACCTGATCAAACCCAACCTTCGTCACGATCTGCCCTTGGCCTACAGAGCCCAGGGCAGCGTGATTTACACCAGCGACGATAAAAGGATACTCGACGCCTGTTCGGGCGCCATTGCCTGCTCACTGGGCTATGGGAACGAGTACATCCTCGGCAGGATGACGGAGCAAGCGCAAAAACTCAGCGCGGCCTATCGCACGCAATTTCTCAATCTGCCCGCGGAACAACTGTCCGAGCGACTCTGCAACAAGCTCGGTTATGCCGGTGCTTTCTTCGTCAACAGCGGTTCAGAAGCCATTGAGGCCGCTTGCCGCACCGCCATTCAATACTGGGACGAAGTGGGCTTGCCCAAGAAAAAACATATTCTGAGCCGGAAAATCAGCTATCACGGCTCCACCAAAGCCACCTTGTCGCTCTCTGGGCACTGGCCACGCCGTCGCGGGGTCTCCAGTCCCCGGGAACGTCCGACCCTGGCAGTCCCCTATTGCTATCGATGCCCTTACGGAAAAACACCGAACACCTGCCAATTGGCCTGTGCCAATGCACTGGAAATAGAACTGGGTGAAATCGGCGATGACGATATCGCGGCCGTTCTGATCGAGCCGATTACCGGCGCTTCCGGGGCCGCCATTACCCCGCCGGCGGGTTATCTCGAAAGAATCAGAGACATCTGCACTCACCATCACATCCTCCTGATCGCCGACGAAGTACTGACCGCCATGGGCAGGACGGGCACCTGGCTGGCCATGGAGCATGGCAACGTCAAGGCCGATATCAGTGTGATCGGCAAAGGCTTGAACGCGGGTTACTTTCCTATTTCCAGCATCCTGGTCAGCGAAGCGATCAAGGAAGCAATTGAACTGGGGAGCGGTATTTTTTCCTATGGCCACACCCACTCCAATCACCCGGTAGGCGCGGCGGTGGGTAATGCGGTCATGGATCTTCTCGAAAGCCACGCGCTGGTGGCGCTCTGCGTCGCGCGAGCATCGACTGTCGAATCACAGCTGCGCCAGAACATGGCGGCCTCCTGCCTGATTGGCGATGTACGCGGCAAAGGCCTGTTCTGGGGCCTGGAAATCGTCAGCGACAAACGCAGCAAAAAAACCTTTCCCAAATCCAGCAACGCCGCCGAAAAGCTGGTGCGGCACGCCTTCGAGAAAGGCTTGAATCTCTACCCCGCCAGCGGCTTCGCCTCGTACGAACACGGTGATGCACTGATCTTCGCGCCACCCTTGAACACCTCCTCGGGCGAGCTTGAGGAAATGCTTGCGCTGCTGGCCGAAGTGATTCGCAGCGCACCCCGTTGCCTGCAAAAGGAGTGACCCCATGCTCGATGCCCTGGGAAGCAGCGCGGTGCTTGAACATACCGTGACGCCCGCCGACCTGGCGTCTCACTGGCGCAATGAGATGCCGGTCCTGGCCACCCCCATACTGCTATGGCTGGCGGAACTCGTGGCAATGAAAGCCATTGAGGGCTTGATGCCCAGCAGCCGGATAACACTGGGCGTCGCCCATGACAGCCGACATCTGGCCCCCACCCTGGAAGGCGCCACTGTCAGCGTCTGCGCCACGCTTAGCAGTGTAAAAGGCCACTACCTGGAATTTTCGGTACAGGCCAGCGATGGCCTGGAGATGATCTTTTCAGGCACCCACACCAGGGCCATCGTCGATCGCCAGGCCTTCATGGCACGCATCGCGGCTAAAAGCCCTGGAGTGCGCGCATGAAGCCGAATCCCTTCAGTGCAAAGAAAGGCGCCTCATGGATCCTGCTGCTGGTGGCCGGCGCCGCCTTGCTGGGTGTCGCACCGGTGGTGGTCAAGGCGCTTCCCTTCGAGGCAGAGGTTTCGGCTTTCTACCGGGTACTGCTCGCCGTGCCGTTCATGATGGTGCTCTGCGCCGTCAATGGCTCGACTCCATCGACCATGCCCAGGGATTTGCGCTTCTACGGTCTGACTGTGCTCGCCATCGTATTGTTTACCGCCGACCTGACCGTCATGCATTTCGCCATCAGACGCACGGATGTCGCCGTCGCGACCCTGCTGACCAACTGCGCGCCGTTCTTCGTGGTCCTGATGGGCCTTGCCGGGGTCGTCGAAAAACCGAAGAAACTGGAAATCGCCTGCCTGTTGCTGGCCATGGGTGGCATGTACGTACTCTGTGTCATGGACAAGCCCTTCACCCGCGATTATTGGGGCGAAGCCTTGGCGCTGCTGGCCGCCTTTTTCTACGCCGCGTATATCGTGACCATCAAGAAGGTCAGGGTCTATGAGTGCTCGTCCGCCCTGATCATGCTGTTCATCACGGTCGGCTGCAGCTTCCTGCTGTTCCCGGTGTTCATGCACGCCGGCGCGCCCTTGCCCACCGACCTGCCCACCTGGGCCTTGTTGCTGGCACTGGTGCTCTGCGGCCAGGTGTTGGGGCAACTGCTGGTGACACTGGCCCTGAAAGGCCTCTCGGCCTCGTTCAGTTCAATCGTGCTGCTTCTGCAACCCATCACCGCCACTGCTCTGTCCTGGTCATTGCTCAATGAAACCCTGACGCCCCTCGAACTGACCGGGATGAGCATCGTCCTCCTGGCGATCGCCACCAGCTCCCTGGCCCCGGGCAAACAGTAAGGCTTTACCTACAGAGCAAAAGGCGTGGGATGACACCGATAAAAGATCACAAGGACTCCCCTCTCACTACACACGGCGAATAATCAGGACTCCAATAAACAACATAACGCCCATGAAACTGACCAATATTGACGTCGACCTGCTCAGGGCACTGGTCTGTGTCAGCAACACCCACGGGTTTACCAAAGCGGCTGAAAAGCTGTTCCGCACGCAATCGGCCATCAGCCTGCAAATAAAAAAACTCGAGCAACTGACCCATCAAAAACTGCTCGAAAGAGGCAAGGAAATACGTCTGACCCCCGCAGGCGAGAAGGTCTATCACTACGCCCTGCAAATATTGAAACTCAATGATGAACTCATCCATACCCTGATTCATCATGGGCCGGCCGACACCACCCTGAGTATCGGTTTACCCGAACATCACGACCCAGAGCTGCTGTCGCACCTTATGGATGAGCGTTGCTTTTCGACGACAAAGACCTGCCCCTTGTTTATTGGTGACTCGTGCGCAAACCTCTGCAGAATGCTTGACCACAATCAATTGGATATGGCGTTCATATTGCACACCGAACTGGCCGATGCCATTGAAATCAAGCGAGCACCATTAAGCTGGGTCTCGGCGCTCGACTCATCATTGCCCCGCAGCACCACCCTGCCGCTCGCGGTCCCCGCCCCAGGAAGCCTGATTCGACAACTTGCGCAGAAGACCTTGCGGGATCACGCACGGGACTCGACAGTGGTCTGTTCGAGCAACGACTTCATGCCCCTCAGGATCGCCATCGCCACCGACCAGGCCATCGGCATCATGCCCAGCCATGCGGTTCCCGAGGGACTGAGCATCGTGAAGGAGGACTGCCTGCCACGTTTGCCCGAGACCAAACTGTTTATCAAACTGTCGGCCTCTCTCCATGAAACGCAGAAAAAAATCGTCGCTGAACTGATCGCGTCTTTATGCCAGCCATGATCAGTCTCAAGGACGCACGCCACCTTTCAGCATCTGGTTGAAGATATTGACTCTTTGTATATCGTTGGTGCCTCCGGCGATTTTCATACCCGCGGCATCCCGTAAATATTTGCTGACCGCGGGATCCGAATAACCGCCGTGCCCATGGATCTGCATCAAACTCTCGGCCGCTTTCGTCAAGTATTCAGCGCCCTGGTACTTGGCCGTGGAACACAGGATTGAAGTTTCCGGATCGCCCTCGGCCAAATGCTCTAACGCGACATAGGTCAGGTTTCGACAAATGAGCGAAGACATCTTCATTTCGGTCAAGCGCCCCTGAATATACTGGTAAGCCGCAATCTGCCGGCCAAATGCCTGGCGCTCCAGACTTCGCGCCAAGGCAGTGTCGGTCATGCCATCGATAAGCCCGGCCGCGATCACCCCATACAACGCCCGCTCGAATGAAATGATCTCGTACAAAATGCCAAGACCGGCACCGGGCGCGCCGATAATATTGCCCTCGTCAACGACGACATTGCTCAACTCCAGGTCCGCCGTCGGGCTGGTACGGATCCCCAGATTGCTCTCCTTGGCCCCGACACTCACACCGGGCACCTTCAGGTCCATGAAAAACAGCGTGATGTCTTTCTTCAAACCCAGGTCGGGAATGCGCCCGGCCAGCATTCCCATGGTTGCAACCGGCGCATTGGTAATATGCTTCTTCCGACCGTTCAATCGATAACCGCCCTCCTGCCTGACGGCGGACATCTGCATCCTCGACAAATCGGAACCGCCGGAAGACTCGGTCATCGCCGTCACGGCAATTTCACCTTTGAGCAACCTTGGTACCCAACGCTGTATCTGTTGCGCAGTGCCATAGCCGCACAGCAGCCGCAACGAACCTATATGTCCAAGCACCGTAATCAGAAAGCCCAGGTCACGGCATTCCCGCGCAACCACATCCAGGCACTCGACACATTCAATCCAGGTCCCGCCTAACCCCCCGTGCTCAACGCTTACGGGGATTTTCCACATCCCGAGATCGGCCATCAGTTGCCAGCTACGCCAATCCAGCGTTGCGTCTCGATCATGTTGCAACGCCCCCTCGGCAACAGCCTGCCCCACACGCTTGAACACAGACCGGTCAATCACCGCCGCACGGTTTGAACTTGGCATGACAACTCCCCCTTCTATCGGTTTATGGGTCTTTTATGAACGCGATCGAGCCGCAGGCCCAACGAGTTCTAAAAATCCACCGAAGAAGAAATGCTGATACCGCGCAGTGGCCACAATCCCTGTCAAACCAGAAACCCCGCCCAAACCCTGGCCACGATCAAAAAACCGGCGCCAGAATTTGTGCTACGTTGAGGAAGGCGATATCAAATAGCCATAACCCAACCAAGAATAAAAAGGGGAGCTCCATGCAAGGCCTGATCATCAACAATCCGAAACTGGAATTCCTGCGTCCCGCCCTGGAGCGCTGGCCTGAATGCATTGATCGCTACAATCAACTCCTCGGTGACGGTCAGGCGCCCTACTGGTTCAATGAACGGGCCAACCTGGGGTTGCTGTCGGTAGCCGCCTGGGCCGCGGAAATGGTCAGCCTGGAGCATTTTCCGACCAAGAAGCAGATCGAAGACGGTGACCGCAGCGGACGCTGCGACCTGCAGATATCCACCGCGCAGGAGTCGGTCTATATCCAGGCCACGCAACGCTGGCCCAAGGTCAACAACCTGAACCCTATGCCGGCCCTGCTGGATGTGGCGAGCGATGCGAAAAAGATCAGCCACCCCCATCACCTGAAACTCGGCTGCCTGTTCGTCTCGCCGTTCAAACCGCAGCAGAGCCCCAGCCCGGAAGACCTGCAAGATATGATCGACGACCTGCAAAAAGCCAACAGCTGCGCCGTGGCCTGGTACTTTCCCTACGCCTATCGCAAATTGCACAACGAAGCCGGCCAGTATCACCCCGGCATCGCCCTGCTGTTCAAGGAGGCCTGAACAGGCCCCTAACGCTTACGGCACAAAGTCAAACCATCGCCCAACGGCAGCAACGACAGATCCACCCGCGCGTCATCCTTCAAGGCCCGGTTCAGCGCCTGGATGGCCCGGGTGTCGGCGCTTTGCGTATTCACCTCCAGTACCCGCCCGCTCCACAGCGTGTTATCGAAAATCGCCAGGCCGCCCGCGCGCAACAAGCGCAAGGCACTTTCCAGATACGCCGGGTAATTGGCCTTGTCGGCATCGATGAACATAAAGTCGAACTGCCCGCCCTGCCCCTGCCGCTCCAACTGCGCCAGGGTCTCCAGCGCCGGCGCCAGGCGCAACTCGATACGTTCGGCCAGGCCCGCCTCCCGCCAGTAGCGCAGCGCAGTGGCGTTGTAGTCCCCGGGGATGTCGCAACACAGCAGGCTACCGCCCTCCGGCAAGGCCGAGGCCATGCACAAGGCGCTGTAGCCGGTGAAGGTGCCGACTTCGAGCAATCGTCGGGCGCCGGTCAGCTTGACCAGCAGCGCGAGGAACTGGCCCTGCTCAGGCGCCACCTGCCAGCGCGCCATGGGCAGCGCCTGGGTTTCGTCGCGCAGTCGCTTGAGTAACGGCGTTTCGCGCAGGGAAACGTCCAGCAGATAACCGTAGAGGGCATCGTCCAGCTTGAGGGTGCGAGCGGTCATGACAACCTCGCGGTAACTCGGTGATTAAGGGTTGCTCGCCAGGTGCCCGGCCGGCAACACACGTTTGGCGTTCAGGTAGGCGTGTTGCCAATAGGCCTTGGACAGGCTGTCCAGTTTCACCGTGCCGCCAGTGGCCGGCGCATGGACGAAACGGCCTTCACCGACATAGATGCCGGCATGGCTGACCTGGGAGCCGCCATTGGTGGCGAAGAAGATCAGGTCGCCGGTCTGCAAGGCGTTCTGCGGCACGCTCGGCGCCCGCATCACAATCATCTCGCGGGTCGAACGCGGCAGGTTGATGCCCGCCATATCGCGATACACGTAGGCAATCAGGCCACTGCAATCAAAACCCGAGTCCGGTGTGTTGCCGCCCCAACGATAGGGCGTGCCGACCAGGCCCAAGGCGCGGAACAGCACGTCTTCTGCTTCTGGCGAGGAGGGTTGCGGGGAGGCGAACACCACGGGACGAGCCACCGGTGCCGGCGGCGGCGGCGCATGGCCGGCACAGGCACCGAGCAATGCGGTGAAGGCAATCAAGGCAATACGGGCCGTGGTCGACATGTGCAGAAATCCTGACTGAATGCGGCTTTCTCTGCCGTGGCGTAGAGAAATCAAAACCGCGCAAGCAGGGCTCGCGCGGTCAGATACTCAACAATATGTCAGGATTCTAGCGGCTATACGCCAAACTTCAAGTATCACTTTAACTTCGGACGTTTTTTGTACAGCTTGCCTGGTATTGGAACCTGGCTTTTAGCCATCAACCAGGCCGATGGCGCTGAAAACGTCCAAGCGATTACCGGTTGCTGGCGGTGACCGTAGTGGGAGCCATCGCCAGGGCGCGCTTGGCTTCGATAAAGGTCTTGCTCCAGTAGCTGTCGCCCAGGCTGTCGATCCGCACACCACCGCTACGGCGGCTGCTGGAGTGGATGAACTGATCATCCCCCAGGTAGATCCCGGCGTGGCTGACACGACCGCGACGACCATTGGTGGCGAAGAACAGCAGGTCACCCGGCTTGAGCTTGTTGCGTGCAACCAGCGGCGCCTTCACGTTGATCATCTCACGGGTGGAGCGCGGCAGGTCGAGCCCGGCTTCCTCACGGAACAGATAACCGATGAAGCCGCTGCAGTCAAAGCCGGAGCTCTCGTTGGTGCCGCCAAAACGGTAACGGGTACCGATCAGGGACATGCCACGTTCGAGAATGCTGTCAGCAAGGACAGGCAACCGGTAAGGCTTGCCGTCGGCGAACTCGGCGAGTTCTTTTTCCGTGGCCAGCTCATCGTCCAGTACGGCCGAGGATTTGACGCCAGAAACCGAGGCGGTTTTGACCGAATTATCGACCTGTTGTTGCGAAACCGGCGTATGCGCCGCGCAACCGAACAACAGGGTAACAAGTGCGAGAGGCACGAGGGGTGCGAAGCGATTTAGCATGGGCACGACCGTGGCTGATTTGTAAGGAAAAGCGACTATGCCCTCTATCACCCTCATTTGCAAATTTTATGGAACAGGATGTGACTCGGTCGTTTCTTGAAAACATCTAAGGACTTAATACCCAAACGGATCCCACACGCCCGAAAGAAAGCTTCCGGCGTGGGTTTTGTGACGTCTGGAATTTGGCGAAAAAGCGCTGAAAGCCCCGGTTTTACCAGCCCAGGGTCTCTTTTAGAAAGGGTATGGTGAGTTTGCGCTGGGCCTGCAACGAGGCCTGATCGAGCCGTTCGAGCAATTCGAACAGGGCGCTCATGCTGCGAGTACCACGGGTCAGGATGAAATGTCCTACCTCGTCGGTCAAATGCAGGCCGCGTCTTGAAGCACGCAGTTGCAAAGCCCGCAGCTTGTCTTCATCCGAGAGGGGGCGCATCTGGAAAATCAGCGCCAGGGTCAGGCGCGATTTCAGGTCGGCCAGCTTGACCGGCAGTTCACGGGGCGAAGTCGAGGCGGCAATCAGCAGGCGTCGCCCGCTGTCACGCAGACGGTTGAACAGGTGAAACAGCGCCTCTTCCCAATCCGCGCGACCGGCGACCACTTGCAGGTCGTCCAGGCACACCAACTCGTACTGCTCGAGGTTGTCGAGCAACTCGACCCCACGGTCCATCAACTCCGCCAACGGCAGGTACACCGCCGGCTCCCCCATCTGCTCGAAGCGCAGGCACGCTGCCTGCAACAGGTGGGTACGCCCCACGCCGTCCTTGCCCCAGAGGTAGATCAGGCTTTCGGTCCACCCGGCGTCGGCTTCGCATAGCCGCTCGACATAGCCGAGTGCAGCGGCATTGGCGCCTGGGTAGTAGTTGATGAAGGTGGCGTCATCACGCAGACGCACACCTAGGGGCAGCTGAATCGGTTTCATGCTGACTGAACGGTTACCGGGAACCGTTAGTGGCCTCTGTGTAAAGTCTGCAAAGTTTATACCCGTGAGGCTGGGTGCACAATGCAACAGACCACAAGCAAAATCAAAGGTTTGCGTGCGCTCTTCAGAGATCGGGGTCTTCCCGGCCGCCGTACATGTCCGAACTTTTGTACAGATCGTGCATATGCCGCACCAGCACCATGATCACCGCGGCCACCGGCAGGGCCAGTAATATGCCCGTGAAACCGAACAGTTCACCCCCGGCCAGGATCGCGAAGATCACCGCCACCGGGTGCAGGCCGATGCGGTCGCCGACCAGCAGCGGCGTCAGCACCATCCCCTCCAGGGCCTGGCCGATCATGAACACCGCGAGGATCCCGATCATCGGGTACAGGTCACCGCCAAACTGGAACAGGCCGGCGATCATCGCCGCGCTGATGCCGATCACAAAGCCCATATAAGGCACGATGGCCGCCAGCCCGGCCAGCAGGCCGATCAACAGGCCCAATTCCAGGCCGACCAGCATCAGGCCACCGGCATAGATCCCCCCCAACGCCAGCATCACCAGCAACTGGCCGCGCATGAACGCCCCCAGCACGTCATGACACTCGCCCGCCAGGGAGACAATCTGCGCCTCGCGGTCACGGGGCAGCAGGCTGCGGATCTTGGCCGTCATCAGGTCCCAGTCCCGCAGCAAGTAGAAACTCACCACAGGCACCAGCAACAGGTTCGCCGCGAAGCCGATCAGTGCCAGGCTGGAAGCTGTCGCCTGGGACAGCACCACGCCGACGATGTCGCCGGTCTGGCCCATGTGCTCACTGATGGCTGCCTTGACCTTGTCGAACTTCCAGAAACCGTCGGCCAGGCCGAACTTGTGCTGGGCCCAGGGCAGAGCGGTGTGCTGCAGCCAGTCGAGCATCTGCGGCGCCAGTTCATAGAGGCGGAAGAACTGCTTGGCCAGCATCGGTACCAGCACCAGCAGCAAGGTCATCAACACCAGGATAAACAGCGCGAACACCGAGACCACGCCCCAGGTCCGGGACATCCCGAGTTTTTCCAGGCGGTCGACCAGCGGGTCGAACATATAGGCCAGCAGCAGGCTCACCAGGAACGGCGAGAGTATCGGGTGCAACAGGTACACGAACACGCACAGCAGGATCGCCGCGCCCAACCAGAACCATCGACGTGTGTCGGTCATGGACGACCTCTGCCTTATATATAGAAAGAAATTCAATAGAACCGAAAACCTACCAACGGAAACGCAACTGCGCCGCCGCAGGTACAGGTGCAACAGGTGCCGCGGCCGGGGCGCCTGGGGCGACTGGCGTCGCGTTGGCCGTCACCGCCGGCAAGGCTTCGCCCGCCGGGATCTCCTGCAACTTCGCCAGCCCCAGTTGCGCGCGCAGCTGTTCGGCACTGCCGTTGACCTGATAGATGATCCGGTCGCCGTCCACGCTTTGTGGCCGACCGCCAAAGGGTTCGAGCAAATGTTCCAGGGCCGCGTAACGCTCCAGGGTCATGCCCTGCACTTCCAGCCGTTGTTCAGTCGCCACCCCGGGCTTGGCCGCAAAACGCGGCGCCAGGCGTTCGCTCACCGCCAACAGCACCGCATCCGCCAACGCGGCGCTGTCGGTGCCTTGGGCCGTGCCCTGCTCTTTCTGGTCGCCCAGCCACAAGCGCCATTTCGCCTGCCACTGCCCGCCCTCTTCATGGGCATGCACCGCCAGCAGCGCATCGGCGCCGTAGCGCTCGGACACGTCGTGCAACGGCGAGGCATCGCTGCCTTCAAGATTCTTCGCCGTGGCGACGATCTGTTCGTTCAGGTCGGCCAACGGCAGACGCAGTGGCAGGCCACGGTGTTGCGCCGCCCGACGCAACGGCTCGGCGGCCGATTGACCGTCACCGACCAGGTTGGAGCCCTCGGTCGAATCGTTCAGCCACCAACCGAGAATCGCCGGTCGGTTACTGCCCCACAGCGCCAGCCCGGCACCGCGCAAGGCTCGGTCGGTACTCACCGGGTCGAAATCCACCTGCAGGCTTTCCGGCGGCCCGGCGTCGTAACCGTACTGGCTGATGATTTGCTGCGGGTCCTTGCGCACTTCGGCCAAGCCGGGGTTCTGCAGCGCCTTGGGATCGCCAGTCAGGCGCAATACCAGGGTTTCCAGGGCACGCTGGGTGGCCTGGTTGCGTTCATCCGGGGTCTGGCTGCCGACCGGTTCCCGTACCTGGTACAAGCCATTCAGGGTTTGCGCGTGGATCGCCAGGCTCAACAGGGAAAGACAGCCGGCACTCAATAATTTGATCAGACGCATGAAAAATTCCCGACGGACAGAAAGCGGCAGGTAAAGACCGCGTGAATACAAGGCGACAGGTTTAGGACCACGGTGCAGTGCCATTATTCACACAATCGCTGAAAAGTTTTTCCCCGTCATAAAGATCGCGGGTCAAGGGCTATACCTTATACAGCCACGTCAATTGCGGCCAGCACGAGCGTACAGGGATTTTTTTAACACGATATGACCCTGCCGTCGGCCCGAGGATGGCCGCTGCTGCCCAAGCCTGATAAAATCGCGCGCCTTCGCAGACCGGCGAGCATCCGGCCTCCCAGGAAACCCGAACCCGTTCGTGTTCCCCATGAGACCCAACCGCTGCCGGTCGATACCCCCTGAATCCCCCCTAAAGGCCTGGATCATGAGCAAGCAACCCTCCCTGAGCTACAAGGACGCCGGTGTAGACATCGACGCCGGTGAAGCATTGGTCGAACGCATCAAGAGCGTGGCCAAGCGCACTGCGCGCCCGGAAGTCATGGGCGGCCTGGGCGGTTTCGGCGCCCTCTGCGAGATCCCGGCCGGTTACAAGCAGCCGGTCCTGGTCTCCGGCACCGACGGCGTCGGCACCAAGCTGCGCCTGGCACTGAACCTGAACAAGCATGACAGCATCGGTATCGACCTGGTGGCCATGTGCGTGAACGACCTGGTGGTCTGCGGGGCCGAACCGCTGTTCTTCCTCGACTACTACGCCACCGGCAAGCTCAATGTCGACACCGCCGCCCAGGTGGTCACCGGCATCGGCGCCGGCTGTGAACTGGCCGGCTGCTCCCTGGTAGGCGGCGAAACCGCTGAAATGCCGGGCATGTACGAAGGCGAAGACTACGACCTGGCCGGTTTCTGCGTCGGCGTGGTGGAAAAGGCCGAGATCATCGACGGCTCGAAAGTCGCCGCCGGCGATGCCCTGATCGCCCTGCCGTCTTCCGGCCCGCACTCCAACGGCTACTCGCTGATCCGCAAGATCATCGAAGTGTCGGGTGCCGACATCGAAACCATCCAGCTCGACGGCAAGCCGCTGACCGACCTGCTGATGGCGCCGACCCGTATCTACGTCAAGCCCTTGCTCAAGCTGATCAAGGACACCGGCGCGGTCAAGGCCATGGCCCACATCACCGGCGGCGGCCTGCTCGACAACATCCCGCGCGTCCTGCCAAAAGGCGCCCAGGCCGTGGTCGACGTGGCCAGCTGGCAGCGTCCGGCGGTCTTCGACTGGCTGCAGGAAAAAGGTAACGTCAACGAAACCGAAATGCACCGCGTGCTGAACTGCGGTGTCGGCATGGTCATCTGTGTCGCCCAGGAACACGTCGAAGCAGCACTCAACGTCCTGCGCGAAGCCGGCGAACAGCCATGGGTCATCGGCCAGATCGCCACTGCCGCTGAAGGCGCTGCCCAGGTCGAGCTGAAGAACCTCAAGGCTCACTGATGTCCGAGCCGATGACCTCGACCTGTAACGTCGTGGTGTTGCTGTCCGGCACCGGCAGCAACTTGCAGGCCCTGATCGACGACGTGCGGACCGGCGAAAATCCGGCCCGCATCGCCGCGGTGATCTCCAACCGCGCCGACGCCTATGGCCTGCAACGCGCCCGGGACGCGGGGATCGAAACCCGCGCCCTGGACCACAAGGCCTTCGACGGCCGCGAAGCCTTCGACGCCGCCCTGATCGAACTGATCGACGCCTTCAATCCGCAACTGGTGGTGCTGGCCGGTTTCATGCGCATTCTCAGCGCTGATTTCGTCCGCCACTACCAGGGACGCCTGCTGAATATCCACCCCTCTCTCCTGCCCAAGTACAAAGGCCTGCACACCCACCAGCGCGCGCTGGAAGCCGGTGATCGGGAGCATGGCTGCAGCGTGCACTTCGTCACCGAGGAACTCGATGGCGGGCCTCTGGTCGTACAGGCTGTGGTTACGGTAGAGTCTGACGATACCGCGCAGAGTCTGGCGCAACGGGTCCACACCCAGGAACACAGGATTTATCCGCTGGCGGTACGCTGGTTTGCCGAGGGGCGTTTGGTCCTGGGCGAACAGGGTGCATTGTTGGACGGTCAATTACTCGCGGCCAGCGGCCAAATGATTCGAACCTAGGAGATTTTATGCGTCGTGCCCTGCTCTTCGCCCTTACCCTGCTCGCCTTGCCGGCAGTGCAAGCAGCGGATCTTCAACCTTTCTCCGCCAGCTATACCGCCGACTGGAAACAGCTGCCCATGAGCGGTTCGGCCGAGCGCAGCCTGTCGAAAAACGATAACGGCACCTGGACCTTGAGTTTCAAGGCTTCCATGATGATCGCCAGCCTGACCGAGGAAAGCACCATCCGCCTCGACAAGGACACCCTGTTGCCACAGAGCTACAACTTCGAACGTGGCGGCCTGGGTAAGGCGAAGAAGATCAACCTGGACTTCGACTGGGCGTCGAAGATGGTCACCGGCAGCGATCGCGGTGATCCGGTCAAGGTGCCTCTGAACAGCGGCATGCTCGACAAGTCGACTTATCAGTTGGCCCTGCAACGTGATGTCGCGGCCGGCAAGAAAAGCATGAGCTACCAGGTGGTCGAAGGCACCGACACCGACACCTACGACTTCCGGGTGCTGGGCGCGGAAAAAGTCAGCACCAAGGCCGGCTCGGTCGATGCGATCAAGGTCGAGCGCGTGCGCGACCCGACGCAGAACAAGCGCACTACCGTGATGTGGTTCGCCAAGGATTGGGATTACCTACTGGTCCGCCTGCAACAGGTGGAAACCGACGGCAAGGAGTACAACATCATGCTCCAGGAAGGCACCGTGGCCGGCAAAGAGGTCAAGGGCAGCTGATTCAAGCGGCCAGAAAGAGCCCCGCGAACGCGGGGCTTTTTTATGCCTGCTCGCTGCTGCATGCAAGCGGATGTTGCAAGGCTCAAGGGCCTCTTCGCGGCGATGCAGCGTCCCGACAAGCCCTGCTCCTACAGTCTCGTGTCGTATATAAAATCAGTGAACGACACAAGACTGTAGGAGCAGGGCTTGCCCGCGAAAGCTATCTCACATTCACCGCCACCCTCTTGCATAACCACGTTTGCAAGCGTCTGGGACGCTGTTTTGCAGCATAGCCAAGATGAAACTTTTGTCAGAAAACTTTCGCTCGAAAAGCGCAAACCCAAGCAATCCGGGCCTTCGGCCATTATTGCGTTTCTCGCAAGAATAAATTCCGTCCGTTACCGATTTACGTAGGAGGCTAATGAATCATATAACAGAGGCCTGCGACGCGTTGCCGCAGTTCAACAGAGACTGGAGCTTGCAGATGACCGTAAAAGTAACCGAACGCGATGATGCACACATGTCCCATGAAGGCGTTGCCCACGGCATTCGAATCTGGGATGTACACCAGCAGGACCTGCTGGTCGGCATGTTTCACAACGAGACCGACGCTCATAATTATAAGAACGAGCTGGAAACCCTCGAGAAGAAACGCGAGATGCAGGCGTCCTGAACGCCTGGCAGTGACAGACTTGTAAAACGACAAACCCCGCTGCCTGGCGGGGTTTGTCGTTTCTGGCCGGTGGAGGTGTGCCAGCTTAAGCGACTTGAGCGATATGCAGCTCAACATGCAATCCGGCAGCGGCCAGCCTGTTGATCATCGGCGTCATCGCATTGAGAAAGGCACCATTTTGACGTACAGTCAAAGCAATATTGTCCACTTCGCCGAGGGGAATTCATCATGGGCGTCGCTACAGACACCAGACAGGACCGTATCAATCTCCGGCTGAAGCCCAGCGCCAAGAATACGCTGGAGCGCGCCGCGAGCTTTGAAGGCAAGACCGTCAGTAATTTCATACTGACCAGTGCGTTGGCTCATGCTGAAAAAACCATTCACGAGCACGAAGCTATGAGCCTGAATAGCAGAGACTCCGAAGTCTTCTTCAATGCATTGGCCAAACCGATCCGCTTCAACGAAAAACTGACCGCCGCCTTCGAGGAACATGATCAGCGCGTCACCAGCCAATGACCGATTATTCAAATTTGCTCATACGACCACTGGGGAGTGATCACGACAGGCCTGGATTCCATTGCGGCGTAGCCTCACTGGATGGCTATATTCAAAAGCAGGCTCGCCAGGATGTGAAGCGCCGTGTCAGCCGAGTCTTTGTGGCAACCACGGCGGAACAGCCGAAGAGTATTGTGGGCTACTACACGCTCTCCACCCTGTCGATCGAACTCAGCCAATTGCCGGGTGACCTCGCCTCTAAACTCCCACGACATCCTGTGCCAGCAGCCTTGCTAGGCAGGTTGGCGGTCAATCACGCGGCTCAGCGTCATGGGGTGGGGAAAATCCTGCTGGTCGATGCCATCAAGCGAACCCTGGCCGTCAGCGATGAGATCGCCATTTACGCCATGGTCGTCGATGCCATTGATGAGCGAGCACAGCGTTTCTATGAATCATTCGGTTTCTCACCTCTTGGTTCAGAAAGCCGGCGCTTGTTCCTACCGCTCAAATCCATCTGAATCCGCTCATCGCGACACACCGTTTTGCACAGACCTTAAACGGAAAAGAGATCAAGCAGCCAAGTGCCTGATCTCTCTTGGCGGAACTGCCTCAACCAGTCGGATGATTGTCCAATGCGGACGCCAGCTTATTGGACGGGGACGAACCCTCAAGCAGCGCATCCACCACCGCCCGCGCCACTTCCACCGAATGCAACATGCCCCAGAACAACGGTAAGCGCGCCATGAAACCCACATTCCAAGCCGATATTTGATGCCCGATGCTGCGCTCCCGAATTCTTTCCGGAGCCTGCTGCCATGATGCGACCCGATGCAAAAGTAGAAAAAGTCTACCTCTACCCCAAACCCGTGGACTTTCGAAAGTCCATCGATGGCCTCGCTGCCCTCGTCGAGCTGGATATCAAAGTCGCCGTGTTCGACCCCGTGCTTTTTGTCTTCCTCAACAAGCCACGCAACCGAGTGAAAATATTATATTGGGAGCGCAACGGCTTCTGCCTATGGCTCAAACGCCTCGAGTCCGAGCGCTTTAAAACATCGCCCGATGCCGGCGACGAGGCGATCGTCCTGACAGTCCAGGAACTGAACTGGCTGCTCGACGGCTTCGACCTCTGGCGCAACCGTCCACATCAGGTTTTGACGCCTCGATATGTCGCGTAGTCGGGTATAATCCTGACCATGATTTCGATGCCCGAAGACCTTCCTGACGACCCCGTTTTACTCAAGCAATTGCTTGCGCAGATGCTCAATGAGCGTGAGGTTGATAAGGAGCACATCAGCGACTTGAAAGAACAGATCAAGCTGTTGCGTGATCGTCTCTTCGGGCGCAAGTCAGAGCAATCCGTTGATCCGATT
>NZ_JALLIZ010000024.1:0-112887 GCF_023242345.1 Pseudomonas sp. MWU12-2037 | reverse complement strand
CGCCTACTACTGCGTGCTGGAAGGGATCTTCTTCTACTGCGGCTTCACCCAGATCCTGTCCATGGGTCGTCGCAACAAGATGACCGGGGTGGCCGAGCAGTTCCAGTACATCCTGCGGGATGAATCCATGCACCTGAACTTCGGCATCGATGTGATCAACCAGATCAAGATCGAGAACCCGCACCTGTGGGATGCCGAGATGAAGGAAGAAGCCACCCAGATGATCCTGCAGGGCACCCAGCTGGAAATCGAATACGCACGCGACACCATGCCGCGCGGCGTGTTGGGCATGAACGCGGCGATGATGGAGGACTACCTCAAGTTCATCGCCAACCGTCGCCTGAGCCAGATCGGTTTGAAGGAAGAGTACCCGGGGACCACCAACCCGTTCCCATGGATGAGCGAGATCATGGACTTGAAGAAAGAGAAGAACTTCTTCGAGACCCGCGTGATCGAGTATCAGACTGGCGGGGCGTTGAGCTGGGATTGATGCCGTTATTCACCCTGGGTGAATAGACTGAAACACCGAAAAGCCCTGAACCTGTTCAGGGCTTTTTCGTTTGCGTCTGATCACTGCGTTATGAAGCCAGGTGCTTCGCTTCCAGCCCTCGCGTTTCGATTACATCGAACACGTCACTGGCATCCTGTAGCAACAACCGTGAGATCGAGGCGATATTGCCCAGGTCTCGCGGGTCGCTGTCGCTTAGCCGGCTGCAGGTGAACAGGATCATCAGTTTGTTGACCGCCCGCATGCGCTCGCTGACGCAAGCATGCAGATCAACCAGCGGGGCATTGCGGTCGATGTAGAGAACAGGGAACTCAGTGGATACGCTGTCCATCGGGATAAAGCGCCTGGGGGTATGCTCGGTATTCATCGTTAAACTCCGTGTTACTAGAGAATGACCACCCTTCGCTGCGAAACGAAATGGGTGGCAGCTGTGCGCGGGTTCGCAGACCGACAAACACGGAAATCGGCAGGCTCGAAAGCCTCCCACACACAGCCACCATGAAACGAGCAGCAGCAAATATACAGCCGCCAACGTCTTCATGATGCTTTTTCGTGTTGTGCAAAAGGGCTGCGAAACCCTTCTCGCCAGATTACCCAGCGAGCCATTCAGACTCTAAGCCCACCTCTTTATCAGGAACAATTCGCCATAGTGGGCAGGCGTCCGATGAGTTTTCTGACTTGGGAGTAGGACGAGATACCAGCGATAGAATGAGCGAAATTAGCTACCTCAAAAACGATCTGAAACCTACTTTTACCACCTCGAGATTCCTGCCAAAGATATCTGCAAAAAAATCTGCAAACCTCCTCAAAAAAATGATGCTATAAGTTCTTACAGCCCTTTAAATACAAGCCATTCAGTCTTCAAAAAATCTGCAAAAAAATCTGCAAAAGGAGCCACAATGTCGTCCACATTGATGACAGGAAACCACTGGCTTGAGCCGCTCATGCCGAGCTTCCCTGCCGAGCTTCTGAAGCTGGCCGAGGACATTCCCTTCCAGGCTGGAAAGCTGACAGGAATGGTCCCACCTGAAATGGCCTCTCGTGTCGGTGGGCTCCTGCGGGTGACCAGCAGCTTTTACAGCAATCTGATTGAAGGCCAGTTTACTGAACCGCTCACATTGGCACCTTCCGCCCCAAAACGCAGCCGCAGAGAGTTGTCAGAACTCGCAATGACTCATATCGGTGCCCAGCAGGCGTTTGAGAGAGCCATGACACTTTATGCTGAGTCGCCCTGGGCTACTTTTTTCGACCCCAAACTCATTGCGCGCGTGCATCGGCGTCTTTTTCATGGAGCGACACCCGAACAATTACGCTTGGTAGACGGCGTCCTGCTGATTCCAGGCCAACTGCGCGACGAAGCACAGAAGAATGTTTTAGTCGGGGATCATGCTGCGCCCGCCAGTACAGCGGTCACCCCCATGCTGGTACGGATGCAACAAGTCTACGGACGCCTTCCCGACGCCCGTAGCCGCCTGCTTGCGACCATGGCCTACCATCATCGGCTAGCCTGGGTTCACCCCTTTGTGGACGGAAACGGACGCAGCATAAGACTGATTACTCATCTGCAATTGCATAAGCTCGGCCTGGCATCGCCGCTGTGGTCTCTTTCAAGAGGGCTGGCGCGACAGCAGAACGCTTATTACGCCTTTCTCGCCAACGCCGACAAACCTCGACGTGGAGACCTCGATGGCCGAGGACAACTCACTCAAGCCGGGTTATTCGAGTTCGTCGGTTTCATGCTGGAGACCTGCCTGGATCAGATGCGCTACACGGAACAGGCGTTGAACGTTGCCCAAATGAGAGCGCGCCTGGAAACCATATTCAAATGGGAGCCGCGTATTCTCAAGGCAGGGCTGAAGCTGGAGTCGGCTCGTGCACTGCATATCCTTTTGACGCAGGGAACGATCAGTCGTGCTGACTTCAAGGTGTTCACCGGCCTCAATGAGCGGACCGCTATCGAACAGCTCAAGATACTCGTAAACCTGGGAATTGTGGAAAGCCTGAGCCCCAAAGCCCGTGACCTGTATCCCGGTTTACCCATCTGGTTTGCGCAGCTTCTATTCCCTGATTTGCATCAGCGAATGATCGGTGCGTGAGCGGTCGATACCTCACAACCCATCAATCATGGCTTGTGAGGTTCTGCCAAAATTCTCGGCCAAGCGTACTTTGCCCTTAACGTATAAGCGAATATTATGGGATATACATCCAACATATCCCGAGGTGTACCGTAGAACAAGGCTCGATTTTCCAGAGTAACCGTAGCCAAGCGGTGAGATTACCCAAAGCCGTAGCGCTGCCTGATGACGTGAAGCGCGTCGATGTCATTGCAATCGGCAGAACAAGGATTATCACCCCTGCTGGCGAATCATGGGATAGCTGGTTTGAGGGTGAGGGGGTGACTGCCGACTTCATGACCGAGCGTGAGCAACCCGCAGATCAGGTGCGGGATTCCTTTTTAGGTTGATGCTAGGAAGGAGATGATAAGTGGCGAGCGCTTCCATGCTCTTGCAGCTCCTGCTCGATAAACGCCGCAATCATGGCCCGGTAGACCTGTTCGACCACATCGGGATTGGCGGCGTACTCCTCGGATAATGCCCGCACCTTGGCGATGACCTGCTCCACGCGCTGTGGAGCCCTGACGGCATCGCTGTCTTTTTTGAAGCGCGCAGCCTCAGTGACATAGGTACCCCGCTCCGCCAGCAGCGTTACGATCTGCCGATCCAGACGGTCGATGTTTTCGCGGACTTCTTCGAGTGATGTACAACGGACGGCCATATCGTTCTATCTCCTGTTGAGACCGGCCACTCTGGCTGATACATCTCTCCCTTTGCAACCCATCAGGCATACAACTCGCGCAACGCCGCCGTCGCCAGAAACCCCGAGCGCGAGGCGTAGCGATGATCCTTCTGCACACGTTCGTCGATCCGCTCAAGCAGATGCTCGGGCAACGAGGCGTTGAATCTAACCGACTTGCCCAGGTAAGGCGTCACATCAAAGTCGACGATGGCCCAGAGACCGCCGGCATAGTCCGGGTTATCCAGATAGACATCGGCCTCCCGCGCATGGGGTAACGGCTCACCGTCAGCCAGCAAACCCTCGAAATGCAAGGCCAAGGCCTCATGCACATTCTCCAGCGCTTCGGAAAAAGTGCTTCCGGCAGAAAAACAACCTGGCACATCCGGCACGGTCACGCCGTAGTCTGATTCCGCCTCTTTATGTAGTACCACTGGAAATTTCATTGGATACCTCGCCCATATGGAAACACGTCATTACGGTTGCCATCGCTATACGCTGTGCCCTTGAGGCCAGCCGACTTCAATATGTTGTGGAGTGTTCCCTTCGGAATTTCCGTTTTGGGATGGGGAACAGTGACGCGGCCTGTCTTGCTCGGATGCCGAAATTGGTGGTGACTTCCTTTCACCGCCACCTCATACCAACCATCGGCTTCGATCAGTTCAATGACATCTCTGCTTCGCATGCTCACTCCTTGAGCTCTGTTGTGTAAGGTACACACGCGCTTGAATCACATCAAGCCAAAAATACACACCCTACACAACATTGTTTTTACCAAGCAAAGAAAGGCCGTGACAAAGCATGTCGTACGGTCAATGCCGACGCATGGGCTGATCCAATCCCTACGAACACAACAGCTCGATACCGATAATCGGAATGCTGAAAAAACGTTTGATCAGGTCGAAAAACAACTGTACAAAAACACAGTATTTTTCAAATCAGCCGATCAAGCCCGGAGAGTGCCATGTCCAGCCAAGCCGCCAGTCATGTGATGAGGACCACCGTTGAACGCATCGTTTTGCATCAATTCACGCCCCGACACTGCCTGCAGGCGCGGGTCATGCTGGGCTGGAGCCATGAGCAACTGAGCCGGGAGTCCGGCGTCTCGGTCGCCGCCATCCAGCGCTTCGAAGCCGGCGAACCACTCAGGGATGTTACCCGACTGGCCCTGGCCTTTCGCTTCGAAGCCGAAGGCCTGGTGTTCTTCCCCGGGTTTGCCCCCGGTCGCGGGATGAATATCCGCGGAACCACACCGGACCCGATCGAGCGCAAGGATTACGAACTGATCGAGTAATCAGCTACACCGATGCAGCCGGCCGCTCCAGCGCGCGCATCACCTGTTCGACCAACGCCTCCACCGGATGCTCGGTGGTGTCCAGCCGCAACACCGGGCATGGCAGGTTCCTGATCCAGGTTTCATGTCGTTTGAGACTGCGGGTGCCATGGTCGCCGGTGTCATAGCCGGCCGCCCACTCCAGGAAGGTACGGGTCGCGACAAACCGCTCTCCCCCTTCGTGGATCTGCGCGCCATAGCGCTGGAACTCGCGAACGCGTAAGCGCTGCAAGCGGACCTCCGGGTCGAGGCGCATGAAAATCGCCAGGGTGAACGCCGGAATCAAGGGGTCGCCCCAGCCACAGAGCGAACCGGAGAGCACCCAGTTGTCCTGCCGGGCCAGTTGCTCACGCAGCAACTGCACCCGCTGGTCACGGGGACGCTTGCAACTGAAAGGCTTGTCGGCGGGCTGCCAGTAAAAGTTGTCCGAGTCAAAATGGGCAATTCCCAAGCGCTCGGCCAGCGCCATACCCAAGGTCGTAGTGCCGGAGCCCGACGCGCCGAAAAGATGAATTCGATGGGCCATGGTTGTTCCTGACGCTCTGCTTCCAGTCTCGAACTAATGGTAGACCCGTACTCGCCTGGGGGCTGAACGAAAAACCCCGCTCGCCAAGCGAGTGATTCCTTACAACGGCTACATCTGCAATTGCAGCGAGCGCCGGATCATCTGCGGCGGCTGACCATAGGCCCGCAGAAAAGCCCGACGCATGCGCTCCGGATCGGCAAAGCCGGTGTCGCGGGCGACGACATCGATGGAGTGCCAGCCCGATTCCATCATCAACCGTGCCGCTTCCAGGCGCAGGTGCTCAATCGCCTTGGCCGGCGACTGCCCGGTCTCGGCACGAAACAGCCGGCTGAACTGACGCGGACTGAGGTGAGCCACTTGCGCCAGTTGCTCAACGGATAAATCTTCCCGCAAGTTCTCCTGGGCAAACGCCAGGGCGCTTTGAATACGATCAGATTTCGGATCAAGGTCCAGCAATGCGGAAAACTGCGACTGGCCACCCGTCCGGCGGTGATAGACCACCAACGTGCGCGCAAGATTGCGAGTCACTTCCACCCCCAGGTCCTGCTCTACCAGGGCTAATGCCAGGTCAATACAGGCGGTCATGCCGGCCGAAGTCCAGATCGGACCATCCACGGTGAAGATCCTGTCCTCCTCCAGTCGAACAGCGGGATGCCATTGCTTGAAAATCCGCGCGTGGTACCAGTGGGTGGTCGCTCGTCGCCCCTCGAGCAGACCGGCCGCCGCCAGGTGAAACGAGCCGGTGCAAGCCGAGGTGATACGCCGGGCAAACGCCGGTGCACCGCGCAGGTAGTCAATCAGGCCTGTCGTCCCTGGCACCAGGTCGTTATCACCCACCACCACCAGCGTGTCGTAATCCTGCACACCGAAGGGCTGGGTCTCGACGCTGAAGCCGATGGAGCTTTTGACCGTACCACCGTGCTCGGAGAGCAGGTCCACCTGATAGACCTCGCGCTCGACTTCCAGATTGGCGTGCTCGAAAACCGTACCGGTCGCCAACGTCAGCGCCTGGAAACCAGGAAACAGGATAATGCCGACACGGATCATGGGCAGGACTCGATAATGTCTCAAAAGGTGGGAGATATGACATTGCCGCCAATAAATTACCACCATAATCTTAACGCCAGCAACGCCGACATCTCGTCGGCCACTCTGGAGCCTTGCAATGACTCAATCATCTTCGAAGGGTTTTGCCCTGATCACTGGCGCTTCCTCCGGTATCGGTGCGGTCTACGCCGACCGTCTGGCGCACCAGGGGTACGACCTGATTCTGGTGGCCCGCAATCGCGAACGCCTGGAGCAACTGGCCGCACGGTTGGGCAACGCGACCCAACGGACCGTCGAAGTGGTTCAGGCCGATTTGAATAACTCGGGCGATCTGGCGCGAATCGCGCAAATCCTCGAACAGGACCAGCGGATCAACCTGCTGGTAAACAACGCCGGTGTCGGGGCATCCGCCTCGCTGCTGGAGTCCGAACAGGCGAAAATGGATGCGATGATTCACTTGAACGTCGTCGCCCTGACCCGTCTGGCCAAAGCGGCGGCGACCAATTTCGTGGCCCGTGCTGAAGGGACGATCATCAATATCGCCTCCATCGTCGCCATCGCCCCCGAGCTGCTCAACGGTGTGTATGGCGGAACCAAGGCTTTTGTACTGGCCTTCACTCAGTCCCTGCATCACGAACTGAGCGAAAAAGGCGTCAAGGTCCAGGCCGTATTACCCGGGGCGATCAGCACCGAGTTCTGGGATATCGCCGGGTTGCCGATACAGCATCTGCCCGGTGAGATCGTGATGAACAGCGAAGATCTGGTGGATGCCGCGCTCGCCGGGCTGGCTCTTGGCGAGCTGGTTACTATCCCGTCGCTGCCGGATATTGCCGATTGGCAAGCCTTCGAACAGGCACGCCAAGCCCTGAAGCCCAACCTGTCGCATCAGGTACCGGCGGCTCGCTATACAGTAAAAGGCTGACCTTGCAACCTGCCACCAGACTCGGTGGCAGGCTCACCGCTACCCGGGCTTATTCAAAGTCCGGGTCCTGTCGCGCATTCGAAGCCTGCTCGTAGCCGTAGGCGATCGCCAGCAGCTCATCCTCGCTCCAGCGCGCACCGTAGAAATATACCGAGGTGGGCATGCCATCGGCATCCATGCCCGAAGGCACGGTAATCCCCGGATACCCGGCAAAGGTTGCGCTGCCCAGTTCAAGCACCGCAAACGGATGAGGATCCCCCAGTGCCGCATCCAGTCCGTTATCCGCCAGCAGCTTATCGACGTTGCCGCGCGCCTCATCGCCCAGTCCGTCCGACAGCTTCAGGTATTCGGCTTCGTCAAATACCAGCGCATTGGCTCGCTTGAGCAGGTCCTGGTTGTAGTTTTCCGCACCGGGATTCTTTTCGTTGTAATCCACCAGTTCCTGAAGGGTAGAGGCCTTCAGACCCGAGCGGCTGGCCAGATAGCCGGGCAGCACCCGCTTGATCGTCATGTCGAACAGGCGGCTCACTCGCGTCCAATCGTTTTCGCTCCAATCGGTCCCCTTCAAGTCGACCGGAACCAGTTGCGCGCCGGCACCACGCAGGGTGTCCAAGGCCTGGGCAAACTGCGGATGCTCGTTCAAGTCTTCACTACCAGGCTTGAAGCGACTGGGATAGCCGATGACCTTGCCTTGTAGCGCATCGGCTTTCAGCTTTTGCGTGTAGTCCTTCGTTGCGGGGACTTGCGCCGTAGCCGGGTCCTGCGGATCGAGGGCCGCCATGGCATTGAGGAGCAAGGCGGCATCACGCACCGTACGTGTAATCGGCCCGGCACTGTCGAGTTCGCGGGAAGCAGGAATGATTCCCGTGCGGCTCAACAACCCCACGGAAGGTCTCAGGCCGACGACACCATTCTTCGACGCCGGGCAAATCACCGACCCGAAGGTATCGGTCCCCAACGACAGCGGTGCATAACCCGCCGCTATCGCCGCAGCGGAACCCGAACTGGAACCACAGACATCGCCCTTGAGCCCATGGGGGTTCCTGGTCAGTCCGCCTCGCCCGCTCCAACCATCAGGCAGTCCATCACCGCGAAAATTCGCCCATTCGCTCATGTTGGTCTTGCCCAGGATGATCGCACCCTGCTCGCGGAGTTTTTGCACGATGAACGCGTCATCAGCCGCGGCGGTGCCGACCATGGCCAATGACCCGGCCGCGCTCTGCATCTGGTCGGCGGTATGGATATTGTCCTTGAGCAACACCGGGATGCCATGCAGAGGGCCACGCAGATTACCCGCCTGGCGCTCTTCGTCCAACGCCTCGGCAATCGACAAGGCCTCGGGATTGAACTCGATCACCGCCTCGATGGCCGGACCGAACGAGTCCAGATCGGCTGCACGGGAGATCAGATAGCTCACCAGTTCCTGCGAAGTGAAGCGCCCTTCGGCCAGCGCCAGTGCCACCTCGGCGGCACTGGCATAGACCATCTGCGCCAACGCCTGGTTTTTAACCGAGGCTGGCGCCGGAAATACAGCTTGGTCGGGAGTATTCGCCTGACTGACAAGGGGTGTCAGACAAAGGGCGTGCAGCAACGCCAAACGGGTGAGCATCACGGCGCGCTTTTTGAGCATTCGATACATGAATCGTGTCCTGAGGAAACCAAACGCCAGTGATCCATTTCACTGGCGGCGGTCATCCTAATGGGCGCTTCCGTCAGAAGCGCCGGACACAATCGGTTGCAGGCTGAGTGAAAATTCAATGTAACCCGTGAGACACCCTAGCGCGCGGTGATCGGCGTCTGCGCCTCTTCCGGGTGCTCCACTTCCAGCCACCAGGCGTACCCGCGATGGGGTTGCAGCAGGTTGAAGGCTTCGCCCATCCGCGGCGTGGTGATGGACACATTGCGTTCCCAGGCCAGGGCCAGGATCCGGTCGAAGGGTTCGTGCCAGACATGGAAGGACAAGTCGAACGTGCCGTTGTGGATCGGCAGCAACCAACGGCCCTTGAGGTCCAGGTGCGCCTGCAGGCTCTGTTCCGGTTGCATGTGCACATGGGGCCAATCGACGTTGTAGGCACCGGTTTCCATCAGGGTCAGGTCGAAGGGGCCGTAATGTTCACCGATGTGCTTGAAGCCTTCGAAATAACCGCTGTCACCACTGAAGAAGATCCGCTGCTCGCCCACCATCATCACCCAGGACGCCCACAGCGTCTGGTTGTTGTCGAACATCGTGCGACCGGAAAAGTGCTGTGCCGGGGTGGCGGCGAAACGAATGTCGCCGACCTGGGTTTCTTCCCACCAGTCCAGTTGCCGGACCTTGTCAGCGGGGATACCCCACTTGATCAACAGATCGCCCACGCCCATGGGCGCGAGGAAATAGCGGGTCTTGGCAGCGAGTTGCAGGACGGTCTTATAGTCCAGATGATCGTAATGATTGTGGGAAAGAATCACGCCCTCGATAGGCGGCAACTCTTCAAGGCTGATGGGCGGTTGATGAAAGCGCTTGGGACCGGCCCATTGCACTGGCGACGCACGTTCGGCGAACACCGGATCGGTCAACCAGAACAGGCCCTGCAGCTTGAGCAACAAGGTCGAATGGCCAAGACGAAAGACACTGAAGTCTTCCGCCGCCAACAACTGCTCACGGGTCAGCCCCAGGACCGGAACGCTGCCGGACGGACGGGTAGTGCGGGGTTTGTGAAAGAGCATCTTCCAGAAAATACCGAGCATCTTGCCAAACCCGCCCTGGGGGGTGGGAGCATGGTTGCGGTACTGCCCCTGCTCCTGCAAGGACGAGGGTTTGGCGCGGGTAAGCGAACGAGTGGTCATTACGGGGTGACTCCCGGAAACCGCCAAGGGTTCCCACGTTCTTCTGCTGAATGATCAAGGGCCGCTGCACGCAAGCCTTGAACCGATGAAATACTGGAGTAGAGCAACTACACTACACAGTGTAGTTTCAAGCTTGCAACAACGCTGCCGATAAGTAAACTACCGAGTGTAATTTTTCTTTTCCTGCCGAAGCCGCCCATGACCGCTCCCCTACGCCTGACCGACCGCAAACGTGAAGCCATCATCCAGGCGGCCATCGAGGCCTTTCGCGCCGACGGTTTCGAGGCCACCAGCATGGACAAGATCGCCGCCAAGGCGGAGGTGTCCAAGCGCACGGTGTACAACCACTTTCCCAGCAAGGAAGAGTTGTTCGCGGAAATCATGCACCACCTGTGGGCCAGCAGTGCGGCACAAGTGGATATGTCCTACCACCCGGATCGCAGCTTGCGTGAGCAGTTGCGCGAATTGATGGCCTTGAAACTGCGCCTGCTCAGTGAAAGCAGCTTTCTCGACCTGGCCCGTGTGGCCATCGCCGCCACCATCCATTCACCCGAGCGCGCCCAAGGCATGGTCGCGCGCCTGGCCGAACGGGAAGAAGCCTTCAACCAGTGGATTCGTGATGCCCAGGCCGACGGCACCTTCAAAGCCGTGGACCCGGCCTTCGCCGCGGCGCAGTTGCACGGCCTGCTCAAAACCTTCGCCTTCTGGCCACAGATCAGCCTCGGCCAGCCGCCCCTGGACCCCTCTACCCAGAGCCGCGTCATAGAATCGTCGCTGGATCTGTTTCTCGCCGGCTACGAAATCGTCAAATAGCCGGCACAGACCGCTAAAACCGCCTCAAGACCTTCTAAATGGCTTGGAAGGACACTGATTATTCTTTACGGAATGCTCGACAATATTCATCCTTCTTATCCGATGAACGGCCGTTCCGTGCAGAACACCGCCCAGGTGTTCAGATGAATAAAGTGGCGCAAAAAAACCTATGCAAATCCAACGAGGCAAAGGGCTATCGTTTGCCAAGCGCATTTACCTGCCCCGTACGGTAGGCGTTGGTATCGGTTGCTTCAGCATAATCGCCGCACTTTACCCGTTGGCCATGCCAACGTGGATCTGGGTACTGCTTAGCATCAACGCAGTGGCCTGGCCGCACCTGGCTTATCAGATCGCGAAACGCTCGCCCTTTCCCTATCGGGCTGAACGCCGCAATATCCTCATCGATTCGCTGATGGGCGGATTCTGGGCCGCGACCATCCAGTTCACGCCACTGACCACGGTCAACATGCTGGCCTTGATGGCCATGCACAACGTCGCCGCCGGCGGACCCCGGCTGATGGCCCAGGGGCTGGTCGCCCAGGCCATAGGCATCCTGGTGTCCTGGCTGATCTTCGCCCCGGCCTTCAACCCGCTGACCACGCCGATACAGATCTACAGCGTGCTGCCGGTGCTGATCCTCTATCCCCTGGTGATCGGCATAGGTTGCTATCAACTGGCGATCAACCTGGCCGAACACAAACGCACCCTCAGTGCCCTGAGCCGCACCGACAGCCTGACCGGGCTGCTCAATCACGGCTCCTGGAAAGACCTCCTGCACCTCAAGTTCCACAAATGCCGCCACAGCCAGTGCCAAGCAGTGATTGCGTTGATCGACATTGACCATTTCAAGGCCATCAACGACACCTACGGCCACCTGGTCGGCGACAGCGTGCTGCGCCAATTGAGCAAGGACCTGCGCGATAACCTGCGCGAAGATGACCTGGCCGGGCGTTATGGCGGCGACGAGTTCTGCGTGATCCTGCCGGAGATGTCACTGGAGCGGGCCAATGACGTCATGGAGCGCCTGCGTGAGGTGTTCGGCAACTATCGCAATGCCGAGGTCCCGGAATTACGGGTCAGCCTGAGTATCGGCCTGGCCTCCTGCCGCCGGGATTTCAGCGATGCCGGCGCCTGGCTGAACGAAGCCGACAAGGCGCTCTATGTCGCCAAGAACACCGGGCGCAACAAGGTCAACAGCGCCGAAGAGGACAGCGCCGAGGGGTGCGCGTGCAACCTGGTCAACTCGGCTTGAGCCACGCCGCCAGTCTGAAAGACGCCCCATAAAATTGTACAAACACACATTGTTTTGTATAAGAAAAGAAATATCATTAGGCCATTATTCAGTCATCTTTTTTTTGAACGATCACTTGGATATAGACATTCGCACAACCCATGGCCGTTCATGGGTGTGGCAGTGCGGTGGGCTGTATCAAATGAACCACCAGTCATGGAGCACTGGTACCGGGCTGCTACTTCCCTTGCCCCTCTCGGACAAGCCGCAAGCCGCATGATCAGGGACTAACTCTCACGTTCTATCCCTCTCCGAGCAGACGCCATGCTATTTGCCTCCCATAAGAAAGCCATCAGTACCCTGCAACAATCCGTCACCGAGCAAGCCAACCAACTCGCGGCCATCGACCGCTCCATGATCGTGATCGAGTTCGACCTCAATGGCATGGTCCTGCGCGCCAACGAGAACTTTCTCAAGGCCACCGGCTATCGCCAGGAGCAGGTGGTGGGCCAGGCGCACCGGACGCTCTGCACGCCGGCCTACGCCCGCAGCAGCGAGTACAGCCAGCTTTGGTCACGACTGAAGTCCGGCCAGTTCGAAGCCGGGACCTTCGAGCAGGTCACGGCCGATGGCCGGTCCATCTGGTTGGAAGCCAGCTACAACCCGATCAAGAATGACAGCGGCAGTCTCTTCAAGGTCATCGCCTACGCCCTGGACATCACCGCCAGGATGCAACAGGAGAGCGAGGCCAACGGCAAGTTGCAGGCTATCGACCGGGCCATGGCGATGATCGAATTCAACCTCGATGGCAGTGTCATCTCTGCCAACCAGAACTTCCTCAAGCTGATGGGCTACACCCTGGCGGAGATCCAGGGCAAGCACCACAAGATATTCTGCAACCCGGCCACCACCAACAGCAGCGAGTACCAGGATTTCTGGCGCCGCCTGAACCAGGGCGAGTTCTTCAACGGCCAGTTCGAACGCGTCGGCAAGCGTGGCCAGACCCTGTGGCTCGAGGCCAGCTACAACCCGGTATACGACGCCGGCGGTCGCTTGTGCAAAGTGGTCAAGTTGGCTTCGGACGTTACCAGCGGTGTCGAGAAACACGAACAGGATGCCAAAAGTGCGACCGAGGCCTATCACCTCTCGATCGAGACGCGAAAAGTCGCCGAGCACGGTACTGGCGTTATCCAGCAGGCCGCCACCGAGATGCGTGAAATTGCCTCGAACATCGAAGGCTCCTCCACGCTGATCGCCAAACTGGGCGAGCGCTCCGAACAGATCACCGCCATCGTCAACACCATTCGCGGGATTGCCGACCAGACCAACCTGCTGGCGTTGAACGCGGCCATTGAAGCGGCTCGGGCCGGCGAACAGGGACGCGGCTTCGCGGTGGTCGCCGACGAGGTGCGCTTGCTGGCGGCGCGCACCAGCGGTTCGACCGCAGAGATTTCCGAGATGATCGGCATGATCCAGAACGAAACCCTGAAGGCCATCGACAGCATGAACGGCACCCGCGACCGAGCGGCCAAAGGGGTCGACCTGGCGGACCAGGCCGGCACGGTGATCCTGCAGATTCGCGAAGGGGCCAATCAGGCGGTGCGCGCGGTCAGCATGTTCGCTGGGCAGAGCTGATACACAGCGGGCCAGACGAGAGCGCCAGGGATGGCGCCGGGCAACGTCGGATAGGGCTATAGTGAGCCTTGATTCCCACGCCTTGCAGAGTCCACCATGACGTCAGAAAGCCCTGAAGCGAAAAGTCCTGAAACCCCGAAGAAAATCGTCGACCATCTGCGCTTCCATCGCCCCCACGCCCACCTGTCCACCACCTTCGGCAACGACACCTTTGCGCTGAAGGCCGAAGCCTTTGCACGGTTTTTTGGTACGCCGATGTTTCTCGGTGCCCAGACGGTGATCGTCGCGGCCTGGATTATCCTCAACGTCGCGGGCGTGACCCAGTTCGACGTCTACCCGTTCATCCTGCTCAACCTGGCGTTCAGCCTGCAAGCGGCCTATGCCGCGCCCTTGATCCTGCTGGCCCAGACTCGCCAGGCCGCGCGGGACAAAGCCCATTCCGACGCGGACGCCCAGCACCGCGAAGCCCTGGCTGTCGCCAATACCGAACGGCAGGCCGAGGCGGCGAAAACCACCGAGCAACTGCTGGCGCTGCTCGAACAGAACACCCAACTGACCGAAATGACCAAGCAACTGACCGAACGTATCGAGGGTCTGACGCTGGAGATGCACGAGCATTTCGTGCGCAAGACCTGAGTCGTCGGTGAAACGCTGTTTTAAAAACACCGCGTACCTGTAGGAGCCTGGCTTGCCAGCGAAGCTTTCAGCGTCCTCAAGGACGCCTCGCGGGCAAGCCAGGCGCCTACAAGGGCCTGTGTGTTTTCAGGAAAGTATTTCGGCACCAGGCCCAAGGCGAATAGATTGGGCCAGCTCATCGAACAAGGTCACCACCGAGCGCAACGCCCGGCAATCGGGACGGGTCAGCAGCCACAACGCCGTATTGTAGCTCGGCGGCACTTCGGCCAGGGGCCGCAAGCCCTGCTGCTCACCCAGCAGGAAATCCGGCAACACCGCAATGCCCAATCCGGCCCGCGCCAACTCCGCCACCGACAACATGCTGTTGCAGCGGTAACTCGGTACCACCCCGGGGAAATGCTGGCGACGCCAGCTCACGCTCGGATGCTCGGGCAGAAAATCATCCGGGGCGATCCAGACCCCTCGCTCCAGATCCTCAGGAACAACCGCCGGCAAATACCCCGGACTGGCACACACCCGATAAGACACCGCACCCAGGCAACGCCCCACCAGATGCTCCGGTGGCGAGTCAGTCAACCGCAAGGCGATATCGGCATCGCGCCGGTTCAGGTTGGCGAAATCGTTGGAGGTGCTGAGCTCCAGGGTCAAGGCCGGATAAGCCGGCATAAACCGCGCCAGCGCCGGTAACAAAAGCGCATGCAGGACCGAATCGGTACAGGTCAGGCGCACCGTACCACTGATCACCTCGCCGCCCTGCTCAATGCTGACACACGCGGCTTCCAACGCCTGCTCGGCACGCTCCGCCTGTTCGGCCAGGGATTGCGCCAGGCTGGTGGGCAGATAACCGGCGCGGCTCTTTTCGAACAGCTCACGGCCCAGTGAGGCCTCCAACCGACGCACCGAACGGAACACCGTCGAGACATCGACCTTGAGCAATCCCGCCGCCCGTGCCAGGGAGCGTCCGCGGACCAGCGCCAGAATCAGCGAAAGGTCGGCGTGCTCCATCCGATAGTGCAACGGTGCATTGATCAATTGGGTAACTGCCTATATTGAATGCGTCGCCGCCACCTTATAGTTCGCCCCAGGAATCAACAAGCCTGAGGGAAAACTCCATGGAACAGCGCTCGCCACACACCGCCCTGAACATTGCCCTGATCGGCGATCACGACCCACAGGTCACCGCTCACCGCGCCATTCCCGTGGCTCTGCAACGGGCGGCCGAGGCTGCCGGGCTTGAGGTAAGGGCTCACTGGCTGGCCACGGATAGCCTCACACCGCAGACCGACCTGAGCCTTTTTGCTGGTTTCTGGTGCGTACCGGCCAGCCCCTACCGCAGCCTGGAAGGCGCATTGCGGGCGATCACTTACGCCCGCGAACAACAGCGACCGTTTCTCGGCACCTGTGGCGGTTTCCAGCATGCCGTCCTGGAATATGCGCGTCATGTTCTCGGCTGGACGGATGCCGAGCATGGCGAAACAGCGCCCGACTCGGCGCGCGCGGTGATTTCACCGTTGAGCTGCTCCCTGGTCGAAGCCCACGACCGCATCCAGTTTATCGAAGGCACGCTGATCGCCAAGGCTTACGGGGCCCTGGAAACCCACGAAGGTTATCACTGCCGCTACGGCATCAATCCCGAGTTCGAAAGCGCCTTGCTCGATGGCGACCTGCGCGCCGGCGGCCATGACGCCCAGGGCGATCTGCGCGCGCTCGAACTCAAGGGGCATCCGTTCTTCGTCGCGACCCTGTTCCAGCCCGAACGCGCGGCGCTGGAAGGCCGTATCCCGGCGTTGACCAGTGCATTCCTGGCGGCCTGCGCGAGCCAGCAACAATGATCGCCCAGACACCGCAACCGCCCTACTACGCCGTTATCTTCACCTCCCTGCGCACCGAGGGTGATCATGGTTATGGCGAAGCGGCAGAGCGCATGGTCGAACTGGCCCGACAACAGCCGGGCTTTCTCGGCGTCGAGTCGGCCCGGGGCGAGGATGGCCTGGGCATCACCGTGTCCTACTGGAGCGACGAAGCGGCAATCCTGGCCTGGAAACAACATGCCGAACACAGCGAAATCCGTGAACGCGGCCGTTCAACCTGGTACCAGGCCTGTCATACCCGGGTGTGCAAGGTCGAACGGGCCTACTCTTTCCAGCGTTGATCACCTCAGGAGGCGATGAGTGCCCGGCGCAGCGCGACAATCTCGGGAATATCCACGCGCCGCTGGTACACCCGCAGCGGTTCGCTGATGTTGATCCGATCGTCAATGTTCTGGTCCAGCAGCAGTTGAATCCGTTCGCGGCTCAGGCTCATGGTCTCTTCCGCGGCCGGCACCCAGACAAACTCGCAGGCCGCAAAGATGGCGTCATCCGCCACGTCCATGCCGAAGGCGTCCTCACTGAAGCGGACGATGTACTGGGCGGTCTTGTGATTGAAGCCGACAAAACCCTTGAGTTGGTCAGCGGCCTGGCAGATAAGCTCGGATGTGATCGACATGGTAAACCCTGCTTCAGAGCCACAAGGCTCATGGATGGACGGTTTACACGCAGGGCACAGGCCTGTCCCTCTGGCGGGGAAATCGGCGACAAATACTGTTGCACAATACCCGAGGAAAACGCCGAAAACCGGATCTGGAGCAGGTTTGTGTCGGTTTCGCGATAGCCCCTGTAGCAATCCGTTGTTGATGGGCTGAAGTGGGACGTCAAGCTCGACGCCAAGACCGGCGCGGTGCTTCACGACAAGAAAGACACCTGCTCCCACGCTGACCTTGCGCGAGCCGGACAAGCCGACTCCCGCAAGGTCCTGGTTACAAGCGCTTACCAGAGCGCCAAGGTGTAGCTGATGATCAGACGGTTCTCGTCCAGGTCATTGCCGAAGTTCGAACGCACCGTCGCATTGCGCCACTTCACCCCCACCCCTTTGAGCGTCCCGTCCTGGAACACATAACCGATATCGGTGTTGCGTTCCCATTCCTTGCCTTCACCCGGAATCGTCCTTTGCACATTGTCACCGGATACGTAGCGGGTCATGAAGGTCAGGCCCGGCAAGCCCAGCTGTGCAAAGTCGTAGTCATAACGCACCTGCAAGGAACGTTCGTCGATATTGGCGAAGTCGCCGATCTGCACGAAGTTCACCAGGTACGGATCGCTGTGCCCGATATACGGGAACGGGTCCTTGCCGCTCATGCGCTGATAGCCGAAGCCCAGGGAGTTGCCCTTGAAGGAGTATGTGAACATCCCGCCCAATGCGCGGTTATCCAGCGGACGGAAGTTGCCGTCCTCGGCACTGCGGGCGTAACGCAGGTCGGTCTTCAAGCTCTGGCCCTGGCCCAGGTCCCAGTTATGCACCAGGCCCAGGAAGTTCTGCTGGTAGATATTCTCCAGCTTGCCATAGCGATACTGGGTCAGCAGGTTGGGCAGCCACTGGTAGTCGGCCCCGGCGAATTGGAACTTGTCGCTCGAACCGCCGATACGGTTGGCCGTCATCTTCTGATCATCGGTGGAGTCGACGTAGCGGATCTGGTTGAAGGAGCCCCCGGTCAGCCTCAAGTGGTCGATTTCCTGCACGTTCAGCAAACCGCCCTGAAAGGTCCCGGGCAACAAGCGGGTATCGTTGGAGATGATCACCGGGTCCTTCATCTGGAAGCTACCGACCTTCAGCGTGCTTTTGGAAATACGCACCTTGGCCGCCGCCGCCAGCTTGCCGTAGCTGTCCTGGGAACCGCCGTGGCGGGTGTCCGCCGGCAACAGGCCGGTCCCCGCCGTGCCCGGTCCCGAGTCCAGTTTGTAACCGACCATGCCCAGGGCATCGAGGCCGAAACCGACGGTGCCTTCGGTGTAGCCCGATTCCATGCGCAACAGGAAACCCTGGGCCCATTCATCGGCTTTTTCCCGGGAACCCGGCTGGCGAAAATCTCGGTTGAAGTAGAAGTTGCGTGCTTCCAGGGTCCCCTTGCTGTCGGCGAGGAAATCCGCCCGGGCGCCCGGCGCCCAGAGCAGGCCCAAGCCCACTAACGCGCTCACTGGCACGGAAAAACGTGATAAATGATCGAACGACTTCATGGTGTGCTCCTTTATTGCGGACGCGAGCCGACCCTCTCGGGGGCGTTGGGATCGCGACCGATGTGGTTGAAATGTCAGGATCAGTAGTCCCTGGGCCCGCCGGACCCAGGTGCGTCGGACATCAGCTCTCGAGCTGGCGACCGCGGGTTTCAGGCAGGCTCAGGGCCGCCAGGATCACCACCGCGTAAGCGCCGGCGGCAAACACACCGATGCCGACGCCAATCGGCAGGGTTTCACTCAGCGCACCGATAAACAGTGGGAACAACGCGGCGATGGAGCGCCCGGCGTTGTAGCAGAAGCCCTGGCCCGACCCACGCATGCGGGTGGGAAACAGCTCGGTGAGGAACGCCCCCATGCCGGCGAAGATGCCCGAGGCGAAGAAGCCCAGGGGAAAGCCCAGCCAGAGCATCCAGGTGTTATCGATGGGCAACTGGGTGTAGGCCAGGACGATGCTCATGGAGCCGACGGCAAAGAGGATGAAGTTCTTCTTGCGGCCGATGGCGTCGGTCAGCAATGCACTGATGACGTAGCCGACATAGGAACCGACGATCACCATCGCCAGATAGCCGCCCGTGCCCAGCACACTCAGGCCGCGCTCGGTTTTCAGATAGGTCGGCAACCAGGTGGTGATCGCGTAGTAACCGCCCAGCGCACCGGTGGTCAGCAGCGAAGCGCGCAAGGTGGTGCTGAGCATCCGCGGCGCGAAGATCTCGAAGAAGGCCCAGGGCGAAGGCTTTTCAGCCTGGCTCAGACGCTCGTCCCGAGCCTGCTCGAAGGTGTCGGACTCCTTGACCAACCGGCGGATCACCAGCACGAACAGCGCCGGTACCAGACCGACCATGAACAGCGCCCGCCAGGCCTGCTCCGGTGGTAGAAAGCTGAACAGGCCCGCATAGAGCAGGGCCGTCAGGCCCCAGCCCAGCGCCCAGCCGGCCTGCACCATGCCCACCGCCTTGCCACGATCCTGGGAGCGGATCACCTCGCCGATCAGCACCGCGCCGGCGGTCCACTCGCCACCAAAACCGAAGCCCATCAGCGTGCGCGCCACCAGCAGTTGGTCGTAGTTCTGGGCCAGCCCGCACATGAAGGTGAAGAAGGCAAACCAGAGCACCGTCAGTTGCAGGGTGCGCACCCGACCGATGCGGTCGGAGAGAATCCCGGCGATCCAGCCGCCGGCCGCCGAGGCCAGCAAGGTCGAGGTGCCGATCAACCCGGCCTCGCCCTTGGAAATGCCCCAGGTGGCAATCAGGGTGGGAATCACGAAACTCAGCATCTGGGTGTCCATGCCATCCAGGCCATAGCCGATCTTGCAACTCCAGAAGGTGCGCTTTTCATTTTTGCTCAGCGGGGCGTACCAGGCGAACGGGCCGGCACGGCGCGTCCCTGAAGGCACGGGGTCAGTCATGGTGTGTTCCATGGAGGGTTCCTGCGGCAGCAAGGGAAGATGACGGACACGCCTCATTGTTTTTTTGTGAAGGCGTTGTCGTGGAGAACCGATGCAGATGCGCTACATCGTGGAGTGGATTCTTCGCGCCGGAGCGGCACAGCGTCAAACGGGAAAAAAGCCGGTCAATGCATAAGAAAAGTTGATGGCCCCTTAATGGCCTCTACCGGGATAGCGGCGTGCCGTGTGCAACCGCGCATCAGTTTTTCTTGTTTGCAATAACAGATTTTCTCGTTGGACGAGGCGGTCGCGGCGCCCTAAAAAGGCCTCGACCCAACACAAGAGAGACGTTCGATGAACCTGCCTGCGCTGTCCTTCGATCAGTTGCGCCATCTGGCGCCACGCGCCTTGCGCCGACACATCGCCACCGACCAGTATCAAGGCCACACCAGCGGCCTGGGCCTGGGTCGGGTACAAGCCAATATCGTGATTTTGCCAGGGGACTGGGCCGACGAGTTCCTGCGTTTCTGCACCCTCAATCGCCAGGCCTGCCCGATACTGGACATCACCGAACCCGGCGACCCGATCTTCCGTCACCTGGGCGAGAGCGTCGATATCCGCCATGACGTACCGCGCTACCGGGTCTATCGCCAGGGCGAACTGAGCGAGGAGCCGCAAAACATCAAGCACCTCTGGCGCGACGATATGGTGGCCTTTGCCATCGGTTGCTCCTTCTCCTTCGAGCAACCCTTGCTGGAGGCCGGCATCGACCTGCGCCACGTCAAATTGGGACGCAACGTGGCGATGTTCCAGACCAATATCGATACCCGCCCCACCGAACGTCTACAGGGCAAGCTGGTGGTGAGCATGCGACCGTTGAAGGCCGCCGACGCCATTCGGGCAGTGCAGATCACCGGACGCATGCCCAATGTGCATGGCGCACCGGTGCACATCGGCGAGCCGCGGCTGATCGGCATCCACGACCTTGGCGCACCGGACTACGGTGACGCCGTGCCGCTGGCCGATGATGAACTTCCAGTGTTCTGGGCCTGCGGCGTGACCCCGCAATCGGTGGTGCAGGCGTCACGCCCACCGTTATGCATTACCCATGCGCCGGGCTGCATGCTGGTGAGCGATCTGCACAACCACAGCCTTTGACTCAAGCCGTGGTGTTCACCGAAGTGCCCGAGGTGCTGCTGCCCTCGGCCTGCAAGGCAGTGGTCAGGGCAGCGCTGACGGTGGAAATGGAACCGGCAATGGAAGACACCTGCGACTGCGCGGCCGCGAGCAAGGTGGCCTTGGCGTCCGGGTCTCCCTTGCTGTCCTGGGCTTTCTGCATTTGCAGCTCCGCTTGCTGCAGCTGCTTTTGCAGATCGGCCAGTTGCTTTTGCAGTTGCTGGACCTCCTGGGAGGAAGCACTGGTGCTGGAGCTGTCGCTGCTGCTACCGGAGGCGCCGCCAGCACCCGCCGGTTGACTACCGCTGGCCTGGGTGGTGCTCGCAGCCCCGGTGGCGCTGGTGCTGGTGGTGTCAGTAGCGGTGGTGCCGGTGGTCTTGTTGGTGCTGCTGGTGGTAAGGGTTGGGGCAATGGTGACCGAAGTAATGCTGACCATGGGGATCTCCCGATTCAGTTATGGGCAGTCATGTCATCGACAACCCTTCAACATGATTGAGATCGATTCTGTATCACACGTGTCAGCGTCCCGATACAAGGCCACATCCCTGTGGCCGCGAATCAGGCCCCGAGGCGCGCCGTCACGTCATTCAACTGTCCCGACAAGCCGTGCAGGTTCTGGCTCGCGGCCTCGGTGCGCTTGACGTTGTCCAGGTTGGTGCTGGCGATGGCGGTGATCTCGGTCAGGTTGCGCGAGATGTCTTCGGCCACCGAGGTCTGCTCTTCGGCGGCGGTAGCGATCTGACGGTTCATGTCGCGGATCGCTTCCACCGCGGTAGTGATGCGTTCGAGCATGGCCCCGGCCTCGGTCACCTGCTCGACGCTCTCCTCACTGCGGGCCTGCCCGCCTTCGATAGCCTGGGCCGCGTCCACCGCACCGGTCTGGACCGAATGGATGATCTGGTTGATCTCGATGATCGACGCCGCGGTGCGCTGGGCCAGGCTGCGCACCTCATCGGCGACCACGGCAAAGCCGCGTCCGGCCTCACCGGCACGGGCGGCCTCGATGGCGGCGTTGAGCGCCAGCAGGTTGGTCTGTTCGGCAATCCCGCGAATCACTTCCAGCACCTTGCCGACCCGTCCACTGTCGGCTTCCAGGCGGCGGATGACCGTGGCGGTGGAGGTGATTTCGCCACGCATGCGGGTAATGGTCTCGATGGTCGATTGCATCACCAACTCGCCCTGCTGGGCCGCGCGATCGGCATCATCCGCCGCTGTAGCGGCATCTCCGGCATGGCGGGCGACCTCCTGGGCGGTGGCGGACATTTCGGTCATCGCCGTGGCCACCTGGTCGGTCCGTTCGAATTGTTCGTGGGTGCCGTTGGCCATCAGGCCGGCAATCGACTTCAGTTCGCCGCTGGCGCTGTCCAGGTCCGAGGTGCTGCGCTTGAGATGGCTGAAGGTTTCGGCCAGGAAGTCGCGCAAGGTGTTCGCCGCTACCGCCAGGTGTCCCAGTTCGTCCTGGCGATCGGCGTTCACCCTGTTGTCGAACTTGCCATGGCTCAATTGCGCCACGTAGTCGATCAGGCGACGGATCGGTTCCACCAGATTGCGGTTGATCAGCCACAGGCTCAACAGACCAATCAACAACCCGGAAATCACCAGCACAACAATGCCGACCCAGATCGTCCGCTCGGCCTGGGCACTGATAGCCTGCGACTGCTCATCACCCTGCTGGCGCAACTGCGCGACCAGGTTCTTCATCTGCTCGCTGGCGGCGCGGTCGACGCCCTTGACCGCCTGGTCACCGGCGCTCGCATCGGACCCGGCGGCCAGATAGGCCTCGCGACCTTTCAGATAGGCGCTACCCAGCACCTGGTGTGCATCACGCAGTTGCTCGATCTGCGACTTGAGCCGTGCATCCATGCCAGGCTGGTTGATCAGACGACCGAGGATGTCCTGCACATCGCGCTGACGCGCTTCAAACTGCGACCAGTAACGGTTGAGGTCCTCCGGCTGCTTGCCGCGCAGCAGGACATCCTTCCACTCCTGCACCTGGGCTTTGAATTGCACATTGGCCTCGTCGATCAAATGCGAGGTGTGCAAGGGCCCTTCGATCAGGTTCCGATAATCCTGGACGCCATTGGACAGGAGATGAAAACAGGTCAGCGCGATCAGCAACATGGCGATCAGGCTGCCGCTCAGGAGCGAGAGAATTTGAGCTCTCAGGGATTTTTTCAACATCGGGGGAATCTCTGAACAAGGATTAAGCGTCCCCTGTAGGAAACGCAAGGAGTCGAAACATCCTTGTCAGCGACAACCGGGCTCATGGCCACATAGTGCTGTGGGTAACATCACTACCATCGGCGCGCCAGTACGGCGCTTGAATCAAACCGACCACCGGTCAACGGCGCGCATCATACCTGCCGGTCTGTTAAAAAATCTCGAAGCATCTGTTTACACATCACCTGTCACAAAAACATCAAAAAGCCTTGCGAAGATGAAACCCGCGAACCTGTAAAAAAATGTTTCAGGCGTTTCCCTCCAGCGAGCCCCCATGAACCACAGCCTTGACCAAAGTCACCGTGACCCGGATCTGTTCGGCCTGCTTTACGGCTTTCGCTTCCGCACCGGCGAACGGGGCGAGGAAATCGACTCGGCCACCGTGCTGCACTGCCTGCAACAACCGGAAGATCCCGACACCTTTCTCTGGCTGCACCTGAACCTGGCACACGCCGCCTGCGAGCGCTGGATGAAGACCCACCTGTCGTTGCCCGCCGAGTTTTTCGAGGCCCTGCACGAAGGCTCGCGCTCGACCCGTATCGAACACGTCGACAACGCCTTGCTGGCGGTGGTCAACGACGTGGTGTTCAACCTCAGCAGCATGGTCTCCTCGGACATCTCCACGCTGTGGGTCTGCGCCCGCAGCAAACTGTTGATCAGCGCGCGCCTGCAACCCCTGCACTCGGTGGACAAGCTGCGCTCCTCGGTCAAGGCCGGCGAACGCTTCCGCTCGCCACTGGAACTGCTGGTGCACCTGCTGCGCGACCAGGGTGAAGTGCTGACCCAGATCGTGCGCAAGACCAGCACCAGCGTCGACCAGATCGAAGACCAGTTGCTGGCCTTGCGCCTGAGCAACAACCGCGCCGAACTCGGTGCCATGCGCCGGATACTGGTACGCCTGCAACGCCTGCTGGCCCTGGAGCCGGGCTCGTTGCTGCGGCTGCTCAACCGTCCGCCGCAATGGTTGCAGAAGGAAGACGTCAAGGAACTGCGCAAATCCACCGAGGAGTTCTCGCTGATCCTCAGCGATCTGGAAGCCCTCGGCGAACGGATCAAACTGTTGCAGGAAGAGATCGCCGCCAGCCTCAACGAACAGAGCAACCGCACCCTCTTCACCCTGACCGTGGTGACCGTCCTGGCACTGCCGATCAATATCATTGCCGGCTTCTTCGGCATGAACGTCGGCGGCATCCCACTGGCGGGCGACCCGGAAGGTTTCTGGATCCTGGTGGCGTTGGTCGTGACCTTCACCTTGCTGGCCGGGCGCTGGGCGTTTCGCAAACGTCAGGATTACTGATCTGGCGCAGTCAGCCTGTAACATTCAGCAACGAATATGACTGGCATCCGTTCTCAAAAAGGATTCCCGGTATGGCCATCCCTTCATCGACTGCTGCCTCGTCCGCCCAGGGCGAAGGCAACCCCCTGCTCGAAAGCAAACCCCGCGTCTTCACCGCGGTGATCTTTTTCGCGGTACTGGCCATGGGGTTGCTGTTCACCGCCTACAGCCTGATGCATGACATGCATGACTTCGGCACCGTGGTCACCACCTGGACACCGTTCCTGCTACTCGGCGTGGCGCTGCTGATCGCCCTCGGCTTCGAGTTCGTCAACGGTTTCCACGACACCGCCAACGCCGTGGCCACCGTGATCTACACCAACTCCCTGCCGGCGCATTTCGCGGTGGTCTGGTCCGGCTGCTTCAACTTCCTCGGCGTGCTGCTCTCCAGCGGCGCGGTGGCGTTCGGCATCATCGCCCTGCTGCCGGTGGAACTGATCCTGCAAGTCGGCTCCTCGGCCGGTTTCGCGATGATCTTCGCCCTGCTGATCGCCGCCATCCTGTGGAACCTCGGCACCTGGTGGCTGGGCCTGCCGGCCTCTTCGTCCCACACCCTGATCGGCTCGATCATCGGTGTCGGCGTGGCCAATGCCCTGATGCACGGACGCGACGGCACCAGCGGTGTGGACTGGAGCCAGGCAACCAAGATCGGTTATGCCCTGCTGGTGTCGCCACTGGTGGGGTTCTTCTTCGCCGCGCTGTTGCTGCTGGTCCTGCGCCTGTTGGTGAAGAACCGTGAACTGTACAAGGCGCCCAAAGGCAATTCGCCGCCACCGTGGTGGATTCGTGGCCTGCTGATCCTGACCTGCACCGGTGTGTCTTTCGCCCACGGCTCCAACGACGGGCAAAAAGGCATGGGCCTGATCATGCTGATCCTGGTCGGCACCCTGCCGATGGCCTACGCGCTGAACCGCACCATGCCGGCCGACCAGGCGCTGCAGTTCGCCGCCGTCGCCGAAGTCACCCAACAAGCACTGGTGCGCAACGCGCCGCAACCGGCCCCCGCCGACCCGCGCCAAATACTCTCGGACTACGTGCGAAGCAAAAAAATGACGCCGGAGGTGGTCCCGTCACTGGCGGCCCTGGCCGGCAATATCGGTACCGAGGTCAAGGGTTACGGCTCGCTGGCCAAGGTCCCGGCCGAAGCCATGGGCAACGTGCGCAACGACATGTACCTGAGCAGCGAAACCATCCGCCTGATGGACAAGGACAAGGTCGGCAATTTCGACGCTGATACCCAGGGCAAGGTGCAGTTGTTCAAACAGCAGATCGACGGCGCCACCCGCTTCATTCCGCTGTGGGTGAAGATTGTCGTGGCCATCGCCCTGGGCCTGGGCACCATGGTTGGCTGGAAGCGCATCGTGGTCACCGTCGGCGAGAAGATCGGCAAGACCCACATGACCTACGCCCAGGGCGCCTCGGCGGAAATGGTCGCGATGCTGACCATCGGTGCGGCGGACATCTACGGTTTGCCGGTATCGACCACCCACGTCTTGTCCTCGGGCGTGGCCGGGACCATGGTCGCCAATGGCGGCGGCTTGCAGATGCGCACCATCCGCAACCTGATGATGGCCTGGGTCCTGACCCTGCCGGCGGCGATCCTGTTGTCGGGCAGCCTGTACTGGTTGTTCACGCAGATTTTCTAAGCCACACCGCCTCAATGGCACAACACAAAACCCGTGGGAGCCGGCTTGCCGGCGATGGGGCCCGTCAACCGGACACGCCACTGCGGATCAACAAATCCTTCAGCACGCTGCGCAACGGCACCTCGCCCTTGCGCGGCGTTCCGACGAACTCGATCCAGCCTTCGTTGAAACCGTCGATCATCTGCATGCGCGGCAGCGGGTTATTCATCCCCTGGGAGGTGAACAAATCCTCCCAGGTATCACGTGCCACCACTTCCATGCGCACCGGCTTGCCCAGCCACTCGGCAAAACCGCCGGCAATCTGCTCGGGCGTCACTCGCTCCGGTCCTTCCAGTTCAACCACCCGCTTGCCACTCCAGGATTCCTGCACCAACTGCGCGGCCAGGCGTCCGACATCCGCCGTGGCGATCATCGGCACCGGCTTGTCCAGCGGTTGCAGAAAGCTGGGGATCACTCCCGTTTCCACCGCCGCCGCCACATCCCACAGGGCATTCTCCATAAACCAGCCCGGACGCAGGAAGGTGACCGGCAGATCCAGCGTGCTCAAGCCCTGTTCCAACAACTGCAACTGGTTCAGCAGATTCGGCTGGGTCGCCTGGGCACCGATGGTCGACAAACACACCACCTTCGCCGGCCGCGCCTGTTCCAGCGCCGCGCGCAGGGTTTCCACCACTTGGCGGGCTTCAGGAAAGCCCGGCGTCGGATCGAAGTTCGACGGCATCATGATAAACACCCCCTCGACACCGCTGAACGCCTGCGCCAGTGCCTGCCCGTCATCCACATCGGCCAGGGCCACCTGGCAGCCTTGTCCGGCCCACGGCGCACCTTTCTCGGCGCTGCGCACCACGGCGCGTACCGATTGCCCGGCGCTGAGCAGCGTACGGGCGACGGCACCGCCCACTTGTCCGGTAATACCCATGACTGCATACATGCAAGTTCCTCCAGGAAGCGGCGACCTCTGTCGCGATGGAGGAATTCTCCGCCAGGGGTCGGGATTCTCCGATAGCATGGATGTCATTGAATAACTGACTGGTAATCAGTAATGAGCTTCGACTCCAACCTGGCCAGCGGCCTTGGCGTACTCAACGCGGTGGTGGACGGCGGCAGCTTCGTCAAGGCCGCCGAAGCCCTCGACATGACCGCCTCCGGCGTCAGCCGGGCCATCGCCCGGCTGGAGAAACGCCTGGGCATCCGGCTGTTCGACCGCACCACCCGTTCGGTGAAGCTGACCGACGAAGGCCGTCGCTTGTACGAGGAAGTCACCCCGTTGCTGGCCGGTCTCGAAGAAGCGGCCCATGCCGCCAGCGGTAGCGCCAGCCAGGTACGCGGGCGGTTGCGGGTCAATATCGATCCGTACTTTTCCCGCCTGATCCTCGGCCCCGCCCTGGGCGAGTTCATGAGCCGCCATCCGCTGTTGCACCTGGAGCTCTATACCCGCGACCAACTGGGCGACGTGGTGGCCGATGGTTTCGACCTGGCCGTACGCTTCGGCCACCCGGCCAATTCTTCCCTGGTGGCACGCAAGCTGCTGGACGTACGGGTACTGACCTGCGCGGCGCCGGCCTACCTGAAACGCCACGGGAGACCGCTGACACCGCTGGACATGGAGGATGAACGGCATGTCTGCGTGTCCTTCCGCGACCCGGAAACCGGGCGGCCCTTCCCCTGGGAGTTTCACCGTGCCGGCCGGCGGGTGGATGTGCGCAATAACGCGCGACTGGTACTCAACGATGTCGGCACCCTGCACAGCCTGTGTGAAAGCGGCCATGCCATCGCCCAGGTGCTTGACCTGGGGGTACGTCCGGCCTTGGACGCGGGTAGGCTGGTGGAGCTGTTTCCCGATTGGCCGGACGAGCGCTTTCCGCTGTATGCCCTTTATCCGTCCCGGCATCTGCCGCCGGCCAAGGTCAGGGCGTTTCTGGATTTTATTATTGGGTTGAGTGCTGCTTGATGCGGTTGGGGGGTAAAGAGCTCGAGGCAATGTGCATGGCCGCCTTCGGCGGTTCGCGAGCAATCGAGCGTCGACCGGCTGCTCCTACAAGGTTGTGCGTGGCAGCAGACGTTCGCGTATGCCGTCATAGGCCCAGTGATACAGGTAGGTATAGGGCAGGAAGAACAGCAGCACGCCGATATCCAGCAGCAGCGCCGTCAACAGGCTGAGATCCAGCCACCAGGCCACCAGCGGCACGCTCACCGCCACCAGGCCGCCTTCGAACAGCAAGGCATGGAGCAGGCGCGTCCAGACGTTCTGCTCCAGGGCAAAGCGCTCGCGCATCCGGTCGAACATCCCATTGAACAGGACGTTCCAACCCAGGGCGATAAAACAGTTGGCGACCGTCACCACGCCCATCTCCAACAGCGGTTTGTTCATCACCCAGGCAAACAGCGGCGTACACAGCAGCACCGCGAAGACCTCGAAGCCGATGGCTTGCAAAACACGTTCGGTAAAAGACTTGCCGGGGGTCATGATGGACGCCTCCATTGATATCCGAGGGTTGTCATTATCGCCACCCGGACAGATACTAAAAGTCGATTACCATCGACAAAAGCGATAGTTCATGGCCTCCAACGAAATGCTCCAGGCCTTTGTCCAGGCCGCGACCTTGGGCTCCTTCTCCGCGGCGGCGCGCAAGCTGGGCAAGAGCCAGTCGACCATCAGTGCCGCAGTCGCGAGCCTGGAAATCGACCTCGGCCTGGAACTGTTCGACCGCAGTACCCGCAAGCCCGGCCTGACCGCGGCCGGCCATGTCATGCTGCAAAAGGCCGAGGATATCCTTGCGGCCAACAACCGCCTGGAGATGAGCGCGCGCCAATTGGCCGGCGGTCTGGAAGCGAAACTGACGGTGGTGATTTCCGACACCTACCAGTCCAACCGTTTCGAGGCCACCCTGAGCGACTTCGAAGCCCGCTACCCGGACCTCGAGCTGGAGTGCCTGATCGCCGAGTGCGACGACCTGGTGGAGTTGGTCCGCCAAGGCCGGGCCCAGGTGGCGTTTGCCGAACGGCAGGACAGCTACCCGCCGGACCTGGGCAGTGCCACCGTGGATGAACGCACCGAATTTGCCGTGTTCGTCCATCGCGGGCATCCCTTGGCACAACAGGTCAAGGTCGATCAAGCCAGCCTGCAGCAGCACCGTGAACTGCGCCTGGCGAGCATCGTCAATCCTTACGAAAGTCGTGCCCAGGGCCGCTTCTGGTCGGCGTCGAGTTACCTGATGCTGCTGGAAATGGCCCAGCGCGGGTTCGGCTGGGCACCGCTGCCACGCTGGCTGGTGGAGCGCTTCGACAATGCTTCGCTAGTGGAACTGCCGCTGCGCGGCTGGCCAAGGCCGGTGGCGGTGGATGCGCTCTGGTCACGCCTGCATCCGCCAGGGCCGGCGGGCAGTTGGTTACTGGCTAGAATGCTGGAGTAATGGCCTCTTGTGGGAGCTGGCTTGCCAGCGATTACGATGCCACATTCACCGCTACTCTCGACCGACGCCTACAAATTTCCAGGCCCACGCTCGGCGCCTTTCAACGCCTCCAACCGACGCTCGATAAAACGCCGCTCCGGCGCCTGCTGCGTCAATTCCAACGCGCGCTGGTAGGCCTCCCGTGCCTGCTCAACCCGCCCCAACCGCCGACAGAAATCCGCCCGCGCCGAATGCGCCAGGTGATAGTCCAGCAAGTCGCCGCGCCCGAGGATGCCCTCCACCAGTTCCAGTCCCGCCAATGGCCCGTCGCGCATGGCCACCGCTACCGCCCGATTGAGCTCTATCACCGCCGAAGGCACGGCCCGCAGCAACAGGTCATAGAGCCCGACGATCTGCCGCCAGTCAGTGTCCTCGGCCGTCGCCGACTCGGCATGCACGGCCGCGATCGCGGCCTGCAAACCATAGGGCCCGAAACGTCCGGTACCCAGCGCGCGTTCCACCAACCCACAGCCTTCGGCAATCAGCGTCGCGTTCCAGCACGAACGATCCTGGGCATCGAGCAGCACCAGTTCCCCGCTCTCGGAGACCCGCGCCTGACGCCGCGACTCATGCAACAACATCAACGCCAGCAACCCCATGACCTCGGGATCGGGCAGCAACTCCAGCAACAGGCGCCCAAGGCGAATGGCCTCCGCCGTCAGTTCGTCGCGGGTCAGGCTGGCACCGAGGGAAGCGGAATATCCCTCGTTGAACACCAGGTAAATAACCCGCAACACACTGTCCAACCGCGCGGGCAACTCCGCCAGGGAAGGCACCTGATAAGGAATCTTCGCATCGCGAATCTTGGTCTTCGCTCGCACAATGCGCTGGGCGATGGTCGAGGGGCTCGAGAGAAAGGCCCGGGCGATTTCTTCGGTGGTCAGGTCGCAGACCTCGCGCAATGTCAGCGGCACCTGGGCATCCGCCGACAACGCCGGGTGACAGCAGGTAAAGATCAGCCGCAGGCGATCGTCCTCGACATCCTCGTCATTCCATTCACTCTGCTCCAACGCTTCGGCCTGGGCGATCAACTGCCCCTGGGATGCGGCAAAACGCGCCCGGCGGCGCAATACATCGATGGCCTTGAAACGCCCGGTGGAGACCAGCCAGGCCCGGGGATTGGCCGGCACGCCATCGCGCTGCCAGCGTTCGATGGCGATAAAGAAGGCTTCGTGCAAGGCCTCCTCCGCCAGATCGAAATCCCCCAGCAAGCGAATCAGGGTCGCCAGGATCCGCCGTGATTCCTGGCGATACACCGCCTCGACCTGCTGCTTGACGCTCTCGGCTTCGAGGGTCAATCCAGCAGCCCCTGGCGGACCAACAGGGCCAATCGATCCAGGCTTTCACCCCAGCCCTGATAAAACCCCATCTGTTCGTGGGCCGCTTTTTCCTCCGCCGACCAGTGCATCGCCCGGGCCGTATACAAGGTATGACCATCGGCCTCTTCGAGGGTGATTCGCGCCGTCATGAAGGGCTTGCCCGAGGGCGTCCAGTCGGGGGTAAAGGCGTCGGTGAAGACGATCCGCTCCGGTGCGGCGATCTCCAGGAACACGCCCTGATAAGGGTACTCGACACCCTCCGCCGTACGCATCAGCGTGCGAAACGAACCGCCAACCCACAACTGCATTTCGCAGACCGGCATGGTCATGCCATGGGGGCCCCACCATTGACTCAGCAGACGGGGTTCGGTCCAGGCACGAAAGACCTGGTTGCGTGGCGCCTCGATCAGGCGACTGATGGACAACTCATGTTCAGCTCCCGAAAGGGGCAGCGGTTGACGGTTCATGTTCAGGCTCCTTTTATTCTTATGGTTGCCGTTTATTCTTATGGTTGCCGTTCGAAAGCTCAGAGATTCAGTTCCCGCACCGGCCGCACTTCCACGCTGCCCACTCGCGCGGCCGGGATATGCCCGGCAATCTGCAAGACCTCGTTCAGGTCGCGGGCCTCCACCAGATAGAAGCCGGCCAGTTGTTCCTTGGTTTCGGCAAACGGCCCGTCGACGATCGACAGCTTGCCGCCGCGCATGCGCACCGTGGTGGCGGTGCTCACCGGCTCCAGCGGCTCGGCGGCGAGCAGGCGACCACTGGCCCGGATCGACTCGCCGTAGGCCAGGCACTCGGGGTCCTTGGGGCTGTCGGGATGGGAATGCAGCAGTTCCTCATTACTGTAGATCAGGCACAGGTATTTCATGGGATGTCTCCAGGGCGGTCGAACAACTATGGCTGCTGTTCCGCGCTTTGGCGAAAGCGGCTGACGATCAGCAAGTGTACGAATAGTCGCTTGGAAGCAAAGGAAATCGACAGGCGTAAAAACTCGTAGGAAAAATAATATCCAGCCCGCTAAAGCCGATAGAATTCGGCCTCCCCTACTGCCGGAAACAGGATATGCCGCTGTGAGAATTTCCCTTGTCGACTACGTCACGCTGACCCCCGCCCAACGCGAGCAGTTGGCCTTGATCCAGGTCGATGCGGCGCAACGGGAATTTTCCAGCGATATCACCCGGGGCCTGGCGGTGCTGCTGGCCCACACGGGCAATGACGTGAAGGGTTTTGTACTGCTGGCCGATGCGCTGCCGGTGGGTTTCCTCTTGCTCAAGCGGCCCCCGGCATCACCGGCCTGGGCCAGCGGCAATGTCTGCACCCTGCATGGCCTGCAAGTGGATAAAAACTACCAGGGCCAGGGCCTCGGACGCGCCTGTATGCAGGCCCTGCCGGACGCCGCTCGCGGCGCCTGGCCGGCTACCCGCCAACTGATGCTGATGGTCGACGCAGACAATGATGCCGCCCGCGGGCTCTACCTCAAACAGGGATTTGTCGACAGCGGCGAGACCTTTCACGGGCGGGTCGGTGAAGAACGTCGGCTGACCTTGCCACTCTGAGGCGGGAGATTGTCATGAATGCCCGACTGACCCGCTACGACGACCTGAGCGCCCTGCAACGCGAACAGCTCGCGGACCTCGAAGTCCACCCCGGACAGCTGCAATTTTGCGGTGATATCCAGGCGGCCCTGCACTTCCTGCCACGGGAGCCCCATGACGGCGTGCTCGGTTTTGCCCTGCTCGACCATGACACCCCGGTGGCCTTCCTGTTGCTCAAGCGCCATCCTTTCGTCCCCCATTGGGCCGACGAAAGCAGCGCCACCCTGCATGCCCTGCAGGTCGACAAAAGGCTTCAAGGCCAGGGGTTCGGCGCGGCCTGCCTGCAAGCCCTGCCCGCAGCGGCACGCCAGGCCTGGCCCCAGGTCCGTCAGTTACTGCTGTCGGTAGGAACCGATAATCAGGCGGCGATGAATCTTTACCTGAAACAGGGTTGGGTGGATACCGGTGAAGCCTATAGCGGCGAACGACGATTGACCCTGACACTTTAAAGTTGCCGGTGGCCATAAGTATGAGATCAGTTGGTCATTTACAGTAAAACTTGATCGCTGGGCAAATTCGCCTTCCAGTTATTAAATCGATGACGTCGCTGCTGTATCAGCCAGCGCATCGCTACTTGATAAGCCGTTATTTAACTCAAGTAGCCATTTAATAAACTGAAAGGACTCAATACCCATGGATGCAAAAAATCGAATCTCGAACAGCGCCCCCAAAACCTCATCCTCCGCGGCCATCCAACAGCCCGGCAGCGCCGGAAGATTTGATCTGGAATTTGGTGAACACCGCGACGGCCTGGTTATTTTTTCAGAAAGAGGCCCTGGCTTTGTCGGCCCTTCTTTATTGCGCCCCGACGGCCGCCATCGGTTTATCGGCGTCCATGAAGACCAGCCAGAAAGTATCACCCAGGCCGACTTCAGCGAAGATGGCCTTTATTATCATGACTTCGCCCGGTCACTCGGAAGTTCCAGCCGAAGACTGATCAAGGCGGTCCTCGACGAAGACGACAAGTTCCTCCTGCTCGGCCACTTCCGCTCCGGTGAACAGGTCTTCTGCGCCCGTATCACTGAAGACGGCATGCCTGACCCCGATTTCGGCGACAACGGTCAGGTTGCCCTGCCTTACACGGCCCCCTGGATCGGCTATGGCCGCCGGCTCACCGTGCAACCCCAGGACGGTTTTATCGTCCTGGCCCTGAGGAACAGCACCGTGGGCGAGTCGGCACGCGACGTTATCGTGCGTCTCGACCGCAACGGCAGTTTCGACCCGCGCTTCGGCACCTGCGGCGTGGTCACGGCACCGGAACCGAACATCGCGTTCGAGGCGGTTCAGGTCCAGGCCGATGGCAAGCTGATCGTGGCCGGCCGACGCGGCCGCAAGGCCATGCTGATGCGCTACGGGGCCACCGGCCTGCCAGACAAGACCTTCGGTTGCGCCGGCTATCTGGAGCTGGAGCCGGCCCGCGACGGCCACGCCGCGTTTTTTGATCTCGCCGTGCAACCCGATCAGAAAATCGTCGTCACCGGCTCCGCGGATCTGTCCCACAATATCGCCCTGCTCACCCGTGTCACAGCCGACGGCAAGCTGGACGTCACCTTCAATGCCGGAGTGCCCTGGGAGCTGCCGGAACTGGATATCGCCTTCGCCCTGGCGGTGCAGGAGGACGGGAAAATCGTCAGCGCCGGTCATATCAACAGCGGCAGCCGCTGCTGGTTGATGCGCCACTTGAACAACGGCGAACTGGACCCTGATTTTGGCGACAACGGCATCAGCCGCCTGATCTACATCGGCGATTCCACCAGCTACCTCTCCAACCTGGAGTTGCAGCCGGATGGCAAGATCCTGCTCTCCGGACGCTACGCCACCCATTCGGCGGTGATTCGCTGTTACGGCAACTGAGCACGTAGCGCCTGGGGAAAGGCAAGGTCATGTCGGTGATACGGCGTTCCTCGATGCCACCCAGGCGCCCCAGAACAGGCTGGAAAAAAACCGCGTCGCGGTGCCGAACCCGGCCGTCTCAAGCAAGTGCTGAACCGCCGCCTCCGAGTGTGGCGGATCGGCCCCCTGGAGAATCTTGCCAAGCTTGGCGCGAACAGCGTCAGCACTCGCGCCCTGCTGGCGCCAGCGCTCGCCCCAGGCCGCCAACAACAGCGGCTGGCTGGCATAGGCCTGATGGTTACCCGCCACAATCAACGGAGCTCCCGGTTTGAGCCGGGCGGCAATCGCCTTGAGAATGTCGTGCTTGGCCTGATCGCCGGGCAGGTGATGCAACACACCGATCAGGGTCGCGGCATCATAGGGCGGCTCGTCGGTCAGTTCCTCGACCGTGCCCAGGAATACCCGCGTGCGCGCCAGCAGCCCCTGGGCCTGGAGACTGGCCTGCGCCAACTCAAGCATCGGTGCCGAGGGGTCTACCGCGGTGAACCGCCAAAGCGGCTCAAGCGCCGCCGCCGTCAGGATTTCCTGGGCGGTACCGCCGGCGCCCACCACCAGAATCCTCGCCTCGCCCCCGCTGCCCAGGCTGGCCGCCAGCATGCAGGCGACCAACTCGTGACAGGCGTCATAACCGGCCAGGGCGATACGGCTTTGCTCGGCGTACTCACCGGCACGGGATACATCGAATTTCCGAGCGGAATCCAGAGGTTCGGACGACATGGGCTTTCTCTCTTGGCGGGGAACTTCAGCCCAAGGTAGTCGCCCTGCGAAAATAAAGAAAATTCATGTTTTTAATGCAATGCATTCCTTTCAGGAATACGAAAAACACCAGCGGCTCAGTGGCTATCGCGCCCCCGAACGCCCCTTTGATCAAAAGCCGACGACGGGGTCGAGACAATGCTCAGCGGCATCGGGATGGCGATTTCAACCCAGTTCGTATCCGCCCTATATTGTTGCGCGAACGCCTCGTAAAGCTTTCATATAGTCGATGTCATTTGCCCGCCATTTCGACTATTTCTCTGCAGGTCGCCGCCTGCCGCGGTGTTTTCCGGAGACCTGCCATGACCCATATCCAGATCGGCCTGCTTATGCTGTTGGGCATCAGCGCGTTCGGTGTGATCACCCTCTACCTCGACTTCTGGCGTGCGTCCAAGACGCAAAGGGAGAACAAATAAGCCGTTACAGGCCGACCAGACGATAGCCCACCTGCAATTCGGTGATCAGGTGTTGCGGCTGCGCCGGGTCGGCTTCGAGTTTTTGCCGCAGATGCGCCATGTGTACCCGCAGATAATGAGCCCGATCGGCATAGTCCAGCCCCCAGACATCCAGCAGCAATTGCCGGTGCGTCAGCACCCGGCCCTGACCCCGGATCAACGCGATCAACAGGCGGAACTCGATGGGTGTCAGGTGCACGCCCTCGCTGCCACGTCGCACCTCATGGGTCGCCAGATCGACCTCGACCTCGCCGAAGCGCACCTTGCTGCTGACCGCCGCCGTGCCGCTTTGCACCTGCCGCCGCAACTGCGCACGAATACGCGCCAGCAACTCGGGCACACCGAACGGCTTGACCAGATAGTCATCAGCGCCAGCGTCCAGTGCGGCGACCTTTTCGTCTTCGCGGTCACGGGCCGACAGCACCAGGATGGGCACGCTCATCCAGCCACGCAGTTCACTGATCAGGTCCTTGCCGTCACCGTCGGGCAAGCCCAGGTCGACGATCACCAGGTCCGGCTGGCGGCTCGCCGCATCGATCAGGGCACGCTTGCTGCTGTCGGCCTCGAAGACCTGGAAGCCTTCGTCCTGCAAGGCAATGCCGATGAAACGACGGATATTGGCTTCATCCTCGACAATCAGGATACGGGTGCTGGTCATAAGGTTTCCATGGACGGCGGTTGACCCGCCGGTAAGCTGATAACAAAACAAAGGCCGTTCGGCAGCCGCGGCCGGGCGACGACCCGGCCGCCGTGGGCTTCGACGATCCGCCGGACCAGGGCCAGCCCCAGGCCGATGCCGGACACCGCCGATTCCTGCCGGCCACGGCTGAAGGCTTCGAAGAGTTGCTCGGGGGCGATACCCGACGGGCAGCCCGGTCCGCTGTCGGCGATCTCCAGGACGATCTGCTGGTCGACCTGGCTCGCCGTGATCTCGATCGGCGTACCCGCCGGGGTGTATTTCGCCGCGTTGTCCAACAGGTTGACCAACACTCGCTCGATCAGCAGCGCATCGATCTCCACCAGAGGCAGGTCCGCCGGCAACTGCGCCCGCACCGGGTGCCGGGCGAGGGGTTCGCGCAGTTGGCGCAAGGCGCTGCCGACCACCTCTTCCAGGGAATGCCACTGACGGTTAAGGCGCACCCCATGTTCCTGCAGGCGCGCCATATCCAGCAGGTTTTCGATCAGCCTTTGCATGGCACAGGCCTGATCGTGAATCCCGCCCAATAACCCGCCGACCAACGCGTCACGCACATGGGGCGCTGCGGCGTCGGCGGCGCCGATAATGCTGGTCAAGGGCGTGCGCAGGTCATGGGAAATGGCCGCCAGCAAGGTGTTGCGCATGCGCTCGCCTTCCATCTGCACCAGGGTGCTTTGCGCCACTTCAACGAAATGCACCCGTTCCAGCGCAATCGCCAACTGGCTCATGCAGGCTTCCAACAGGCGTTGCTCATCGGGGTCCTTCAGGCGCTCGGCATCACTCAGGTCGAGGACCAGCACACCGCGCACGCGCATCGGCGCCTTGAGGGCAAAGTAGCAACCGGGGGCGGCCGCCAGGGTATCACTGCCCTGTCCGGCCGGGCGTCCGTGTTCATAGGTCCACTGGGCGATGCTTTCATCCACCGGGAAGACACTGCCGGCCAGGGTGCCGACCCGGTCGCCGGCATCCGGCAAGGCCAGGCCGACCCGGGCCTCGAACACCCCGCTGAAGGTGCGCAGCGCCACCGCGCCGAGCTGTTCGACGGTCAGGGCCGCGGACAGGTCGCGAGCCAACAGCGCCAGCGAGGTCGCCCGGCGCTCACGGGCCGCCGCTGTACGCGCCTCATGGCGCAGGCGCGCGGTCAGTTGGCCGGTGATCAGGGCAATGCCCAGCATCAAGGCGAAGGTGAAGAAATACTGGGTGTCGTTGACGGTGAACGACAGCACCGGCTGGACAAAGAAAAAGTCGAAACACAGCACCGCCAGCATCGCCGCCCAGACACCCGGCCCGCGGCCCAGGCGCAGCGCCACCAACACCACCGTCAGCAGGAACAGCATGACCACGTTGGCCGGGTCGAAGACTTGCAGCAACAACGCCGCTACCGCCGTGGCGGCGAAACAGGCCAGGGTCGCCCACAGGTAGGCCAGGCCCCTGCCCGGTGCCAGTCTCGGTTCCGCTTCCGGTCGGGACGGCGCCGTGCGCGGCAGCTCGCCATGGGCGATCACGATCTGGTCGATCTGCGGGTGGTGGCGACTGATCCGGTCGCTGACCGTCTGGTGCCAGAACTGCCAGACCCGTCGTGGCCGATGGCCGAGCAACAGGCGGTTGGCATTGCGTTCGCGGGCACAGGCCACCAGGGTTTCGGCGACATCGATACCCGCCAGGATCGCGGTATCGGCACCGAACTCGGCGGCCAGAGCCAGGGTCTTCACCGCCGCCGCGCGTCGCCGCAGGGCCATGCCGCCCGTCGACACCGACTCGACATGCACCACGATCCAGTCGGCTTCGAGCTTCTGCGCCAGGCGCGCGGCTTCGCGCACCAGACGTTCATCCGAGGACTCACCGGCAACCCCCACCAACAAGCGCTCACGAGCGGCCCACAAGGTGTCGATGGAACGCTCGCGACGATAGACACGCATTTGCGCATCGACCCGGTCGGCGGTACGGCGCAGGGCCAGTTCACGCAGGGCCAGCAGGTTGCCTTTGCGAAAGAAGTGCCGCGACGCCCGGTCGGCCTGCGGGCCCTGGTAGACCTTGCCGTCCTTGAGACGCTGCAACAGTTCGTCGGGGGCCAGGTCGATCAGCACCACTTCATGGGCACTGTCGAACACATGGTCGGGGACGGTTTCCCGCACACGGGTGCCGATGATGCCGCTGACCAGGTCATTGAGACTTTCCAGGTGCTGGACGTTCAGGCTGGTCCAGACCTCGATCCCGGCCCGCAGCAGCTCTTCGATATCCTGCCAGCGCTTGGGGTGGCGTGAGCCGGGGACATTGCTGTGGGCCAACTCGTCCACCAGCAACACCGCCGGACGGCGGACCAGTGCCGCATCGAGATCGAACTCCGGCAACGTGCTGTCGCCATGGGCCAGGCGATGGCGCGGCAGTTGTTCCAGGCCGGCGAGCAAGGCGGCGGTATCACCGCGCCCGTGGGTTTCAATCAGGCCGGCGACCAGATCGCATCCGAGAGCCCGCTCGCGGTGCGCGGCCTGGAGCATGGCGCAGGTTTTCCCGACCCCGGCGTTCGAACCGAAATAAATACGCAAACGGCCGCGCTGGGCGGCCTTCTCGTCGGCTTGCAGTTGCTCCAGCAGCGCATCCGGATCGGGTCTACCGTCGCGGATGTCGCGGGAGGTGTCATTCAAACTCATGTCATTCCTTGTCAGACGCACCCATGCCGGTCACCTAGACCACGCCCAAGCCGACCAGCAGCATATCGATCAGCTTGATCCCGGCAAACGGCACCAGCACCCCGCCCAGTCCATAGATCAGCAGGTTGCGATTGAGCAGCGCCGCCGCGCCGATGGCCCGGTAGGCCACGCCCTTGAGCGCCAGCGGGATCAGGAACACGATGATCAGGGCATTGAAGATCACCGCGCTGAGGATCGCCGAGTTCGGGCTGCCCAGGTGCATCACGTTCAAGGCGCCGAGCTGCGGGTAAGTCGCCACGAACGCCGCCGGCACAATAGCAAAATACTTCGCCACATCGTTGGCCACGCTGAAAGTGGTCAGGGCGCCACGGGTCATCAGCATCTGCTTGCCGACCTCGACCACCTCGATCAGTTTGGTCGGATTGCTGTCCAGATCGACCATGTTCCCCGCTTCCTTGGCCGCCTGGGTGCCGCTGTTCATCGCCACCGCGACGTCGGCCTGGGCCAGCGCCGGGGCGTCGTTGGTGCCATCGCCGGTCATCGCCACCAGCTTGCCCTGGGCCTGGTAGTCACGGATCAGTTGCAGCTTGTCTTCCGGCCGGGCCTCGGCCAGGTAGTCATCGACCCCGGCTTCCACCGCAATCGCCGCCGCAGTCAGCGGATTGTCGCCGGTGATCATCACGGTCTTGATACCCATGCGTCGCAACTCGCCGAACCGCTCCTTGATGCCGGCCTTGACCACGTCCTTGAGCTCGATCACCCCAAGGGCCCGCGCGCCCTCGGCCACCACCAGCGGTGTGCTGCCGCGCCGTGAGACTTCATCCACCCGCGCTTGCAGGGCCGCCGGGAAACCACCGCCCAGTGCCTCGATATGCCGGCGAATCGCATCGGCCGCACCTTTGCGGATCATCCGGCCATCGGCCAGGTCGACGCCGCTCATGCGGGTCTGGGCGGTGAATGCGACGAAGCTGGCGTTCAGGCTTTCCAAATCCGGCTCATTGAGCTCGAACTTCTGTCGCGCCAACAGCACGATGCTGCGCCCTTCCGGTGTTTCGTCGGCCAGGGACGCCAGTTGCGCCGCCTCGGCCAGTTCACGCTCTTTCATCCCCGGTGCCGGCAGGAAGGCACTGGCCTGGCGATTGCCGAGCGTGATGGTGCCGGTCTTGTCCAGCAGTAACACGTCGACATCGCCGGCCGCTTCCACCGCGCGCCCGGAGGTGGCGATCACATTGGCCGCCATCATCCGGCTCATGCCCGCCACGCCGATGGCCGAGAGCAGGCCGCCGATGGTGGTGGGAATCAGGCACACCAGCAAGGCCACGAGCACCGTCGCGCTGACCACACTGCCGCTGCCGCTCATGACCACGGCGAAGATCGAGTACGGACTGAGGGTGACGATCACCAGCAGGAACAAGGCCGTCAGCCCCACCAGCAGAATGGTCAGGGCCACTTCGTTGGGGGTCTTCTGGCGCTTGGCCGATTCGACCATGAAGATCATCCGGTCGAGAAAGGATTCGCCGGGATTGACGCTGATACGCACCACCAGCCAGTCCGAGAGAACCCGGGTGCCGCCGGTCACCGAAGAGAAATCACCACCGGCCTCACGGATCACCGGAGCCGATTCGCCAGTGATCGCGCTTTCATCCACCGACGCCACGCCCTCGATAACGATGCCATCGAGGGGCACCAGGTCGCCGGCCTCGATCAGCACTACCGCGTCCTTGCGCAACTCGCTGGCCGCCATCGGCAACCATTGCGCACCATGACGCGGCTTTTGCAGGACCTTGGCCAGGGTCTGGCGCTTCATCCCGCGCAGGCTCGCCGCCTGTGCCCGGCTCCGCCCCTCGGCCAGGGCTTCGGCGAAGTTGGCGAACAGCACGGTGAACCACAGCCACAGGCAGATGCTCAGGATAAAACCACTCGGTGCCTCGCCCTGGCCTCCCCAGGACTGCAACCACAACAAGGTGGTGAGCAGGCTGCCGAGGTACACCACGAACATCACCGGATTTTTCCACTGGGCCTGGGGCAGCAGTTTCCGGAAGGCATCCACGCCGGCGGCCAGCAACAGCTCGCGGTCGAACAAAGGCAAACGGGCTTTCATGTCACTCATGATCGATTCTCTTACTCAGTGACGACGACTGGGGACTGGCGGGGTGTCGCCAAGGCATCCAGCGCCAGGTTGAGTTGCAGCACATTGACTCGCGGCTCGCCGAGCAGGCCGAAGGTACGCGTCTCGGTCGACGTCCGGACCAAGGTCAGCAGGGCGTCTTCGGACAGCTGCCGCAGCGGTGCGACGCGCCGCGCCTGGATCAGCGCGTTGGCCACTGAAATATGCGGGTCCAAGCCGGACGCCGAAGCCGTCACCGCGTCGACCGGCACCGGCGCTTGCGGGTCCAGGCCGTTCGAGGCGCGATAGGCCACGGCCCGCTCCTTGACCGCGTCGAGCTGACGCTGGCTGGTCGGGCCCAGGTTGCTGGCCCCGCTGAGGCCGGCGTTGTAGGGCGTGGTCACGGTCTTGCTGGCGTCGTTCGGATCGACGTTCTGGGTCACGCTGGGGCGGGCCTGGAAATACTCCGGGCGGTTGAACGCCTGGCCGATCAGCACCGAGCCGACCACCTGGCCGTCGCGTTCCAGCAGGCTGCCCTGGGCCTGGAACGGAAACAGCAGGTTGGCCGCCAGGGTGGTGAGCGCCGGATAGGCCAGGCCAGTCAGCAACATGAACATCACCGAGGACACCAGCACCGGGCGCCCCAGGCCGCGGAACAGCCCTTGAGTCACCGCCAGCGGCGGCGTGGAAATACGCGTAGTCATGCAAATATCCTCACTTGTAGGTCTGGCTGGAGAGCAGTTGCAACTGCTCGACCACTGGCCCCAGCGCGAGCGCCGGCAGGAAGGTCAAACCGCCGACCACCAGCACCACGAACACCACCAGGAACATGAACAGCGGCGTGGCAGTGGGAATAGTCCCGGCACCGGCCGGCGTGGTCTTTTTAAAGGCCAGGGAGCCGGCCACGGCGAGCATCGGCAGCAGGGTGAAGAAACGCCCCAGCAACATCGCCAGGCCGATGGTGGTGTTGAAGAACGGGGTGTTGGCGTTCAGCCCGGCGAAGGCCGAACCGTTGTTGGCGGTGCCGGAGGTGTAGGCGTAGAGCACCTCGCTGAAACCGTGGGGCCCGACGTTGTTCAGGCTGTCCAGGGTGCCCGGCCAGAGCGCCGCCAGGGCGGTGAAGCCGAGGATGCAGATCGGATGCGCGAGCACCGAGAGCATCACCAGTTTCATCTCCCGGGCTTCGATGCGCTTGCCGAGGAACTCGGGGGTGCGACCGATCATCATGCCCACCAGGAACACCGTCAGCAGGGCGTACTGGATCAGGTTGATAAAGCCCACGCCGTCGCCGCCGAACACGCAGTTGAGCATCATCTGCGCCATGGGCACGAAGCCGCCCATGGGCATCAGCGAGTCATGCATGGCATTGACCGAGCCGGTGGTGGCGCCGGTGGTGGTGGCGATGAACAGACTGGTATCGGCGATGCCGAAACGCAGTTCCTTGCCTTCCATATTGCCGCCGCTCTGGGTCGCCGACAGCAGTTGGTCGACGCCCAGCCGGGTCAACAGCGGGTTGCCAGCCTGCTCGGCAAAATAGACCACCGCGAGAAAACCGACGAACATCACCAGGAAGGTGCCGAAGAACACCCAGCCCTGGCGCCGACGGGCCAACAGGCTGCCGAAGGCATAGGTCAGCGCCGAGGGGATCAGCAACATGCTGAAGATATGCAGGATGTTGGTCAGTGGCGTCGGGTTCTCGAACGGGTGCGCGGCGTTCATGCTGAAAAAGCCGCCACCGTTGGTACCGATATGCTTGATCGACTCGAAGCTCGCGACCGCACCGACGATCAGTTGTTGCTGCGCACCTTCAAGGGTGGTCGCCAGGGCCTGGGAGGAGAAGGTCTGCGGCATACCCTGCCAGATATAGACCAGCGCCATGGCGAAGCAAAACGGCAACATCACCCGGTAGAGGATGCGGGTGAAGTCCACCCAGTAGTTGCCGATATCCGTCGCGCTGCTGCGGCTCAAGCCGCGGATAAATCCGGCGGCGGCGACCACACCGGAGGTGGCACCGACAAACATCAGGAAGGTGATCACCGCCATCTGGCTGAAGTTGGACAGGCTGGTTTCGCCCGAATAGGCCTGCCAGTTGGTGTTGGTGATAAACGAGGCGGCGGTGTTGAACGCCAGGTCCGGGGCCTGGGCGGCCAGGCCCAGCGGATTGATCGGCAATGAACCCTGCAGGCGCAACAGCAGGTAGCCCAGCAGCATCATCGCGCCGTTGGACAACAGCAGCGCCGAGCCGTAGCGGGCCCACCCCATGGTTTCCCGTGGATCGACGCCCAGCAGGCGATAGGTCAGACGCTCCGGCAGCGCATGGCCAGGGTGAGAAAAGACCCGGCTCAACCAGCGCCCCATCAAGACGGCAAGCCCGGTCATCAGACCCAGGACCAGCGCAAATTCCAGCAGTACGGTCAACATGTGCAAGCTCCGTTCAAATCTTGTTCAAGGCGACAATGAACAAGGCTGTCGCGCCGAAAAACACCAGGGTCGCGCCCAGGAAAATCAGGTCGTACATGGTTGGTTTCCTTGTTCTATAGGGTCCTTGCGGACCGCACGAAGCGCCTGCGACGAGGCGTGGACAGGAATCAGAAGTCTTCGGCGCGGATCAGCGCGTAGCCCAGATAGACGAACAGGCCGGCCGCGCCCAGGCCGCTGAGCAGGTAGATGAGTTTGAGTGTCAACACAGGTGTCCCCTTGCCAAATCGGTCGGCTCGCTCAAGCGCACGCAAGGGCGCCGCAAGCCAGATCAAAGGGTACGGGCGCGGGTATTAAGGTCGGGCACTGATTGCCGGGGGGGACGTTAAGATGGCGTATAGAAGAACGCTCCCCTTCTGCCGAAGGGGAACGTCAGCGGCACAGAATCAGGCCTTGATCGGCAACCAGATTTCCACCGTGCCGGTGCCTTTTTCCGGATTGAAATCGGCGCTGTAGCGCTCGAACTCCGGCGCTTCGGCCGCCAGGTAGCCGGATTGCGGCAACCAGTGGTTCCAGATGGCCTCGAAGGTGTGCTTGAGGGTGTCGAGGGAGCCCTGGTGTTCAAACACCGCGTATTGCTGGTCCTGCAATTCCACCCAGCGATACAGCTCAGGCAGGTCGTCGAGCTTGCTGATCTGCACTCCGGCGATGTACTCGAAGCCGCCCTCGCCATCCGGATGGCAGCAGATACCGTACGTCACCTCACCCACCTGGCTGGGGACTTTTCCGATGTGCGGCACGAAGGCATCCCACAGGTCAGGGATAGATCCCGACGTCTCGGCGGTAAAACGTGCGCCCAGGCCGGCAATCAACTGAAAGTGACCGTGCTCGAAGCGTGGCGCTGGCAAGGCCTGCGTGTAGCCAAGGTTATGTGCTGCGTCCATGAGGGCAAACTCCATAGGGGAAACAACTCCGAAAAGCAGTATAGAAGCAAATAATCCTGTCGTTGGGCGACCCGACGCTTGTCCCCCCGGCGGAAAATATTTTCCGTCGCCCATCTGGACAGATGACCAGCATCGCCCTTATTGTCTGCTCCGCAGGCCACCGCAGTGGCCGACGTCGCTCGGACGGTTCCGGGCGCTTACGTGTCAGAGGTTTACATGGCAGACCCAGGTTCGCCGCGCCGCTTTGCGCGCATTGATCGACTCCCCCCCTACGTATTCAATATCACTGCCGAGCTTAAGATGGCCGCCCGTCGTCGTGGCGAAGACATCATCGACTTGAGCATGGGTAACCCCGACGGCGCCACTCCGCCACATATCGTCGAAAAACTGGTCACCGTCGCCCAGCGCGAAGACACCCACGGCTACTCCACGTCCAAGGGCATCCCACGGCTGCGCCGGGCGATTTCCCACTGGTACAAGGATCGCTACCAGGTCGATATCGACCCGGAAACCGAAGCCATCGTCACCATCGGTTCGAAAGAGGGCCTGGCCCACCTGATGCTCGCCACCCTCGACCAAGGCGACACGGTGCTGGTGCCCAACCCCAGCTACCCGATCCATATCTACGGCGCGGTGATCGCCGGCGCCCAGGTCCGTTCGGTGCCGCTGGTGCCGGGCGTAGACTTCTTCGCCGAGCTGGAGCGGGCCATCCGTGGCTCCATTCCCAAGCCGAAGATGATGATTCTCGGTTTCCCCTCGAACCCCACCGCGCAGTGCGTGGAACTGGACTTCTTCGAACGGGTGATCGCCCTGGCCAAGCAGTACGACGTGCTGGTGATCCACGACCTGGCCTATGCCGACATCGTCTACGACGGCTGGAAAGCCCCGTCGATCATGCAGGTGCCCGGAGCCAAGGACATCGCGGTGGAGTTTTTCACCCTGTCCAAGAGCTACAACATGGCCGGCTGGCGCATCGGTTTCATGGTCGGCAATCCGGAGTTGGTCAGCGCCCTGGCGCGGATCAAGAGTTACCACGACTACGGCACCTTCACGCCGTTGCAGGTGGCGGCCATCGCCGCGCTGGAGGGCGATCAGCAATGCGTCAAGGATATCGCCGAGCAGTATCGCCAACGACGCAACGTACTGGTCAAAGGCTTGCATGAACTGGGCTGGATGGTCGAGAACCCCAAGGCCTCGATGTACGTCTGGGCGAAGATTCCCGAGGAATATGCCCAGATGGGCTCGCTGGAGTTCGCCAAGAAGCTGCTGGCCGAAGCCAAGGTCTGCGTCTCGCCGGGGGTCGGCTTTGGCGAGTACGGCGACGACCATGTGCGGTTCGCCCTGATTGAAAACCTCGACCGCATCCGCCAGGCGGTACGCGGGATTCGCGGGATGTTCCGCACCGATGGCCTGCTGAAGAAAGCTACCGCGGAATAACCTGTGTAGCGAGTGCGCTTGCCACATGATTCGGGGCCGACACCTTCACAGGTGTCGGCCCCGATTCGTTTAGACCACCAGCGACAACAGCAGGATAAACACCAGCCCCACCACCGACAGAATGGTCTCCATGGCCGTCCAGGTCTTGAACGTCTCGGCCACGGTCATATTGAAGTACTGCTTGACCAGCCAGAACCCGGCATCGTTGACGTGGGACAGGATCAACGAACCCGCCCCCGTCGCCAGCACCAGCAGTTCACGGTTCACCCCTGGGATCAGGTCCACCACCGGCATCACGATGCCCGCCCCGGTAATGGTCGCCACCGTCGCCGAACCCGTGGCGATGCGGATCACCGCCGCCACCAGCCAGGCCAGCAGGATAGGTGATATCTGCGCATTCACGGCGATATGCCCGATCACATCACCCACGCCACTGGTCACCAGCATCTGCTTGAAGCCACCGCCGGCACCAATGATCAGGATGATCGCCGCGGTCGGCGCCAGGCTGGCATCGAGCAGCTTGAGCACGCGTTTGGAATCCATGCCCTGGCGTTTGCCGAAGGTGTAGAGCGCCAACAGCAGGGCCAGCAGCAAGGCGCTGATCGGGTGACCGATCATGTCCATCCAGATACGGAAGAAATGCCCGTCCGGCAGGGCAATGTCGGCAAAGGTCTTGAGCAACATCAGGAACACCGGCAACAAGACGGTGACCAGGGTCACGCTGAAACTCGGCAGCGCTTTCACTTGCGGCTCACGGGCCAACTGGTCGACCAGTTCCTGGGAAGGGTTGCCCGGGATGTATTTGGCGATGAAGGTCCCGTAGATCGGACCGGCGATGATGGCGGTCGGCAGGGCGACGATCAGGCCGTAGAAAATGGTCTTGCCGATGTCCGCATTGAACACCCCGATGGCCAGCAGCGGCCCCGGATGCGGCGGCACCAGGCCGTGCACCGCCGAAAGCCCGGCCAACAGCGGAATACCGATCTTGATCAGCGGCACGCCGGTCCGTCGCGCAACGATGAACACCAGCGGAATCAGCAGCACGAAGCCGATCTCGAAGAACAGCGGAATGCCCACCAGGAACGCCGAGCACATCATCGCCCACTGCACCTGCTCCTTGCCGAAGGCGCGGATCAGGGTCTGGGCGATCTGATCGGCACCGCCGGAATCGGACATCATCTTGCCAAGCATGGTCCCCAGCGCAAGGATGATTCCGACAAAACCCAGCACGCCGCCGAAGCCGTCCTGGAAGGCCTTGATGATCTTGTCCGCGGGCATGCCCGAGGTCAGGCCGAGAAACGCCGAGGCGATGATCAAGCCGATAAAGGGGTGAATCCTGAAGCGGGTGATCAACACGATCAGCCCGATAATCGTGACCACTGCATCCAGCAACAGATAGGTCTCGTGGGACAGTCCGAACATAAGGTGTCTCCTGCTTGTTGTTTTTATGCGTTGCGTGATTTGACGATAGCCCAATGGGATAGCGCTATCTTTTCGAGACGAAAATCAGGCCGAACGTTCCAGCCCGTGTGCCTGCCACCAGCGATGGGCCGACTGGGCCAGACGCTCGATGCTCTGGGTCGAGGCATCGAGGGCCAGGGTCAGGGGCTCGCCGACCGGCGATTCAAGGGTGGCGAACTGGCTGTCGATCAGGGTCGAGGGCATGAAGTGCCCGGGACGATGGGCCACCCGCTCGGCGGCGACTTCACGGCTCAGTTCGAGAAATACGAAGCCCAGGCCCGGCGCCGCGCTGCGCAGGCGTTCGCGGTAGCTGTGCTTGAGCGCCGAACAGGTCAGCACCGGATGCCCGCCCGTGGCCAGGACCGCGCGCAACTCGTCGCACAGGCTGTCGAGCCAGCCGGCACGGTCATCATCGGTCAGGGGGATGCCGGCACTCATCTTGGCGATATTGGCGGCGGGGTGAAAGCTGTCGCCTTCGATCTGGGTCGCGCCGTTGAGCCGGCACAGGGCCTCGCCCACACTGGACTTGCCGCAACCGGAGACGCCCATGATGACCAGGGCAGTGATGGGTTGACTCATGTAACACCTCAGCACGCAGACAGCGCTGTCTTTGTCGAAGCTTCCATACTCGGAAAGCAAAGCACAAAACACAGACTACCGACGCTTTCTTGTCATTTTTATGGGGTGATGCGCTAAACATCCACGACAGCATCCGACGCGATCAGGCCAACCGCGCTCGAACAATTGCAGGCTCGTCGAGACAGCGCTACCTTAGTGCCTTGAATTTTGTTTGGCAAGCCGTCCGATGACCTCCACCAAAACCGACAAGAATACCCGTACCACGGGACGCCCTACCCTTAGCGAAGTCGCGCGCCTGGCCGGCGTCAGTCCGATCACCGCGTCGCGGGCCCTGCGTGGCATCAGCAGTGTGGCCACGGACCTGGTGGAAAAAGTCCGACAGGCGGCGGAAGAACTGAACTACGTGGTCAACCCGGCCGCCCGCGCCCTGGCCTCGGCCCAGAGCCATTCGGTGGTGGTACTGGTGCCGTCGTTGTCCAACCTGCTGTTTATCGACACCCTCGAAGCCATTCACTCGGTGCTGCGCCCGCGGGGCTTCGAGGTGCTGATCGGCAACTATCACTATTCCCGCGACGAAGAAGAAAACCTGCTGCGCAACTACATGGCCTACCAGCCACGGGGCTTGTTGCTGACCGGTTTCGACCGTTCGGAAAGCGCGCGGCGGATGATCGAAGCGAGCAACGTGCCCTGCGTCTATATGATGGACCTGGACCCCGGCGCCGGGGTGAACTGCGTCGGCTTCTCGCAACAGAACGCCGGCGCCACCGTGGCCGAGCACCTGATCTCCCGTGGTCGCAGGCACCTGGCCTATATCGGCGCGCAACTGGACCAGCGCACGCTCCTGCGCGGCGAAGGCTTTCGCCAGGCGCTGCAGGCGGCCGGGCTGTACCACCCGGACCTGGAACTGCTGACCCCGCGCCCCTCGTCGGTGGGCCTGGGCGGCGAACTGTTCCTGCAACTGATGCAGAGCCATCCGCAGGTCGACGGGATCTTCTTCGGCAACGACGACCTGGCCCAGGGCGCCCTGCTGGAGGCCATACGCTGTGGTATCAAGGTTCCGGAGCAGGTCGCGGTGGTGGGCTTCAACGACCTGCCCGGCTCGGCCTTCATGGTCCCGCGCCTGAGCAGCATCCGCACACCCCGGGAGGCCATCGGCCGGCGGGCGGCGGAACAGATGCTGAGCTTGATGGCCGGCAACCCGGTGGCCCAGCCGGTGCAGGATATGGGCTTTGAACTGATGGTGCGTGAGAGCAGTTGAAGGGCCTCAGGCACAGAAATCAATCCCCGGCTCGGCGGGGATTGAGCGGCATCAAGCCTGATCGGTGCGACGCTTTTCCCTGACCAGCAGCAGCGCGGCAAACACCCCGATCCAGACCACCGAAGCGCCGTAGTTCAGGCGCTGGTACAGACCGAAGCCCTCGCCCGCCGCCACCGCCTGCCCCATCAACGGCAACGCCGCCACAGCCACCAGGGTGCACGCCAGGGAAAACCAGGCGAAGGCTTTCGAACCCAGCAAGCGCGCGGCGAGATACACCCACAGGGCGTTGGCGATCACCAGGGTCAGAAACATCATCAGCCACGCGCTGTTATGCACGGTCTGGCTGAAGGACGGGTGCTGCAACCCACAGCCGGCGTCGCAGGAAAAGTAACCGGTAAACAGGCTGGCGATGCCGTGCAGCGCAATCAGTACCCCACTGATCTGCGCCAGCCCGCGCCCTTCGAAACAGGCGAAGACCGTCACGCCAAAGGCAAAGAACAACAGCCCCAACGGCAGGTTGTTGATCAACGGCGACAACTCGTGGGTCGGTGCGCCCAGCGCACCCAGTTCACTCATGGCCTGGTTGAGATGGCTATAGCCCGGATACAGCGCTCCGGCCAGGGCCAGCCCGACGAGTAACCAGAAGGGCGTCAACAATCCGGCCACACAGCCGAATTTACGCAATGCCTTGTGCATCTAGCGGGGACCTCAGAGGGTTGGATGAAAGCGACAGGCCACTATCCTAAAACGCCACGCGAACCCTGAGCCAGAGATTTATTGACCAGACAGACTGGCGGCCATGGTCTACCTTTAATCGTCACATAACCTTCATATTAAGGTCAGAAAACCTACACGGAAGTTGTATATGAACCCACTCAAGGTATTGCTGACCGGGGCCTGCGGTCGTATCGGCAAGACGTTTTTCCAGGCGACGCAACACCAATACGACTTTGTTCTCGCCGACCGCCACCATCCGGACTTTGCCATCGGCGAGCACCGCTTTGTCCGCCTGGACATGGCTGAGAAGGAAGAACTCGCGGCCTTGGTCGATGGTATCGACGTGGTGGTGCACCTGGCGGGTATTCCTTTTGCCGACTCCTCCTTCGAGGAGCTGCTGCCGAACAATATCCTGGCCACCACCTACCTGCTGGAGGCCGCCGCAAACGCCCAGTGCAAACGCGTGGTGTTCGCCAGCAGCGCCCAGACCATCGAGGGTTACCCGGTGGACCGGCAGATCACCCCGGGCATGCCGGTGATGCCGGCCAATCTGTACGGGGTGAGCAAATGTTATGGCGAAGCGCTGTGTGCGTTCTATTCGGCACGGCACGGCTTATCGACCATTGTCCTGCGCATCGGCGCCTTCGAGTTTCCCGACGATCATGACCTGCGCAACGCCCGCGACCTGAGTGCCTGGCTCAGCCCGCGCGACGCCGTGCAGTTGTTACAGAAGGCCATCGAGGTCAAAGGCGTGCAACACCTGGTGGCCCACGGTATTTCCAACAACCGCTTCAAGCGCCTGGACCTGAGCGAGACCGTCCGGGTACTGGGTTATCAACCGGTGGACGACGCGTTCCGCGAGTTCGACCTGCCGATCCGCTGAAGCCGCAAGCGCACTGCCGGGAGCGGCAACCCAGGCGGCAATGCGCCTCCGCCTGCCGCTGCCCGTTTGTCCGGTATGTACCCGTCAGACGTTGATAAGCCTGTGTTTGTACCAACAGGCATACAAATTGCTGACACGGGTCATGTTCCCTCATTCAGGGGTTTATCCCATGTTGATCAATGCCCGTTATAACCCAGTGGTTCAGCCCAGCCATCGCACGGACCAGGACCCGACCACCGCTGCCGCCAACGCGCTGTCCAGTGGTTTTATCCAGAATGCCCAGGCGACCAGTGCAGCCAGCACCGTCCCCGGCACCCAGAACGCCGCGGACCAGATCGCCGACAACGTCAATGCGGCCTTCGCCAAGACCCGTGTGCAGCTGCAGGCGGCAGTGCCGACCGTCGCGCTTCCGGCGACCCTGACCGCCACCGCACCGACGACCCGCACGGCCCCGCCTGCCGCCGCGAGCAACGACAGCGACGCGATGAAGGCCTTCAAGGACTACATGAGCAAGCCGGTGGCCCAACGCATCCGTGATCAGATACTCAAGGAAGAGGGACTGACCGAGGACGACCTGAAAAGCATGTCGCCGGAAAAACAGAAAGGCATCGAAGACAAGATTGCCGAGCGCATGAAGATGGAGTTCAACGCGAAGACCGCGGACAACAAGGCCAACCCTGCCGACCAGCAGGCGGCCGGAGCCTTCCTGGCCACCGCCAGCCAGTAAACCGACCGGCACGGTTCCCAGATTCAGTGGGAGCCGGCTTGCCGGCGATGACAGCCCAAGCACCGCACGGTGTCAGGCTTGCCGCGTTATCGCTGACGTCCAGCCAGCAAGCCGGCTCCTGCAAAAACCAGTGGCCAGCAACCAACTGTTGCTGGCTTATTCGATACCGATCCCCGTAGATCAGCGTAACATTTCGAACAAGGCCTGCACCGCCGCCGAGCGAGCCCCCACGGCCGACGGCAGCAAGCCGAAGCGTCGTTCGATCGGCACCTCCAGGCGCAACACCCGCAGGCCCTTGCGCTCGGCAGGCAGGGCCAGTTCGGGAACCAGCGTCACGCCGAGGTTTTCCCGCACCAGGGTGTAGGCGCTGCTCCACTCACGGACCTCGACGCGAATATCCTGCAGCGACAGGCCGATTTCGGCGGCAATGCTCCGGGCGTTGACCGCGCAACCGCCGGTCGCCAGTACAAAGGGCTCTGCGACCAACTCGGCCAGGCTCACGCAGCCATCGGCGCCCCTGGCGGCCAGTCGATGGGCCATGGGAACCACCGCGACCCAGGTGTCGTGCCCCAGCTCCAGAGCGCCACTTTCGATGTCGGGGTTGAGCACCACGCCGACATCCACGGTGTCATTGGCGAGCATGGCCTGCACTTCATGGTCGCTGACCTCCAGCGCCACCACTTCGATACCGGGATGGCGCTGGCGGAACTGACGCAACAGCGGTGGCAGCAAGGAGCCCAGGATCATCGGAAAACTCGCCAGGCGAATACTGCCACCGACCAGTCCTTTCTCGCTGTCGACCAACTGGCGAATGTTTTCCAGAGCCGCAAGCATCACCCGCGCCTGGGCCAGGACCTGCTGGCCGATGGCGGTGGGCAATGACTCGCGGGCATGGCGGGTGAACAGCTGGACGCCGAGGGTCTGTTCCATCGCCGCCAGCGCCTGACTGGCCGCCGATTGGGTCATGCCGACCTGTTCGGCGGCCCGGGTCAGGGTGCCGGTATCGAGTACCGCTACCAGTAAACGCCAATGCAGCAGATTCATCATGACAGTAGCTGACCTTATGGCTGGTTTCTCAAGAATTAATTTTACCCAGGTCAGGGCGCCATATGACACTGCCGCTCGCCAAGGCCGTCAAGGCTGAACACAGTTCCTATTCAGGGAGTCTCATTGTCATGAAGCTGTACTACGTCCCAAACACCTGCTCGCTGTCACCGCATATTGTCCTGCGCGAGCTGGGCCTGCCCTTCGAACTGGTACGGGTCGACAACCAGAGCAAAGTCACCGAGCACGGAGAGGACTTCCTCAAGATCAATCCCAAGGGTTATGTGGCCGCCCTTCAATTGGACAATGGCCAGGTGCTCACCGAAGGCGTGGCCATCGTGCAGTTTCTCGCGGATCTCAAGCCCGAGGCCGAACTGGCACCGCTCAATGGCAGCTGGGAGCGCTCACGTTTGCAGGAAGCACTGAACTTCATTTCCGGCGAAGTGCATGGCGGGATGGGGCCATTGTTCAACAGTGCGATACCGGATGAAGTGAAGGCGATTTTCCGGGAGAAGCTGTACAAGCGTTTCGCCTTGCTGAGCACGACGCTGGAGCAGCGCGACTACCTGCTGGGCGAGCACTTCAGCGTGGCCGATGCCTACCTGTTCACCGTGCTGCGCTGGACGGCCTTCCTTGGCCTGGACCTGGGACCGTGGCCGGCACTGCAACGATTCATGGCCCGGATCGATCAGCGCCCGGCGGTGATCGCTGCGCTGGCGGTAGAACTGGCGGCCTGAGTCATCAGGTGATCCCCCGCGTCTCGATCAATCCCAGCAACGCCTCGACATCCCAGGCCGTTGGGCGATCATGGTCGAGCCGCGCCACCTGACTGCGCACTGCCCGGTAGATCGCCCCACTGCCCTCCCCCAGACGCAATGCGCCGCGCAGGTCCACCGCCTGCGCCGCGACAATCAGCTCGATGGCCGCCAGCGTGGTCAGGTGCCGCGTCAGCTCACGGGTTTTCTCGATCACCGCCAGTGCCTGTCCGGCGTAATCCTCCACCCGATCTGCCACCGCAATGCTCACCGCCGGCAATGGATTGGCCAGATGGCCGATCTTCGCCACCAACGCCGACGCCGTGCGCTGCAACGCTGCCAGGCCCACATGCCCCGGTTGCTCGATCAAAAAGCGCGGCAGTTCGCTGGAGCCCGGCGACAGCAGCTTGGCCATGCGCTCCGCCGAACAGGCCGCCAGCCGACTGAAGGCCAGGCCCAGTCCCTCCCCGGCCAAGGCCAGGTGGGTGCTGTCGAAATTGGCATTGGCCAACACGCTCTGCGCCTCGACGATCAAGGCCGGGTTGTCCGCGCCACTCGCCAACTCCAGCGCCACGGTATCGCGCAACTGCTGCCACGCCTGCAGCGCCGCGCCCTGGACCACGGTTGCACAGCGAAAACTCAAGGGGTCCTGCAAGCGCCTCGCCGCCCCTTCTTCATTCAGCTCGCCGGCGGCCAGCAGCGCCAGCAAGGCCGCCGAGGCTTCGCTCTGCCCCGCCGCCGGACGCAAACGCGACGCCCAGGCTTGGAACGGACTGAGATTGGCGCGATAGCCCTCGCAGGACAGCGCCAAGGCCGCCAGCAAAGTCTCCAGCGCACGCTCAGCCTCAGCCACCAATAGGGCGCCCAATCCGATGCTGGCGGCATTCGCCGAGACCAGCGCCAGACCGTCCTTGCCGATCAACCGGGCCGGCTCAAGCCCATTGCGCGAAAGCGCCTCGGCCGCCGACAAACGCTCGCCGCGCCAGCTCACCCAACCCTGCCCCAGCAAGGCCAGGCTCAGATGGGCCAGCGGCGCCAGATCACTTTCGCCGATGGAACCGGTCAACGGCACCTCGGGATAGATCCCGGCCTCAAGCAAGCCCAGCAACGCATCCGCCGTGGCCGGGGAAATCCCCGAGCGGCCCTGGGCCAATCCCGCCAGGCGCGAGCACAGAATCGCCCGCACCTCCTCGGCACTCGCCAGGCGTCCGACACCCACCGCGCGCCCCAGGGGAATAAGCTGCTGCAGCTGCCCATCATCCAGCGGCAAACGCACATCCACCGCCGCGCCGAGGCCGGTGGTCACGCCATAGATCGCCTCCCCGGCTTCGGCGCGAGACAGCAACAAGGCATGCCCGTCGGCGATCCGCTGGCGCGCGGCGGTACTGAAAACCAGCGGCGCGCCATCGCGTACCACCCGCAGCCAGTCCTCCAGCGCCAGACCTTGTCCGTCCAGCTCGACCGCCGTCATGCGAACCTCAATCGCTGGCCGATCCCCAGACGCGTCGCCTTCTGCAACAACGCATGCCCCAGGGCGATATCACTCAGACTCAGGCCCCGGTGCCAGAACAGAATGGTTTCCTCGGAACTCTGCCGCGCGCTCCTCAAGCCGGCGACAATCTGCCCCAATTCGGCGTGCAGGGTCTGCTCACTGAGCTTGCCCGCCTCCACATGAGCCCGCAGTGAACCGAACATGCCACCCTTGCACTGGCCCCAATCGTCCACCACCAGCTTGCTCATGATATCGGTCAGCGACAGCTCCACCGCGCTCATGGTGCCATAGGGCACGACAAAGGCTCCGGGCTTGATCCACTCGGTACGCAACAGCGGTTGCGGCTGGTCCAGGCGCGAGGCCTCGACCACGATATCGGCACCGCGCACCGTGCTTTCCCAGTCATGGGTCACGGTGACCGGCTTGCCCAGGTCGCGGCGCAGTTTTTCGGCAAAGGCCTCGCGGCTTTCCTCGCGCCGCGAATGCACGCGGATCTCGTCGAAGTCGAACAGATGATCGAGCAGGCGCACATTCCAGTAGGCCGTGCCCCGCGCACCGATATGCCCGAGCACCTTGCTGCCGGGATTGGCCAGGTACTTGGCGCCGATGGCGGTGACCGCACCAGTGCGCATATCAGTGATCGCCGAGGCATCGAGAATCGCCTTGGGCACGCCGGTGGCCGGGTCGAGCAGGTTGAGGATCGCCAGTTCCGACGGCAGCCCCTTGCGGTAGTTGTCGACGAAATCGCCGACCACCTTGACCCCGGCATAACCGATGTCGCCGCCCAATACGCCGCGCAGCACATTGAAGTGGCCGTTGATGCCGCCACCCGGAATCAGGTGGGTACGCGGCTCGATCACCGCCTCTCCCCGCCCCTGGATGGCCAGGCTGGCTTCGATGGCGGCGAGGATTTCGTCGTTGCCCAGGTCCAGGGCGGCGATGTCCAGGCCGTTGAGAAAATCGATGTAGACAGGTTGCATGGAGGGGGTTTCCTCTGCGGGTTCAAGGGGCCTTGAAGACGATCCGGTCGACCTGGACCGCCTTGGGAATCAGGCCATTGGCGTAGAAGCGGTCGGCGGTGCGTTGTTGGTCGAGCATCGTCGCCGGGTCGACCGCTTTGAGCGGTGCATGGGTGCGGTGGGCGAAGTAGCCCTCGATCACCCCGCGTTGCAGGCCGAGGACCCGGGTCATGCTGTCGATGGACGCCTGCGGCTCGTCGAACGACAGTTGCTGGGCCCCGCCGAAGGCCTTGAGCAACGGGCCGATAGCCTGCGGATACTGACGAGCAAAGGTGCCACTGGCGATATAGAAACTGCCACCGGAATTGAGCCCCTGGCCGTCGCTGAGCAAACGCGCCCGACCATCGATCAGCGCGGCCGAGTAGTAAGGGTCCCAGATCACCCAGGCATCGAGCTTGCCCTGCTCGAACGCGGCGCGGGCATCAGCCGGCGACAGGTAGACCAGGTTCACGTCACTGAGACTCAGGCCGGCCTTGACCAGGCTCTTGAGGAACAGATTGTGGGCGCTGGAGCCCTTGAGCAAGGCGACCCGCTTGCCCTTGAGATCGGCCAGTTGCCGCACCGGGCTGTCCTTGGGCACGATAATCGCCTCGGTCTTGCCGTCGCTGGGCTCGACACCGATATACAGCAGGTCGATGCCGGCGACCTGGGCGAAAATCGGCGGAATATCACCGCTGTTGCCGATATCGACACTGCCGCCGTTGAGCGCCTCGATCAGTTGCGGACCGCCGGGAAACTCGATCCATTGCACCTGGGTGCCGGGCAACGCCTGCTCCAGCAGATGGTGCTCGCGGGCCAGGACCATGCTCACCGAACTCTTCTGGTAGCCGATCCGCACGGTGGCGGGATCGGCGGCCAGCAGCGGGCCGGCACTGGCCAGGCCCAAGCCCAGTAACAGGCATAACCGTTTGAACATCACAGGCTGCCACTCACACGCTGGGCCACGGCCGCGGGCACCCAGGCGTTCCAGACCTGTGGCTGCTCACGCAGGAAGGCTTCGGCGACCTGGCGTGGCGGCAGGCGTTTTTCACCCATCTCGGCCAGGGTACGGTTCAGCAGGTCGATGGGCAGGTCGACTTTGGTAAAGAACTCCACCAGATCCGGGTACTGCGCCTTGAACGGTGCGGACACACCAATCGCCAGGTGCGCCGGCATCGAGCGGGTACCACGGGGGTGCGGGTTGTTGCCATCGGCCAGGGTCTTCCAGGCTTCGGCGTCGAACGGCGGCTCCTCCAGCTTCACCAGGTTGAAGCGACCCAGCAGCGGGGTCGGCGACCAGTAGTAGAAAAGCACCGGCTTGCCGCGTTTGACCGAGGAGGCCACTTCCGCGTCCAGCGCCGCGCCAGAACCGGTGCGGAAGTTGACGAAGCTGTCGCTCAGGCCATAGGCCTTGATTTTCTGGCTGTTGACGATCTCCGAGGTCCAGCCGGTCGGGCTGTTGAGGAAGCGTCCGCGAGACGGATCTTCCGGGTCACGGAACACGTCCTTGTAGCGTGGCAGGTCGGCCACCGACTTGAGGTCCGGTGCCAATGCCTTGATGCCCCGCGCCGGGTCACCCTTGATCACGTATTCAGGTACCCACCAGCCTTCGGTGGCGCCCTTGACGGTGTCGCCGACGCCGAACACCTTGCCTTCGCTTTCGGCCTTGACCCAGGCCGGGCTGCGTCCGGCCCACTCTTCGCCGATGACCTGGATATCGTTTTTCGCCAGGGCGGCTTCCAGGCTCACGGTGCTGCCGGGCAGGGTATCGGTGGAGTAGCCGTAGCCTTTCTCGACGATCAGTCGCAGGACTTCGGTGATCAGGCTGCCGCTCTCCCAGGTGATGTCACCGAAGTGGATAGGGGCGTTCTTTTCGGCGGCGGGTGCCGGCTGGGCCAACAGGCTCAGGGCCAGTAGCGAGCCGCCGAACAGGGTCTTGATGGATTTCATGTTCACCTCGTGGTGGTTTGGTTTTCATGGTCAATCGTTGTGTTTCACGGGGACTCCCCCGTTGGAATACGAACCTGTAGGAGCTGGGCTTGCCCGCGAAGCTTTTAGCGATCTTGAGGGCCTCTTCGCGGGCAAGCCCTGCTCCTACAGGGATTGCGTTCCTCCTGGGAGGGATGTGTCGCCCTGAAGATCAGAAGTCGTAGCTCAGCCGTGTGTAGTAGAAGGCCCCCTCCGGTGCCGCCGGCGACAGGAAGCTGTATTGCTGCCCCGCGGTCTGGCGCAGTTGCGGGTTGAAGGTGTCCGGCTTGCTGTCGAACAGGTTGTTGGCCCCCACCGACAGCCGCAGTTGCTTGGTGAAGGCGTAGTTCACGTCCAGGTCGGTGGTCCATTGCGCCGAGAAGGTCTGGTCGTATTGCGCCGCAGCATCGCTGGTCGCGTACTTGCGGTACTGGCCATAACGGGTCTCGTTCAGCGCCACGGTCCAGGCGCCGTAGCGATGCACCGCGCCGAACACCAGCTTGTCTTCCGGGTAGCCGTGTTCGAGGAAGCCCCGGGCTTCACGGGTCAGCACATCAAAGCCGTAGGGGTTGGAGTTGATCCGCTCGATCACGGTCTTGGCCTTGGTGTAGCCCGCCGACAAGTCCAGGCTGCCGAACTGCTGCAGGTCGAGGTTGTACTTGCCGACGATGTCGATACCCCGGGTGCGGGTGTCGGCGGCATTGGTCATGAACTGCGCCCAGGTGTACTGGCCGTAGCCGGCGGCCTGGAGGATCTGCTCGGCCTGGGGCCCCGAGATACCGCCGCTGTAGAGCAGGCGATCGCGAATGCTGATCTGGTAGGCATCGATGGTCACCGAGGCCTGGTCGGTAGGCCGCAGCACCATGCCAAGGGAGAAGTTGGTGGACTTTTCCGGTTTCAGCGGCTGCGCGCCCAACGCCCGCGCCGCCGGGTTGTCGGCGGGCAGCATGCGGGTCAGCACCGGGTTGCCGTTGGAGTCGACGTTGGTGGTGGTGGTCCAGGAAGTGCCGATCTGGCCCAGGGTCGGGGCGCGATAGGCGTTGTTCACCGTGGCCCGCAGGCCGACCCGTGGGGTGAAGTCATAGCGCGCCGAGACCTTGCCGGTGGTGGCCGAACCGAAGTCCGAATAGTGCTCGGTACGCCCGGCCAGGCCGAACTGGAATTTGTCGGTGAGCTGGTTTTCCAGGCCGAAATACACCCCGCCGACATTGCGGCTGTAGGTTCCGGCGTCCTCCGGCGTCAGGCCCGAAGCCTGCACCGCGCCGACCTGGACACCGTTGATGCCACCGAAGGAGTAGGAATCGGCATCACCCGCCTCCAGGCGATAGCGCTCGTTGCGATAGGCAACCCCGGCGGAAACCGTCAGCGGATGTTTGGACCAATCCACGTCCAGGTCCTTGGCGTAGTCCAGGGTCAGGTTGGTCTGTTCGTTGATCAGCGTGGCGACATTGAAGCGGGTCGGGCTGGCCGCGCCGAAGCTCGGGTTGACCGTGTCGAACGCGGTTTCGTCATGGGTATCGCGACCGTAGGTGGCGCTCAGGTCGAAGCGCCCCAGGCTCGCGTCCTCGTAGCGCGAACCGACGGTCAGTGCACCGTCTTCATAGCGATAGCGGTACTTGGGAATGGTGCCATTGGGGTAGATCGCCGCCACGTTGTTCGGGTTGCCCGCCAGCAACGGCGGCGTGTTGTTGACCGAGGTGTCCTGGCCGAAGGTGGCAAAGCTGTAGAGACGCCATTGATCGCTCAAGCCGATCTCGGCGTTGGCCGCCAGGTTGTACTTGTCACGTCCGGCGCCGCCCCAGCGTGGGTCCTGGGTCTGGCCGTTGGCCTGGTAGCTGTCGCCGATATCATCGGGTTTGTTGTTCAGGCTGTTGAAACTCAGGGTCAGGAAACCATCCCCCGGCAGGCCCACGCCATACCAGCCGTCTGCGGCCTTGGAGAAACCGTCGCCCTGGGCGAATTTTCCCAGTTGGGTATTGATCTGGCCGCCGCTGTCGCGCTCCTTGAGCACAATGTTGATCACCCCGGCGATGGCGTCGGAGCCGTATTGCGCCGAGGCGCCGTCGCGCAGCACTTCGACATGGTCGATGGCGCTGATCGGGATCATGTCCAGGTCCACCGGCTGCGCGCCCACGAAGGGCACGCCGCCGGAGATGTTCACCACCGCCGAGGCATGCCGGCGCTTGCCGTTGATCAGTACCAGGGTCTGGTCCGGGGCCAACCCGCGCAAGGACGCTCCCTTGGGGTCCTGGCCACGGGTCGCGCTCTGATTCTGCGGAAAGTTGAAGGACGGCAGCAGTTGGAACAAGGCCTGGTTGAGGCTGGTGGCACCGGTCTGCTTGAGCTCCTCGGCGTTGATCACGTCCACCGGCGCGGTGCTGGTCAGGGCCGTGGCATCGCTGCGCCGTGTGCCGATGGCGACCACGCGGTCGAGGGTCGGCGCGGCGGCATCGCTGCTGCGCGTAGCGGCCTTGGCGGTGCTGGCAGCCTGGCTCGAAGCGGCGCCCTCCTTGATGATGAACGCGCCTTCGGGGCTGACCTGCAATTGCAGGCCGGTCCCACGCAAGGCTTCGTTCACCGCCTGCCGGGCCGACAGGGAACCGTCCACCTGGGCCGACGAGTAGTTGCTCAATTGCGGCGTGAAGGAAATCACCTGGCCGCTTTGCCGGCTGATATTGAGCAGCACCTCGTCCAGCGGACCGGGTGCGATGTGATAAACCTGCCGGGCTTCTTCGGCGCCGTAGGCACAGGTGAGAAACAGCCCGGCCAAGGGTGCGATGGCAAAACTGCGCAGTGAACGGCGTACTGCGGTGTTGGTGTTGTACGGACGCAAAGTGATTCCCCCCATGGAATCGAACAGCGCTGCTCCCTCGGCAGCGCTTACGGGAGTGATGTGCAATGGCCGATGAAAAACTTGCAGACCCTTTGGTTATGGTCTTAGAACCAAGCGCCTAGGCAGGGCTCAAGGTCACCCACAGGTCGGTGTGCCGGGCGATACGAATCGGCAAGGTGCGGGCCAGGGTGTCGAGTACCTGCTGCGGGTTGTCCAGCCGGAACAGACCGCTGACCCGCAGTTGCGCGATGGCCGGGTCCAGTCTCAGCACACCCGGGCGATAAGGGCGCAAAGCCTCGATCACCTCGGACAGTGCCGCGTCGCGCACTTCCAGCAGTCCCTCGACCCAGGCCGTGGCCCCCATGCGACTGGGCAGGATCGGGCCGAATCGATAGCGGTCGTAGGACACCTCGTGACCGCTCGGCAATTGCAGGTATTCGCCGGCGGGTCCGTGGATTTCCAGGGCACCGCTGAGCGCGACGACATGGCCGCTGCCGGCCCTTTCGCGCACCTGCAAGCGATTGCCATAGGCGTGCACCCGCGCCTGGGTGGTCTGCACGACAAAAGGCCGGGCCGCGTCATTGGCGACCTGCGCCAGCAGTTCACCGTCCAACAGCCGGAGTTGCCGCTGCCGGGGACTGAAATCGATGTCGGCGGCGCTTTGCGCGTTGAGCTGCAAGCGGCTGCCATCCGGCAGCTCCAGGCTGCGGCGCTCGGCGGTGCCGGTGCGCAAGTCGGCGCTCAGTTCGGCCAGCGGCAGGCCGCCGTCACGGGCCAGGAGAGCGACACCGAGGATCACACCGACTCCGGCCAGCGCACCCTGCAAAACCTTGCGGCGGTTGGGCGGCGCGCTCAGGGTGCGCTGCAGCAATTGCGCATCGACGCCCTGGGCGATGGGAATGCGGAACACCCCGAGGCGGGTTTCCAGTTGGCTGCAAAGTTGCTCGCGACGCGGGTCCTGGCTGCGCCAGTGGCGGTAGGCGCGCTGGTCGGCGTCACTGGCATGACCGGAATGCAGCAGGACGATCCAGCGGGTGACCTCTTCGATCAGCGGGTCTTGCGGCTCGCGGCTCATCTCAATCGCTCCTCGCGCGCAGGCAGCGGCTGATGGCCCGGGTCATGTAGTCGCTGACCGAGCGTTGGGAAATGCCCAGCTCGGCGGCGATCTCGGGATAGGTCAGGCCATTGACCTGGGACAGCAGGAAGGTGGCCTTGACCTTGTCCGGCAGACCGTCGAGCAGGCAGTCGATGTTTTCCAGGGCTTCGAGCATCTGGGCCAGGTCTTCAGGCGACGGCACTTCGACGTCGGGGGCCTGTTGCAAGGCATCGAGGTAGGCGCGCTCCAGGTCGCGGCGGCGCCAGAGCTGGTACATCAGGCGCTGGGCAATGGTGGTCAGCAGCGCCCGTGGCTGACGAATCGGCACGGCGTCGGGGGCCATCAGCAACTGGACGAAAGTGTCGGCGGCGATGTCTTCGGCGCTGGCGCTGGAATCCAGGTGGCGGCGCAAACGGGCGCACAGCCATGGGTAATGACTACGGAACAATCCGCCCACGTAATCGCGGTGAGGTGTGTCGGCGCCGGACATAGTGGCTCCAATTGAAGAGAGATGCGCTGTATGTCCGGTGGTCCGGTGGCAGGGATCCTACCAACACGGATTATTCTTTAATAATACTTAAAAACTATTTTAATATTCTATTTAGCTATTTAATAAATTGACGCAAATCCCAGCGCCCGGGCCTCGTCCCGGTAATCCAGCAAGACCTGATAGTCCGCCTCGCTTGCCGGCAACACTTCACTCAAACCCAACGTCACCGCGACATCGGGAAGCTCGTGCAGCGCCTGGTTCATCGCCACCCGAATGCCCTCGATCTCCTCGACGCTCGACCCGGCATGGGTGATGTAAGGCAGGCACGGACTCAAGGCGCTACGCGCCACCACTCTCAATCCGGCCACCTCATGGGCTGCAAAACGTGCCAGGTAGGCGAAGGTCACACTGTCCACCGCCGCCAGGTCGGCCAGGCCCTCGCGCAACCAGCGCAGGCTTTCGCGGTGAGCGCCACTCTGCCCGACACTGGCGAAGAACCGACCGTCCTGATGCAGGGGTGCCAGTGCATGTCGCAGCAGGTTCATCCCGCTATTGGAGCCTTCATCGTTGATCACGCCGCGGCTGTCGTAGAAGTCTTCCAGGGTACGACGGCCCTCGCTTTCACGACTCAGCAACAGACTGCAATGGTCACCGCCCGAGGCGTATTCCAGCTCATAACGCGGACGCCCGATCACCTTGACCTGACCGCGCAACAGGCTCATCAGCGGATACCCGCAGGTCTGGGTGAACAGCAGTTGTGGGGATAGCCAGAGCTGCATCAAGTCCAGATCCTGGGCAGAGCCCCGGCGCACACCGAGCTTTTCCACAATCCGCTCGATCCAGCGCTCGTTGGCCTCCCGCACTTCCTGCGGCGCCACATACATCAACAGTTCTGCATAACGGTGAGTCATGAATCGTCCTCAGGCAAACGGATGCCGTGGGCTATCGACGACTTGCAGCGCATGCCGTCGCGCCAGCTCGCCATAGCCTTTTACCAGGTAGCCACCACTGCGCGCCAACCAGGCGTCGCGTCGCGCGTAGTAGACCCGCGGCAGGAAATACCAGGGCAGTTTCGGCAGGTCGTGGTGCACCAGGTGCAGGTTCAGATTGAGGAACAACCAACGCCAGGGCCAGCCCGCTTCGTTGAGCACCGTGCGTTGCTCCGGCAAGGTACTCGGGCGGTGTTCATAGAAAGACCGCAGCGCCCCCACCGACAGCGCCGGGACGCTGATCAGCAGCAGGTAGTGCCAGACCGGGATCAGGCTGTAATGGGCGATAAACGCCAGCATCAACAAGGTCAGCGTGCCGTGGGTCAGCCACATCAGCCAGGCCTGGCGCTCGCCACGGCGCAGGCGCTGGCCTTCCTCCTTGACCAGGCCGAACAAGGCCAGTGGCGCTCCCAGCAGCAGGCGTCCCGGGACCGTCTTGTTCAAATAGTGCACGCTGCGTTGCAGAGCCGAGCGGCGCTGCCAATCCTGCTGACGGAAATAGCGGCTTTCCGGGTCGACACCGGGCAAGGTCAGGTCCTCGTCGCGGTGATGCAACAGGTGGCTGTCACGATAGAGGGTGTAGGGATACCAGACGGCGAACGGCGCATAACCCATCAGCTTGTTCAGCCAGACAAAACGGGTCGGATGACCGTGCAGCAATTCGTGCTGCACCGACATCCACAGCGTAACGATGGGAATCAGCAAGAGCGTGCTCGGCCACAGGCCGAGCCAGGGACTGGCCAGCAGCACGGCGAACCAGCTTGAATAGACACCGATCAGCAATAGCCAGGTCGGCCATTCGGTACGGCCGGTGAAGGTTTGTTTCAGGTGCAGGATTTCTTCGCGTTGAGCAACATCAAGATAATTGGGCATCGGTCGGCTTCACACAGGTTCAGCCGATGGATAAACCCCGGCTTTATCCCCTGATGTGGATTACCGGCGGAAAATCTTGCAGATCGATTGGTTATATCCTTAGATCCCTCAATGGCCGAGCACATCGACCTTCTTGACCTTCTTCGCCGCACGCTTTTCGTCGGCGCTCTTGGCGGGTTTCTTCTTGGTGGCTTTTTTTGAATCCATGCCCTTGCTCATGATGCGTACTCCAGATGGATGTAGACTCAGGTATACACCCATCCGAGCACTTCGGCTCTCTTATAATCCCACGCCAGCCCTCTCCAGCGATAATAAATGCCATGCCCAATCCCGACTACGCCCCACTGCCGGAAGCGCTACGGCCACTGCTGAACAAGTTCTACCGCGCGCACAACTCGCCGATGCGTTCGGCCAGCGACGGACAGCCGTGGGTGGCCCGGCAAGGGGAGATCATCGGCGGGTTGTCGCTGACCCCGATTGCCCAGGGACATTGGCTTACCGGACTGTTTGTCGCCCCATCACGACGCGGCCAGGGCATCGCCGCGCAGTTGCTGCAACAGGCGCTCGGCAACTGCTGCGGCCCGACCTGGCTGTTCTGCCATCCCGACCTGCGCGGGTTCTATGAACGCCTGGGTTTCCGCGGCGACCCGACCCTGCCCCAGCCGCTGGCGGAGCGTCTGGCGCGCTACTCACGCAGCAAGCCGATGATTGCCCTGGGTATAGAACCGTTGGTGAGGTCGACTGCGCAAAATGTGTGATCGGCGGTGCATTTGCCCGTGCTAGCCTCCAACCCACACTCGTTTTTACCAGGATGATCATGAAACGCACGCTCGTGGCTTTATCCTTGACCGCCCTTCTCGCCCCTCTCGCCAGCCAGGCCGCCACCGCCAATAGCGCCATCACCGACGCGCAATACGCCAAGGTCCTGGCAGGCTCCTGGCGGGCGCCGGAAAACAGCGTTCGCGACGGCTACCGCCATCCCCAACAGACCTTGCAGTTCTTCGGTTTGCAGGCCAACCAGACGGTGATCGAAATCACCCCCGGCGGTGGCTGGTACAGCGAAGTGCTCGCGCCGCTGCTCAAGGACCACGGCCATTACATTGCGGCCGTGCAGGCGCCCGCGACCAGTGAGTTCGCCAAACGCTCGGCCGACAACCTGAAGCAGAAATTCGCCAAGGACCCGAGCCACTACGCCAAGGCCGGCGTGGTCGAGTTCGATCCCCAGGCACCGGTGTTCGGCAAACCTGGCTCGGCGGACCGCGTGCTGACCTTCCGCAATGTGCACAACTGGGTCATGGCCGATGACGCCCCGGCGATGTTCAGCGCCTTCTTCAAGGTACTGAAGCCGGGCGGCGTGCTTGGTGTGGTGGATCACCGGGCCAAGGATGGCGCGGACCTGGCCAGTATCAAGCAAAGCGGCTACCTGCCCACCGCCTACGTGGTGAAACTGGCCACCGATGCCGGCTTCGCGCTGGAAGGCCAGAGCGAAATCAACGCCAACCCCAAGGACACCAAGGACTACCCCGGCGGCGTCTGGACCTTGCCGCCGTCGCTGAGGCTGGGTGACCAGGACCGGGCCAAGTATGTGGCCATCGGCGAATCGGACCGCCTGACCCTGCGCTTCGTCAAACCCGGCAAGGTGGCGGCCCAGTAAGGGAAACTGGAAACTTCGGCGGTCAATCGTCCGCCGTCGGGTCCAGGTCGGGGAACAGCACTTCGGTGAAACCGAATTTGCTGAAGTCGCTGATCCGCGACGGGTATAGGCGGCCGATCAGGTGGTCGCATTCGTGTTGCACCACACGGGCGTGGAAGCCCTCGGCGATCCGCACCAGCGGTTCGCCATTGGGCGTGAAGCCTTCGTAGCGGATACGCGAGTAGCGGTCCACCGCGCCGCGCAGGCCCGGTACCGAAAGGCAACCTTCAAAGCCTTCTTCCAGCTGCGGCCCCAGGGGCGTGATCAGCGGGTTGATCAGGATGGTCTGCGGCACCGCCTCGGCGTCCGGATAACGTTCGCTATGCTCGAAACCGAAGATCACCAGTTGCAGGTCGACGCCGATCTGCGGCGCGGCCAGGCCGACGCCACCGACGTGCTCCATGGTCTGGAACATATCGTCGATCAGCTCCCACAGCTCCTTGCTGTTGAACAATTCCGGCGGCACCGGCGGAGCGATACGCAGCAGGCGCTCATCGCCCATTTTCAGGATTTCACGGATCATGATCAGGTTTCGTCAATAGTCGGCTTGAGGGAGTGGTCCCGCCCCAATCCGGAGATAGGCAGGGTGTCGTCATGCTCGTGGAAGTCCTTTTTGCCAGGATTCTTGCCTTCGGACGACATGTGTTCGATCACCGCATTCATTTCAGCCCCGAGCAACAGGACCGCCGCGGAAATATAGAAGTACAGCAGCAGGACGATGATCGCCCCGATACTGCCATACATTGCGTTGTAGTCGGCGAAGGTTTTCACGTAATAGCCGAAGCCCAGGGACGCGACGATCCAGACCACCACCGCGAGCACCGAGCCCGGGGTGATAAAGCGGAATTTCTGCTTCACGTCCGGCATCACGTAGTACATCAGGGCCACGGCGAACATCAGCAGCAGCACCACCACCGGCCAGCGCAGCCAGGTCCAGAGCGTGACGACGTATTCCTCCATGCCGATCTGTCCCGCCAGCCAGCTCATGACCTGCGGCCCGAGCACCATCAGCGCGGCGGCGGCCAGCAGCATCACGGCGATGCCGACGGTGTAGAAGATCGACAGCGGGAAGCGCTTCCAGATCGGCCGTCCCTCGAGCACATCGTAGGCGGCGTTCATCGCGCTCATCATCAGGCGCACGCCGGCCGAGGCAGTCCACAGGGCAATGACGATACCCACCGAGAGCAGGCCGCCCTTGGATTGCTGCAACTGGTCGATCACCGGGTTGACCTGGTCCAGGGCCTGGGGCGGCAACACCAGCTCCGACTGCAGGCGCAGCCAGGTGAAAAAGTCCGGCAGGTGCAGGAAACCGATCAGGGCGATCAGGAACAACAGGAAGGGAAACAACGAAAACAGCATCTGGTAGGCCAGTGCCGAGGCATAGGTCGACATTTCGTCGGCGACGAATTCTGTGACCGTGCGCATCATCACGCGATGCAGGGGCAGGTCGCGCAACTCAGGGAAAATCATAGCGTCTCCTTTCGCCGCAAATAAAGGTAGCGAGTCAAGGCGACTCAAAGGGGTTCCACTACAGCTCTTTCTAACCCAAAGCAACGCGGTTGGCGACCCTCAAAACATTTCTCGATCTTAACCAGTGTAGCCGCCACGCGAAAACGGCCATCCTGGGATGGCCGCATGGTCCGTGCCCGCGAAGGGTCAGGCCCGGTCGACGCCTTTCTTGATGGCGTCCTTGGCTTTTCCTACAGCTTTCTGGACATCGCCCTTGAGTTCCTGGGCCTTGCCTTCGGCGCGCATCTGGTTGTTGCCGGTGGCCTTGCCGACGGCTTGCTTGACGTTACCCACCGCTTCGTTCGCCGTGCCTTTGATTTTATCGCTGGTGCTGCTCATGATATTTCTCCAATAAGAAATGCGGGTGTCATGTCTCGACATAAGGTTGACCCGGGGCCTGCGCGCGGAGTTTCATTTATTTTCAGTCGGTGTTTGCCCACGGCTTTTCATCGAAGAATTCAGGTTTGGCTTTATGTTTGCCCGCCAACCCCTGAGAATGCGCGCCAGATTCAGGCTCTGGCGCTGAAGATCGATAACGGTAGGAAAGTCATGAAACTCGATAAAAAGCAGGCCATCGCCCGCCGCAACCAGGAACTGGGCGGCGCGGTGCTGGGCGTCAACAACTGTCACTTCACCGAACTGAACCGCAACAAGAACATCTGGTGGTTCGATATCCCGGTGGCTCGCCTGGCGATCGGCCAGTACGAATGGGTACACCTGTTGTTGCACACCCCGAGCAACGACCAGTTGCTGCACCTGAAGGTGACGACCGCGTTCCTGCGCGAGAAGATGGAAGGCCTGGTGGTGCGCAACGCCGGCAAGCGCCGCCCAACCTTGAGCCTGGAGCTGAGCGCCGACAAGGACTCGTTCCTCAAGGACGTACGCCCGGCTGGTACCGGTGTGGATTTCTCGCCATTCCAGCAGTCTTGAATAGCGAATGCCATAAATGACAAAGCCCCGCATGGCGGGGCTTTGTCGTTTCAGCGGGTCAGGCGATTTTCTTCAGGCCCAGCTTCTTGAGCTCGCTATCGCGCAGCTCGCGACGCAGGATCTTGCCGACGTTGGTGGTCGGCAGCGCATCGCGGAACTCGACGAACTTGGGCACCTTGTAGCCGGTGACATTGGCACGCATATGCTCCATCACCTGGTCCTTGGTCAGGGTCACCCCCGGCTTGGCGACGATGAAGATCTTGATGACTTCCCCGGATTTCTCATCCGGCACGCCGATGGCCGCGCATTGCAGCACACCCGGCAAGGTCGCCAGCACGTCTTCCAATTCGTTCGGATAGACGTTGAAGCCCGACACCAGGATCATGTCCTTCTTGCGATCGACAATCCGCATGTAGCCGTCCGGCTGGATGATCGCGATATCGCCGGTCTTCAACCAGCCTTCGCTGTCGAGGATCTCATCGGTGGCGTCCTGGCGCTGCCAGTAGCCCTTCATCACTTGCGGGCCCTTGATGCACAGCTCGCCGATTTCGCCCAGGGCCTGTTCTTCCCCGGCATCGTTGACCACCTTGCACAGGGTCGAAGGCACCGGAATGCCGATGGTGCCGATCTGGATGCTCTGGCTCGGGTTCACCGTTGCCACCGGACTGGTTTCGGTCATGCCGTAACCCTCGCAGATGGCGCAGCCGGTCACGGCTTTCCAGCGCTCGGCCGCGGCCAGTTGCAGGGCCATGCCGCCGGACAGGGTGACCTTGAGCGCGGAGAAATCCAGCTTGCGGAATCCCTCGTTGTTGCACAGTGCGACGAACAGGGTGTTCAGGCCGACAAAGCCGCTGAACTTCCACTTCGACAGTTCCTTGACCATCGCCGACAGGTCGCGCGGGTTGCTGATCAGGATGTTGTGATTGCCGATCAGCATCATCGCCATGCAATGAAAGGTAAAGGCATAGATGTGGTACAGCGGCAGCGGGGTGATGACGATCTCACAGCCTTCATTAAGGTCCGAGCCCATCAGCGCCTTGCACTGCAGCATGTTCGCCACCAGGTTGCGGTGGGTCAGCATCGCGCCCTTGGCCACGCCGGTGGTGCCACCGGTGTATTGCAACACGGCGACATCGCTGCTGGCCGGGTTGGCTTCCTTGACCGGCTGGCCACGGCCCTTGCTCAGCACATCGTTGAACTTGACGGCCTTGGGCAGGTGATAAGCCGGGACCATCTTCTTCACGTACTTGATGACACTGTTGATCAGCAGGCGCTTGAGCGGTGGCAACAGGTCGGCGACTTCGGTGACGATAACGTGCTTGACGCCGGTCTTGGGCACCACGGTTTCGGCCAGGTGCGCCATGTTCGCCAGGCACACCAGGGCCTTGGCGCCGGAGTCGTTGAATTGGTGTTCCATTTCCCGCGCGGTGTACAGCGGGTTGGTGTTGACCACGATCAGCCCGGCGCGAATGGCACCGAAGACCGCGACCGGATATTGCAGCACGTTGGGCAACTGCACAGCGATACGATCGCCCGGTTGCAGGTCGGTGTGTTGTTGCAAGTAAGCGGCAAAAGCACCCGACAGTTCGTACAACTCACCATAGGTGAGTGTCTTGCCGAGGTTGCTGAAGGCCGGCTTGCTGGCGAATCGTTGGCAAGACTGTTTCAATACCGTCTGAACATTCGGGTACTCGTCGGGATTGATATCGGCAGCAATCCCAGCCGGGTACTTATCCTTCCAAAAGTCTTCGATCATGGAAGCCTACTCCTCAGCAACGCGAATTCAGCACCGCATTTGATGCGATTATTATTTGTCTGTGTTTTTTATTGGGTGAATCCGGCTTTAACCTACGCCGAGAAGTCACAAAGCGCGCCGAGAGTAGCAGCTTTGCCGAGGGTCGCCTAGAGCCAAACGAGGCCCTTACGGTCATAAAAATGACTCAAGAAATACCAATGGTCATTTTTAGAGTAAAAATTCTATTTGTTGGAATCTCGCTCTGGATCGAGGGTTTCAGACCCAAAAAGCTTCGCGGGCAAGCCCTGCTCCTACAGTATTGTGTCGTACACAAAATCGGTGAACGACGACGAACTGTAGGAGCAGGGCTTGCCCGCGAAGAGGCCCTCAATAACGCCACATCTATCGCGGCCTAGGCGATATCCCGCAACTCCCGCCGCAGGATCTTGCCCACCGCCGTCATCGGCAGCGAATCACGCAGCACGATGTGCTTGGGTACCTTGTAGCCGGTAAAGTTTTCCTTGCAGTAGGCCTTCAGTTCTTCGAGGCTGACCCCCGAATCCCGCGCCACCACGAACAACTTCACCGCCTCGCCGGAACGCTCGTCCGGCACCCCGATCACCGCGCAATTGGCGACTTTCGGGTGGGCCATCACCACGTCTTCGATTTCATTGGGGTACACGTTGAAACCCGAGACGATGATCATGTCCTTCTTGCGGTCGACAATGCGCACGAAGCCGTCCGGATCGATCACCGCGATATCACCGGTCTTGAACCAACCCTCGGCATCCAGCACCTGTTCCGTGGCCTCGACCTGCTGCCAGTAGCCCTTCATGACCTGCGGCCCCTTGATACACAACTCGCCACGCTCACCCAGCGGCTGCTCGACCCCGTTATCGTCAATGACCTTCAAGGCCGTACCGGGCACCGGCAAACCCACCGTGCCCAGCTTGCCCTTGTCGCCATAGGGGTTGGTGCAGGCGATCGGCGAAGTCTCGGTCAGCCCGTAGCCTTCGGTGATGCGGCAACCGGTGAGTTTGTGCCAGCGCTCGGCGGTTGCCTTGACCAGCGCGGTGCCGCCGGAGTTGGTGAGTTTCAGGCTGGAGAAATCCAGGGTCTTGAACTCCGGATGCTCCATCAACGCCACGAACAGGGTGTTGAGCCCCAGCAACGCGGAAAAGCGCCAGTTCTTCAACTCCTTGATAAAGGCGCCGATGTCCCGTGGATTGCTGATCAGCACGTTGTGGTTGCCGGTAACCATCATGCACATGCAGTTCGCCGTGAAGGCATAGATGTGGTACAGCGGCAGCGGCGCGATCATCACCTCCTGGCCTTCCTTGAGCAGCGGCTGGCCGTCGTCGCCGGGCTGGGACAGGCAACCCCGGGCCTGCTGCATGTTCGCCACCAGGTTGCCGTGGGTCAGCATCGCACCCTTGGCCAGCCCCGTGGTGCCGCCGGTGTATTGCAGCACCGCGATATCTTCCAGGCCGACGCTCAAGGGTCGGATGGCGTGGCCCCGGCCCAGGCGCAAGGCGCTCTTGAACGAGGCCGCCTGGGGCAGGTCATAGGCCGGGACCAGCTTCTTCACCTTGTCCACCACCAGGTTGGTCAGCCAACCCTTGGCGGCGGGCATCAGGTCGCCCATCTTCGCTTCGATCAGGTACTCGATCTGGGTATCGGGCAGCACTTCCTGGACCCGCTGGCCGAACAGGTTCAGGTACACCAGCGCGCGGGCGCCGGAGTCCTTGAACTGATGGCGCATCTCGCGAACGGTGTACAGCGGATTGGTGTTGACCACCACCAGCCCGGCGCGCAACGCGCCGAACACGGCAATCGGGTAATGCAGGACGTTGGGCAACTGCACCGCGATGCGATCGCCCGGTTTCAGCTCGGTGTGGCTTTGCAGGTAACCGGCGAAGGCCGCGCTGTAGCGCTCGAGCTCGGCGTAGGTCAGGGTCACGCCCATGTTGCTGAAGGCCGGACGGTCGGCGAACTTCTTGCAGGAGCGCTCGAACACCTCGATCACCGACTTGTAGGCGCCCAGGTCGATGTCCAGGGGTACGCCGGTGGGGCGTTTGTCATTCCAGAAATCAGGTTGCATTGTTTTTGTCCTCTTACCTGAGCCTCTGCGGGGCCGCCTGCGCCCAAGGCGAAAAAAGCGGTGCTTAGCGGACGTTAGCAGCTAACGGGCATCAGGCAAATATGCCGGACACAGTCATTAACATCATGAATCTTGCTGCCAATGCGCAGGAGGGTCTGCTTCCTGTGCGAGGATGCGCTATACAATGGAGCGACAACACGCCCCGGCCGATGTCCGCCTCGTCCCCGCGCAAAGGAACCGCCATGATCCATGACACCTTCTGGTTGACCGTCAGTGACCACAGCCGCCTGTACGTCAATCGCTGGTTGCCGGACGGCCCACCGAAGGCCGTGATCCTGCTGTCCCACGGCATGGCCGAACACAGCGGTCGTTATGCCCGCCTGGCCGAGGCCCTGTGCGCCGCCGGCCATGGTGTGTATGCCTTCGACCAGCGCGGCCACGGCAAGACCGCCGAACACGGCGTCCTCGGCCACTACGCCGACCAGGACGGCTGGTGCGCGATGGTCAGTGACCTGGCCAGCCTCAACCAGCGCATCGGCGAGCAACACCCCGGGGTGCCGATCATACTGCTCGGCCACAGCATGGGCAGCTACATCGCCCAGGCCTACCTGCTGCACCACAGCGCCAGCCTGCAGGGCGCGATCCTCAGCGGCTCGAACTTCCAGCCAGTGGCGCTGTACCGCGCGGCCAGCGCGATTGCCCGCTTCGAACGCTGGCGCCAGGGCCCTACCGGGCGTAGCGCGCTGATCGACTGGCTGTCGTTCGGCTCGTTCAACAAGGCCTTCAAGCCCAATCGCACGGCTTTCGACTGGCTGAGCCGTGACCCGGATGAAGTGGACAAATACGTCAACGACCCGCTATGCGGCTTCCGTTGCACCAACCAATTGTGGATTGATCTGCTCGGCGGCCTGCAGCAGATCAGCAAGGCGAAAAACCTCGCGCAGATCGACCCGGGCCTGCCGCTGCTGGTGATCGGCGGCGAATGTGATCCGGTCAGCGAGGGCAAGCGTCTCAAGGATCTGGCCGACGCTTTGCGCGCCGCCGGTAGCCAGAACCTGCAATTGAACGTCTACCCACAGGCACGGCATGAAGTGTTCAACGAGACCAACCGCGAGGAAGTCACCCGAGACCTGATCCAGTGGCTGGAACAGGCCCTGGCCCATCGTCGCCCGTCGCGCTCGGAATGATCGCCGGCTCAATCATCAACTTTGAAATCAATCCGTTGATTTCAGATAACACCCTTACAGGACCACCTTGCGATGACCCAGGTTACCAACACGCCTTACGAAGCCCTTGAAGTCGGCCAGACCGCCAGCTACAGCAAGACCGTTGAAGAGCGCGATATCCAGTTGTTCGCCGCCATGTCCGGCGATCACAACCCGGTGCACCTGGACGCCGAGTTCGCCGCGGCGAGCATGTTCAAGGAGCGTATTGCCCACGGCATGTTCAGCGGTGCGCTGATTAGCGCCGCGGTGGCCTGCGAGCTGCCCGGGCCGGGCACCATTTACCTGGGCCAGCAGATGAGCTTCCAGAAGCCGGTGAAGATCGGTGACACCCTGACCGTGCGCCTGGAGATCCTCGAGAAGCTGCCGAAATTCCGCGTGCGCATCGCCACCCGGGTGTTCAACCAGCGCGATGAGCTGGTGGTCGACGGTGAAGCCGAGATCCTCGCGCCACGCAAGCAGCAGACCGTGACCCTGACCAGCCCGCCGCCGATCACCATTGGTTGATCCTTTGTGGGAGCCGGCTTGCCGGCGATGAGGCCCTTGAGTCTTGAGGCGCCTGTTCGGACGCCATCGCCACGGTGCGGCGTCCCGACAAGCCGGCTCCCACAAAAGCGCATCCCGGTGCAAAAATACCGTTGCGCCCAAACAACAAAAAACGCCGGATCAACCGGCGTTTTTTTATGGCAGCGTGAAACTTAGCTGGCGCGAGCGATATTACGCAGCGCCTTCACCTGGTCGTGATTGCGCAGCACACCCTGATACTGACGGTTCACCAGGTCGGTAAGGCCCACCAGATTGTGCTTGGCCAGTTTCACCAGCGCTTCGCTGTAGGCTTTCTTGGCGTGGTCTTCACCGCGCTCGGCCTCGTTGAGCACCGCCTCTTCACCCTTGCCGGTGAACAGCGCTTTCACGTCCACCCAACGACGGTGCAGGTCACCGGCCACACTGGTGCTAGTCTCCGGATCGCCACCCAATTTGCGCACCTCGGCCTGGAGTTCCGCGGCAGATGCCGCACACTCGCTGGCACGGTGCACAAACAACGCCTTCAGTTCGGGATTCTTGATGTCTTCAGCACAGGTCTGAAAACCTTTCTGACCGTCTTTACTGACTTCGATCAGATCATTGAGAATCGATACGGCTTCTTTATTGATGTTGGTCATGGCTCAATTCCTTCTGGTGGTGAAAGTTACAGGAACGGTTGCAGTCACCATGCCAAGCCTTGATCGATTATTTTTTACTTATATTTCATATAGTTGAAAATATTCCAAAGATCTGTATGGCGGTTATTTGCATGAACTGTCAATTGGCCTGCATGCAGAATGCCTGTATTTTTCAAGACGCTTGAACAGCGCAAGACAAGGTTGCCCCATGAATCCCGAGAAACTCGAACTGCTGGTCACCCGCGAAATGCCGTTCGGCAAATACAAGGGGCGGATCATCGCCGACCTGCCCGGCCCCTACCTGAACTGGTTCGCCCGCGAGGGGTTCCCCCACGGTGAACTCGGTGGCCTGCTCGCCTTGATGCAGGAGATCGACCACAACGGCTTGTCCGACCTGCTCGACCCGCTACGCGCCAAGCACGGCAAACCCAAACCCCGCCATTGATCCCCGTTGTCGAGAGAAGCCGCGCCATGCCAAGGAATGAAGAACACGCCCGCGATGAACACTTCTGGCAAAACGTGGCCGAGCGCTACGATGTAGAGCCCGGTCCGATCAACCTGGAAAACGGCTACTTCGGCCGCATGACCCGTAGTGTCGTGGAGGCCTACAAAGGCCATATCGAGTTCATCAACCGCAGCAACTCGGTGTATGTGCGCCAGCGCTTCGAAACCATCGAAAGCCTGGAGATTCGCGCGCAGTTGGCCGACCTGCTGGGCAGCCATCACGAGGCCGTGGCCCTGACCCGCTGCGCCAGCGATGGCCTGCACGCGCTGATCCGCAACTACAACGCCCTGCGGCCCGGTGATCAGTTACTGGTCAGCGACCAGGAATACCCCAGCGTACTGGGTGCCATGCGCTGGCTGGCGCGCAACCGCGGCGTCGAGCTGATCGAGATCAGCCACCCCTCCCCAGTGAGTTTCGCCAGCCTGGTGAGCACCTACCAGGAAGCCTTCGAACGTTATCCCCGACTGAAGCTGATGGCCCTGACCTATGTCACCCATCGCAGCGGGCTAGTGATGCCGGTGCAGGCCATCGCGACCCTGGCCCGCGAGCATGGGGTCGACGTGATTCTCGATGGTGCCCATGCCCTGGGCCAGATCGACTTCAACCTCGAAGCACTGGGCATCCTGTTTGCCGGTTTCAACCTGCAGAAATGGATGGGCGCGCCGCTGAGCCTGGGCTTTCTTTATATCGATCCCAAGCGCCTGGCGGATATCGACCCGGACATGGGCGAGGAGCGCTATGCGCCCACCGATATCCGCTCCCGCGCCCCCTATGGCACGCCGAATATCCCAGCCTGGATGACCTTGCCCCTGGTCTTCGAGGAACATCGGGCACTGGGTGGCTCGGCGGCCAAGGGCGCACGACTCAATTACCTGCGGGATATCTGGGTGGGCGCGGCACGCGGGATGCCGGGTATCGAGGTGCTGACACCGGATGATCCGCGGCTGTATTGCGGTATCACCTCGCTGCGCTTTCGGCATGAGCCGGACCAGCAGCGGATGGTCGAGCGACTCCTGGCGGAGTACAACCTGTTTACCGTGGTCCGTGAAGGCACGGCACATGGCAATTGCATCCGGGTCACGCCGGGCCTGGCCAACTCGGCCGAGGACCTGAAGCTGTTGGCGCGGGCCTTGGGCGAACTAAGCGGTTGAATGGCCCGCGAAGGGGCCGGCACAAACACCCAACCTTCGGACCGGAAAACTTTTCATCGGGCAAAAAAAACGGTGCGCCGACCAAGCGCACCGTAAAGCCGTAGAACACACAACGAAATTCAGTAACGATGAATCAGTCCAGCAGGGCCAGCGCCTCGGCGGTGCACTCCTGGATCCGCGCCCAGTCGCCGTTCTTGATCCACTCGGGATCGAGCATCCAGCTACCACCCACGCACATCACGTTTTTCAACGCCATGTAGCTCTTGATATTGGCCGGGCCGACGCCGCCGGTCGGGCAGAACTTCACTTCGCCGAACGGACCGCCCAGGGCCTTGATCGCCGCCACGCCGCCGCTGACTTCCGCCGGGAACAGCTTGAAGCGACGATAACCCAGGCCGTAGCCCTCCATGATCCCCGAGGCATTGCTGATGCCGGGCAACAACGGAATCGGGCTGTCAACGCTGGCTTCCAGCAGGTCACGGGTAATGCCCGGGGTGACGATAAATTGCGAACCCGCCGCCTCCGCCGCCGCCAGCATCTGCCGATCGAGCACGGTGCCGGCACCGGTCACCAGTTCCGGACGCTCTTCACGCAGGATCTGGATGGCCTTGAGACCGAACTGCGAGCGCAGGGTCACTTCCAGCGCGGTCAGGCCACCGGCGGCCAGGGCATCGGCCAACGGCAGGACATCCTGCTCACGGGCAATGGTGATCACCGGAAGAATCCGTGCACGGGTGCAGAGCTCATCGATCAGGGCGACCTTGTCTGCCATGGAGACGGTCGGGACATTTTTTGTCATAGCAGCGGATCCTTGACTCATGGGCACCAGTAAATATTCAGGGTAGGTTGCAAGAAAGCGCGAATCGGCATGGCCGCGAGGTCATCGCCGGCCAATGCGGCATTCAGGGTGGCCAGTTTCGACTGGCCGGAAATCGCCAGCACGGTGAAGCTCGCCGAAGCCAGCAGGGCCCGGCTCATGGTCAGGCGCTGGTGCGGCACGGTCGGCGCCAGCATCGGCCAGACGCGCCGGCTGCCATCCACTTGCAGGGCCGCCGCCAGGTTCGGGCTGCCGGGGAACAGCGAGGCGGTGTGACCGTCATCGCCCATGCCCAGGACCAGCACGTCGATAGCCGGCAGCTCTGCAAGCAATTGATCGGCCTGTTCGGCCGCCGCGTCCAGGTTTGCCGCGGCGCTGTACAAGCCGATAAACCGCGCCTTGGCCGCAGGGCCCTGGAGCAGATAACGCTTGAGCAGGCCGGCGTTGCTGTCGGCGTGCTCCACCGGTACCCAGCGTTCGTCGGCGAGGCTGACCACCACACGGGACCAGTCCAGGTCCTGTTTCACCAGGCTCTGGAAAAACGCCACCGGGCTGCGCCCGCCGGACACCACCAGGGTCGCCGCGCCGCGTGCGGCAATGGCTGCCCGCAGTTGCTCGGCCACGGCTTGCGCCTGGCCCTCGGCCAACAGCGCCGGGCTGCTGAACTCGTGCGCCTGTACGCCCTGGGGCAGTTTCAATTCAGATATCGCCATACCACGACCTCCCATCCCGCGTGATCAGAGCAATGGAACTCATCGGTCCCCAGGACCCGGCCGCGTACGGCTTGGGCGCATCGCCGGACTTCTTCCAACCGGCGATCAACTGGTCACACCACTTCCACGCCGCTTCGATTTCATCTTTACGGACAAACAGGTTCTGGTTGCCGTGCATCACTTCCAGCAACAGACGCTCGTAGGCGTCCGGAATCCGCGCACTGCGATAGGTGTCGGAGAAATTCAGTTGCAGCGGCCCGCTGCGCAGTTGCATGCCCTTGTCCAGGCCCTGCTCCTTGGTCATCACCCGCAGGGAAATACCTTCGTCCGGTTGCAGGCGGATGATCAGCTTGTTGCTGATCTGCAGGCGCTGCTCGGGGGCGAAGATGTAGTGCGACGGTTCCTTGAAGTGGATGACGATCTGCGACAGCTTCTGCGGCATGCGCTTGCCGGTGCGCAGGTAGAACGGCACGCCGGCCCAGCGCCAGTTGCGGATATCGGCGCGCAGGGCGACGAAGGTCTCGGTGTCGCTCTGGGTGTTGGAGTTTTCTTCCTCCAGGTAACCCGGCACCGAATGCCCTTCGCTGTGCCCGGCGATGTACTGGCCGCGCACCACCTGGGTGGTCAGGCCTTCCGGGCTGATCGGCGCCAGGGCCTTGAGCACCTTGACCTTCTCGTCACGGATGCTGTCGGCCGAGAGGTCGGCCGGCGGGTCCATGGCAATCAGGCAGAGCAGTTGCAGCAGGTGGTTCTGGATCATGTCCCGCAGCTGGCCGGCCTTGTCGAAGTAACCCCAGCGGCCTTCGATACCGACCTTCTCGGCCACGGTGATTTCCACGTGGGAGATGTAGTTCTGGTTCCACTGGGTTTCGAACAGGCTGTTGGCGAAACGCAGGGCGATCAGGTTCTGCACCGTCTCCTTGCCCAGGTAGTGGTCGATGCGATAAGTGCGGTTTTCCGGGAAGAAGCGCGCCACGGCGTCGTTGACCTTGCGCGACGACTCGAGGTCCGAACCTATGGGTTTTTCCAGCACCACCCGGGTGTTTTCAGCCAGGCCGACCTTGGCCAGGTTCTCGCAGATCGCACCATAGACCGAGGCCGGCGTGGCGAAATAGGCGATCAGGCACTGGCTGGTGCCGGCTTGCTCGGCCAGGGCGACATAGTCGTCGGGCTTGAGGAAGTCCACGTGCAGGTAGCTGAGGCGGGCGAGGAAGCGCTCAAGCACCACTTCGTCGATTTCCCGGTCCTCGACAAAGACCCGCAGTTCTTCCTGGATGGTCGCCAGGTGCTCGGCATTGCTGCCGGGCTCGCGGGCCAAGGCCAGGATGCGCGTGTCTTCATGGAGCAAGCCTGCGCCATCGAGGTGATACAAGGCAGGAAACAGCTTGCGAAGCGCCAGGTCGCCCAGGGCGCCAAACAAGGCAAAGGTGCACGGTTCAACCGTTATCGAAGGCATGATGTTTGTTCTTTTATCAAGTTAAACGATAAATACCTTTTTTCGAGGCATCACTCAAGGAAAAATGTAGTAATAACCACAACATTTTATCAATATGATGATTCCGAGTGGTGGTCATCACACGCCATCAGTAGGATAGGCCACCGCCGGGAGCTGCCCAAGGGCATTGTTCCGGGCCTTGCAGAACCCAAGTTGCCTCGAATCAAGGAATCACCAAATGGACCGCGTGCGAAATTTACTGGAGCAGATCCAGAGCCGCCTCGAAGACCTGAACAAGGCCGAGCGCAAAGTCGCCGAAGTCATCCTGCTCAACCCGCAGCAGGCGACCCGTTTCAGCATCGCCGCCCTCGCCCAGGCGGCTTCGGTCAGCGAGCCGACGGTCAACCGTTTCTGCCGTTCGTTCGGTGTCAGCGGTTACCCCGAACTCAAGCTGCAACTGGCCCAGAGCCTGGCCAGCGGCGCGGCCTATGTGAGCCGTGCGGTGGAGGCCGACGATAATCCCGAGGCCTACACGCAAAAGATCTTCGGCAGCGCCATCGCGTCCCTGGACAGCGCCTGCCAGGCCCTGGACCCGAACCTGATCAGCCGCGCCGTCGACCTGTTGATCCAGGCCCGGCAGATCCACTTCTTCGGCCTGGGCGCTTCGGCACCGGTGGCCCTGGATGCCCAGCACAAGTTCTTCCGCTTCAACCTGGCGGTCACCGCCCATGCCGATGTGCTGATGCAGCGGATGATCGCTTCAGTGGCCCACACCGGTGAGCTGTTCGTGATCATTTCCTATACCGGGCGTACCCGGGAACTGGTGGAAGTGGCGCGTATTGCCCGGGAGAACGGCGCGTCGGTGCTGGGCTTGACGGCGGCGGGTTCGCCGCTGGCCAAGGCCAGTACCCTGAGCCTGAATATTCCGCTGCCGGAAGACACCGACATCTACATGCCGATGACCTCGCGGATCATCCAGTTGACGGTGCTGGATGTGCTGGCCACCGGCATGACCCTGCGCCGTGGCGTGGATTTCCAGCCGCACCTGCGCAAGATCAAGGAAAGCCTCAACGCCAGCCGTTATCCGGTGGGTGACGAGTTCAACTGAATCAGGCCGCCCGCGCCTGCAAACTCAGATGCGCCCGCTCCCCGGGCGCCAGGCACAGGCTGTCGGTGCCGCCACTGGCGGCCTCGACACAGACAAACCCCATCACTTCATTCCAACTCACCCCCAGCAACGGCCGGTGCCCCGGATGCCAGACCACGGTGTCGGCGCTGTCGCCGGTATCGATGCACAACTCCCGCTGCCAGGCGTGATCCTTGAGGTGCAGTTCACCGTCATGCTGGAACACCCGCTGGCAACCGCCATCGACCCGCAACTCACCTTCCTGCCGACAGGCCTGACGATTCAACTGGTCATAGCCCTCGGCGCCGTCGAGCCCAGACAGCGCTATCTCACCGACGTCACCAATACGCCAATAGGCGTGCAGCGCATGGCTCAACTGACACGGTTCACTGTCCTGATGCTCAGTGCTCAAGCGCAGGTCCATGCTTTCTCCCAGGCGCGCATGCAGGTCGACCTGCCAGTCGCAGAGCTGCAAACGCCAGTGCAGGCTGACGCCCTCCTCGTCGCTGCTGCTTTCCAGCAGTTTCCAGTCGATCAGCCTTGCCCAACCGTGGGACGGCCAGGCGTTTTCGCTCGGATGCCGGCCATACCAGGGCCAGCACACCGGCACCCCGCCGCGAATCGCCCCGACCTGCGGCCATTTGGCCGCACACCACAACCAGGGCTTCTGCCCCTGGGGCTGGAAGTGCAACAGTTGCGCACCCTGGCGGCTAAAGACCGCCTGGCACAAGGGATGGTCGATCACCAGCACTTCACGCTGTTGAAAGCGCTCCCACTGGAACACCGGTTGCTCGCGCCGGGATTTGAAAAAGCGTTGTAGCGGTTGCTCATGCATGTGCCGCGAATCCTGAAATCACCAAACCATTTGCATCTATCCACCTGTAGGAGCGAGCTTGCTCGCGATGAACGTCAACGATAACGCGGGGCAACTGGAGACACGCGGTACCCTTGCATTCATCGCGAGCAAGCTCGCTCCTACAGTGTGCGGCAAAAAAAAGCGGACGGTCTGGTGGACCATCCGCAAGATGCGCACATAGAGAGAGAGCTTATCAGTCGAAGCCTTAGAAGACCGACTGAATTTTCAGGCCGGCAACCACAGCGTTGTCGACTTGATTCACACCACCCGGGTGGGTGACGTATTGCAGGTTGGGACGTACGGTCAACCAGTTGGTGACGTGGAAGCCGTAGTTGATTTCGGTGTTGAACTCGGTGTCGCGCAGTGGCGAGTACAGCGGGTTGTTGTAGTCGCTGACGTTATTGGCGGCGTTTTCCAACTCGGCGTTTTCCCTCACGTCCTGGTTGACATGGATACGGGCAAAACCGATCCCGACGTCATCCTTCGGACGCGCATCGAACGGCCCTTTGTACACGAACATCACCGACTGGTAGTTGTCGACGAGGTTGGTGGCCTTGTCGTGGAAGGTCGCGTTCGCCGCGATATTCAGACCGCGGGAAGCGTCGCCGTTGTGGCTGGTGAGTTGCTGCTGCGCCACGAACCAGTAACCGTGCTTGCTGTTGTGGACACGATAAGGCAGACCGCTGGTTGCGGCGTCCCCACCATTGTTGTCCCGGAGTACGTCATTAGCCGGAGCCGCGCTTTTGTAGTAACCGACACGGTATTCGCCCGGCAGGTCGTTGACCTTCGGTGACCAGACCAGTTCGACCGGCAGGACGGTGCCCTTGGTGCCGCTGCCGCTGAGCTTGAAGCCGTTACCGTGTTCCAACTGCGACGGGTTCTGGTTGTACGCACCGATTTGCGCATACAGCTCAGGCGTGATGTTGTACTTCACGCGAATAGCAGCCTGGGCGACGGGCCAGTTGTACCAGGTGTTGACATAGTTACCCACCTGGGAGCCACAGAACGACAGGTTCTGGAAGTCGCACGGGAAGGTGTTGAAGTCTTCGCCTTCACCGAAGTAACCGAGTTTCACATCCAGCTTGTTGTCGAACATCTGGTGCTGGATCCAGAACTGGGTCAGACGAACCATATGGCCGCGACCGTCGACTTCCTGGGAGGAGCTCAAGGTGCCGGCGCGTGGGTCGCCGATGCGATCATTGGAGATGTTCTCACCGTTACGGTTGGTGAGCTGGATCTTGGCCTGGGTGTTATCCCAGCCCCACAGCTTTTGCAGATCCAACGCCACGCCCAGACCAAACTGGTCGGCGTAACGCGAGGTATGGTCGTTGTTGTAGCCACCATGCAGGTTGCTACCGACCTCACCGACATAATCCATCTTGATGTCGATACCTTCTTCGATCAACTTGGTGCGCTCTCCGCCCCAGTCACCGGTCATCCATTTGGAATTGCTGCTGAACGCATCGTCCGCCATGGCGTTAGCAGCCAGGACCAGTGTTGCCGCCGCCGACAATTGGCAGAACAGGCGGGCATTGGTGTTTTTCTTTTTCATCCCTACATCCTCGTCTTATTGTTATTAACGGTTTTTATCGAACGTGGTTTACATCGTCTGTAATGCGTCAAATCTCTTTGGCAGACGCTTTTCCTGATACATCCCGGCCTCAGGTTTGAGGGCCGCTTCGCGACCCTCGGGAGCAAGCCCCTTCTTCACAGTCAGCGGCCCTTGAATTGCGCCACATTGTCGCTATGCACCTGGACTTGCGGCTTGGCCACCACGCCCAGGCGTTCACCGGTCTGGGCGTCGAACAACAACACCTTGGCCGGATCGAATTGCAGGGTCAGGGTTTCACCCACCTGCGGCGCCACGTCCGGTGCCAGTCGGCAGCAGACCTTGGTCCCGTTGAGGTTGACGAACACCAGGGTGTCCGGGCCGGTCGGTTCGGTGACCTGCACTTCGGCACGAATGCTCGGCAAGCCATTGGGCTCGCCCTGCATCAGGCTGATCTGCTCCGGACGCATGCCAAGGATGATTTCGCGGTCTTCAAGACCGGCATCGGTCACCCCCAGCGGCAACTCGCAACGGGCCTGGCCGCTGTCGAGCAAGGCCAGCAGGCGACCGTCCTTGCGTTGCAGGCGCAGGGGAATGAAGTTCATCGGCGGCGAACCGATGAAGCTGGCGACAAACAGGTTCGCCGGGTCGTTGTAGATCTGCTTCGGCGTGCCGAACTGCTGGATGATGCCGTCCTTCATCACCGCCACCTTGTCGCCCAGGGTCATGGCTTCGATCTGGTCGTGGGTCACGTAGACCGTGGTGGTTTTCAGGCGCTGGTGCATCAGTTTCATTTCGGTGCGCATCTCGACCCGCAGCTTGGCGTCGAGGTTGGACAGCGGTTCGTCGAACAGGTAGATCTTCGGCCGCCGCGCCAGGGCACGGCCCATGGCTACACGCTGTTGCTGACCACCGGACAACTGGCCGGGCTTGCGGTTGAGCAAGTGTTCGATCTGCAGCAGCTTGGCGACCCGGGCGACCTCCTCGTCGATGGCCGACTGGGCCATCTTGCGGATTTTCAGACCGAACTCGATGTTCTCGCGCACGCTCATGGTCGGGTACAGCGCATAGGACTGGAACACCATGGCGATGTCGCGATCCTTCGGGCTCATGCCGCTGACGTCCTGGTCATCGATCATGATCGCGCCGCCGGTGATGTTCTCCAGGCCCGCGATGCAGTTCATCAGCGTCGACTTGCCACAGCCCGAAGGCCCGACCAGGATCAGGAACTCACCGTCCGAGATCGACAGTTCGATGTTCTTCAGGGTGTCCGGCAAACCGGCGCCGTAGGTCTTGTTTACATTGCGAAGTTCGAGCGTTGCCATGATTACCCCTTGACTGCGCCGGCCGTCAGCCCGCGCACGAAATACTTGCCTGCGACCACATAGACCAGCAGGGTCGGCAGCCCGGCGATCATCGCCGCTGCCATATCAACGTTGTATTCCTTGACCCCGGTACTGGTGTTGACCAGGTTGTTCAGCGCCACCGTGATGGGCTGCGAATCACCGCTGGAGAACACCACGCCGAAGAGGAAGTCGTTCCAGATCTGGGTGAACTGCCAGATCAGGCAGACCATGATGATCGGGGTCGACATCGGCAGGATGATCATCCGGAAGATGGTGAAGAAACCCGCGCCATCCAGGCGTGCCGCCTTCACCAGCGCATCGGGAATGCTCACGTAGTAGTTACGGAAGAACAGCGTGGTGAACGCCAGGCCGTAGACGATGTGCACAAACACCAGGCCCGTGGTGGTACTGGCCAGGCCCATCTTGCCGAGGGTGAACGAGGCCGGCAGCAGCACGGTCTGGAACGGCAGGAAGCAGCCGAACAGCAACAGGCCGAAGAACAACTGCGAACCGCGAAAGCGCCACATCGACAGCACATAGCCGTTCAACGCACCGATGGCGGTGGAGATCAGCACCGCCGGAACGGTAATCTTGATCGAGTTCCAGAAGTAGCCGTTGACCGTGGCCCAGGCCTTGACCCAGCCGATATCGGTAATCACCGTCGGCCAGCTCAACAGGTTGCCGGTGCTGATGTCTTCCGGTGATTTGAAGCTGGTCAACAGCATGACCACCAGCGGTACCAGATAGAGCAGCACGGCGAGGATCAGCACCGCGTAGATGGCGATGCGGCTCAGGCTGATCGCCGGTTTGTGGGCGAGACTAGTCATTACGCTTGGTCCTCAGCTCGGAGTACAGGTAAGGCACGATGATCGCGAGAATCGCACCGAGCATCAGAATCGCACTGGCCGAGCCCATGCCCATCTGGCCGCGACTGAAGGTGAAGGAATACATGAACATGGCGGGCAGGTCAGACGAGTAGCCCGGGCCACCGGCAGTCATTGCCGCCACCAGGTCGAAGCTCTTGATCGCGATATGCGCCAGGATCATCACCGCACTGAAGAACACCGGACGCAGGCTGGGCAGCACCACTTTCCAGTAGATCCTCGGCAGGCTCGCGCCATCGATCTGGGCGGCACGGATGATCGATTGATCAACACCGCGCAGGCCGGCCAGGAACATCGCCATGATGAATCCCGAGGCTTGCCAGACCGCTGCGATCACCAGGCAATAAACCACGCGATCGGGGTCGATCAGCCAGTCCAGGCGGAAGCCTTCCCAGCCCCAGTCACGCAACAGTTTGTCCAGGCCCATGCCCGGGTTGAGCAGCCATTTCCAGGCGGTACCGGTGACGATCATCGAGAGCGCCATCGGGTACAGGTAAATGGTGCGGATAAAACCTTCACGCCGGATGCGTTGGTCGAGGAACACCGCCAGCAGCACGCCGATCACCAGGGTGACGCCGATGAACAAGCCGCCGAACAGCGCCAGGTTCTTGCTCGCCACCCACCAGCGGTCGTTGTCGAACAACCGCGCGTATTGCGCCAGGCCGACCCATTTGTAGGACGGCAGGAAAGTCGAGTTGGTGAACGACAGTACGAACGTCCACAGGATGTAGCCATAGAAGCCCACCAGGACGATAAACATGCTGGGCGCCAGCACCAGTTTGGGTAGCCAGCGCTGCAATGCATCGAACGGCGAGGCTTTGCTGAACACAGCAACAGAACTCATGGGGAAATCCACTACAGGGGAAAAGGGACTACATGCAGATCCTCTGTAGGAGCCGGCTTGCTGGCGATTGCGATTGCTCATCCAACGACGATGTTGACTGTCAGATCGAAATCGCCAGCAAGCCGGCTCCTACAAGGGAACCTGCGGTGCTGAAACTACTTGGCGGACTTGACCGCGGCGCCGAGTTTCTTGGCGGCATCGGCTGGGTCGGCTTTCGGGTCGTTGATGTAGTTGGTCACGACATCAAAGAACGCACCCTGTACGGCCAGCGTGGTCGCCATGTTGTGCGCCATGCTTGGTTGCAGGCCGCCGGTCTTGGCATCGTCCAGGAAGTCCTTGGCCGACTTCTGGGCGCACTCGTCGAAACCGAGCTTGTCCATTTCGTGGAGCATGTCGTTGCGAACAGGGATCGAGCCTTTGTTGATGCTGAAGACTTTCTGGAAGTTTTCACCCAGGGCGACCTTGGCAATATCCTGCTGGCCCGCCGCGGTGCCCTTGTCTTTCTGCTTGAACACCGCCAGGGAGTCGATGTTGTAGGTGAAGGCTTTGTCAGTGCCCGGGAAGGCTACGCATTCGTAGTCCTTGCCAGCGACTTTCTTGGCCGCCGTCCACTCGCTCTTGGCCCAGTCACCCATGATCTGCATGCCGGCCTTGCCGTTGATGACCTTGGCCGCTTCCAGGTTCCAGTCCTGGCCTTTGCCGTCCTGGTCCATGTAGGTCGCGACTTTCTTCAGCTCGGTCAGCGCCTTGACCATGTCAGGACCGGTCAGCGCAGCGTTGTCCAGATCGACCAGGGCTTTCTTGTAGCCATCAACGCCCATGACCGACAACACCACCGCTTCGAACACGGTGCTGTCCTGCCAAGGCTGGCCACCGTGGGCGAGCGGGATGAAACCCGCGGCCTTGAGCTTGTCGCCGGCGGCGTAGAATTCCTCGAGGGTGGTCGGTGCTTTTTCGATGCCGGCTTTCTTGAAGACCGCCGGGTTGATCCACAGCCAGTTGACGCGGTGGATATTCACCGGCACGGCCACGTAATCACCGTTGTACTTCACGGTATCGGAGACTTTCTTGTCGAGCAGGCTGTCCCATTTCTGTTCTTTGGCAACACCCTTCAGAACGTCAGTGTCGAGCAGCCCGGTGGACGCCCATTCCTGGATATCCGGACCTTTGATCTGCGCGACACCCGGTGGGTTGCCGGCTACGGCGCGACTCTTGAGCACGGTCATGGCAGTGGAACCGCCGCCGCCGGCTACCGCACCGTCTTTCCAAATAAAGCCGTCTTTTTCAACTTGGGCCTTGAGGACATCGACCGCGGCTTTTTCACCACCGGAAGTCCACCAATGAACCACTTCCACCGTTCCTTTGGATTCGGCGGCCAATGCACTGAGAGGAAACAACGAGGCGAGGGAAACGACAGCGGCGAGGCGGGAAATCGAATTCATCTGTAGTACCTTTCTTGTTGTTATGCATGCAAGTCTGGTGCTTGCGCTGCATGGGATTCTAGTCAAGGCAAGCCCCCCCGCAGGTAACGAAGGGACGTGCAAATGTCACCGTATGGTTACATGAATTTCGTTGCCGTTATCAGCCCAAGATTGCCGGGCCAGAGCGCTCGCGAGGCTCGGGGCGAGTGGCAGCCCCGGAAGCAGCACCGCTTGAAAGGCATGATAGAGGTCGGGTTTGCCGCCCCAGATCTTGGCATCGGGCCGATTGTGCTCATCCAGTTCGTGATGCCAGCTGCCCAGTTCCAGGTCGATGAAGTGCACATCGATAAAATCCCAGAAGCGTCGATACCAGGTTTCGTACTGCGCCTCGCCGGTGCGCCGGAGCAAGGCGGCGGCCGTGGCGCAGGCTTCGGCATGGGTCCAGTGCAGGCGCTGACGGACCACCGGGCGGTTGGCCCAGTCCAGCGTGTAGACGATGCCCGCCACGCCATCAGCGTGCCAGCCATGGCGGCAGGCGCTGTCAAACAAACCGCGGGCGTCGTTCAACAACCAATCGGGGGTGAACAAGCCGGCCTGGCGGCGCGCGGCCTCCAGATGCAGGACCAGCCGCGCCCATTCGAAGCCATGACCGGGCGTGGTGCCGTAGGGGCGAAAGCCGTCCGCCGGGTTGTCGTGGTTGTACTCGCGCAGGGGTTGCCACTGGCGGTCGAAGTGTTCGATGACCATGAAATCGTTGGCCACGGCGTGCTGGTGGATCACCCGCTCGACGATGCGTAGCGCGCGATCCAGCCAGCGACTGTCACCGGTGACATCGGCCAGGGCGAGAAAGGCCTCGGTGCCGTGCATATTGCTGTTGGCACCGCGATAGGCTTCTTCCTGTTGCCAATCGCGGGTGAAGGATTCGCGCAGGGTGCCCTCCTCCTCGTTCCAGAAATGCGTCTCGAGCACCCGGATTGCTTCGGCCAGCAGGCGTGGGGCATCGGCACTGCCGGCAACCACCGCGGAACTCGCGGCCAAGGCCACAAAGGCGTGCAGGTAGGCCGCCTTGCCGCTGTTGCCGTCGCGGTGATCGGGGACCGCATACCAACCACCGTGGCTGGCATCGCGCAACGGCCCCCAGAGGGCGGCGACACCGTGATCGACCAACCCCAGGCAACCGGGAATCCCCTGGATATGGGCCATGGCGAAACTGTGGGTCATGCGCGCGGTGTTCATGGTTTCGGCCATGGCGTCGTCCGCCAGTTGCCCGTGCTCGTCGAGATTGCCGAAGCCTTCGGCCAGGCGCGAAGCCTTGGCAAACGCCAGCAGCCGCCGGCCTTCGGCCAACAACCAGGCACGATGAGCCGGGGCATTGAGCCAACTGCTGAACGGCAGTTCAAGGGTGTCCATCGGAGTACCTTTCTTGTTGTTAGGAGCCAAACGATTGTCCGGCGATTCTAGCCAGCCATTCTTCGCTGCCAGGTCACGAAGCCCCGCGCAAATGTCACCAGACAGTGACAAAAAACAGAGAAGGTCCCTTCGGCCCCAGACTCTGCGAGGTAGGAAAATTGCTGAATAAGTCGTTTCCCTTTCCAATGTAGGAGCGATCCCTAACGTCTTTTCCCACATTGAAGCACTCCTTTACTTCGGCGAATCTGCTGCACTTCTTCATTTCAGGTGCGCCGGTCAAGCGCCCCCAAGGAGGTGTGATCCATGGTTGCCCCCCACCTGCGCAACCCCCGCCAATGCTGCATTTTCCCGGTCTACAACGGACAAGGTCTGTGTGCCTGGAGGGTCGAGGTCATGCGTGGCGGCGCCCAATTGGGCGGTGTTTTCAGCTTCGCCGAGTGTGGTGGCGAGGAACCGGCCCGGTGCATGGCCGAGTCCTACCGCAACGCCCTGGTGCTGAAAATGCAGCCTTCGCAAAGCTATGCAGAGCGTCAGCGCCTGATGCCTCATAACACCAGCGGACATCCCGGGGTGATCCGGGTCGAGACCAACAACACCGGCTACTGGCGGGCCAGCACGCGGATTCATGGCTACTGCCTGAGCCGCAGTTTCAGTGTGCGTCGCCACGGCGAGGAGCAGGCCAAGCGCCTGGCGCTGCGTGAGCGTGAACGGCAACTGGCGTTGTGCAACGAACCCTATGAACAGGCGATGGAAGCCTTGCAGCGCTACTTCAGCCAGAGCAACAGCCGCGTGCGCGAGCACCGCATCCGCGCGGCCATGGCGCGACCGCGGGAGGTGCGGGCCTCAGCCGATATCCTTCCGCCGGACCCGCTCGAGCCGGCACTGAATATCAGTGCGGAACAGGCGTTCCTGTCGATCAGTCGGCATTTCGCGGCAAGTACAAAGTAACCCGCAACCCGCCGTCGCGCAGGTTCTGCAAGCTCACTTCGCCGCCATGGCTGTGGGCGATATTGCGCGCGATGCCCAGCCCGAGGCCGTAGCCCTGTTGCTGGCCGGACAAGCGAAAGTGCGGTTCGAACACCTGCTCCAGGCGCTGCTCGGGCACCCCGGGCCCTTCGTCATCGACGTGCAGCACAAAAGCTTCGTCGTCGTCTTCGATATGCAGGTGGGCCTTGTCACCATACTTGAGGGCGTTGTCGATCAGGTTGCCCATGCAGCGTCGTAGCGCCAGCGGTTTGCCGGGAAAGGCCCCGTGGGCGCGACCGTCCAGCGAGACCCGACCGTTACCGTTGGGTGGCAGGTAGGGTTCGATCAGGCAATCGAGGGCGTGGTTGAGGTCCACCGGCTCGATGTTCTCGTGGATATCGGTGTCCTTCACGCATTGCAGCGCCCCCTTGACCAGCATCTCCAGTTCGTCGAGGTCGCGACCGAACTTGTACTGCAGCTTCTCGTCCTCCAGCAGCTCGACCCGCAGGCGCAGGCGGGTGATGGGGGTGCGCAGATCGTGGGAGATGGCGCTGAACAACTGGCTGCGTTCGGTCAGGTAACGGCTGATACGCTCACGCATGGCGTTGAACGCCCGGCCCACCTCCACCACTTCGCTGCCACCGCCTTCCGCCACCGGCCGTACCTGCGCATCGCCGAGGGACATGTCCCGCGCGGCCCGCGCCAGGCGTTTGAGGGGACGGCTCTGCCAGTGCACCAGCAGACCGATAAATAACAGCAGAAAGCCACTGGTCAGGACAATAAACCACACCTGCTGGGACGGCAGGCCTTCCTCTTCCAGGCTGGTGTAGGGCTCGGGCAGCAGGGAGGCGATATACAGCCATTCGCCGGGGGACATCTGGATCTGCGTCACCAGTACCGGCGGATTGACCGGTTCCAGGGTCAGCGCGTAGTGGGCCCAGGAACGCGGCAGCTCGTCGAGCTTCAGGCCACCGTTGAAAATCCGCAGGTCGTCGGGGCTGACAAATTGCACCGAGATATCCACCTCGTTGCCCAGCGCCTGGCGCAACACCTCGTGCACGGCGTCGAGCACCGCGGTCTTGCGCGGCGTGGCCGGCAGCAGGCGCATATCCAGGGGCTTGTCATTGAGGGTCACGACAAACCGCGTACCGCCCATGCTGCGCAATTGATCGAGCACCAGCGGGCGATAGGCCAGCGGCAGCGAGCGCAGGTAACTGACACTGGCGGTCATCGAATGGGCCAGGCTGCGGGCGCTGGTGACCAGGCCTTCGAGCTGCGTCGCGCGCAACTGCGAAAGCCAGATCACGCTGGACAGCGTCTGGGCGATCAACACCGCCAACAGGGTCAGCAGCAACATGCGCCCCAGCAGCGAGCGCGGAACCGGCAGGCGCCGGCGCAGCTCAGAGGGCATTGGCCGCGGTGACGTTGGCCGCCAACTGATAGCCGCTGCCGCGCACGGTGCGGATCAGTCGCGGCGGCTTGTCGGTGTCGCGCAGGCGTTGGCGCAGGCGGCTGACCGCCATGTCGACGATCCGGTCCAGGGGCATCAGGTCACGCCCACGGGTGGCATTGCCGATGGTGTCGCGGTCGAGGATTTCCTGGGGGTGATCGAGAAACAGCTTGAGCAGGGCGAAGTCGGCACCGGAGAGAATCACTTCTTCGCCGTCGGTGTGGAACAGCCGGTGGCTGACCGTGTCCAGGCGCCAGTCATCGAAGGCCAGCACCTCGCTGCCGTTGCGCTCCTGGCCGAACTGCGCGCGGCGCAACAGGGCCTTGATCCGCGCCTGCAGTTCCCGTGGGCTGAAGGGTTTGCCCAGGTAATCGTCGGCCCCCAGTTCCAGGCCGATGACCCGATCAGTCTCGTCGGAGCTGGCGGTGAGCATGATGATCGGCACTTGGGCCTGGCGCGGGTGTTGGCGGACCCAGCGGCAGAGACTGAAACCATCTTCGTCGGGCAGCATGACGTCAAGGATCACCAGATCGCTGTGGGCATCGTTGAGGGCCTGGCGAAAGCCGGCGCCATCACCGACGGTGCGCACCTGGAAACCGGCACGGCTGAGGTAGGTGTCCAGCAATTCACGGATTTCCTGATCGTCGTCGACCAGGAGAATGGACTTACTGAATACGCTCACGGAAATCGTCCTTGTTGTTGTGGGGAGGACTGAAATGCGGATTATGCCTTAATCGATTAAGCCGTGAAGCATGTGTTGCCTGGCCGGACGCTTTCGCGGCGGTGCGGCGATCCGACAAGCCCTGCTCCTACAGTTTGATGTCGTGTACAAAATCTAGGCACGACGACGTACTGTAGGAGCAGGGCTTGCCCGCGAAGAACGCGCCACGTAACGGGATCAGTGCGCGAAAGCCTGCTGCAACGCCACCCCCGCGCCAATCAGCCCGGAATACGGGGCCGTCACCAGCCACACCGGGATCCCCTTGAAGTAATCGCTCATGCAGCCTTTGTCAGCAAAGCTCCGAGCAAAACCGCTGTTGATGAAAAAGTCGGCAAACCGTGGGATCACCCCACCGACGATATACACCCCACCGCGCGCGCCCGTGGTCAGCACGTTGTTGCCGGCCACCCGACCCAGCCAGCAGCTGAACTGCTCCAGCACTTCCCGGGCAATCGGATCGCCGGCCAGGCCAGCAGCGGTAATCGACTCCGGAGTTTCCAGCACCGGCACATGCCCGTCCACCGCGCAGATCGCCCGGTACACCCGCGGCAAACCGCCACCACTCAAGGCAGTCTCGGCGCTGACATGGCCGATTTCACTGTGGATATGCTGCCAGAGCTGGGTTTCACGCACGCTGCTCAGGGGCAGGTCGACATGCCCGCCCTCCCCCGGCAAGGCCATGAAGTGCTGCTCGCCCAAGTGCAGCAGGGTGCCGACACCGAGCCCGGTGCCAGGACCGATCACCACCGCCGGACGCAATGGTTCCGGCGTGCCTTCGCAGACCACGCGGTAGTCACCCGGCTCCAGGCGGGTCATGCCCAGGGCCATGGCCGAAAAGTCGTTGACCAGCAACAGCTCGTCGACCTGCAAGGTTTCGCAGAACGCCCGGCGGCTCAGCCGCCAGTGGTTATTGGTGAAACGAAACTCGTCGCCACCCACCGGGCCGGCCACCGACAGGCACACGGCGCCGACCGATCCCAGCGCCAGGCCCAGGCCGTCGAGGTAGACCTTGATGGCCTCCTCGGGGCTGCTGTGATCGACGGTCGCCAGGACCTTCACTTCATCCAGGGCATTGTCCTTCCACAACGCGAACCGCGCATTGGTCCCGCCAATGTCGCCTACCAACGCCAACTTCATTCAAGGTGCTCCAGGGCCGAAGTGAACGCGCTGGCGCCCTGCTCCGCCGAGCTGAAGGCCATGCGCATGAAGCCGAAGAGTTCGCGGCCACAGCCGATATTATTACCCAACGAGCCGATCGCAGGCGCGCGCGCGGCGAATTCGGTGTCATCCACCAGCACCCGCAAGGTGCCCTTGACCCCGTCCACGCGGATCACGTCGCCATCGCGGACCCGCGCCAGCGCCCCACCCACATGGGCTTCGGGGCAGACATGGATGGCCGCCGGAATCTTGCCCGAGGCCCCGGACATCCGCCCGTCAGTGACCAGCGCGACCTTGAAGCCACGGTCCTGCAACACGCCGAGGAACGGCGTCATCTTGTGCAGTTCCGGCATGCCATTGGAACGCGGCCCCTGGAAGCGCATCACCGCGACAAAGTCCTTCTCCAGCAAGCCGGCCTTGAACGCGTCGGCCAGGTCCTGCTGGTCCTCGAACACCACCGCCGGTGCTTCGACGATCTGGTGTTCCAGGGCCACGGCGGAGACTTTCATCACACCACGTCCGAGGTTGCCTTCCATCACCCGCAGGCCACCTTCAGGGGAGAAGGCACGGGCCACGGGGCGCAGGATGGTTTCATCGAGGCTTTCGATCGGGCCGTCGCGCCATACCAGTTCACCGTCCTGCAGGAACGGCTCCTGGGTGTAGCGGCTCAGGCCGTGGCCGGCGACGGTATTCACGTCTTCGTGCAACAGGCCGGCTTCCAGCAGTTCGCGGATCAGGAAGGCCATGCCGCCCGCCGCCTGGAAGTGGTTGATATCGGCCTTGCCGTTCGGATAGACGTGGGACAGGGTCGGCACCACTTCGGAGAGGTCGGCCATGTCCTGCCAGGTCAGTTGGATACCGGCCGCCTGGGCAATCGCCGGCATGTGCAGGGTGTGGTTGGTGGAACCGCCGGTGGCGTGCAGGGCAACGATGGAGTTGACCAGCGAACGCTCGTCTACAATCTCACCCAGGGGCATGAAGCTGCCGCTCTGTTTGGTCAGGCGGGTGATCTGGTGCGCCGCTTCGCGGGTCAGGGCATCACGCAGCGGGGTATTCGGGTTGACGAAGGACGAGCCCGGCAGGTGCAGGCCCATGACTTCCATCAGCAACTGGTTGGTGTTGGCGGTGCCGTAGAAGGTGCAGGTGCCGGGGCTGTGGTAGGACTTCATCTCCGACTCCAGCAGCTCCTCGCGGCTGGCCTTGCCTTCGGCATAACGCTGGCGCACATCGGCTTTTTCCTTGTTGGAAATCCCCGAGACCATCGGCCCGCCGGGCACGAAGATGGTCGGCAGATGACCGAAGCGCAGGGCGCCCATCAACAGGCCGGGCACGATCTTGTCGCAGATGCCGAGCATCATCGCCGCGTCGAACATGTTGTGGGACAGGGCCACGGCGGTCGACAACGCGATCACTTCGCGGCTGGCAATGCCCAGCTCCATGCCCGGCTCGCCCTGGGTCACGCCATCGCACATGGCTGGCACGCCACCGGCGAACTGGCCGACCGAACCGATCTCGCGCAGGGCCTGCTTGATCTGTTGCGGATAGGTTTCGTAGGGCTGGTGGGCGGAGAGCATGTCGTTATAGGAAGAAACGATCGCCACGTTGGCGGCGTTCATCAGACGCAGGTTCTGCTTGTCGTCGGTGCCACACCCGGCCACGCCGTGGGCAAAGTTCGCGCATTGCAGCTTGCCGCGCATCGGGCCGTCACTGGCGGCACCGCGAATCAGTGCCAGATACGCCTGGCGAGTGGCTTGGCTACGGGCGACAAGCCGTTCGGTGACCTCAAGAACGCGGGGATGCATGTGTAGAACTCCAGGCTAACGGATGTGGCGACCTGTGGTTCCAAGCTGACCGAAAGCCTCGTACGGCGGGGCTTTTCAATCATCTGGACCTGTTGATTCAGGTCACTCGTTGTAGATAAAACAAAATATTGCCACTAAAAAGGCTTGTTTTCTATTTTTATGCGAATAATCTTGTAATTCCAACAACAAAACTATGACAGGCGCTTCCCTAAATGACTCTACGAATCGCAATCAACGGTTTTGGCCGCATCGGCCGCAACGTCCTGCGTGCACTCTATACCCAAGGTTACCGCCAGGACCTGCAGGTCGTCGCCATCAACGACCTGGGCGACAGCGCCATCAATGCTCACCTGCTCAAGTACGACACGGTTCACGGCACCTTTGATGCCAGCGTAGAACACGACAATGAAAGCCTGACCGTCAACGGTGACCGTATTTCGGTCAGCGCGATCCGCAATCCGGCCGAACTGCCCTGGGCCGCCGAGAAGATCGACGTGGTTTTTGAATGCACCGGTCTGTTCACCGACCGTGCCAAGGCCGCCGCGCACCTGACCGCCGGCGCCCGCAAAGTGATTATTTCCGCACCGGCCAAAGGCGCCGATGCCACCGTGGTGTACGGGGTCAACCATGACATCCTGCGCCAATCGCACCAGATCATTTCCAACGCATCGTGCACCACCAACTGCCTGGCCCCGGTGGCCCAGGTGCTGCACCGCGAGCTGGGTATCGAAAGTGGCCTGATGACCACCATCCATGCCTACACCAACGACCAGAACCTGACCGACGTCTACCACACCGACCCGTACCGCGCGCGTTCGGCGACCCAGAACATGATCCCGAGCAAGACCGGCGCCGCCGAAGCGGTAGGCCTGGTGCTGCCGGAACTGGCGGGCAAGCTGACCGGCATGGCCGTGCGCGTGCCGGTGATCAATGTGTCCCTGGTGGACCTGACCGTGCAACTCAAGCGCGAGGCCACGGCGGAAGAAGTCAACGCCCTGCTCAAGGAAGCCAGCCAGCACTCGAAGATCCTGGGTTACAACACCCTGCCGCTGGTTTCCAGCGACTTCAACCACAACCCGCTGTCGTCGATCTTCGACGCCAACCACACCAAGGCCAGCGGCAAGCTGCTCAAGGTCCTGGCCTGGTACGACAACGAGTGGGGTTTCTCCAACCGCATGCTGGATAACTGCCTGGCGCTGTGCAACGCCGAATAAATGCGGAACGAGGAACAGGCGTGGAGCAGGAACCGATGATAGGGATCAGCTTTACCCAGGCCACCATGGCGGCGCGCAAGCGCATCGCCCTGGTGGCCCACGACCATTGCAAAGTGTTTTTGCTGGACTGGGCCGAGCGCCAGAAAGACCGTCTGGCCCAGCATGAGCTGGTGGCCACGGGCACCACGGGGTTGTTGCTGAACAAGCGCCTGGGGTTGGCGGTGGAAAGCATGATCAGCGGCCCGTTGGGTGGCGACCAGCAACTGGGTGCCCGCATCGCCGAGCAGCGGGTGGATATGCTGGTGTTCTTCTGGGATCCGTTCGAGCCGCAGCCCCATGACCCGGATATCAAGGCTTTGTTGCGGGTCGCGGCGGTGTGGAATATTCCCGTGGCCTGCAACGAATGCACCGCCGATTACCTGCTCAGCAGCCCGATGATGGAACAGGCCCATGAGTATCGGGTGCCGGACTATGAGGCGTATCTGGCGGCACGGCGTTAACGTCGGTCGGCCATGCTGAACACAATCTCCTGTGGGAGCTGGCTTGCCAGCGATAGCGGTGGTGAATGTGATATCGCCATTCCTATGTCAGCGCTTTTTACAGTTGACGGGGCCTTCGCTTATCCATCGGATTTGCTCCATTTAGCCACCCGGACAGGGCTCAAATGCTGTAAGCATTGATTTCGCCGGGGGGACATACGAAAGTGTTGAAAGCCCGCCTCTGGTGGGCTTTTTTCGTTTTTGCCCCCGAATACAGTTCTTGAAACTCCATTCTTGATTGCATACCCTCTTCACGAGTTTCGATAAGGAAGAATGATCATGCGACCGTCTGTTGTACTCGACATGAATCGAGGCGCAGTACGCGAAGCGACAAGTCGCTTTCACGCGGCGAACCCGCGGGTCTTTGGTTCAGTGCTGCACGGTACTGACGGGGACGGTAGCGATCTCGATCTACTGGTCGACGCGCTGCCCGGCACGACGATGTTCGATCTGGGCGGCCTGCAGGATGAGCTGGAGTCGTTACTGGGTATCCACGTCGATCTGTTGACCCCTCCCGATCTACCGCCAAAGTTCCGTGCCAAGGTTCTCGCGGAAGCGCAGCCCGTATGAGCGAGAACCGCCTGCCCGATTACCTCGACCACATGCAGCAGGCTGCGGTCGATGCGTGCAGCTTCGTGGAAGGACTGGCCAAGGATGACTTCCTGGAGGACAAGCGTACCCAGCAGGCTGTCATCATGAGCCTAATCATCATCGGTGAAGCGGCGACGAAAGTGATGGACGGCTACTCCGAGTTTACCCAGGCTCACATGCAAGTACCGTGGCGCAGCATGCGCGGTATGCGCAACCGCATTGCCCACGGTTACTTCGACATCAACCTCGATGTAGTGTGGGACACCGTGCAATCTGCATTGCCGGAGTTACTGAGACAACTGGCCGCCGTGCGCCAGGATGCCGAAAGCGATGAGATAGAATAATGCCCCCCCGGACAAGGCTCAAATGTTGTAAGCATTGATTTCGCAGGGAACAGACGAAAGTGTTGAAAGCCCGCCTTTGGCGGGCTTTTTTCGTTTTCACTTGTCGGTTTCAGTCGAATGACGGTGACACAGAATCAGGTGCTCGCGAACCTTCCAGCAGCGCATCCACCACCGCACGCGCCACTTCCACCGAATGCAGCATGCCCCAGAACAACGCCCGCTCGACAGGGTTGATATGCAGGCTGATTTCGTCGCCATTGAGCTCCGCCGTTTCGAGCAGATTCGAAACATAGATCAGCGCATCCTGGGCATTGACGCCCGGTTGGATGGCAAACAGCGTGGGCTTGTACGGGGCTTCGGGGATGACCGGTTTGGAGCAGGTGAACGCGAGGGTATCGAGTAAACGAGGCGTGTTTGCCGGACCCCGTTCGGTCTCACTGGCGGGATCATCAGAGACTTTACGAAGATACTTCTCTTTGTCGACGGTGCTGGGTGCTTTACGAGAGAGAGGCGAATCGGAGATGGTTTTCTTTGTCACGGTGACGCTCCTTAAACCGCTTTCGCGGCGTTGTGCGCCTTTGCTTAACTCCGGGCTGCAAACCCCGTATCGCTGAATTTTCAGCGACGACCAAATCTAGCGCTCACCTTATGCACCTGCAATCTTCTCCCACCTCCGCAGACAGTAGGAAATATCAGACATTTTCGAAATCCACTCAGCCACTCTGTAGGAGCAAGACACCAACGGCGAAATACATTAAGACTTGACCTACAAGGTAGATGATAAGCATTATCATTCGCTTGCAATCGGTCCGGTGCTTCCGTGAGTCAGTCCCACTTCAATACTGTCTTCCTCGCCCAGCGTGTCACGCTGCTGCGGACCTTGCAGCGCATGGTCAACAATCCCAGCACCGCCGAGGACCTGCTGCAAGAAACCTACCTGCGGGTTACCCGTGCCCTGAGCGAACGCTCGGTGGATCACCTCGAGCCCTTCGTCTTCCAGACCGCCCGCAACCTGGCGCTGGACCATCTGCGCGCGCTGCGTATCCAGTCGCGCACCCTGATGGACGATGTGCCGCTGGACGTCATGCAGAATGTCGCCGCGCCCCTGAGCACGGCGGAAGACGCCATCCACGCCGAGCAGATGCTCAAACGCCTGAGCGTCAGCCTCGGCCAGTTGAGTGCCCGCCAGCAGCAGATATTCATCCTCAGCCGCCTCCATGGCTACAGCTACCAGGAGATCGCCGACGAGCTCGATGTGTCCCTGAGCACCGTGCAAAAAGAGCTCAAGCTGATCATGGCGATCTGTGTCGGTGTGGCCGAACGCCTGGATCGCCCTTAAGCTCTGCTGCCCGATAGCGTGGATAATCCGCTCAAACGTCCTACAGCTCTATCACGCAAAACCATAAGATCGTTAAACCAAACCGTGGCAAACGTTGCCGAGGAACACCCGTGACAGACAGTCAAGACCCGCGCCCCTCCGGGCCGGTGCCCCATGACGCAGCCATGGATCAGGCACTGGACTGGCTGATCCTGATGGAGTGCCCGAGCGCCGAGCAGCAGGCCGCCTTCGACACCTGGCTGGCCGCCGACCCGCGCCATCCCCAGGCCTATGCGCGCGCCAGCGGCGCCTGGAACGCGCCGCCGGTGTTTGCCGCCGCCCAGGTCCTGCAACAACGGCGGCGCCCGTCACTGCTGCGGCGCCTGCGCCCACACTGGAAACCCCTGGCCGCCGCCGCCGTGCTGCTGATCGCCATCGGCAGCTACAGCAATCTGCCCCTGCGCCTGCAGGCCGATCACCTGACCGTGGCCGGCGAACGCCAGCATCTGCAACTCGAGGACGGCTCGAAAGTCCTGCTCAACACCAATTCAGCGTTCTCCAGCAACTTCAGCGGCCGCCAACACAAGGCTCGGCTGTACAAGGGCGAGGCGTTCTTCGAGGTCGCCGCCGAGCGCGAACACCCTCTGGAAATCGATGCCGGACCAGTGCGCGCCAGTGTCAGCGATACCAGCTTCGCCGTGCGCTACCTCGATGGCGAGGCGCAGGTGCAGGTCCAGCGCGGCGATGTCGACCTGCGCACCCTCGATGACAGCGCGCGCCTGCGTCTCTCCGCCGGTAACAGCGTAAAGGTCGGGCCCCATGGCTTCGGCCGCCCGGAAAAACTCGATGCACAGAAGGACCTGGCCTGGGTCCAGGGCCGCCTGGTGTTCGAAAACTGCCCCATGGGCCAGGTCCTGGCCGAGCTGCGGCGCTATTACCCCGGCTGGATCGTCAACAACAACGAACACCTGGCCCAGGTCGCCGTCACCGGCAACTACCGCCTGGACAAGCCCCTGGACGTGGTCCGCTCCCTGGCCCAGATCACCTCCGCCAAGGTTTCGGAGTACCCGGCGCTGGTGATTCTCAACTGAGAACAATTATTTTTACTCGATAGCCCCAGGTGATTCGTCTCGTTATAGCCAATGCGATTGATTCTCACTTTGAATCACGCAACACCTATAACGATTCGTCCACCCGGGAGCGCTATCGATGCCCACTCGTTTCACCTCCAAGGCCCGCGCCGGCGGCCTGCAACAATGCACTTTGTCCTTGCTGACCGCCGCCGTCCTGCTGGCCGGCGTACAAGCAACGCCAGTGCTGGCCGCCAGTAGCGCCGAACAACCGGCCAGGAGCCTGGGCAACTACAGTTTCTCGATCGCGCAACAACCCCTGGTCTCGGCGCTCAACGCCTTCACCTCGATCACCGGCTGGCAGGTCGGCTTGCCCGCCGAACTCGGCCAGGGCGTGGCCTCGCCGGGCGTACGCGGTGCGCTGCCGCCGGAAAAAGCCCTCGAGCGCCTGCTGGTCGGCACCAACCTGAGCTACCGCAAAGTCGGCGACAACAGCATCGTCCTGGAAAAACGCGCCAGCGGCAGCACCCTGAACCTGGAACAGGTGACCATCAGCGCCACCCGCCAGGAGCAGGACGTCAACTCGGTGCCCAACACCGTGACGGTGAAGGACCGCCAGCAACTCGACCGCCAGAACGTCAACACCCTCAAGCAACTGGTCCGTGACGAACCCGGTGTCTCGGTCGGCGGTGCCGGCCAGCGTGGCGGCGGCATCAGCAACTACAACATTCGCGGCATCGACGGCGACCGGATCCTGACCCAGGTCGACGGCGTCGAAATTCCCGACAGTTTCTTCAACGGTCCCTACGCCAACACCCAGCGCAATTACGTCGACCCGGAAATCATCAAGCGCGTGGAGATCCTCCGCGGCCCGGCCTCGGTGCTCTACGGCAGCAACGCCATCGGCGGCGCCGTGAGCTACTACACCCTCGACCCGGAGGACATCATCAAGCCCGGCCAGGACGTCGGCGCCCGCCTGAAAAGCGGCTACAGCTCGGCCGATAACAGCTGGCTGACCTCCGGCACCGTCGCCGGACGCAGCGGCGACTTCGACGGCTTGCTGCACCTGAGCCAGCGTAACGGACGTGAGACCGAGTCCTATGGCGATACCGGCGGCAATGGCCTGAACCGCACCGCCGCGAACCCGGAGAAAGCCCGGGCCACCAACGTGTTGGCCAAGCTCGGCTGGAACTACAACGACACCTCGCGCCTGGGCCTGACCTATGAGCGCTACAAGGACTCAGTCGATACCAACGAACGCAGCGCCGTCGGCGGCCCGTTCAACGTCGGCCAGCCGCTGGGCATGTACCGCTCGCGCACCGGCAACGACACCATCAGTCGTGAACGTTTCGGCATCGAGAACAGCTTCGGCCTGGACAGCGCCGTGGCCGATCATGTCAAGTTGAGCCTGAACTACCAGATCGCGAAGACCGACCAGAGCACCCTGGAAAACTACTTCCCGTTCACCCGTAATGTCCTGCGCAGCCGCGATACGGTCTACGAAGAGAAGCAGTGGGTCTTCGATGCCCAGGCCGACAAGGCCTTCACTATCGGTGCGACCGATCACCTGCTGACCTACGGCACCACCCTCAAGCAACAGGAGGTCACCGGTTCCCGTAGCGGTTCCGGGGTCTGCCTGGCCGTGGGCCGGGGCTGTACCGCCGTGGGCGCCGACAGCCCGTCCGACCGCCTGGTCAAGTCCAGCGACTTCCCCGACCCGACCATCGACAGCTACAGCCTGTTCGCCCAGGACCAGATCAGTTGGAACCAATGGACCTTCCTGCCGGGCCTGCGCTATGACTACACCCAGCTCAAGCCGCATATCACCCAGGAGTTCCTCAACACTATCGCCGCAGCGGGCGGCGGCGCCGTCGACGGCTCCAACAAGACCTGGCATCGCGTCTCGCCCAAGTTCGGCCTGACCTACGCCCTGAGCGACCAGTACACCTGGTACGGCCAGTACGCCGAAGGTTTCCGCACCCCGTCGGCCAAGGCCTTGTACGGTCGCTTCCAGAACCTGAGCACCGGCTATCAGGTCGCACCGAACCCGAACCTGCAACCGGAAAAGAGCAAGAGCTACGAGACCGGCCTGCGCGGCAAGTTCGACGCCGGCTCGTTTGACCTGGCGGTGTTCTACAACCAGTACCGCGACTTCATCAACGAAGACGCCATTGCCCCCGGTTACAGCGAGCTGACCTTCCAGACCAACAACATCCGGCACGCCACCATCAAGGGTGCCGAACTCAAGGGTCGCCTCAACGTGGACGCCTTCGGTGCGCCGCAGGGTCTCTATAGCAAGGGTTCCGTGGCCTATGCCTACGGCCGCAACAACGACACCGGGCAACCGCTCAACAGTGTCAACCCACTCACCGCCGTCATGGGCCTGGGCTACGACCAGGACAACTACGGCGGCTTGCTGAGCTGGACCCTGGTACAACGCAAGAACCTGGTCGACAGCAGCAACTTCTTCTCGCCGGACGGCAAGGGCGAGCAGTTCAAGACCCCGGGCTACGGCCTGCTGGACCTGACCGGGTATTACAAGGTCAGCCATGACATCACCGTCAATGCCGGTCTCTACAACCTGGCCGACAAGAAGTACTGGAACTGGGATGACGTACGCGGCTACGACAGCGTCGGCGAAGCCGGTGTGCTGAACCCGGCCAACCTCGAGCGCCTGACCGCCCCGGGACGCAACTTCTCGGTCAACCTGGTCTGGGATATCTGACCGGACCGCACCTCACCCGGCCGAATATTGCAGGGCCCGGGTGAGTTTTTTTACTGTCGCGCGTCTTCTGATTCGTCTCGTCAGACAGTGCCTCTCATTCTCAAGGACATGCTCATGACCACCCCGCACAACACCCCGAGCCTGCGCTCGCAACGCCTGAACCAGATCACCCATGAACCCCATGCCAGGCTCGACCAGTTGGTCAAAGCCCATGCGCCGTTCGAAACCCAGGCGAATTTCGCCCGTTTCGTGGTGGCCCAGTACCTGTTCCAGTCGGAGCTGGTGTCGCTGTACAACGATCCGGAACTGATCGCCATCGTCCCGGACCTGGCCGAACGTTGCCGCGCGGAAGCGGCCAAGGCCGATCTGGCGGACCTGGACACCGAAGTACCTGCGCCGTTGGCCGGTGCGGTGAAGAACCCGAGCAAGGCCGAAGCCCTGGGCTGGCTCTTCGTTTCCGAGGGTTCCAAGCTCGGCGCCGCGTTCCTGATCAAGCGCGCCGTTGGCCTGGGCCTCAGCGAAACCTTCGGTGCCCGCCACCTGGGCGAACCGGTCGGCGGTCGCGCCGAGGGCTGGAAAAGCTTTACCCGGACCCTCGACGGGCTGGAGCTGAGCGCCGAAGAAGAAGCCGCTGCGGAGAAAGGCGCGATTGATGCGTTCGTGCGCTTTACCCTGTTGCTGGAACAGGCTTACGCCACAGCGCCGGAGCTGGCCTGAGTAGGAGCGAGCTTGCTCGCGATGGACGTCAACGATGACGCAGGATAACTGGAGCACCGCAGCGCTCTTCAGACCATCGCGAGCAAGCTCGCTCCTACACGTTACGCGTAGCGCCCTAATCTTGCGTACACCCCTTTGCACAGGCAACCACAGGATCCGGGGCTTGAGCCGTTCACTCCATCGCCGCACAATTGACACCATGACCCAGCCAAAACCCTCCTCCTCCAAACTCGCCCGCGTGCTCTTCGGCCTGCTCGCCTATGTCAGCCTGGGCATCGGCCTGGTCGCCATTGTCATTCCCGGCCTGCCGACCACCGAGTTCATCCTGCTGGCCGCCTGGGCCGCCACTAAAAGTTCGCCGCGTCTGAGTGCCTGGCTGGAAAACCACCGGCTGTTCGGCCCGATCCTGAGCAACTGGCGCAACGGCAAGATCATCACCCGCAAGGCCAAGGTCAGTGCCACCGTGAGCATGCTGCTCTGCGCCACGCTGATGCTGGTGATGCTCGAACACGGCTGGCCGATCTACCTGGCCATCGCCGGGATGAGCCTGGGCAACCTGTGGATCTGGTCGCGTCCGGAGCGGCAGGCTCTGCCTGACGCGTCCTGAGCCCCCATCAGTTCCTGCGGGAGGGCATTTTTCGGCAAACACCGACTTGTAGGAGCCGGCTTGCTGGCGATGGCAGCGACGCGGTTTCCTGTTAATCCGCGTCGCTCGGATCGCCAGCAAGCCGGCGCCTACAGGGACCGCATGGATCGGAATAGCAGGGCCAGGATCAAGAATATATTGACGGTCTGGAGGCCACACCCGACATCGACAATCGCCCGTATTTCAGGTGCAATGGCCCTTCTCACGGAGAGCCTTCGATGACCGATCTATTGACGTCCATTCAAGCCGCACTCGACCTGCCCCTCTCGCCGCCACTGTTCACCGGCAGCGGCGTTCTACCCTCGGCTTTTGCCGTTACCGAACTGGCTGGCGCTACTCTCGCCGCCGCCGGCCAGGCCGTCGCCGAACTGCTGCTGCAACAGAGCGGCCAGCGCCCCGCCGTCGAAGTTGACCGGCGCCTGGCTTCACTCTGGTTCGGCACGGCGGTACAACCCGCAGGCTGGGAAATCCCGCCGCCCTGGGACCCGATTGCCGGCGACTACGCCAGCGCCGACGGCTGGATCCGCCTGCACACCAACGCCCCGCATCATCGCCGCGCCGCCGAGCGCGTCCTGGGACTGGCGACGGATCGCAGCGCCATGGCCGAAAAAGTTGCCCAATGGGCCGCCGCCGACCTGGAGCTGGCGGTGGTCGAGGCCGGTGGCTGCGCCGCGCAAATGCGCTCGTGGGCCGCCTGGAAGGAACATCCCCAAGGGCTTGCGGTCAATGCCGAGCCTCTGGTCCAACGCGCCACCCACGACAGCCATGGTTCACGTACCTGGCTCGGCTCGCAGGTACGGCCATTGGCAGGCATCAAGGTCCTCGACCTGACCCGCGTACTCGCCGGCCCCGTGGCCAGCCGCCTGCTGGCAGGGCTGGGCGCCGAGGTGTTGCGCATCGATCCGCCGAGCTGGGACGAGCCGGCCCTGACCCCGGACGTGACCCTGGGCAAGCACTGCGCCCGCCTGAACCTGCATGACGCGGCTGATCGCGAGGTCTTCGAAGGCTTGCTCGGCGGGGCCGACATCCTTCTGCACGGCTATCGTGCCGATGCACTGGACGGGCTCGGCTACGATGCCCGGCGTCGCCAGCGCCTGGCCCCCGGGCTGATTGATGTGAGCCTGAACGCCTACGGCTGGAGCGGCCCGTGGCACAATCGCCGGGGCTTCGACAGCCTGGTGCAGATGAGCAGTGGTATCGCCCAGGCCGGCATGTTGTGGAAACAGGCGGACAAGCCCGTCCCACTGCCGGTGCAAGCGCTGGACCATGCCACCGGCTACCTGATGGCGGCCGCGGCGATCCGCGCGCTGACCGAACGGTTGCACAGCGGGCTGGGAGGGTCGGCGCGTTTGTCACTGGCCCGTACGGCGAAGTTGCTGGTGGAACAGGGGGCGGTCAATGGGACCGAAGCGCTGTTGCCCGCAGGGGCGCAGGACTGGAACCCGCTGCTGGAACAGACGTCCTGGGGCCCGGCGCAACGTTTGCTGTCGCCGCTGAAGGTCGGGGCGGTGCCGTTGCAGTGGGCCTTTGCCGCTACGAAGCTGGGGGCTCATCCGCCGCAGTGGTGGTGAGTTCGAAACCGCTTTCGCGGGCAAGCCACGCTCCTACAGTTTGGTGTCGTACATGACATTTCGTTTTCACGCAAAACTGTAGGAGCGTGGCTTGCCCGCGAAGAGGCCCTCTGGATCATCAGCCACCTCAAGGATCCCCCGGGGATTCAGCATCAATGCTCCTCCCTCGTAGACCCCATCACCACGCCGAAGCGCAGTTCTCAGGTCGTCCCTGATATATGCGTCATCTTGATTACTTAATTGTTTCAATATTTAACAAAGAAACAAATGCTCACTCGATTAATTATCCAATGTGCCACTACGTTTATTCGATAGGGATGACAAAGGTAGTCGTTCAAGACCGATAGCGCCCATGAAACCCGTTCGACTCGATGATTCTGTGGACTATTTCCAATAAATCGAACGCGTTTAAAAAAACGCTGTCCGAAATTTGCACAATCCACAGGTTTGTCTAGTTTAAGCCTCCACAGCAATACGAAATATTCTTTTCAACGCTCATTCGACCGCTCTAGGACAGGTGTCTTAAGACGCAGGCCCGCGTGTCCGCGCGGCCCCAAAAGTCGTTCATAAACAACGGAATGTGCCAATGATCTGATCTATATCATTTTTCGTTTTTGCCCCTGGCCTACCCTATCGCCTCAATTCCCATGGATTGGAGTCATGCAATGTCTGAATCACCCGGAAAACTGCGATTAGGTGCGCTGGTCGCTCTGGTGGTGGGTTCAATGATTGGCGGCGGTATCTTTTCGCTGCCGCAAAACATGGCTGCCAGCGCCGATGTCGGCGCGGTATTGATTGGCTGGGCGATTACCGCCGTGGGCATGTTGACCCTGGCCTTCGTGTTCCAGACCCTGGCCAATCGCAAACCGAACCTGGACGGTGGGGTCTACGCCTACGCCAAGGCCGGTTTCGGCGACTACATGGGTTTCTCGTCCGCCTGGGGTTACTGGATCAGTGCCTGGCTGGGCAACGTCGGCTACTTCGTCCTGCTGTTCAGCACCCTGGGTTACTTCTTCCCGGTGTTTGGCGAGGGTAATACCGTGGCCGCCGTCGTCGGGGCCTCGGTGCTGTTGTGGGCCGTGCACTGGCTGGTACTGCGCGGTATCAAGGAAGCAGCCTTCATCAACCTGGTCACCACCGTGGCCAAGGTCGTGCCGCTGCTGCTGTTCGTGCTGATCGCGCTGTTCGCCTTCAAGCTGGATATCTTCACCGCCGACATCTGGGGCCTTAAGAACCCCAGCCTGGGCAGTGTCATGAACCAGGTGCGCAATATGATGCTGGTCACCGTCTGGGTGTTTATCGGCATCGAGGGCGCGAGCATCTTCTCCGCCCGCGCGGAAAAACGCTCGGACGTGGGCAAGGCCACGGTTATCGGCTTTATCACCGTGCTGTTGTTCCTGGTGCTGGTCAACGTCCTGTCCCTGGGGATCATGACCCAACCGGAACTGGCAAAACTGCAGAACCCGTCCATGGCCGCCGTGCTCGAGCACGTGGTCGGTCACTGGGGCGCGGTGCTGATCAGCGTCGGCCTGATCATCTCGCTGCTCGGCGCCCTGCTGTCCTGGGTTCTGCTGTGCGCGGAGATCATGTTCGCCGCCGCCAAGGACCACACCATGCCGGAGTTCCTGCGCCGCGAGAACGCCAACCAGGTACCGGCCAACGCCCTCTGGCTGACCAACGCCATGGTGCAGATTTTCCTGATCATCACGCTGTTTTCCGCCAGTACCTACCTGTCGCTGATCTACCTCGCCACCTCGATGATCCTGGTGCCCTACCTCTGGTCGGCGGCCTATGCCGTGCTGCTGGCGGTGCGTGGCGAAAGTTATGAACAGGCCCCGGGCGAACGCCGCAAGGACCTGGTCATCGGCGCAATCGCCCTGATCTACGCGATCTGGCTGCTGTACGCCGGCGGCACCAAGTACCTGCTGCTCTCCGCCCTGCTCTATGCCCCCGGCGTGATTCTGTTCGCCAAGGCCAAGCGCGAGCTGGGCAAAACGATTTTCACCCCCGTCGAGAAGCTGATTTTCGCCGCGGTGGTCATAGGCGCCCTGGTGGCTGCCTATGGCCTGTACGACGGCTTCCTGACCCTTTGACACCCTGTTTGTTACGCTCTCTGGAGGATCTGCAAATGACCACGGAAAAAGTGAAATACGGCGTTCATTCCGAAGCCGGCAAGCTGCGCAAGGTGCTGGTCTGCTCACCGGGCCTGGCGCACCAGCGGCTGACTCCGAACAACTGCGATGAGCTGCTGTTCGACGATGTGATCTGGGTGGCCCAGGCCAAGCGCGATCACTTCGACTTCGTCACCAAGATGCGCGAACGCGATATCGACGTGCTGGAAATGCACAACCTGCTGACCGATATCGTCGCTCAGAAGGAAGCCCTGGACTGGATCCTCGAACGCAAGATCACCGCCAACCAGGTCGGCCTGGGGCTGGTCCACGAGGTCGACTCGTGGCTGCGCAGCCTGGAACCGCGCAAGATCGCCGAGTTCCTGATCGGCGGCGTCTCGGCCGATGACCTGCCGAACAGCTTCGGCGGCAAGACCATCGAGATGTTCCGCGACTTCCTCGGCCACTCCAGCTTTATCCTGCCGCCGCTGCCCAATACCCAGTTCACCCGCGACACCACCTGCTGGATCTTTGGCGGCGTGACCCTCAACCCGATGTACTGGCCGGCGCGACGCCAGGAAACCCTGTTGGCCAGCGCCATCTACAAGTTCCACCCGGAATTCGTCAACGCCGACTTCCAGGTCTGGTACGGCGACCCGGACCAGGAGCACGGCAACGCCACCCTCGAAGGCGGCGACGTGATGCCCCTGGGCAACGGCGTGGTGCTGATCGGCATGGGCGAACGCTCCTCGCGCCAGGCCATTGGCCAGCTGGCGCTGAACCTGTTCAAGCACAACGCCGTGGAGCGGGTGATCGTTGCCGGCCTGCCGAAGTCCCGCGCGGCCATGCACCTGGACACCGTATTCAGCTTCTGCGACCGCGACCTGGTGACCATCTTCCCGGAAGTGGTGAACCAGATCGTCGCCTTCACCCTGCGCCCTGACGAGAGCAAGCCCGGTGGCATCGATGTCCGCCGTGAAGAAACCAATTTCCTCGACACCGTCGCCCAGGCCCTCAACCTCAAGGCCCTGCGGGTGGTGGAAACCGGCGGCAACAGCTTCGCCGCCGAACGCGAACAGTGGGACGACGGTAACAACGTGGTGGCCGTGGAGCCCGGCGTGGTGATCGGCTACGACCGCAACACCTACACCAACACCCTGCTGCGCAAGGCCGGCGTGGAGGTCATCACCATCAGCGCCAGCGAACTGGGCCGTGGCCGCGGCGGTGGTCACTGCATGACCTGCCCGATCATCCGTGACCCGATCGATTACTGACCGATATTCAAAACCTGCCCTTGCCCCCACGAAGGGCCACGGCAGGCGGATAACCCATACCCGAGGAGATCCAAGAAATGGCTTTTAATATGCGTAACCGCAGCCTGCTGAGCTTGATGCACCACACCAATCGCGAACTGCACTACCTGCTGGACCTGTCCCGCGACCTCAAGCGCGCCAAGTACACCGGCACCGAGCAGCAGCACCTCAAGGGCAAGAACATCGCGCTGATCTTCGAGAAGACCTCGACCCGCACTCGTTGCGCCTTCGAAGTCGCGGCCCATGACCAGGGCGCCCACGTCACCTATATCGACCCGGTGTCGTCGCAGATCGGCCACAAGGAAAGCATGAAGGACACCGCCCGCGTGCTGGGGCGGATGTTCGACGCCATCGAGTACCGGGGCTTCGAACAGGAGATCGTCGAAGAACTGGCGAAGTTCGCCGGCGTGCCGGTGTTCAACGGCCTGACCGCCGAGTTCCACCCGACACAGATGATCGCCGACACCCTGACCATGCGCGAGCACAGCGACAAGCCGCTGCATGACATCAGCTACGCCTACCTCGGCGATGCCCGCTACAACATGGGCAACTCGCTGCTGATGATCGGCGCCAAGCTCGGCATGGACGTGCGCATCGGCGCGCCGAAGGCGCTGTGGCCCCATGAAGATTTCATCGCCCAGTGCAAGGCCTTTGCCGAGGAAAGCGGCGCGCGCATCACCATCACCGAAGACCCGCAGGAAGCGGTCAAGGGCGTGGACTTCATCCACACCGATATCTGGGTGTCCATGGGTGAGCCGGTGGAAGCCTGGGACGAGCGTATCGAGCAACTGATGCCGTATCAGGTCAATGCAAAAATGATGAAGGCCTCGGGCAATCCCCGGGTCAAGTTCATGCACTGCCTGCCGGCGTTCCACAACAGCGAGACCAAGGTCGGCAAGGATATCGCGTCGCGTTACCCGCACCTGGCCAATGGGGTTGAAGTGACCGAGGAGGTGTTCGAGTCGCCGGCCAATATCGCCTTCGAGCAGGCGGAAAACCGCATGCACACGATCAAGGCGATCCTGGTGTCGGCGCTGGCGGATATCTAGGACCGGCGCTCCCCCTGTAGGAGCGAGCTTGCTCGCGATAATCGCACGGGCGCCCTGTGACACCTGGTACCCCGCGTTATCGTCGACCTCCATCGCGAGCAAGCTCGCTCCTACAGGGGAACTCATGCAACCTCTGGAAGGACAGTACTTATGCGTATCGTCGTAGCATTGGGCGGTAACGCCCTCCTGCGTCGTGGTGAACCCATGACCGCGGACAATCAACGCGCCAATATCCGTATCGCCACCGAACAGATTGCCAAGATCTACCCCGGCAACCAGTTGGTCATCGCCCACGGCAACGGCCCGCAGGTCGGCCTGCTGTCGTTGCAGGCGGCCGCCTACACCCAGCTCTCGCCCTACCCGCTGGACGTGCTCGGCGCGGAAACCGAAGGCATGATCGGCTACATCATCGAACAGGAACTGGGCAACCTGCTGGACTTCGAAGTGCCCTTCGCCACCCTGCTCACCCAGGTCGAAGTCGACCCCGAGGACCCGGCTTTCCAGCACCCGAGCAAGCCCATCGGCCCGGTCTACAGCAAGGCCGAAGCAGAACGACTGGCCGCTGAAAAAGGCTGGAGCATCGCCCCGGACGGCGACAAATTCCGCCGCGTGGTCGCCAGCCCGAAACCCAAGCGCATCTTCGAGATCCGTCCGATCAAATGGCTGCTGGACAAGGGCAGCATCGTGATCTGTGCCGGCGGTGGCGGCATCCCGACAATGTACGGCGAGGACGGCAAGCTCAAGGGCATCGAAGCGGTGATCGACAAGGACCTGTGCTCGGCGCTGCTGGCCGAACAGCTGGAGGCCGACCTGCTGGTGATCGCCACGGACGTCAATGCCGCTTTTGTCGACTGGGGCCAGCCGTCCCAGAAGGCCATTATCCAGGCCCATCCGGACGATCTCGAAAAACTCGGTTTCGCCGCCGGCTCCATGGGCCCGAAAGTCCAGGCCGCCTGCGAGTTCGCCCGGCACACCGGCAAGGCCGCGGTGATCGGTTCACTGGCGGATATCGAGGCGATAGTCCAAGGTAAAGCGGGTACGCGGATCAGTACGGCACAACCCGGCATCACTTATTCATGAGAACCATCGGGCAGGCCCGTGGTCTGCCCTACTCCATGCCTTGAAGGAGAACACCATGGCCACGTTCACGCCCGGTCACCTGCATATCGAGCGCCATGCGCTGAACAAGGACGATTTCAGCTACAACCTGAGTTTCGACTATGAAGTCGCCCAGGACCCGAAGGAAGGCACCGGCATGCGCTTTACCTTGCACGGCACCATCGAGGGCAAGTCCCTCGACGAGTCGTTCTTCATGCCCAAGGACCAGGCCTTCGACTTTGCTCGCGTCGCCAGCCATATCGCGCAGAAATACGGCATGCCGAAAAATGCCAGCATCATTTCCCTGCACAAATACTACGACGAGATGTTCGAAGATGTGCGGGCCAAGCTCGACGTCAAATCAGGTGATCCGATGAAGCTTGAACATCTGAGCTGACCAGAGGCTCGTTCCAGTAACAGGACAGGGGCGTTCACGCGGTAGATTTCACCAAACCCCACACGCCAAGGCATAATTGCCGCCCTCGCGCCCGGAACACCGAATCGCCCCATGCGTATCCACGTCAGTTTCATCGACCGCGTCGGCATCACCCAGGAAGTCCTGGCCCTGCTCGGTGGACGCAATCTCAACCTGGATGCGGTGGAGATGGTTCCGCCCAACGTCTATATCGACGCCCCGACCCTCAGCCCGCAGGTGCTCGAGGAGTTGCGCGACGCGCTGTTCAGCGTCCGTGGCGTAGAGGCGGTGACGGTGGTGGATATCCTCCCGGGACAGCGCCGCCACCTGCAACTCGACGCCCTGCTCGCGGCCATGACCGACCCGGTGCTGGCCCTGGACAGCGCCGGCCACGTGCTGCTGGCCAACCCGGCGCTGATTGCCCTGTACGGTCGCGAGCCGGCGGGTGAAAGCGTCGCCGAACTCTTTGCCGACCCCAATCTCCTGGACACCCTGCTGGAGAACGGTTTCCGCCTGCCGCTGCGGGAAATCACCGTCAACGGCCAGACCCTGCTGCTCGACGCCACGCCGATCACCGATGCCGGCGCACTGCTGACCCTGTACCAGCCGAACCGCATCGGCGAGCGTCTGTCGGCTCTGCACCACGACCATGCCGAAGGTTTCGACGCGCTGCTCGGCGAGTCTCCGGCGATTCGTACCCTCAAGGCCCGTGCCCAGCGGGTCGCAGCCCTCGACGCACCGCTGCTGATCCAGGGCGAAACCGGCACCGGCAAGGAGCTGGTGGCGCGGGCCTGCCATGCCATCAGTGCGCGCCACAGTGCGCCCTTCCTGGCCCTGAACTGCGCGGCCCTGCCGGAGAACCTCGCCGAAAGCGAACTGTTCGGCTACGCCCCCGGGGCCTTTACCGGCGCCCAGCGCGGCGGCAAGCCGGGACTGATGGAGCTGGCGAACCAGGGCACGGTGTTTCTCGATGAGATCGGCGAAATGTCGCCATACCTGCAAGCCAAGTTGCTGCGTTTTCTCAATGACGGCAGCTTCCGTCGCGTCGGCGGGGACCGCGAGGTCAAGGTCAACGTGCGGATTCTCAGCGCCACCCACCGCAACCTGGAGAAGATGGTCAGCGAAGGCAGTTTTCGCGAGGACCTGTTCTACCGGCTGAACGTGCTCAATGTCGAGGTCCCGCCGCTGCGCGAGCGCGGCCAGGACATCCTGTTGCTGGCACGCTATTTCATGCAGCAGGCCTGCACGCAGATCCAGCGTCCGGTCTGCCGGCTGGCCCCCGGAACCTATCCAGCGTTGCTGGACAACCGCTGGCCGGGCAATGTGCGGCAATTGCAGAACGTGATCTTCCGCGCGGCGGCGATCTGCGAGAGCAGTGTGGTGGATATCGGCGACCTGGACATTGCCGGAACCTCGGTGGCACGTCAGAGCGACCCGGAGATCGACAGCCTGGAACAGGCGGTCGAGGATTTCGAGAAGACCCTGCTGGAAAAGCTCTACGTGCAGTATCCCTCGACCCGGCAACTGGCCAGTCGACTGCAGACCTCCCATACGGCCATTGCCCATCGCCTGCGCAAATACGGCATTCCCGGCAAGCCCTGAGGCAATTGTGGGAGCCCGGCTTGCCGGCGATGGCGTCCGTGAATGCGCTGCAAGGCTGAAGGGCCCTACCGCCAGCAAGCCG
>NZ_JALLIZ010000023.1:0-121076 GCF_023242345.1 Pseudomonas sp. MWU12-2037 | reverse complement strand
GTAATGTACGAGGAAAAACCAATCGTTCTCCAGGAAAGGATCTATGCACATGGAAGATTTCCACGCCACCAATCCAGATTTTGACAAACATGTCCAAGGCGCCTTGCTCAGTATGCCCGCGGCCAAACTGCTGGGATTTCACTACAACTACCTGAAGCCGGGCTATTGCGAAATCGAGCAGCCCACCCGCAAGGAACTCACCTAGCACAACGGATTCTTTCAAGGCGGCATCATCGGTGCGCTGGCCGATTTTGCCGGTGGCTCGGCCGCTGGCACCCTGTTGCCGCCGGGCTGGATCAATATGACGACAGACTTCACGGTCAAGCTGATCGCTCCGGCAGACGGTGAAAAGCTGCTGGCCAGGGGGGCGTGTCATCAACGCTTCGAACAATACGACGATTGCCGCTGCCGACTTGTTTGCCGTGAAACAAGGCACGGAAACACTGTGTGCCACCGCACTGGTGACGATGCGCAATATTCCCCTCAAGGGCTGAAGCGTTTGCTGGCTGGTTAAAGCCTTTGAGATCGGCAACACCCCCACGGGTTTGCCGGCCTCAGAGAGCGGCAAGCCGAGCACCAAGCGCATCCAGGAACACCTTCGTCTTGCTCGGCGTAAAGCGCCGGGAAGGCAGCAGGGCGTAGATCGGCGCAGAAGCGCTGTGCCAGTCACGCAGGATATGCACCAGGCGACCTGCCGCCAGGTCGTCTGCCACATCGACACTGGATTTGAGCATGATCCCGTGGCCTTCAATCGCCCAGTCGCGCACGGCATCCCCGCTGTTGGCGTGCAGCCGTGAGCGCGGCTGCAGCTCAATCACTTCGTTTCCCGGACCTTCCAGGCGCCAGGGCAGGGACGGGTCGTCGTAGCGCAGACATCCATGACGCTCCAGATCCTGGACACATCCAGGTTCACCATGGCGTTCGAGATACGTGGGCGCAGCCACCAGAATCCGGCGATTGTCAGCCAGCTTGCGCAGGATCGCAGTGCTATCCCGAGGTTGGCCGATACGCACCGCGACATCGATCCGTTCGTACGTCAGATCGATCAGGCGGTCGTCGAGCCTGAGTTCGATATCCAGTTTGGGATGGCGCTCGACCAGCTCGGCGACCAAGGGCACCAGGTGAATACGCCCGAAAGAAATGGGTGAGCTGACCCGGAGCATGCCGAACGGCTCTTCACCGCCCATCGTCATGCGTGACTCCGCCGCCTCCAATTCCTCGAGTATCCGATCAACGTGAACCATCAGGGCCAAGCCCTCATTGGTCGCCGACAGTGTTCGTGTGGTCCGGTTGATCAGCCGTTGTCCTGCTCGTCGTTCCAGTGCCATAAGCCGTTTGCTGACCACCGCCAGCCCTACACCCAGATCACGCGCCGCCGCTGACAGGCTGCCGCAGACCAGGATCCGTTGGAAGGTACGCAGCTCGTTGAGGTCGTCCAACATACTATCAACCCTTGTTCAATAATCTATCTACCAATAGCCGTATTCTAATCCTAAAGGCAAGAGGCAACACTTCACACACCGGATCAGAAAACCTCTGTTCATCCCATCCCTTGTTTGGAGCCTTGCCATGACTGCTGACTCAGCCCTGTTCACACCGACACTTGTAGGCGAACAATCCGTCTCTCACCGCGTCGTGATGGCGCCGATGACACGCGCCCGCAGCACCCAGCCGGGTGACATCCCCAATGCGCTGAACGCCCGTTACTATGCACAGCGGGCGTCGGCGGCCCTGATCGTCTCGGAGGCGGCGCAGATTTCGCCGCAAGGCAAGGGCTACTCCTTTACTCCGGGGATTCATAGCCAGGAGCAGGTGGCCGGATGGCGCTTGATCACCGATGCCGTACATGCCGCGGGTGGGCGCATCTTTCTGCAGCTTTGGCATGTCGGCCGGATATCCCATCCCGATTTCCACAACGGCGAGTTGCCGGTGGCGCCTTCGGCGGTTCCCTTCGAAGCCAAGATCTGGAAGGTGAATCCTGCGACCGGTCTGGGCGAGATGGTGGATTGCCCGACACCGCGTGCGTTGGCCAAAGAAGAAATCCACGGCATCGTCAACGACTTCCGCATCGCCGCGCGCAACGCCATGGACGCGGGCTTCGACGGTGTCGAGATTCACGGTGCGAACGGCTACCTCGTCGACCAGTTTCTGCGCACTACCGCCAATACCCGAACCGATGAATACGGCGGCTCGCGGGAGAACAGGCTGCGTTTCCTCAAGGAAGTGGTCAGTTCCGTTGCAGAGGAGGTGGGGGCCGAACGCACGGCCATTCGCCTGGCTCCCTTCCTGACCGCACGCGGTATGGACTGCCCCGATATTCTGCCGACGATCCTTGAGGCCACTGCGTTCCTGCAAACGCTGGGCATTGCCTACCTGCATCTGGTCGAGGCCGATTGGGAAGACGCGCCGCAGTTCACCGAAGCGTTCCGGGCCGATATCCGGGCGCGTTTCCAACGGCCCATCATCGTTGCCGGCAAGTACGATCTGAAGCGGGCCAATTGGGTCATCGACAAGGGGTACGCCGATCTGGTCGCCTTTGGCCGTCCTTTCGTTGCCAACCCCGACCTGCCAAGACGCCTGCTGGAAAATCTCCCCCTGGCCGAGTTTGCCGGCGACAGGCTGTTCGGCGGTGACGAGCGCGGTTACTCGGACTATCCCGCGTGGCCGGCGTACAACGACGCTATTGCCTGATACAGGCACAAAAAAACGCCTCCCGTGGGCGAGCGCGTGAGGGACTGAATCGTCACGGTCTCGCGTGTTTACCCTTTATCAAGGAATCCTGATCATGCAACAACGTTCCAACCTGTTTCGTTTCCGCGTCGCGGCCGTGTTCTTCACCCTGGCACTGTCGGGTGCCGTATCTGCCGCGCCCGTGGAGTTGGTGAAGCCCGGCGTCCTGGTCGTAGACAAGAGTCTTGCGCCCGCGCAACTGAAGATCATGGAAACCGCCGCCCGACGTTATGACACGTTCTGGAATACCGGCGACGAAACCTTCGCCCGTGAAGCGCTGGCGAGCAACTTTATCGACAAGACCCCGCCTGCCGGCCGCAAGCAGGGGCTGGAGGGGCCCTTGCTGGCCTCCCGGGCGTTTCGTGGCGCGGTGCCTGACCTCCGTTGCGAGGTCGAGCAAATGATCATCGCCGGCGACCGGGTGGTGGCTCACCTGCATTTTCGCGGACACTTCACCGGCACCTTTGGCGAGACCAAAGGCCGCGGTCAAACCGTGGACTTCATTGCCACCGATATCTACCAGATTGAAAACGGCAAGATCGCCGCGAACTGGCATATCGAAGACAACCTGACGTTGATGAAGCAACTGGGGGCGTTATGAAGGGCGCAGTGATGAGAACATCCATGAGCGAAGTCGCTATCAAACGATCAAGAGGGTGCCGAGCATGACGATTCAACATCTCGATCACTTCACGCTGCGTACCGCCAAGGTCGAGGAGACGGTGGCGTTCTTTCGCGATGCCATTGGGCTCGAGGAGGGCTGGCGTCCTGCATTCCCATTCCCGGGCAGTTGGCTCTACTCGGCGGGCCGCCCACTGTTGCATATTGCCAATCTGGAAAGCCGTGGCGCGGAGCTTGACGCCTATCTTGGAACCCGCGCCGTTGCAGCGGGCTCGGGTGCGCTTGATCACGTCGCGTTCCGCTGCAGCGACCTGCAGAGTCATCGGCAACGCCTGTTTGACCTGGGCTTGCGCTTCAGTGAGCGTATGGTGCCCGACCTCTTGGAACATCAGGTGTTCGTGGAGGATCCGAATGGCGTAAAAGTCGAGCTGATTTTTGCATGCCCGGCCCATAGCCCTGGGATTTGAGGTTTCCTCTCTCGGGCGGTCGTGATGCATCCTTGAGCGTCGGGTGCAGGATGCATCCTCGCACGGCCTACGGTTTGCGCTCAGCCAGCTCCTCCAGCAGATCGGCGGAGGGCACAAAGAACAGGCCGCCGGTGACCGCAGTGCTGAAATCCAGCAGGCGATCATAGTTGCCGGCGGGCCTGCCGACGAACATGTTCTCGAGCATCTGCTCCACGGGGGCGGGGGAGCGTGCGTAGCCGATGAAATAGGTGCCGAATTCGCCCGCGCCAGGCCGGCCGAAGGGCATATTGTCGCGCAGGATCTTCACTTCCTGGCCGCCTTCGTCGAGGGTGGTCAGTGAACTGTGGGAACAGCTCGGCTTGACCGACTCATCAAGTTCGATATCGGACAGTTTGGTGCGGCCGATAATACGTTCCTGCGCCTCGACGGTCAGTCCGTTCCACGCCGTCATATTGTGCAGGTACTTTTGCACCAGCACATAACTGCCGTTGGTAAACGCCGGGTCTTCATCGCCGACCATGGTGAAGTCGACCGCTTCGCGACCGGCCGGGTTTTCCGTGCCGTCGACAAAGCCGACCATGCTGCGCATGTCGAAATAACGGAAGCCCTGGACTTCATCGACCACCGTGATCGCATCGCCAAGACGGGTGAGCAATTGCGTGGCCAATTCGAAACACAGGTCCATCTGATCGGCGCGGATATGCAGCAGGATATCGCCGGGTGTCGCCACCGCTCGCCGGCCCTCGACGCCCATCTCGCGAAAGGCGTGCAGCGAGGCCGGGCGTGGGCCGCCGAACAAACGGTCCCAGGCGCTGGAGCCAAAACCGCAGACACAGGACAGATTGCCGGCGGGCACACGCTTGCCGACGGACCGCGTCAGGGCGGCGACATCTTCGCACCAGCCGCGCACCTTCTCGGCCGCCTCGCTGCCGGGGGCCAAGGTGGCGACGATGAATATCGCGCTGCTGGTGATGGGGCTATAGACCGCTTGCGGGTCAGGCTTGCGCTCGGCCGATGGCGAAAGGATTGTCATTGAAGGCTCCACAGGCTGCGGGACAGGTTTGAAAGAGTGGAAAATAGCAGATTGCGGTTCTGAGGCTACAATCGAGTGAAGAGCGCGCAAACGCAGTGGAGAAAACCCAGGCGCAGCCGATACACTGCTGTCCTGATTTCTCGAGTGCGTTTCGATGACCCTCACCGACGCTGTCCTCATCCTCCTGCTGGCGGCCCGTATCCATGGTACGGATGAAGCCGTGCGGGCATCGGCCAAGAGCTGTGTAAAGAAACTGCCCCGTGGCAAGCGCGAGTTGATCTACAACGTGATCAACAGCCGCAGCCCGATGGAGATGGTGGCGTTAATGGCCGAGAACCTGCAGCTGGACGACTAGGCTCTGTACGGAAACTGCCTGCGCGACGATCATGCTGCGTTAAAAACAGGCTCGGAATGCTCATTTAGTGGACTAAACTCCGCTTCCTCGCCTGTTTTTGCCTTGCCTGATCGCCGCTCGGCGAGTTTTCGTACAGACCCTAGGCAACCTGGTCGCTGCCGGGCTAGTCGTCGAAGCCGACCTGCTCGTGAATCCCGTCCACCTTCAATTCCAGTCGATAGGCCACGGCGATAAACAGCGCCTGGCACAGGCACAGGCTCGCGCTCAAGGAACGGAAGGCGAACGAGCTGCCCTCATTGACCAGCAGCGCCGTGCTGGCGCGCTTGACCAGCGGCGACAGGTTGCTGTCGGTAATGGTCAGGGTCTTCGCCTGGTGCAATTGTGCGATCCGCAGGCACTGCTGGGTTTCCTTGGCGTACGGCGAGAAGCTGATGGCAATCACCAGGTCGTTGGCGCGCACGCTGCGCATCTGCTCGCGATAACTGCCGCCCAGGCCTGAAACTAGGTGAATTCGCTTGTTGGTGTGCTGCAGGTTGTAGACCAGGTAGTCGGCCACCGCGAATGAGCGACGCACTCCCACCACATAGATGTTGTCGGCATTCACCACCAGGTCCACGGCGGCGTCGAATGCCTGGTCGTCCAGTTCCAGGCCCAGCCGTTCGATACCCGACAGCGTGGCATTGATGCATTCGCGCGCCAGGTCGGCGGCGCTGGCTTTCTGCGACTTGTTGTCGATCAGGCTGCGAATCCGCTGCTGGTAGTTCTGTGCCGGTGTGGTCTTGTGGGTATAGGCCTGGCGAAACAACGCCTGCATTTCACTGAAACCGCTGAAACCGAAACGCTGGGAAAAACGCACGATGGCCGAGGGATGCACTTCGCATTCCTGGGCGATATCGCTGATGCGGTCGACCATGATCCGGTCGCTCTGCTGGCTCATATAGGTGGCGATGCGCTTGAGCTGGCGTGGCAGGCTTTCGTATTCCTCGGTGATCAGCTGCAGCAGGCGTTCGGCATTGATCGGAGGGCTGGCGATATCGCCCTCGGGTGCGCTGTCGGTCATGGCCGGCTGATCGGTGCGGGACATAGAAAATCCTTCTGGTGTGTGCTTGTGGCTGGGTAGCTGCGCCTAGTCTACAGGGGCGACGCCAATAAAATCTTGAGTGCGGAGTCAGGTAGAGCGATGCTGAAACGATCCACCTTGTAGGCTCCGTCCCATTCGAGTGTAATGGAAAATATATTCCATATAAAAAATAATAGAAAATATATTGAATATCGCCCTGAGACGTTCTAGTCTGGCCTCACACCAAAAGTGTTCGTGCCTTCATCGCGGCGAACGCAGGCTGATAAAAATAACAGGAGCCAGCATGGGCCAGACTCGTTTTGCCAGTGGGCGTCAATTGGATCTGATCTGCCTCGGGCGCCTTGGCGTCGACCTCTATGCGCAGCAAGTCGGGGCGCGACTGGAGGATGTCTCGAGCTTTGCCAAATACCTCGGCGGGTCCTCCGCCAACATCGCTTTCGGCACCGCCCGCCTAGGGGTGAAGTCGGCGATGTTGAGCCGGGTAGGGGACGACCATATGGGGCGCTTCCTGGTCGAATCCCTGGCCCGTGAAGGTTGCGACACTCGCGGCATCAAGGTCGACCCGGAACGTCTGACCGCCATGGTGCTGCTCGGTCTCAAGGACCGCGAAACCTTCCCGCTGGTGTTCTACCGCGAGAACTGCGCCGACATGGCCCTGCGCGCCGAAGACATCCGCGAGGACTTCGTTGCTTCCAGCAAGGCCTTGCTGATCACCGGCACTCACTTCTCAACCGCCGGGGTCTACAAGGCCAGTATCCAGGCCCTGGACTACGCGGAAAAACACAACGTTCGGCGCGTGCTCGATATCGATTACCGCCCGGTGCTCTGGGGGCTGACCGGCAAGGCCGACGGCGAAACCCGTTTTGTCGCCGACCAGCAGGTCAGCCAACATGTGCAGGCCATCCTTCCACGCTTCGACCTGATCGTGGGCACTGAAGAGGAATTCCTGATCGCCGGTGGCAGCCAGGACTTGCTCACCGCACTGCGCACCGTGCGCGGGCTGACCGCCGCGACCCTGGTGGTCAAGCTCGGCGCACAAGGCTGCACGGTGATTCACGGGCCGATTCCGGCGCGGCTCGAAGACGGTGCCATTTATCCGGGCGTACGGGTCGAAGTGCTCAACGTGCTGGGCGCCGGCGATGCCTTTATGTCGGGTTTCCTCTGCGGTTGGCTGGAGGAGGCCAGCGATGAACGCTGCTGCCAACTGGCCAATGCCTGTGGCGGTCTGGTGGTGTCACGGCATGCCTGCGCCCCGGCGATGCCGACCCGCGCCGAACTCGATTACCTGTTCAACAGCCCGGTGCCGATCACCCGGCCCGACCAGGACATGACCCTGCAACGCCTGCATCAGGTCAGTGTGCCGCGCAAAGCCTGGCGGCAACTGTTTATCTTTGCCTTCGACCATCGCGGGCAACTGGTGGAACTGGCCCATAAGGGGGGCCGTGACCTCAATAGCATCGGTGAGCTCAAGCTGCTGTTTATCAAGGCTGTGGAGCGGGTCGAGGCCGAGCTGCGTCAACAGGGGATCGAGGCGGACGTCGGTCTGCTGGCCGATCAGCGCTTTGGCCAGGATTCCTTGAACGCCGCCACCGGTCGTGGCTGGTGGGTGGCGCGTCCGGTGGAAGTCCAGGGTTCCCGGCCGCTGGCTTTCGAACAGGGCCGCTCCATCGGCAGCAACCTGATTGCCTGGCCCCAGGAGCAGATCATCAAGTGCCTGGTGCAATTCCATCCGGATGACGAGCCGATGCTGCGTCTGGAACAGGAAGCGCAGATCAAGGCGCTGTACCAGGCGTCGCAGGTCAGCGGCCATGAATTGTTGTTGGAAATCATCCCGCCCAAGGATCATCCATCGACCTACCCCGATGTGCTGTATCGCGCCCTCAAGCGCCTGTACAACCTGGATATCTACCCGGCCTGGTGGAAGATCGAAGCGCAAAGCGCTGCCGAGTGGGAACAACTCGATGCCCTGATTCAAGAGCGAGATCCCTATTGCCGAGGCGTGGTGCTGCTGGGCCTGAACGCGCCGGCCGCGACCCTGGCGCAAGGTTTCCAGCAGGCCAGCCGGAGCCGGACTTGCCGCGGCTTTGCCGTCGGCCGGACGATTTTCCAGGAGCCCAGCCGGGCCTGGATGGCCGGTGAAATCGATGATGAAGCCTTGATCCAGCAGGTGCAGGCGACGTTTGTCGGTCTGATCGACGCTTGGCGTTCGGCGCGTAACGGTTTGTAGGCACCAGGCTTTGACGACAACGGGTGCGATTTTCAACGGTATATAGAAAACAATAAAAGGTGCAGCCATGCCCGCTATCCGAATTGGCATCAACCCGATCTCCTGGAGTAACGACGACCTGCCTTCCCTCGGCGGCGAGACACCGCTGAGCACTGCCCTGAGCGAAGGCAAGGCCATCGGCTACGAAGGGTTCGAGCTCAACGGCAAATTTCCCAAGGACGCCAAGGGCGTCGGCGATGTGCTGCGGCCGTACGACCTGGCACTGGTCTCCGGCTGGTACTCCAGCCGCCTGGCCCGGCGTTCGGCGGCCGAGGAAATCGACGCCATCGCCAGTCATGTCGAGTTGCTCGCCCAGAACGGCGCCAAGGTGCTGGTCTACGGCGAAGTCGCCGACTCCATTCAAGGCCAGCGCATTGCGCTGGTGGAGCGCCCACGGTTTCACAGTGAACAGGCCTGGCAGGAATACGCCGACAAACTCACCGAGCTGGCGCGCTTCACTCTGTCCCATGGCGTGCGCCTGGCCTATCACCACCATATGGGCGCCTACGTCGAGTCGCCGGCCGACATCGATAAATTAATGGCGCTGACCGGCAACGAAGTCGGCCTGCTGTTCGATTCGGGCCATTGCTACATGGGCGGAGGCGAGCCGCTGGAGGTGTTGCGCAAACATATCGGGCGGATCTGCCACGTGCATTTCAAGGACGTGCGCAAACCGGTGGTGCAACTGGCGCGCAACAACCTCTGGAGTTTCCCGGACTGCATCGTCAACGGCACCTTCACCGTGCCCGGCGACGGCGATATCGACTTTGCCGCGCTGCTGGATGTGTTGCTGGCCGCCGATTATCACGGTTGGCTGGTGGTCGAGGCCGAACAGGATCCGGCTGTCGCACCGAGCTATATCTACGCCAAGAAAGGCTTCGACACCTTGCGTGGTTTGCTCGACCGGAGGACCGGACAATGAGCCTGCTGGTCAAGAGTCACGCCAAGGGCCGGACCCTGGTCGAGTTGCCGGCCGGTACCCTGGAGTATGTCGGCTTCGCTGCCTATCGCCTGAGCCTGGGGGAAAACCTGCCGGTCAGTGCCGGTGATAAGGAGCTGTGCCTGGTGCTGCTCGGCGGTCGGGTCAGCATCAAGGGCGAAGCGCCGGGGCAGGGCGCCTTTGACTGGGACAATATCGGCGATCGCCAGTCGGTGTTCGAAGATAAGTCCCCCTATGCGGTCTACCTGCCGCCCGGCAGCCAGGCCCAGGTGGTGGCCTTGAGCGATGTGCAGATTGCCGTCTGTGCCGCGCCCGGCTCAACAGCGGCGGGTCATGGCCCACGGCTGATCACCCCGCAGAGCATGAAGCGCAGCGTGCGCGGCAAAGGCGCCAACACCCGTTATGTCTGCGACATCCTGCCGGACACCGAGCCTGCGCACTCGCTGCTGGTGGTGGAAGTGCGCACGCCGTCCGGGCACTCGTCGAGCTACCCGCCGCACAAGCACGACACCGACGACCTGCCGCACCAGAGCTTTCTCGAAGAGACCTATTACCACCAGGTCAATCCGCCCCAGGGCTTCGTCTTTCAGCGTGTCTACACCGATGACCGTTCCATCGACCAGGCCATGGCCGTGGAAAACAGCGACCTGGTGGTGGTGCCCAAGGGGTATCACCCGGTCAGCGTGCCCTACGGCTACGAGTCGTATTACCTGAACGTGATGGCCGGCCCCAAGCGCGTCTGGCAGTTCCATAACGACCCACGGCACAGCTGGTTGCTGGACCTGTAGGTCCGGCGGCATTTCAACTTTCGGATGGAGAATAAAAATAATGAGTGAGGCTCCGGTTTTAGGCCATTACATCAACGGCCAGGTGCGCGACAGCGGTAGCGAGCGTTTCAGCAATGTCTTCAATCCGGCCACCGGCAGCGTGCAGGCGCGGGTCGGGCTGGCCAGCCAGCAGACCGTCGATGACGCCGTCGCCAGTGCCTTGAAGGCGTTCCCGGCCTGGTCCGAGCAGTCATCCCTGCGCCGCTCGCGGGTGATGTTCAAGTTCAAGGAACTGCTGGATAAACACCACGATGAACTCGCCGAAATCATCTGCCGGGAACATGGCAAGGTGTTTTCCGACGCCAAGGGTGAAGTCACCCGGGGTATCGAGATCGTCGAATACGCCTGCGGCGCGCCGAACCTGCTGAAAACCGATTTCAGCGACAATATCGGCGGTGGCATCGACAACTGGAACCTGCGCCAGCCCCTGGGCGTTTGCGCCGGGGTCACGCCGTTCAACTTTCCGGTGATGGTGCCGTTGTGGATGATCCCGCTGGCACTGGTCACCGGTAACTGCTTTATCCTCAAACCCTCCGAGCGCGACCCGTCGGCCAGTCTGTTGATGGCCCGTCTGTTGACCGAAGCCGGCCTGCCGGACGGCGTATTCAATGTGGTGCAGGGCGACAAACTGGCGGTCGACGCCTTGCTCCAGCACCCGGATATCGAGGCCATTTCCTTTGTCGGCTCGACGCCGATTGCCGAGTACATCCACCAGCAGGCCACGGCGCGGGGCAAGCGGGTCCAGGCCCTGGGCGGGGCGAAGAACCATATGATCGTGATGCCCGACGCCGACCTGGACCAGGCCGCCGATGCCTTGATCGGCGCCGCCTACGGTTCGGCCGGCGAGCGCTGCATGGCGATCTCGATTGCCGTGGCGGTGGGCGAGGTCGGCGATGAGCTGATTGCCCGACTGCTGCCGCGTATCGATCAACTGAAGATCGGCAACGGCATGCAGGGCGACAGCGACATGGGGCCGCTGGTGACCGCCGAACACAAGGCCAAGGTCGAAGGCTTTATCGGCGAGGGCGTGGCCCAGGGCGCGCGGCTGATTGTCGACGGTCGCGGCTTCAAGGTGCCGGGTGCGGAAAACGGCTTCTTCGTCGGCGCCACGCTGTTCGACAACGTCACCACCGAAATGAGCATCTACCAGCAGGAAATCTTCGGCCCGGTGCTGGGGATCGTGCGGGTGTCGGACTTTGCCAGCGCCGTGGCGTTGATCAATGCCCACGAGTTCGGCAATGGCGTGTCCTGTTTCACCAGTGACGGCGGGATTGCCCGCTCCTTTGCCCGCAGCATCAAGGTCGGCATGGTCGGCATCAACGTACCGATCCCGGTGCCCATGGCCTGGCACTCGTTCGGCGGCTGGAAGCGCTCGTTGTTCGGCGACCACCATGCCTACGGCGACGAAGGCCTGCGTTTCTACAGCCGGTACAAGAGCGTGATGCAGCGCTGGCCGGACAGCATCGCCAAAGGCCCTGAATTCAGCATGCCCACCGCCAAGTAGGCGATCTTCATCTTTGTCCGCGGAGAACAAGAATAATGAACCAGCCCCTGCGTTTCGCCCTGAACCGTATGGTTGCCCCACGTTTGTCACTGCCGCAATTCATTGAACTGGCGGTGGCCCTGAAGGCCGATGCCATCGAGATCCGCAACGATCTCATGGGTGTCGAGATCGAAGATGGCACACCGGCCGTGCGGGTCCGCGAGTTGTGCGCGGCCCACGGCATCAAGGTGCTGTCGATCAACGCCCTGTACCCCTTTGATGTCTGGAATGCCGAGCGCCGCGCGCAGACCCTGGCGCTGGCGGCCTATGCCCGTGATTGCGGGGCCGAGGGCCTGGTGATGTGCCCGTTCAATGATCGCGACGATCCACGCTCGGAAGCACAACGCAACGCCGGGTTGCGTACGGCCTTGAGCGAACTGGCGCCGATTCTGCGTGAGTACGGGATTCTCGGTTTTATCGAACCCCTGGGTTTCGAAGAGTGCGCATTGCGGCGCAAGCGCACGGCGGTGGAGGCGATCAAGGCGATTGGCGGGCTGGATGTGTTCCGCCTGGTGCATGACACCTTTCATCATCACCTGGCCGGCGAACAGGAATACTTCCCCGAGCTGACCGGCCTGGTGCATATCTCCGGGGTCGAGGACGCGCAAGCTCCGCTGGCGACCATCCGTGACGGCCATCGGGTGCTGGTGGGCGAGGCCGATATCCTCGGCAACGCGGCGCAGATCGAAGCTTTGCGCAGCAGCGGTTACAACGGCTACCTGTCGTTCGAACCCTTTGCCGAAAGCGTGCATGGGCGGGCGGATATCCAGCAGGCCCTGGGCGCGAGCATGGTCCATCTTCAACAGGCATTGGCGGTGCAAGCATGACCACGACCCGACTGACCATGGCCCAGGCGCTGGTGAAATTCCTCGATAACCAGTACGTCGAGGTCGATGGGGTGCAAAGCAAGTTCGTCGCCGGGGTCTTCACCATCTTCGGCCACGGCAATGTGCTGGGCCTTGGCCAGGCACTGGAGCAGGACAGCGGCGACCTGGTGGTTCATCAGGGCCGCAACGAGCAGGGCATGGCCCATGCGGCCATCGGCTTTGCCAAGCAGCACCTGCGGCGGAAAATCTACGCCTGCACCTCGTCGGTCGGCCCCGGCGCGGCGAATATGCTCACCGCCGCCGCGACGGCGACCGCCAACCGTATTCCCTTGCTGCTGCTGCCCGGCGATGTCTACGCCAGCCGCCAGCCGGACCCGGTGCTGCAACAGATCGAGCAGTTCCATGACCTGAGCATCAGCACCAACGATGCGTTCAAGGCCGTCAGCAAATACTGGGACCGCATCAATCGTCCGGAACAGTTGATGAGCGCGGCGATCCACGCCATGCGGGTACTCACTGATCCTGCGGAAACCGGCGCGGTAACCCTGGCCTTGCCCCAGGACGTCCAGGCCGAAGCCTATGACTACCCCGATTATTTCCTGCAAAAGCGCGTGCACCGCATCGACCGCCGTCCGGCCACCGAGGCCATGCTCGGCGACGCCGTGGCGCTGCTCAAGGGCAAGCGCAAACCGCTGATCATCTGTGGTGGCGGGGTTCGGTATTCCGGGGCGAATGCGGCGTTGCAGGCCTTTGCCGAACGCTTCGACATTCCTTTCGCCGAGACCCAGGCCGGCAAGAGCGCGGTGGTCTCCAGCCATCCGCTGAACGTCGGCGGCATCGGTGAAACCGGCTGCCTGGCGGCCAACCTGCTGGCCAAGGAAGCCGACCTGATCATCGGCATTGGTACCCGCTACTCGGATTTCACCACCGCGTCGAAGTGGCTGTTCCAGCATCCCGAGGTGCAGTTCCTCAACCTCAATATCAGCCCCTGTGACGCCCTGAAACTCGATGGCGTGCAGGTGCTGGCCGATGCCCGCTCAGCGTTGCAGGCGTTGGGCGAGGCGCTGGGTGATTACCGCGCCAGCTGGGGCGAGCAAACACGCCAGGCCAAGGCCCGGTTGGACGAGGAGGTCGACCGGGTCTATCAGGTCGAGTACCAGGCCAAGGATTTCGTCCCGGAAATCAACGACCACATGGACCCGGCGGTGCTGCGCGAATTTATCGAGCTGACCGGTTCCTGCCTGACCCAGAGCCGGGTGCTCGGCGTGTTGAACGAAACCCTGGCCGATGACGCGGTGATTGTCGCGGCGGCCGGCAGCTTGCCCGGCGACCTGCAACGCAGCTGGCGCAGCAAGGGCGTGAACACCTATCACGTCGAGTACGGCTATTCCTGCATGGGCTACGAGGTCAATGCCGCCCTCGGGGTGAAACTCGCGGAACCGGCGCGGGAGGTCTATGCCCTGGTCGGCGACGGCTCCTACATGATGCTGCATTCGGAGCTGGTCACCTCGATCCAGGAGCGGCGCAAGATCAACGTGATCCTGCTCGACAACATGACCTTCGGCTGCATCAACAACCTGCAGATGGAACACGGCATGGACAGCTTCGGCACCGAGTTCCGTTTCCGCGATCCGGCCACCGGCAAGCTCGACGGCGACTTTGTCCCGGTGGACTTCGCCATGAGCGCGGCGGCCTACGGTTGCAAGACCTACAAGGTCAACACGGTCGAGCAGTTGCAGGCGGCCCTGGCCGATGCGCGGTTGCAGACGGTGTCGACGCTGATCGATATCAAGGTCCTGCCCAAGACCATGATTCACAAATACCTGTCCTGGTGGCGGGTCGGCGTGGCGCAAGTCTCCACCAGCGCGCGCACCGATGCCGTTGCCAAAACCCTTAATGAGCGACTGGCCAAGGCGCGTCAGTACTGAGCCCTTGCAACGAACAACAAATACGCCAACAGGAGTTTTTCCATGTCTTTAAAGCTAGGTGTCATCGGCACCGGTGCCATCGGTCAGGATCACATTCGTCGTTGCAGCAAGACCCTGCTCAACAGCCAGGTGGTGGCGGTGACCGACATCAACCTGCAGCAGGCGGCCAAGGTGGTCGCCGACCTGCAACTGACCGCCGAGGTCTACCCGGACGGTCATACGCTGATCAATGCGCCGGAAGTCGAGGCGATCCTGGTTACCTCCTGGGGGCCGAGCCACGAGGAGTTCGTGCTGGCGGCGATTGCGGCCGGCAAGCCGGTGTTCTGCGAGAAGCCGCTGGCGGTCACCGCTGAAGGCTGCCGTAAAATCGTCGCCGCCGAAGTGGCCCACGGCAAGCGCCTGGTGCAGGTCGGTTTCATGCGTCCCTACGATGAAGGTTACCGCGCCCTCAAGGCGGTGATCGACAGCGGTCAGATCGGCGAGCCGTTGATGCTGCATTGCGCCCATCGCAACCCGACCGTGGGCGAGAACTACAAGACCGACATGGCCATCACCGACACCCTGATCCATGAGCTGGACGTGCTGCGCTGGCTGCTGGCCGATGACTACGTGTCGGTGCAGGTGGTGTTCCCGCGCAAGACCAGCAAGGCCCATGCCCACCTGAAGGACCCGCAGATCGTCCTGCTGGAAACCGCCCGGGGCACGCGGATCGACGTCGAGGTCTTCGTCAACTGCCAGTACGGTTATGACATCCAGTGCGAAGTGGTCGGCGAAACCGGGATTGCCAGGTTGCCGGAGCCCTCGCAAGTGCAACTGCGCAGCGGCGCCAAGCTGTCCAATGCAATCCTGATGGATTGGAAAGACCGCTTTATTGCCGCCTATGACGTCGAGTTGCAGGCGTTTATCGACGGCGTGCGCGCCGGCCAGGTCGGCGGCCCGTCGGCGTGGGATGGCCTGGCGGCGGCGGTGGCGGCGGATGCCTGCATCGAAGCCCAGGGCAGCGGGGCGATTGTCCGCATCGTGCTGCCGGAGCGCCCACACTTCTACGGCTAAGGCCTTGCCATTGAGCGTTCCCACCCCGCGGGTGGGAACGCAAGGAGAACCCATCATGCGTATTGCCCTCGACCCCTATATGTACCGCAACTTGCCCCTGGGCAAGATGGTCGACAAGGTCGCCGAGCTCGGTTACCAACATATCGAGCTGTCGCCCCGGGAAGATTTCCTGCCGTTCTACAAGGCGCCACGGGTTGACCGGGCGCGCATCAAGGAGTTTCGCAAAGCCCTGAGCGACACCGGGGTTCAACTCTCGTCGCTGCTGCCGATGTATCACTGGGCCGCCGCCGACGAAGGCCTGCGGGTGGCGGCGGTGCGCAACTGGAAGCGGGCGATCCAGATCGCCGTGGACATGGACTGCGAGCTGGTCAATACGGAATTCACCGGGCAGTCGGACAACCCGCTGGTCTGTGAAAACCAGTTCATGCGCTCGATGGACGAGTTGATGCCGGAGTTCGAACGCGAAGGCATCAAGCTGGATATCCAGGCGCACCCCTATGACTTCTGCGAGCGCAACAACGAGTCGGTCGACATCATTCGCGGCCTCGACCGCGACTGGATCAACTACCTCTATGCGGCGCCGCACACCTTTTTCTATGACGACGGCAAAGGTGACATCGCCTCGATGCTCAAGTACGCCGGCTCCAAGCTCAGCCACTTGATCATCGCCGACACCTACAACCACAAGGCCTCGTCGAGCCTGCGTTATATCGTCAACCCGCCGGGTGTCACGGCCACCGTGCACCAGCACCTGGATATCGGCCAGGGCGAGGTCGACTGGGAGGCGTTTTTCGGCACCCTGCGCGAGATCAAGTTCGATGGCATTGCCACGGTGTCGGTGTTCGCCTGGGAAGATCGTCCGGACGAATCGAACCGGATGATGCTCGAACGCGTCACCCGCGAGCTTTGCCAGTAAGGTCCAAAGATGAAAAAGAAAATAAATTTCTAAAACAGATTGATATGGAAATTATTTTCCAATAAAGTCAATTTCAGGTTGTCGACTACTGACGATCGTTCGCTTGCCGGTCACTGAAAGAGTCACGTTTGATCCATAAAACCAACAAGAATGTGGAGAAAGACTTTTCATGAAAACCAAGATCCGTTTCACTTCCCTTGCCCTGTCCCTGATGCTCGCCAGCGGTGCCGCCTTCGCCGACATGAAGATCGGCGTGAGCATGTCGCAGTTCGATGACACCTGGCTGACCTACCTGCGTGAATCCATGGACCAGAAAGCCAAGTCCATGCCCGACGGTGTGAAACTGCAGTTCGAAGACGCCCGTGGCGATGTGGTCAAGCAACTGAGCCAGGTGGAAAGCTTCGTCAGCCAGAAGGTCGACGCCATCATCGTCAACCCGGTGGACACTGCCGCCACCAAGAAAATCACTGACGCGGCGGTCAAGGCGGGGATTCCCCTGGTCTACGTCAACCGCCGGCCGGATGATCTGAACCTGCCCAAGGGCGTGACCACCGTCGCTTCCAACGACCTCGAAGCCGGGCAGATGCAGATGCAGTACCTCGCCGAGAAAATGAACGGCAAGGGCGACATCGTGATCCTCCTCGGTGACCTCGCCAACAACTCCACCACCAACCGTACCAAGGGCGTCAAGGACGTCCTGGCCAAGTACCCGAACATCAAGATCGAGCAGGAGCAGACCGGTACCTGGTCGCGGGACAAAGGCATGACCCTGGTCAACGACTGGCTGACCCAGGGCCGCAAATTCGATGCCGTGGTCGCCAACAACGACGAGATGGCCATCGGCGCGTCCATGGCGCTGGAGCAGGCCGGGGTGAAAAAGGGTAGTGTGCTGATTGCCGGTGTCGACGGTACCCCCGATGGCCTGCGTGCGGTGACAAAAGGCGATATGACGGTCTCGGTGTTCCAGGATGCCAAGGGCCAGGCGGTCGGTTCCCTCGACGCCGCGGTGAAGATGGCCAAGCATGAGCCGGTCGAACAGGCGGTGTGGGTGCCGTATCGCCTGATCACTCCGCAAAACGTTGCTCAGTTCAAATAGTCAGTCCGTTCAATAACAACAATAAACAAGCAAGGTCGCACTGCTCGCCTTGCTGATGGAGTACCTGATCATGTTCGCTTCAGCGACTGCTTCGAGCAACCCGCTGGTGGGTATCCAGCCAACCGCCCTACCTGTCGATGAGCCGTACCTGCTGGAGATTGTCAACGTCAGCAAGGGTTTTCCCGGGGTAGTGGCGCTGTCCGATGTACAACTGCGGGTCCGCCCGGGGTCGGTGCTGGCCCTGATGGGCGAGAACGGTGCCGGCAAATCCACCCTGATGAAAATCATCGCCGGCATCTACCAGCCGGACGCCGGTGAGCTGCGCCTGCGCGGCAAGCCGGTGGTCTTCGAAACGCCGCTGGCGGCCTTGCAGTCCGGGATCGCGATGATCCACCAGGAACTCAACCTGATGCCGCACATGAGCGTCGCCGAGAACATCTGGATCGGCCGCGAGCAGCTCAACGGCTTCCATATGATCGACCACCGGGAAATGCACCGCTGCACGGCGAAACTGCTGGAACGGCTGCGCATCAACCTCGACCCGGAAGAGCATGTCGGCAACCTGAGCATCGCCGAACGGCAGATGGTCGAGATCGCCAAGGCGGTGTCCTACGACTCCGACATCCTGATCATGGACGAACCGACCTCGGCCATCACCGACAAGGAAGTCGCCCACCTGTTCTCGATCATTGCCGACCTCAAGTCCCAGGGTAAGGGCATCATCTACATCACCCACAAAATGAACGAAGTGTTCGCCATCGCCGATGAAGTGGCGGTGTTCCGCGACGGTGCCTATATCGGCCTGCAGCGGGCCGACAGCATGGACGGCGATAGCCTGATCTCGATGATGGTCGGGCGTGAACTGAGCCAGTTGTTCCCGGTGCGCGAAAAGCCCATCGGCGATCTGCTGCTGTCGGTGCGCGACCTGCGTCTGGATGGCATCTTCAAAGGGGTGTCGTTCGACCTGCATGCCGGTGAGATCCTCGGCATTGCCGGGTTGATGGGCTCGGGCAGGACCAATGTCGCCGAAGCGTTGTTCGGCATCACCCCCAGCGATGGCGGGGAAATCCGCCTCGACGGCCTGCCGGTACGGATCAGCGACCCGCACCTGGCGATCGAGAAGGGTTTTGCCCTGCTCACCGAGGACCGCAAGCTCAGTGGCCTGTTCCCGTGCCTCTCGGTCATGGAAAACATGGAAATGGCCGTGCTGCCGCATTACGTCAGCGGTAACGGCTTTATCCAGCAGAAAGCCTTGCGCGCCCTGTGCGAGGAAATGTGCAAGAAGCTGCGGGTGAAAACCCCGTCCCTGGAGCAGTGCATCGACACCTTGTCCGGAGGCAACCAGCAAAAGGCCTTGCTCGCCCGTTGGCTGATGACCAACCCGCGGATCCTGATTCTCGACGAGCCGACCCGGGGCATCGATGTCGGCGCCAAGGCCGAGATCTACCGGTTGATCGCCTACCTCGCCAGCGAAGGCATGGCGGTGATCATGATTTCCTCGGAGCTGCCGGAAGTGCTCGGCATGAGCGACCGGGTGATGGTCATGCACGAGGGCGACCTGATGGGCACCCTCGACCGTGGCGAGGCGACCCAGGAGCGGGTCATGCAACTGGCCTCCGGGATGACCGCGGTTCACTAGTTGTTCAACGTACAGAGGCCGGCGGCGGTGCTCCGCGCCGGTAACGCGATAGAAGGGTGAGTGGTTATGAACGTGATACTGGAAAACAAGCCTGCAACGGTGCCGGTCAAGAGTCGCCGGCGCCTTCCCACCGAACTGAGCATCTTCCTGGTACTGATCGGCATCGGCCTGGTCTTCGAACTGTTCGGCTGGATCGTCCGTGACCAGAGTTTCCTGATGAACTCCCAGCGGTTGGTGCTGATGATCCTGCAGGTGTCGATCATCGGCCTGCTGGCGATCGGGGTCACTCAGGTCATTATCACCACCGGCATCGACCTGTCGTCGGGCTCGGTGCTGGCACTCTCGGCGATGATTGCCGCGAGCCTGGCGCAGACCTCGGACTTCGCCCGGGCGGTGTTTCCGTCGCTGACCGACCTGCCGGTGTGGATCCCGGTCATTGCCGGACTCGGGGTAGGGCTGCTGGCGGGGGCGATCAACGGCAGCATCATTGCCCTGACCGGGATTCCGCCCTTTATTGCCACCCTTGGCATGATGGTCTCGGCCCGTGGCCTGGCGCGTTACTACACCGAAGGCCAGCCGGTGAGCATGCTCTCGGATTCCTATACGGCCATCGGCCACGGCGCGATGCCGGTGATCATTTTCCTGGTGGTGGCGCTGATCTTCCACATTGCCCTGCGCTACACCAAGTACGGCAAGTACACCTACGCCATCGGCGGCAACATGCAGGCGGCGCGCACCTCCGGGATCAACGTCAAGCGCCACCTGGTGATCGTCTATAGCATCGCCGGGCTTTTGTCGGGACTGGCCGGGGTGGTCGCTTCGGCACGGGCCGCCACCGGGCAGGCGGGCATGGGCATGTCCTACGAGCTGGACGCGATTGCCGCCGCCGTGATCGGTGGTACCAGCCTGGCGGGTGGGGTGGGGCGCATTACCGGCACGGTGATCGGTGCGCTGATCCTCGGGGTCATGGCCAGCGGTTTCACCTTTGTCGGGGTCGATGCCTATATCCAGGACATCATCAAGGGCCTGATCATCGTGGTCGCGGTGGTCATCGACCAGTATCGCAACAAGCGCAAGCTCAAGCGCTGAGCGAGATATAAACGACAAGGGCCTTTTCAGGCCCTTGTTGCGTTATCGATCAGAACCTCAGGCCTCTGCCGAGGTGATGGGCGCTGAATCCTGTTGCGTCGGTGTCTCCGGTAAATAGCGCACAACAGCCTGATAGACCTCGTCCACCGAAATATTGTCCATCCCGTCTTTTTGAATAATGCTGTGATGGGTGTTTGCGGGATAAGGCCCGGTGTGCGCCGGATCGGTTTTTCCGCAGAGCAGGACCATCGGTCGTTCCATTGCACAGGCCACATGCATCGGGCCGGTATCTCCGGTCAGGAGCAAGTCACAGCGCTTGAACACCGCCGCGAGTTGGCCGACATTGGTTTTGCCGATGAGATTCAGGATGTTCGGGTTGGCGGTCAGCGCGTCGGCCGCGAAGGCTTCGCTGGGGGAGCCGGTGAGTACGATATGCACAGCAGGGTGTTCTTTTATCAGGCGTTGGATCAGTTGATCAAAGCGCTTGAAGGACCAGCTGCGAGTATCTTTTGCCATCAGGAAAGGAAACAGCTTGTACAGGATCCGCTGACCTTTTTTCGAAATCTGATGGCAGCCCATGTGCAAGGCCAGGATAAACGGCTGTGGGGCGGCTGGAATGGGGCTCAGCAGTAAATCGGCCTGCGATTCGTCCTGGGCATTCGTATTGAGCTCATAAGGCCCCAATGGAAATTGCGCCACGTTCGGCATCTGCTGAATCAGGAATCGATAGAAATTTTCCGAATAATGAAACGCACCGGCATAACGCGGGGGCATCAGGACGCGCGGAATGTCTCCCAGGTATTCGACGACGTGGTTGATATTTTGCAGGGGCAAGATGACATCGTATCCGGCGGCCAGTTGCTCGATAGGCTGTTCTTCCGCACGGTAGAGTGTATCGATGCAGGTATTTTGCGACAGCAGCTCATGGGACAGGGCTGATAACGTGACAACGTCTATTCGGGCATGCAGTTTTGCAAGGCGCAGCACGCGGATTCCGGGTGTTGCGAACAGGCTATCGCCCAGACGGTGCGGAGCCACCAGGAGAATTTTTTCTGCGGCCTGTAGCGGGCTGGTTGTCATGCAATGGATCCGGTTCGGGTTTGGAGAGGGCGACGGCTCGCAGGAATGACTGGCAACCGAAAAGGAGCGATCTTATCAATTCTGTGGTTTTTTTCCTACTTTGTGCCCGTTGGTAGGCCTACCTACAGAAAATCGCAACCAAGCCGATAGCCTTATGGCCGGGATCGCCTGCTATCCTGCCGCGGCCTGCTGTCTTCCGTCCCCGTTCAATGCGAGATCCCGCCCATGTTGTTGAGAAATATCCGGATTGCACCCCGAGCGTTCATCGGTTTTGCCGCAATCGCCTTGCTCAGTGTGTTCCTGGGGCTGTTCGCGTTGAAGCAGATTCGCGACGTGCAGGCCCAGGCCGCCGATATCCAGAACAACTGGCTGCAGCGGGTGCGGGTGCTGGCCTCGGCGAATGCGTCGCTGGACCGTTACCGCCTGGGCTCCATGGCCCACATCCTGTCTTCCAGTGCCGCGGACATGAAAGTCTACGAGGACAAATCGGCCGGGCGCTTGCAAAGCGTGCATGAGCAGATGTCGATCTACGCGGGCTTGCTGACCAGCGGCGACGACAAAGGGCGGCTGGACGCCTTCAACCGCAGCCTGGAAGCCTATGCCAAGAATCACCTCGAATTGCTCAGGCTGTCGCGGCTGGGGGACAAGGCCGGTGCCAACACCTACCTCTCGACCATCCGTGAATCCTATGAACAGATGACCAAGAACCTCGATGACCTGATCGAGCATGCCAACCAGGGCGCGGAGCTGGCCGGCAAACAGTCGGCCAGCACCTATGACAGCGCGGTGGCGGGCATCGGCCTGGTGATTCTGCTGGTGGGTATCGGCACCGTGCTGGTGGCCTGGCTGCTCACCCGCAGCATTACCGTCCCGATCATCGAGGCGGTGCAGGTTGCGGAAACCATCGCCAAGGGTGACCTGACGCAACCGATCAATCCGCTCGGCAACGACGAAGCCAGTCGCTTGCTCGCGGCCCTGGCGGTGATGCAGGGCAGCCTGCTCACCACCCTCAAGCAGATCACCCATTCATCGACCCAACTGGCCTCGGCGGCCGAAGAGTTGAACGCGGTGACGGCCGAGGGCAGTCGTGACCTGCAACAGCAGCATGGGGAAATCGAACAGGCCGCCACCGCGGTGACCGAGATGACCAGCGCCATTGAAGAGGTGGCCAGGAACGCCTCGTCCACCTCGGACCTGTCCCAGGAGTCCCGGACCATTGCACTGAAGGGGCAGCAGCGGATGGTCGAGGCGGTGACGGCGATTGTCGCGCTGACCCGTGGCGTCGAGGTCAGCTCCGAGCAGATCGGCGGTCTGGCGGCGCAGGCCCAGGGCATCGGCAAGGTCCTCGATGTGATTCGTACCATCGCCGAGCAGACCAACCTGCTGGCGCTCAATGCCGCCATTGAAGCGGCGCGCGCCGGTGAGGCCGGTCGTGGCTTTGCGGTGGTGGCGGATGAAGTACGGGCCCTGGCCCATCGGACTGCGCAGTCGACCCGGGAAATCGAAGAGATGATCGGCAGCATCCAGACCGGTACCGCTACTGCCGTGAGTGGCATGCACAACAGCAGCAACATGACCCGGCAGACCCTGGAGCTCGCCGAAGCGGCCAAGACCGCGCTGGCGGAAATCGTCGAGGCGAATGACGAGATCAATAACCGCAACCTGGTTATCACCACCGCCGCCGACGAACAGGCCCATGTCGCCCGCTCGGTGGATCGCAACCTGCTGAATATCCGCGAGTTGTCGATCCAGTCTTCCGAAGGTTCGAACCAGACCACCGCCGCCTCGCAGTCCCTGGCCCACCTGGCCACCGAACTCAATACCCTGGTCAAGCATTTCCAGATATGAGAGCCCGGTCAATCAATGGCTGAGCAGCTGTAGCGGCCAGCCGTGGCTGATGGCCGCGATCCGCTCGGGGCCGAGACCGAATGCCTGGAACCACTGCCGGCTGAGGTCCCGCCACTGACGGATATCCGGCTGGCTGGTCTGGCCCAGGTCAGAGCTGTACACCACTCGTGGCAGTTCACGCAGTACCTGGGCGAAGTCCCCCTCGTCTTGATAACCGAGCAGGTAGGTGAGGGCGGTCTGTTCGATATAGAGCCAGGGCAGGTCACCGAGCGCCCGCAAGTCCGCGGCCTTCATCCCGGTCAGCGGATTGGCCGGCTGGTTGAGCATCAGCCGTGGCACCTGCAAGCGCTCGGCCGCGTCCACCAGCCGCAACACCTCCTCACGATTGGCATGACCGCTGGAAATCACCACCGGGTAGTCCCGACTCATGCGCAGCAGGTCCAGGGTCGCGGCGTTCAACTGGCCGCTGTCATCGCTGACCGTCAGGGGTTGCACCGGCCGTTCGCTGAGGATCGGATGGCTGAGGGTCCGGGCCAGCCGGCTGGTATGGGAGCGTCCGGTCACGGTGGGCAGGTGCACGATAAAGCGTACGTCGAGGGCGCCGTGCTGGCACAGGGAACGCTCCACCACCCGCCAGTCCAGGCCGCCGGCGATTTCATTGAGGACGATCGAACCGGATACTGGCAAGCCTTGCTCGCGGGCCTCCCAGGCCTGGGCCGCGGTGCAACCCAGGTGATTCTTGAGCACCACCCAACCCTCCTGGGCCGCGTAGTGGCTGCCAGCTTGCATGGCACTGTGGCGTCGCAGATAGGCGTCGGGGCCGGCGTGGTAATGCACATCGATAAACTTGGACTGTGCGGGTTGGGTCGTGGAAGCATTCATGCGGGGCGCTCCAGATCGATGCCCAGATGGCTGCGCACGCTGTTTTCTACCCGTGCCAGATCGTCCTGCAAGGGGCGCATGCCCGCACCGGGCACGCTGACCGCCAGGTGCCGCGCGGTGGGGCTGAAGCTGACATTGGCAGCCCTGACCAATTGCGAGTCTTCGCCGAAAAGGCTCAGCAGGCGGCCAGGCCAGGCACTCACCTGGGATTCCAGGTTGAGTTTGCTCAGCAGCCGGAAGCCTCGGTCCAGACGGCGGCCGGCCTGCTTGTCGTCGGGGCTGCCCTGGACGGGCGGACGGGCGATCGGCGGACGCCGGGCTGGCAGGACCCACTGTTCGAGCAGCAGCAGCGCCTTGTCTACATCGCCGGCGCCGGCGAGCTCGGCCATCGCCCCCAGCCTGCGGTCGAGAATAGTGTCGGCCCGGGTGGGCGAGGAAATCAGCAGGGCCTTGGCCGTCTGCTCGCCGACGGCGGTGGCCAGCAGGCCCTGCACCAATGCGCCGCCCAGCGCCGATCCGGCCAGCAGGGCAATGGGGCCCAGTGGTTCGAGCACTGCCGCCCAGCGTCGGGTGAAGTGGGCCAGATCCTCATCCGCGTCATCGCTCAGCAGCGACAGCGTGTCGAAGATCAGCACGCGGTAACCCTTGGCCACCAGGGCCCGGGTCAAGGGCGCGAAAAACTGCCCCTCGTCCCAGGCCGGCATGACCGGGGAGAGCACCACCACCAACTCCGGCCCTTCGCCGAACTGCACATGCACCGGTACTTGAGTATTCATATCGATTCCTTTCCTGTAGGGCGTGCAGGTTGTGTCAGGCAAACAGTTTGCGGGCATCGCGCAGGGCCTGTTCGGCACCGCGCAGGGTCTGCTCGACGATGGTGGTTGCCGGCAACACATCATTGACCAGGTCGGCGACTTCACCGGCCCAGATGGCGCGGACATCGGTGTTGTCGTTGCGCAGGGCCTGGGCGTAGTCCTCGCCGACGCTGGCCGGCGCCTGCAGCAGTTCCTGCTCGAAGCCGAGCCAGCGGGCCGTGAAGTCGTTGGCCAGCGCGCGGCCGCTGTATTGCTCGGGCCACTCGATGCCGCGCACCAGGTCGAAGGCCCGGGTGCGTACGGTATCGCCGGCGCTGGCCTGGACCAGCCGTTGCTTGACCTTGTTGGATGGCAGCGCTTCTTCGCTGGCCAGGAAGCGCGTGCCCATCATCGCCCCGTCGGCCCCCAGCAGCAGGGCGGCGGCCAGGCCCCGGCCGTCGGCGATACCCCCGGCGGCAATCAGCACCGTCTCTTTGGCGACGGCATCGCGTACCGCCGGAAGCAGCGGAAACGAGGCCCGGCGCAGGCTGTGGCCGCCGGCTTCGGCCCCTTGCACGATCAGCGCATCGGCCCCCGCGTCGAGTGCGGCCAGGGCCTGGTCGACCTCGTGCACCTGGACAATGGCCAGGGCACCGCTGTCCTTGATCGGTTCGATGAAGGCGCGTGCGTCGCCAAACGACAAGGCGACCACATGGGGTCGATAGGACAGGGCCAGGTCCAGCAGTTCGAAGCGCCGGGCCACGGTGAACATCACCAGGCCCACGCCCCAGGGTTCCTTGACGTCGTTCATCAGTGCCAGCTCGGTCTTCATCCAGTCCGGGTCGCCATAGCTGGCTCCCACCAGGCCCAGACCGCCGGCCCGTGACACGGCGGCGGCCAGGCGTCCACCCGAAGCCCCTCCCATGGGGGCCAGGACCAACGGGTTGGCGGTGTTGAGCAGGCGGGTCAGCGGGGTAGCAAAAGTGCTCACGGTGTCTCTCCTTGATAGACCGATTTGAAAAATGCCGCTCGACAGGCCCGCGCGATCCGGCAATGGCGGGCCGTCGACGGTTCAGGCGAGCGCGGCGGCTGGAAGGGTGGCGGCGGGGATGTAGTCGCTGACCTGATACAGGTGGAACTCCCAGGTGCCGGTCTCTTTCAGGCGCGAATAACGCGACATGAACTGCTCGTCGGAAAACAGCGAGTCGAATTCCTCCTTGCTGCTCCATTGCGCCTGGTTGATCACGGTCTTGCCGTCGATGCTCTTGAACAGGCGGCTCCACTGGAACGACGGATAGGTCTGGGCCACATAGCCCACGGCCGAGCGCAGCACATCGAGGGCTGCGTCCTGCTGGCCGTCAAAGACATGCACGACATTGACCAGGAAGATCGCCTGGCTTTCATCATGGCCGGGTGCGTTGAAAGGGATCGGGTTGCTCATGTTGCCTCCAGGTAATCCAGGGTATGAAAAGGGGTTCAGTGATTCAGTGCGTGGGAACGTGCCGGTTGCCCGTCCTGCCAGAGCAGTGGGGAGATGCGCTCGCCGACCAGGGACTTTTCAACCCGGCCGACAATCACTTCATGGGTGGCGTAGCTCAGCCGCGCATCAACCCGGCAGAACAAGGTTGCCTGGGCGTCGAGCAGGTACGGCAACCCGTCGGCGTGGTCCCAGTCTCCGTGCTCGAAGCGCGCCGGGCCCTTGAGTCGGCCGGCGAAGATGCCCACCAGGGCGCTCTGCGTGGCGTCGAGCAGGTTGACGCTGAAGCGTTGATTGCTCAGCAGCGGCTGATAGAGGCTGGCGGAGTGGTTGATGCAGATCAGCAGCGAGGGTGGTTCGGTGCACAACGAACTGACCGCGGTGGCGACCATGCCGCAGCGGGCGCTGCCGACGCCGGTGGCGATGATCGAGACGGTGCTGGTCAGGCGTCGCATGGCCCGTTTGAAGTCTTCGGCCGTCTCCTCCAGGGAGCGCTCGGGGGCCCGCGCCAATGCGCCGGCGGCACTCATGCGACGGCACCGATGAGCAACCGCGAGCGCAGGTGCGACTGGCGCAGACCGGCGTCCTCCATGCGCGGCAGCACCTCCTCGAGGAACTCGTCGAGGCCGCTTTGATAGTCCAGCCAGGTCAGGCAGATACCGTCGATGCCCAGGTCGCTGTAGCGCTGGAACTGATCGGTGATCATCTCGGCGGTGCCCACCAGCGGGACTCCGGCGAAACCGGCCTTGAAGTGGAAGCGGAAACGTTCGGCGTCCTCGGTATTGGCGAACATGCCGCTCTGGATGCCGATCTCCGAGGTGACGTTGTCCAGTGCCACTTCATCGCCGTGCTGGTTGACGTAGTAGTCGAGGTATTTCTCGGCCTCTTCCAAGCTGTCCTTCTGTACCACATAGGCGTAGACCCAGATCTGCAGCTCGCGGCCGTACTCCAGGCGCGCCAGGTCGCGATAGGCTTTGATCTGGGCGGCGATGGTGGCATCGTCATCCTCGTGCTTGAGGATCAGGAACGCCGCATCGCAATGTTCGGCGCAGAACCGCCGCCCGCGCTCGGAGCCGCCGGCGTTCATCAGGAACGGTGTGTTGAGCGGCTTGGGCTGGGCAAAGCCCTGGGCGATATTGAAGAAGTCGCCCTTGAAGTCGAAGTTGCCCGGTTCGCTCCAGGCCTTGCGAGCGACGTTCAGCCATTCATCGGCATGGTCGTAACGACGATCGTGCTCCAGCTGCACGCCCCCGTTGAACATGCCCATTTCCTTGCCGTACCAGCCGCAGATCATGTTCAGGCCGAAGCGGCCGCCGCTGATATGGTCGATGGTCGCCGCCTGCTTGGCCGCGAACAGCGGGTGCACGGTGGACAGATGCGAGGTGGTGAACAAGGCGATCTGTTCGGTGACCGAGGCCAGCCCGGCGGCCCAGGTATAGGTCTCGAAGGACACACCCATCGGGTCGCCGGCACCGCCCCAACCGCGCCAGCGGCCCACCGGCAGGAGCAGTTCGAGGCCGGCCTTGTCGGCCTTTTTGGCGATCTCCAGGTTGCCGCTCCAGTCGGCGGCCTTCAACCGCTCCGGTGCCGTGGTCAGGGTGCAGCCACCTTCGATATTGAGGGCGAACACTCCCAGCTTGATCTTGTTGGTGCTGGTGCGCATCGGGTTGGTCTTGATAACGCTGGCATTGTTCGAAGTCATGGGGTCTCTCCTGGATAAGGGGCGTGACACGCGTCGTGGGTTGGCTCAGGCGGCGCTCGGGGCCTTGGCCTCGGCGGCCAGCCAGGGTTGGTCATAGCGGTGCAGGCGCCGCGCTTCGGCCAGTGACAGGCCCTGACCGACGGATTCGATGATGTCGCGTTCGGTCTTTTCCACGGCGATGGCGCGTTTGATGACTTCCTCCGCGTGGGCGATGGGGATCACCAGGCAGCCGCTGGCGTCGCCGACGATCAGGTCGCCGGGCTGGATCGTTACGCCGCCGATCTGCACCGGAACCTGGGTGGCCTTGAGCTGCACGCGGTTCTTGCCCGACTGCATGAAGCGGCCACGACTGAACAACGGGTAACCGAGCCGGATCACCGTGTCGATGTCCCGTGCGGCCCCATCGATCAGCGTGCCGCGAATATTCCGGCTCACCGCCACATGGGTGAGGATGTCGCCCCAGACGGTGGCGTCGAGCCGGCCGGCGTTGCTGGAAACGATGACCGAGCCGGGCGGCACGTCGTCGATGTAGTTGGCGGCGTTCTTGAAACCGTCACCGGACTCCACCGGTTCGTACAGCACGGTGAAGGCGAACCCGCTGCAGCGCGTGCCGGGCACTTGCTGGACGATGCCCAGCAGGCCGGCATCGATGCCGAGACTGTCGAGGGCATCGCTCAGCGATGCGGTATCGAGTGTGGCGCTGTGTTCCAGCAGCCAGGCGCGTTGTGACGCCGAGAGGGAAGACTGGCTCATGCATGACTCCTTGTCAGGGCCGGGCCCTTGTCGAGGGAAGCGGTGAGGGAATGAAGGTTGAGGACGCTGCGTTGGATGATGGCCGCCGCGCATTGGCCGGTGCTGGCCTGGCCACCGCTGTCGTAGGTCTGGCAGTCGTGCCTGACCACCTGGGTGACGGCCTGTTCGATGGCCCAGGCCTCGGCGCCGTAGCCCAGGTGTTCGAGCAACAGGGCCAGGGACAGGAACATCGCGCTGGGATTGGCCTTGTCCTGGCCGACATGGGCCGGCGCGCTGCCATGCACCGGTTCGAAGTAGGCCCCGGCATCGCCGATGTTGGCGCTGGGGGCAAAGCCCAGGCCGCCCATGACCCCGGCCCCGAGGTCGGAGAGAATGTCGCCGAACATGTTCTCCGCGACGATCACGCCAAAGCGTTCCGGACGACGGATCATCCACAGCGCCACGGCATCGACGTTGTCGATATTCCAGGCGATATCCGGATACTGCGCGGCCACGTTTTCGAGGATTTCCCGGGCGAATGCGCCGCTGTAGCGCAGCACGTTGGGTTTGTCCGCCAGGGTGACGCGCTGATAGTCGTGCCGACGGGCGTACTCGAAGGCGAATTTGAACAGGCGGGTCAGGCCGGCGCGGGTCTGTAGCCGCACCGTCATGGTCGCGTCGTCGGCGCTGGCGCGGGTCCAGGGCGCGCCCGCCAGTTCCTTGGCCTTGAGCAAGGGTTCGAACTCGGCGGGGATGCTGGCGAAGTCGAGTCCCGCGTACAGCCCCTCGGTGTTTTCGCGGATCACCGTGAAGCGGAAGCGGTTGTCACCGAGCACATCGGTCACCGGACGCACATTGGCGTAGAGGCTCAGTCGCTGGCGCAACTGAATCACCGGCGACACGTAGGTCCGCCCCGTGTCGCGCAAGGCCGCAGGTAGCTCGGCCTCGGCTTCGTGCAAGCCCTTGCTGGTGATGGCGCCGAGCAGGGTGGCGTCGGCGGCGGCGATTTTCGCCCAGGTTTCGGCGGGCACCGGGTCGCCGTTCTGGCGCCAGCATTCCCAGCCGATCTGGCCGAAATCCAGTTCAATAGGCAGTTGCAGGGCGTCGAAGATCGGCAGCAGGGCGTTGACCACTTCGACGCCGACGCCGTCGCCGGGCAGTACGCAGACCCGGTGCCGCGCCGGTCGGCCCGGGCGTGTGGTTGGGTGCAGTGTGCTCATCACATTTTTCCTTCTGCGGACAGGTGCGCCGGGAAGCTGGGCCGGGAAATCACCGTCGGGCGCAGGGCATGACGCTGGAACAGGTCCTGCTCGTGCATGGCCCGCAGGGCCTGGAAAGTCGAACTGATCTGCAGTCGCGACATGGTGTCTTCCAGCCGCTGCTGGACATCGAAGGGCAGGTTGTAGGCGCCCAGCATCACGTCCATCAGCGGTGCGGGCAGGCTGCTCAGGGGGACGCTTTGCGCGGTGTACTCGGAGAGTTGCAGGGCCTTGACCAGGTCATAATCCCGGCCGCTGCCGATGCGCTCCAGATAGGCGATAAACATGCCCAGGTGCAGATTGCCGGCGCCCTTGCCCATGCCGCAGATCGAGGTGTCGATGTACTCGGCCCCGGCATCGATGGCGGCGATGGCATTGGAAAGGGCCAGGGACAGGTTGTTGTGGGCGTGGAAACCCAGGGGCGCATGGACCCGGCGGGAAATCCGGCTGACCAGGCGTTCCACGTCATCGGGAATCATGTTGCCGTTGGAGTCGGCGAAACAGATGATATCGGCCCCGGCGCCCTCGGACCGCAAGGCCATCTCGGTGATGATGCCCGGTGTCTGGGTGGTGATATGGGTGATGTTGGCACTGACTTGGAAGTTGAATGACTTGGCCAGTTTGAGGGTCGCCAGACCCGGTTCGAGTTGTTCGTTGCGCAGGCACACCCGGATCATCCCGATGCCCTGTTCGGCGAGCATTTCAAAGTCGGCTTCGGTGACGTTGCGCGGATGCACCATTACGCAGAGTCCCAACTGGCCATGGGCCGCGCGGCGCAGCGAATCGATATACAAAGGGCTGACCGAGCTACTCAGGCCGTGCTCTTTCTTGCGCACGAAAGAGCCATTGCAATAGCCAATTTCCGCATGGTTGACACCCACGTCGGCCAAATGCCCCACGGCATTGGCTGCATAGTCGGTAGTAAAGGCGAAGTTATTACGATAACCACCATCACGGAGCGTTACATCAATGATCTTTACTTGGCTCATGATTCAATTCCTTCTGTGGGTTCTCTGTAAAACTCCAGAGGCGCACGCAAGCGCATCCTGGGTTTGTCAGTCGTAACAGTCCCGTCATTCTGGGGTTCTTGGGCAAGTTTTTTTACACGGCAAACGTCATGGACCATGAAGGCCTGAACGGAAAGATATCTAGGGTGTATTCCGCGTCGGACACTTCCGCACGCATCGCTTATTCGCGATGAGTCTGGGAAGTTGGCGCTTTTTTATTATTAAATTATTGCCCGGCCGGAGAGGTGTGTACCGTGTCCGAAGGGCGAGTCACGAAAACCTTGGCATGGGTTTCGGCGCTCGGGGAAATCTGTTTCTTGTTCTTGGCGTTGATACTGGAATCTACGGGATTGTTTGTAAACTCCCCGTGTTCGCCCCAGGGTGTTAAAAAATTCACCTTGTGTTAATTGCAAATTGCACTACTGAGGCACACAAAAGGCAATTAAAAGAATGCCTCGGTCGGAAAACAGCTGACCAGGAAGTCCATCAGTGACCGAATAGGCGCTTCTTTGCGCATATCTTCGTGGACCACCAGCCAGATATCAATCATCAAATCCGAACAATTCAGCTGGGCTTTCTCCAGTATCGGGTCCTTGCGGGCATAGAAGTTGGGCAACAAGGCCATGCCGATGCCCGCCCGCGCCGCCGATGCCTGGACCTCCAGGCTTCGGGCCCGCAGGACCACGGGGCGCTCAGCGGCGATTTCGCGCAGCCACACCTGTTGCCGTGAATGTTCCATGCTTTCGTCGTAAAGGATGTATTCGTACTGCTCGCGGGTATGGGTGGCCAGGTAGTGCGAACTGCCATAGAGACCAAAGGAGACGGTGCCGAACTTGCGCGCCACCAGGTCCATCTGGGTCGGTCGGCACAGGCGGATCATCAGGTCCGGTTCCGGGTTGCCGCCGTTGCCGATATCGTCCTGCATCAGCAGGCTGACATTGATCGAGGGATGTTCCTGGCGCAGGCGTCCCAGGTGTGGCGCGATGAATTCCGAGGTCAGCAGGGGCGGGGCGCTGACGCTCAGGTCGGCGACCATTTCGGTGCGTACCGACAGGGCCATCTTGGCAATGGCCTTGGCGTCCTTCTGCATTCGGCCGGCGATTTCGGCGATGCGATGGCCAAAGGGGGTCATCTCGTAATTGCGCTTGCGTCGGTCCACCAGCTTGAGGTTCAGCGAGGACTCCAGCGCGGCGATGCGCCGCGCCACGGTCGCATGTTCGACCCCCAGTTCCCTGGCGGCGCTGCTCAGTGACTGGGTGCGGGCGAAGGTGACGTAATGACGCAGGTTCTCCCAGTCGAACAGGGCCGCGTCCGGGGTGTCCAGGCGTTCGGACCAATCACAGGAAGAGGGTTGCACAGGAAAGGTAGTCATGCCGCCTCGATCGATTCTCGATGGAAGTTTCATCCCGGCGGTCGCCCCAAAGGCTTCCATCCTGGAGATCCTTGTTTGGGAAGATGGATTCGAAACGGCCGCGCACGGATAAGAAACAACCCCCATCCGTGCGGGCCATATTGAATCGAGTCAGTCAGTCTGCTGCGACGGGGGCGCTTTCCTTGTCGGAAGCGCCGCTGAAGAACAGCACTTTTACCGCAATGACCAATACGGCCAGCGCGGCAAACAGGAAACCACTGTACAGGGTGCCCTGCAAGCCCAGGCGCGCAAGGAACCAGCCGCCGGTGGTGGAACCGATGGTCACGCCCAGGTTGATAAAGGAAATGTAGATACCGGTGGCGAACTCCGGAGCCTCCGGTGCCTCGGACGTGAGCCAGATCTGCGTGACGATCAGCCCGCTGGTATGGGTCGCGCCCCAGATCAGCACGATCAGCAGCATGGCCGGCAGGGACGGACTGGCGAACAGGTACAGCAGGCCATAGGCGCCGGCCAGCAGGATCGGATGGAGCAGGGTGGTGCGCACCATGTTCTGACCGATCAGCTTGCCGGCATACAGGTTGCCGGCGACCCCACCGATGCCGAACACCACCAGCAGGATACTGATCCACTGCGCGCTCATTCCCGCTTCCTTGGCCAGGTACTCGGCCGAGTAGCTGTACACGGAAAACATCGCGGCAAAGATCAGGGTCGAGGCGGTGATATTCAGCCACAGCGGGAACTTGCGCAGGATCGCCAGTTGTTCCTTGTAGGACGCGTTCGCCTTGCCCGGGGCATCCGGCAATTGCGCAATGATCCCCAGGCCGGCGATGCAGTTGACCGCCGCGCAAAACAGGAACGAAGTCTCATAGGAAAACTGCGCGGCGATCAGGGTGGTCAGCGGCACCCCCAGGACCATGCCCATGCTGGTGCCGACAAACGCCTTGGCCGCGGCCCGCGTCGATTCCTCGGGCGGGTACAGCGCGGTGGCGGCGACGAACGCCAGCGAGAAGTACACCGGGTGAAACAGCGCCGGGATGATGCGCAGGACCATCAGCGATTCGAAGTTCGGTGCATAGGCCGACAGCACGCTGGTGCCGGCGAACACGAACAGCGCCAGGGTGAGCATTTTCTTGCGGTTGAAGCGCGAGAGCAGCAAGACCATCACCGGGCCGAACACCGCGATGATCAGCGCGAACAGTCCCACCAGCAGGCCGGCCTGGGAGGCGCTGATGGCGAAGCGCTCGATAATCACCGGGAGGATGCCCACCACGCCGAATTCGATGGTGTAGACGCCGAACAGGCCCAGGGCCAGGAAGTAGATCGGATGGAGGATTTTCATGATCCGGACTCCAGTGAAACCACCACCTTGCCCAGTTGCTCGCCGGACTCCAGGTAGCGGTGGGCGTCCACGATCCGCTCGAAGTCGAAGGTCCTGGCGATCAGTGGTTTCAGCGTCCCGGCTTCGAGACCGGCGATGACATAGACCTTCGCCGCGTCCAGCAGGTCGGGCCGGGAGCTGATCTCGTGCAACAGATAACCGCGCAAGGTCAGGCTCTTGCCCAATACCTTGAACAGCGGGAAAGGCGTCGGCGCCGAGCTCAATGCACCATAGATCAGAATGATCGCGCTTTCGCCGGCGGCGTCCACCAGGGTCTCCAGGAAGGGACCGCCCACCGGATCGAAGATCACCCGGGCGCCCTTGCCGTCGGTAATCCGCTTGACCTGCTGGAGGAAGTCCTCCTGTTCGCTGGCCAGTACGTGGGCCGCGCCGGCGTCGAGCAACGCCTGGCCCTTGGCCCGTGTACGACTGACGGCAATGGGGATCGCACCGAGCTGGTTGGCGATCTGGATCGCGGCCAGGCCGACGCTGCTCGAGGCCGCGGTGATCAGAACGAACTCGCCCGCTTGCAGCTTCGCGACATGCACCAGCGCGCCCCAGGCGGTGACGTATTGCATCCAGACCGCGGCGGCCTGGACAGAGGACAGTGAGGCGGGGTGCCGGACCAGCATGGCGGCGGGTACCACGGCCAACTCGGCATAGGTTCCCCAGCGTGCGATCGAGGAGGGTGGGATCAGGCTGACGTGCTCGCCCACGGCGAACTGTCCGGCATGGGCACCCACCGACTCGACGATGCCCGCCGCTTCATAGCCCAGGCGCGAGGGGAACTCGGCCTGCTCCAGGTACTGACCGCTGCGGAACATCGATTCCGCCCGGTTCAGGCCGATGGCCTTGACCCGGATAAGGACCTCGTCGGGCCCGGGGGCAGGAACATCGATGTCATCGATCTTCAGCACCTCGGGGCCACCGTATTGATAAAAGCGCACGGCGCGTGTCATGGGGTGTTCTCACGTTTCATGGATGGGAAATAACTGTAGGGCGGGCGCGAACGCCGAAAAACAGGCTGCTGGTCCCTTCTTAGCGGACCTCGGGTTCCGCAATACCCGGCACGGATCGCTGTATTGGCGGCGCGGCCCGACGGCTCGCGAGCAGGCGTAATCCGACATAGAACAGGGGCGTGAAGAGCAAGCCGAACAGGGTCACCCCGAGCATCCCGAAGAACACCGCGATGCCCATGGCATGGCGCATCTCGGCCCCCGCGCCGGTGGACAGCACCAGGGGCACGACGCCCATGATGAAAGCGATCGAGGTCATCAGGATCGGCCGCAAACGCAACTGGCTGGCCTGGATGGCCGCGCGGACGATACCGTGCCCCTGTTGTTCGAGTTCGCGGGCGAATTCGACGATCAGAATGGCGTTCTTGCTGGCCAGGCCCACCAGCACCATCAGGCCGATCTGGGTAAAGATGTTGTTGTCGCCCTGGGTCAGCCAGACCCCGAGCAGCGCGGACATGATGCCCATGGGCACGATGAGCAGGATCGCCACCGGCAGCAGCAGGCTTTCATAGAGGGCGGCGAGTACGAGGTACACCAGCAGCATGCAGATCAGCAGGATCCACAGGGTGGCGTCGCCGGAGATGATCTGTTGGTAGGTCAACTCGGTCCATTCGTACTTGACTCCCTTGGGCAACGTCTGCGCGGCGATGCGTTCCACCGCGGCCTGGGCCTGGCCCGAGGAATAGCCGGGGGCGGGCCCGCCATTGAGGTCGGCGGCGGTGTAGCCGTTGTAGCGCACGACCATTTCCGGCCCGTAGGTGGGGTGGACCTCCACCAGGCTGGCCAGCGGCACCATGCGCCCCTCGGCGTTGCGGGTCTTGAGCTGGCCGATGTCGTCGGCGTGGGCGCGGAACTCCGAGTCGGCCTGCACCCGTACCTGGTAGACCCGGCCCAGCAGGTTGAAGTCGTTGACATAGAGCGAGCCCAGGTAGATCTGCAGGGTCTCGAACACATCGGTCAGGGAGACTTGCGACTGCTTGGCCTTGATCCGGTCCAGGTCGACCTTCAACTGTGGCACGTCGATCTGGTAGCTGGAGAACATCGGCCCCAGCTCCGGCGCCTGCGCGGCCAGCTTGAGGAAGGCGTGAACCGCATCATTGAGTTGTTCGAAACCCAGCGCGCCGCGGTCTTCCAGTTGCAGTTTGAAGCCGCCCAGGGTCCCTAGCCCAAGCACCGGGGGCGGCGGGAATACGCCGGTAAAGGCCTCCTTGATGCCGGCGAACTCCTGGTTCAGCGCGGCGGCGATGGCGCCGGCGCTCATCTGCGGGTCATGTCGCTTGGCGAAGGGTTCGAGGATGACGAAAATAATCCCGGCGCTCGACGAGTTCATCAGGCCGTTGACCGACATCCCCGGGAACTCCAGGGTATGGGCGACGCCGGGTTGCTTGAGGGCGATCTCGTTCATCCGCTGGATCACCTGTTCGGAACGCTCCAGCGAGGCACCATTGGGCAATTGCGCCAGGCCGACGAGGAACTCCTTGTCCTGGGCCGGGACGAAGCCGCCCGGTAACGAATGCCCGAGCCAGGCCGTCAGGCCGAGCAGCAGTGCGTACAGGCCGAGGGTCATGCTCTTGCGCTGGATGACTCGGCCCAGGCGGTTGCCATAGGCGCGTTCGGCCCACGCCGAGAACCGGTTGAAACGGTTGAACAGCGGCCCCAGCAGTCGGTCGATGCCACGGCTGAGGCGGTCCTTGGGGCTGTCATGAGCCTGCAGCAGCAGGGCGCAGAGGGCGGGGGACAAGGTCAGGGAGTTGAACGCCGAGATCAACGTGGAAATGGCGATGGTCATCGCGAACTGCTGGTAGAACTGCCCGGTCAGCCCGGGCATGAAGGCCAGCGGCACGAACACGCTGACCAGGGTCAGGGTGATGGCGATGATCGGTTTGCTGACCTCGTCCATGGCCTTGTAGGCGGCGGCCTTGGGCTTGAGTCCGGCGGCGATGTTGCGTTCGACGTTTTCCACCACGACTATGGCGTCGTCCACCACGATGCCGATGGCCAGCACCATGCCGAACAACGACAGGGCGTTGATCGAAAAGCCGCAGGCGAGCATCAGCGACAGGGTGCCGATGATCGAGACCGGCATGGCCAGCAGCGGAATGATCGAGGCGCGCCAGGTCTGCAGGAACAGGATCACCACCAGCACCACCAGCAGCGTCGATTCGAGCAGGGTCTGGATCACCGCCAGGATGCTGGAGCGCACGAACTGGGTCGGGTCGAAGACGATCCGATAATCGACCCCGCTGGGCATGTCGGCCTTGGCCTGGCGCATGATTTCCCGCGCCTGGTCGGAGATCGCCAGGGCATTGCCGCCGGCCATCTGGAACACCCCGAAGCCCACCGCCGGCTTGCCGTCGACCAGCGAGCGCAAACCGTAGTCCGACGCGGCTAGTTCGATCCGCGCGACATCGCGCAGAAAGGTCACGGCGGCGCCCGGCGAGGTCTTGACGATGATATCGCCGAATTCCTTTTCGGTTTTCAGCCGGCCTTGGGTGTTGACCGAAAGTTGCTGGGCGACGTCGGTGCGCATGGGTTGCCCGCCGATCACCCCGGCGGCGACCTGGACGTTCTGTTCGCGGATCGCGGCAACGATCTCACTGGCGCTCAGGCCGCGCTGGGCGACTTTCTGCGGGTCCAGCCAGATGCGCATCGCATAGTCGCCGCCGCCCCAGATACGCACTTCGCCGACCCCGGGAATGCGCTCCAGCTGGTTCTTGATATTGAGAATGCCGTAGTTGCGCAGGTAGGTGGCGTTGTACTGGTCATCCGGCGAGACCAGGTGGATGGCCAGGGTCTGGGTCGACGACGACTTCATGGTCACCACCCCCAGGCGCCGGACATCCTCCGGCAGGCGCGGCAGCGCCTGGGAGACGCGGTTCTGCACCAGTTGCTGGGCCTGGTCCGGGTCTGTGCCGACCTTGAAGGTGACGCTGAGGGTGAGGTTGCCGTCGCTGTTGGCCTGGGACTGCATGTACAGCATGTTCTCGACGCCGTTGATCTGCTCCTCCAGCGGCGCGGCCACGGTCTGCGCCACCACCGCCGGATTGGCGCCCGGGTACTGGGCGTTGACCACGATCAGCGGCGGCACCACATCGGGGTATTCCGAGACGGGCAGGCGAAACAGCGCGATGATCCCGGCGAGCAGGATCAGGGTCGAGAGCGCGCCGGCGAAGATCGGCCGGTCAATGAAAAAGCGCGAAAACCTCATTGTCCGCTCCCTGCGTCCGCACGTTGCGCCAGCAGCGGCTTGACGGTATCGCCGGGGCGCGCCCGGTGCAGGCCGTTGACCACCACCCGTTCGCCGGCCTGCAGGCCGGCGTCGACGACCCGCAGGTTGCCCACTCGGTTGCCGGGGTTGATACGTCGGTACTCGACCCGGTCGTTGGCGCCGACCACCAGCACGAACTTCTTGTCCTGGTCGGTGCCGATCGCGCTGTCGTCGATCAGCACCGCCTGGTGCGGCGGCCCGCCGCCGAGCTTGATCCTGGCGAGCATGCCGGGGCGCAGCAGGCCGTCGGTGTTGTCGAAGCTGGCACGTACCCGCAGGGTCGCCGACTGCACGTCCAGTTGGTTGTCCAGCGAGGCCAGGCTGCCCTGGCGCGGATAGTCGGTTTCATTGGCGAGGCCGAGCATCACCGGCACCGCGGCCGTGGTGCCAGGGCCGGTGCCGTGGTTGAGGTAGCGCAGGAAGGTCTGCTCGTCGACATCGAAGGCCGCATAGATCGGCGACAACGACACCAGGGTGCTCAGCGGCGCGGCGTTTTCACCGGCGCTGACGATATTGCCCGCGGTGACCAAGGCCCGCGACATACGCCCGCTGACTGGCGCGCTGATCCGGGTATGGGCGAGGTTCAGGCGGGCATTGTCCAGCTGGGCCTGGGCCTGCCGGACCTCGGCCGCGGCTTCGCTGGCGGCGTTCTGCTTCTGGTCCAGCTCGCGCAGGGCCACCGCATTGGCGCTGATCAGGCGCTGTACCCGGCCCAGATCGGTGCTGGTGTAGACGGCGCGCGACCTGGCCGCCGCCAGTTGCGCCTGGGCCCGCTCCACTTCGGCGGTGTAGGGCCGGGCGTCGATCTCGAAGAGCAGGTCGCCGGCCTTGACCAGGGCTCCGTCCTTGAAGTGCACGGCGACCACGGTGCCCGAGACCAGCGGACGGATCACCACCTTTTCCACGGCCTCCAGGCGGCCTGAATACTCCTGCCAGTCCGTCACCGCTTGCGACAGGGCCATGGCCACGTCGACCTCGGCGGCCGGTGGTGCCACGGCGGCCTTGGCGAGGGTCGAGGGGCTGCCGCGCAGCACCACAACCAGTGCGGCGACGATGGCGCAGGCAAGGCTGGCGCGTAGCAGGAGGGCGCGGCCCGAGCGCCGGGGTCTGATCGAGTCCATGAGCATGGCTTCCTGTTGAAAGTGTGAATGAAGACCCGGGTTCAGGCTTGCGCCATGCTGCCCAGTGCCTTGGTGTTGCCGGGCCTGCCCCAGCGCTGCATGACCGGTCGCTCGATGAAGTTGAACAGCAGCCAGCCACCCAGTACGGAGAGGGCGAACGTCGCCGCGACGATCAGGCTGGCGGTCCCGTTGTCGAACAGGCGCCCGCCGAGCAATTGGGTGATGACGGTCATGATCAGCAGGTGAATCATGTAGAAACCGAAAGAGATTTCCCCCAGCCAGACCATCCAGGCGCTGTTGAGCAGGCTCTTGCGGCCTTTGAGGTCACTGGCGGCGATGGCGGTGATCAACGCGGCCACCGGCACCAGGGTGACCAGGTTCAGGCTGTACTGGAACGGTACCCACATGCCTGCCACATAGCCGACGGCCAGCAGCGCGAAGGCCTGGGGCACGCCGAGGTCGATCCAGCGCCCGGCCATCAGGATGCGCGCCATGAGCATGCCCAGGACGAACTCGAACAGGCGTGCCGGCGGGAAGTAGTAGGCCCACCACCACTGAATCAGTGAGATCGGGTACTCATTGATCAGCGGCGCGGCCGCGGCCCACTGGCGTATCGCGAGCTGGGTCAGGGCCAGGCCGGCGACCATCGCCCAGGCCCAGTACCACAGGCGCTCCTCGGCGATCTTCCAGACCAGCTTGAGCACCAATGGGAACAGCAGGTAAAAGAGCAGTTCGCAGCACAGCGACCAGGACGGACCGTTCACGCTGAGGAAGGTGTCCATCCGCGGAATCCAGGCATGCACCAGCAACAGGTTGGGCAGCCAGATCGCCACGCTGGCGGTCGGTACGGCGAACAGGACCATGGCCAGCAACCAGGTGGCGATATGGTTGGGAAAGATTTTCAGCAGCCGGCGTCGCCAGAAACTGCCCAGGCTGTCGCCCTTGCGCGCCGACCAGGCGATGACAAAGCCGCTGAGCACGAAGAAGAACGACACCCCCAGCCATCCGCCGCCGCTGAAGGTGCGCTGGAAGACCTCGATCACCTGCGTGTCGGCATAGGGGTTGAAACCGATGATCCGCGTCAGTGACGCGTGGAACAGGAACACCATTGCCGCGGCGAGAAAGCGTATTCCGGTCAGTGAATCGAGCTTGCTGTGTACATGCGTGTGGTAGAGCTCTGCTTTGTTCATGATCCGATCCCCATCCCATAAAGTCATGGCGCGCTCGACAACGCTTGCGCGTTTCGGGCGTGCTCCCTTGTCAAAACACACTCGTCAATGGCGTAGCGAACTGGCAGGCAATGTTGCGAGGGGTACGGCTATGCAGACATTGTTGGTCGCGGGGTGCTGGGCAAACCGTCTTTATTGGGTATGAACCGGTGCATCCCGGCCCCCGCGAACAGGGGCCGGCACAGTGTTACTGGCCGTAGACCGCGTTGCAGAGGTCGACGGTGAATTGCCCGAACATGCCTTCGAAGGCCGTGTTGGTAAAAGCCACCACCGTCAACTCCTGGGCCGGGTCGACGAACCAGGAGTGTCCGTAGGCACCGCCCAGGCGCCAGGTGCCGACGGATTCGGCGGTCTGCGCGGCAGACGGGTCCTTGAGTACCGTGAAGCCGAGGCCGAAGCCGCGTCCCGGCCAGTTGGCCAGCTCCAGGTCGCCGGTCTGGCTGCTGCCCATTTCCGCCACCAAGTGCTTGGGCAGTAGCGGCGCGCCGCCTTTGCGCAGGGTTTCCAGAAGCTGGAGAAACTCCCCGGCGCTGCCGACCATGCCCGAACCGCCGGAGTCATAGGCCTGGGTGTCCAGGGCGCGGTCCGGGTCCAGCCGGATGCCGGCGGTGCCTTCAAACACCGGGACCACTTCCAGCCCCTGCATGCGTCGTGGCTGTGGCTGGTCATTGAGATAGGCCGGGCTCAGGCGGTCGACGTCGGTCACCCGGAACCCGCTATCGCGCCAGCCCAGCGGGCGGGCGACCAACTGCTCCACCGCCTCGGCCAGCGAGGTGCCGTGGGCGGCGGAGATTACCCCGCCCAGCACATCGGTGGCAATCGAGTAGCCCCACTGACTCCCCGGTTTGTAGAGCAGCGGGGCCTGGCCCAGGCGATGCAGGTTTTCTTCCAGCGAGAGTTCGGTACGGTCCATGCCGTCGGAGACGCCGGCCTCGAGATAAGGGCCGCCTTGATCGCTCTCCAGGAAACCGTAGGTGAAACCGGCGGTGTGGGTCAGCAATTGGCGTACGGTGATCAACGCCGGCGTGCCGTCGGCCAGGGTCGGCTTGAAGTGCGGCAGCCAGTGGGTGATGTTGTCGTCCAGGTTGATACGACCCTGGGCGATCAGCGCCAGGGCCGCCACCGAGGTGATCGGCTTGGAGACCGAGGACAGGCGGAACAGGGCGTCCTGGCGCATTGGCAGCCGGGCCTCACGGTCGGCCAGGCCGGCCGCGCGCTGATAGACCAGTTGTCCGCGATGGGCGACCAGGACTACGGCACCGACCAGGCGCCGGTCATGCAGGGTCTGTTCGAGCACGGCGTCGATGCGCGACGCCAGGCGGGTTGTCTCGACAGGACGAAGGGATTGCAGTGGGCGTAGCGGTTCGTTGACGGTCATATCGGGCCCCGGGTGGTGGATGGGTCAAGCTGATGGATCGATGGTAGGGCGGGGCCGATCAGGGAAAAAGAAGTTACAATTCCGGGCTACACGGACCTTTTTGTCCTTAATCAAGGGAATGAGTGATGGATAAGCTCAATGGCATCACCGTGTTCGTGCAGGTCGCCGAAAGTCGCAGCTTTGTCGCTGCCGGCCGCTTGCTCGGGGTGTCCGCCTCGGCCGTGGGCAAAAGCATTGCCCGCCTGGAACACAAGCTCAGTGCGCGGTTGTTCCATCGCAATACCCGCAGCCTCAACCTGACCGCTGAAGGCGCGCTGTTTCTGGAGCGCTGCCGGCGGGTGCTCAACGAACTGGAGGCGGCCGAGCAGGAACTGTCCAGCTCCAGCGATGCGCCACGGGGCAAGTTGCGCATCAGCCTGCCGTTGCAGGGCAATGTGCTGTTTATGCAACTGTCGTCGTTCATGCGCGAGTACCCGGAAATCCGCCTGGAACTGGACTTCACCGATCGCCTGGTGGACGTGGTCGAGGAGAGCTTTGACGCCGTGGTGCGTACCGGGCAATTGCACGATTCGCGGCTGATGGCCAGGAAGCTGGGCAGCTTTGCGTTTCATCTGGTCGGCGCACCGGGGTATTTCGCCGCCAGGGGCTACCCGCAGGCTGTGGAGCAACTGCTGGAGCACCAGTGCCTGCATTATCGGATGCCCTCCACCGGCAAGCTGGAGAAGTGGCCGTTGGAGGGACTGGTCGCGGGGGCCGAGCTGAAGGTGCCGGAGACCATGGTCTGCAACAACCTGGACATGCTGATCCATAGCGCCCGGCAGGGCCTGGGCATTGCCTGCGTGCCCGAGTTCGCCGTGCGCGAGGCCCTGGCGGCCGGAGAGCTGGAGTCGATACTGCCGGGACGGATCCTGCGTACGCTACAGATGCAGGTGGTCTGGCCGTCGAGTCGCTACCTGACACCCAAGCTGCGCGCGTTCATCGATTTTATCTGCGCCAGTGGCCTGACGTCGTCGGGCTGAGGTGGTCAGATCGCCCTGAGGACTACGATGCCCGGGGTTTTCTTGACGTAATCCATGAACGGCGAATCCACCACCTTGTGGTTGGCTTCACGGGCGGAGGCATTGCGCAGCACCGGGCCTTTGTCGGTCATGATGAAGATGCCGGTGTGGGTGACGTCGAGCCCTTCGGCCGGGGTGTAGATGCCGATGTAGTCACCGGTTTTCAGGCGGCTGACCACGGCGTCGTCGATCCACTCGCTGGGGATGTAGGTGATGGCGCGCTTGACCGTGCCCACCGACGGGATCAGCGTGCCGCCGCTGCCGTCCCCTTGTGCGTTGAGGATCTTGGTGACGGTGGTCGCCCTGGGGCTCGCCTGGGTCGTAACATCCCGGGCGTTGAGGGGCTGGGTGTGGGCCCAATCGGTGAAGAAGTGCCTGCGCTCGGTGTAGCTGACCTTGCCCTCGGCGTAACGGGTGCGCACCAGGTTTTCGACGAAGCGCGGCAGGCTGTCGGATTTGCGTAGGGCCTCGACGTAATCCAGGTAGGTGAAGCAATCCAGGCCGCGGAAGTCGATCACCAGTTGTTCCGGCGCGGTCGCGGAGCCGACCAGCATATGCGCCACATAAGGCGTACCGAGGAAGTTGGCGGAGATATTCTTGATCCGTTCGCCTTGCTCGTGGCCGGCGTGCTTGAGGATCCGGGTTTCGATGAACTCGATCTTGTGGCGTGTGTAGTCGTCCAGCGTGACCTGGTCGCCTGGGTGTTGCCGGGTGGTAAAACCACTCAGCGCCAGCATCAGGGGCAAGCCCGATACCAACGCGATAACCTTCTTCATGCGCTCTCCGCAGGGGCGCAGGGGGCTTTAATGGGCCACCGCGCTGGGACATTGATTTTACACCTCTGGGGTGACGACTCAATGAAACCTGCCAGCTTTCCCTTTCTTATATCTTAATCGAATAAAATAATTATTATTAATTCCTTTTATAAGTTGCAGGGCTGGCGCATTTTAGCCTCCAGCACCTGAAGCCCAGGTGCACCGCCTACCACGAAAAGGAAACAACCCCATGACGATCAAAGCGATCAACGTTCGTAACCAATTCCGCGGCGTCATCAAGGAAATCCTCATTGGCGAGGTGCTGTCCGAGATCGACGTGCAGACCGCGTCGGGGATTGTCACCTCGGTGATCACCACGCGTTCGGTACGCGACCTCGAATTGGCGGTAGGCAGTGAAGTAATCGCCTTCGTCAAATCCACCGAAGTCTCGATCGCCAAGCTCTGACGTCGCGGTGCATTTTCATGAGCACGCTTGAAGGGCTGCCCAGTCCGATCCTGACCTTGCCCCGGGGCGACAAGGATTCCCTGTCGATACGGGCCAAGGCGCTGGTCTTCGCCGATCCGCGCTCGCGGCAGTTGCTCGACTATCTGCAGCGCGTCGGCCCCAGTGACGCACCGGTGCTGATCAATGGCGAAACCGGCACCGGCAAGGAACTGGTGGCGCGCTATATCCATTCCTCCAGCGGGCGGACCGGGGCTTTTGTCGCGGTGAACTGCGGCGCCATCAGCGAAACCCTCGCCGAAAGCGAATTCTTCGGCCATGAAGCCGGGGCGTTTTCCGGTGCGGTGGGGCGTCGGGTCGGCTGGTTTGAAGAGGCCGATGGCGGTACCTTGTTTCTCGACGAGATCGGCGATCTGCCGTTGCCGTTGCAGGTCAAGCTGCTGCGTGCCCTGCAGGAGCAGGAGATCGTGCGCGTCGGTTCGCGCAAGCCGATCAAGATCAATATCCGCCTGGCGACGGCGACCAATATCGACCTGGAGCGGGCGGTGGAGGCGGGTAATTTCCGTCTCGACCTGTTTTATCGGATCAACGTGGCCCAGGTGCAGGTCCTGCCCTTGCGCGAGCGCCCGTTGGATATCCTGCCGCTGGTTGAACATTTTCGAAAACTCTACAGCCAACGGCTGAAGATTGCCGAGCCGATGCTCTCCGAGGCGGCCACCCAGGCGCTGCTCGAGTATCCCTGGCCGGGGAATATCCGCGAGCTGGAAAACGTCGTGCACCTGGCCTTGCTGGTGGCCGGCGACAAGCCGATCCGGCCTGAACACCTGAAGTTTTCCGCAGGTTTGAGTGGCCGGCATGTGGCGAGCAGTACAGGCGTGTCGCGGGTCCCCCAGGAAGTGATTCGCGAGCAGTTGCTGCGCCTGTTCGAAGTGCCGGGGGAAACCCTGTTGCATGATATCGAGGACCTGCTGGTGCGCGAGGCGTTTGCCTTTTGCGGCTTCAACCAGCTGCGCACCGCCGAACTGCTGGGCATTACCCGTAATGCCATGCGCACCTTGCTGGTCAATCACGGCATGCTCAAGGGCCGCGCCAAGCCCTGATCCCCTTTTTGAAAACACCACAAACCTGTAGGAGCCGGGCTTGCCCGCGAAGCTTGTGGCGATTTCAAGGCCCTCTTCGCTGGCAAGCCCAGCTCCTACAGGACGGTGTCGAACCGAGAGTTTGCATACGACCGAAGATCCAATCAGGGCGCCTACAGGACCGTGCGCTGCTCGACGCTCCTGCTTGAGATACGCCGCAATAGCGGCAACAACTCAGCCCCCAGATGAATCGCCTCTTCCAGATGCGGAAAGCCCGACAGGATAAAACTGTCGACGCCCAACTGGTGATACTCCTCGATCCGTTCCGCCACCTGTTCATAGCTCCCCACCAGGGCCGTTCCGGCACCGCCACGCACCAGACCCACACCAGCCCACAGATTGGCCGACACCTCCAGCTCCCGGGCGCCGCGCCCGCGACCTTCGGCCAAGCGCGTCTGGCGCGTCTGCCCGACGGACTCATACGCGGCCATCTGTACTTGGGCGCGGTCGATGGCGTCCTTGGGAATCTCCGCCAGCAACCGTTCGACATGGGCCCAGGCCGCATCGTCGGTGGGCGCGGCGAAAATATGCAGGCGCAAACCAAAGCGCAAGGTCCGCCCCTGGGCCGCCGCCAGTTCGCGCATCCGGCGGATACGCTCGGCAATCAGCAAGGGCGGCTCGCACCACATCAGGTGGGTCTGTGCATGGGCCGCGCCGACCCGTTCCGCGGCCTCGGACGCGCCGCCGAAATAGATCGCCGGGGCGGGCGCCGCAGGGGCAATCGGCGAGGCGTTGACGCTGCGGTAGTAGCGTCCGTGATGGGGCTGGCCGTTGCCCGCCCAGACTGCCTGGAACACTTCGAGAAACTCGGCGGTCCGCGCATAACGTTCATCGTGCTCCAGAAAATCCCCCAGCGAACGCTGCTCGAAACGGCTGGAGCCGCTGACCACATGCAGAGCCAGGCGGTTATCGCTGAGCAACTGCAGGGTCGCGGCGCGATGGGCGGTGTAGGCGGGCAGCTCCAGGCCCGGGCGCAAGGTCAGCAGGAATTTCAGCCGCCGCACTTCCTGGGCCAGCACCGCGGTGATCAGCCAGGGATCTTCGAAGCCGCTGGCGGTGGGCACCATGATCGCGTCGAAGCCGCCGTATTCGGCGGCGCGGACGATCTGGCGCAGGTAGTCGAGGGTCGGCGCTCGTTCGCCCTGCTGGAACAACCCGACTTTGGGCAGGCCGCTGCTGGTCAGGTGGCGACCGTCGCCGTTGGTGGGCAGGAACCAGTCGATCTCGATGTTCTGGCGTGGATCATTCGGCATGCTGGGTGCGCTCCTTGCGCAGGCCTTGGGCGGTAAGCAACGGCAGGATCTGTTCGCCGAAGCGCAGGACTTCATGCACTGCCGGCTGACCGACCAGGATGATCTGTTCGATGCCCAGGCCGTGCAGCTCCTGTAGCCGGGTAGCGACCTGATGCGGCGTGCCGACGATAAACACCGGCTGATCGGCACGTGGTTGCCAGAGATTGGGGTGCAGCTCGAAGTGCCGCACCGGCTGGTGCTCGCGGGTGAGCCGGAGCAACGACGGGGCGCTGTCCGGGGGCTTGATCCCCAGGGTTTCCAGGTGGGCGGCCGCCGCTTCCCAGGCTTCCTCCTCGGTGTCCCTGAACAGCAGGCCGAAGGAGCAGACGAAGCCAAGGCCCGGGGCATCGGCGCGCAAGCGCTGGATCTCCTGTTGCAGTGGGTTCGGCGCCCGGCTGCGTAGCAGGCAGGTTCGGGCATGGCCGGCGATCAGCGCGCTGTCCTGAGAGTCGTCGAGGATGATCGGTGGGGCCGGGAGCTGGCGCCGCGCGACGCCGGCGCTCTCCAGCTGGAAGTAGCGCCCGTTGTAGTGGAACTCGCTGCCGGCGGGGGCCAGCAGCTGCGTGAGGATGTCCAGGTACTCGCCGATACGTTCATGGCGCTGGTCACGGTTGAGCCATTCACCGAACACCTGGCGCAGGCTGCCCTGTTCGCCGTCGGGCAGGTGCAGGCGCACGCGATTGGCGCTGATCGATTGCAGGCTTTGTACGGTGGTGGCGAGGGCCGCCGGCAACATGACTTCGGGCGGTACGCTGACCGTCAGGTGGACCCGACGGGTGTGGGCGCACAAGGTCGCCGCCACGCCGAGGCTGTCAGCGCACTGCGCGCCACCGGGCACCCAGAGCCCATCAAGGCCGGCGTATTCCACGGCCTGGGCCAGTTGAATCCACTGCGCGGGATGGCGCGCCCAGGAGGTGGTACCGTCGGTGTCGCACAAGGGCAACTGCCAGCTGAACTCAAGGGCCATGCACGGGCTCCGTCAAAGGGGCGCAGACCCGCCGCCCGAATTCACTCATCCTACCCTCGATGGGGCGCTCGCCGCTCATGATCGGCTGAACCGGTTGGCCGGACGCGGCAGCCCGAGGTTTTCCCGCAGGGTGCGGCCTTCGTATTCGCGGCGGAACAGCCCGCGTTCCTGCAACAACGGGATCACCTGGTCGACAAACACTTCGATGGCGCCCGGGTAGTAGGGGAAGAACACATTGAAGCCGTCGCAGGCCCGGGCCTGGAACCAGGCCTCGAAACTGTCGGCGATATCGACCGGGGTACCGATCACCGGGTTGCCGCCGGCCAAGCGCAGGTACAGCTGGCGGATGCTGAGGTTTTCCTGGCGGGCCAGCTCCAGCACCTTGTCCCGGCGACTGCCGCGTTGGCCGACCGGGGTCTCCGGTAATGGGCCGTCGAGGTCGTAGCCGCTCAGGTCGATATCGTCACCGAGGGTATCGGCCAGCAGGCGCAGGCCGAGGACCGGGTCGATCAGCGCCTGGAACGCTTCGAACAGGGCCTGGGCCTGCTCGCGGGTATCGGCGATAAAGGGCGTGATACCGGGAAGGATCTTGATATGGTCCGGGTCGCGGTCGAAGTCGGCGGCCCGGGCCTTGATATCCTGGTAGAACGCCTGGGCCCCGGCCAGGTCGTGGTGGGCGGCGAAGATCACTTCGGCCACCCGCGCCGCCAGGGTTTTGCCGGCCTCCGAAGCCCCAGCCTGGACCAGCACCGGATGGCCCTGGGGTGGGCGGGCGACGTTCAGCGGGCCGCGCACCGAGAAGTGTTCGCCGCGGTGGTTCAGGGTGTGCAGCTTGCTTGGATCGAAGTACTGGCCACTGGCTTTGTCGCGGACGAACGCGTCATCGTCCCAACTGTCCCACAGGCCCTTGACCACATCGTGGAATTCCTCGGCGCGCTGATAGCGGTCGCCGTGGTCGATATGGCTTTCCCGGCCGAAATTCCAGGCCTCGTCGGAGACCACCGAAGTCACCAGGTTCCAGGCCGCGCGGCCCTTGGACAGGTGGTCGAGGGAGGCGAACTTGCGGGCGATATGGTAGGGCTCGTTGTAGCTGGTGGTCGCGGTGGCGATCAGGCCGATATGGCGGGTGACGGCCGCGAGGGCGGACATCAGGGTCAGCGGTTCGAAGTGTTCGGCCCGGGCGCAGCGGCTCAGGGCATCGTGATGATGACCCCAGAGCGCAACCACATCGGCGACGAACAGCGCGTCGAACTTGCCGCGTTCGGCGGTTTCGGCAATCGTCTTGAAGTGCTCGAAATCCAGGCTGGCATCGGCCTGGCCTAGGGGATGACGCCAGGCGGCGAGATGATGGCCGCTGTTGGCGAGAAAGGCGCCGAGCTTGAGTTGATCGGTACGACGGGTCATTGCAGGCTCCCGGTAAACAAGGCGGCAGCGCCGGGCCATCGGGCCGCGCGTGCCGCCAGGACGGTCAGAAGTTGTAGGTCAGGCCGGTGTACCAGTAGCCGCCCGTGGTGCCGTAGGGCGAGAAGTTGCCGTAGGGGTAGGCCCCCGAGGCACTGGGCAGGTTGGTGCGTTCCGGGTACAGGTTGAAGACGTTGTTGGCCCCGGCATTGAGGGTCAGGCTCTTGGTCAGGTGGTAGTCGACGTTCAGGTCGGTGATCCAGGCCGCCGAGAAACTGCGGTCGTAGATCGCCGCGGTGCCGTACTGGGTGTACTCGCCATAGCGGGTCAGGTTCAGGCCGATCTCGAACTTGTCGATGCTCCAGACGGTGCCCAGCAACAGCTTGGAATCCGGCAGGCCGTGCTTGAGGTTGCCCTGGCGCTGGCGGTCGTAACCGCCGTCCGGGCCCAAGGCCTGCTGGGCGGCGTCGGAGGCGTGGATGGCATCGATCGCGGTGGTGTTCCAGTTGAAGCCCAGGGTGTAGCGCAGGTTGCCGTAGGCACCGATGTCCTGCCGGTAGTCGCCGACCAGGTCGACGCCGCGGGTGGTGGTGTCGAGGGCGTTGGTGAAGTAGGTCACCGCCTGGTTGGTCGGCAGCCCGGCCGCCGCGAGGATCGCCTCGATCTGCGGGGTGCCGCCCAGGTAGCCGGTCTGGGCGATGCGGTCCTTGATCTTGATCTGGTAGGCATCCAGGGTGACGCTGGCGTTGTCGATCGGTTGCAGGGTCAGGCCGAAGCCGATGTTGGTCGACTTCTCCGGTTTCAGGGTGGTGGCGCCGAGGGCCTTGGCCACCGTCGAATCCACCGCGACATTGCGGTAGTCGAACAGGTTGCCGTTGACGCTGGTCTGCGAGGTCGAGCTGTAGATCTGCTGCGACAGCGACGGCGCGCGGAAGCCGGTGCTGAAGGTGCCGCGCACGGCGAGGATCGGGGTCAACTGGTAACGGGTGGAGAACTTGCCGTTGGTGGTGGTGCCCGAACCGTCGTTGTAGTACTCGTAGCGCCCGGCGAGGTCGACGTGCCACTTGTCGGTCAGGTCCTGGCCGATCTCGCCATAGCCGGCCACGCTGGTGCGGCTTTTCTCCGCGGCGTCGGCCGGAGTGGTGCCGGCACCGGAAATGGTTCCCGGCGCAATCGGCGCGCCGCTGGCACCGGTGCTGAAGTCGCCGAGGGCATAGGAGTCATAGTCGCCCTTGCCGATCTTGTAGCTCTCGAAGCGTTGTTCCAGGCCCCAGGAAATCTGCGTCGGCTTGGCCAGGCCGAGGTCGAAGGCGCGGGTCAGGTCGAGGTTGTTGGTCCATTGGCTGAAGGTCTTGGCCCCGGTGTCCACCGAGGTCGGCGAGTCCGGGCCGAAGCTCAGGTTATAGGTGTGGCGCAGGGTGGCCTCGGCATGATCCTGGCCGTAGGTGCTGGACAGGTCGTAGTCCCAGCCGGCGGCCTTGCCCTTGCCGCCGAAGGCCACCTGGAAGTCGTTTTCGATAAACCGCAGGGTGTCTTCGATGCCCTCCGGGAACGGCGTGGCGATCCCGTCGAAGCTCGCCGGCTGGTGGAAGGCCAGGGGTTTTTCCGAGTTGCGCCGGGTGTAGGTGGAGAACGAGTAGAGGGTCAGGGCATCGTCCACCGGCAGTTCGGCGTTGTAGCCGAAGCTGAAGTTGCGCGCCTGGGGCAGGCCGGTGCCGTAGTAGGTATGGCGCTCGCTGGTGTTGCCGGCGCTGTCGGTGTAGGGCGCGTCGTCGGAGCGGTCGGAGGTGTTCTGTTTCTTCACGTCCAGGGCCAGGTTGATAAAGCCGTCGTTGGGCAGTGACAGCCCCAGGTCGCCGGTTTGTCGGGTGGTGGCGCCGTCGCCGTTTTCAAAGTTCTGGCCGTAGCGGGTGCTGAGGCTGCCGCCATGGTCGGTCTGCTTGAGCACGATATTGATCACGCCGCCGATGGCGTCCGAGCCGTATTGCGCGGAGGCGCCGTCGCGCAGCACTTCGACATGGTCCACCAGGGCGGTGGGGATCATGTCCAGGTCCACCGGTTGCGAGCCGGAGTTGAGGTAGGTGCCGTTGTTCAGCAGTGCGCTGTTGTGGCGGCGCTTGCCGTTGACCAGCACCAGCACCTGGTCGCCGTTGAGGCCGCGCAGGCTGATGGGGCGCACCACCGAGGTCGAGCCGAAGCCGGAGGAGGTCGGCTGGTTCAGCGAGGGCAGCACCTTGTTCAGGGCGGCGGTGAGATCGCCCTGGCCGGTGGCGAGCAACTGCTTGGAGGAAATCACGTCCACCGGCGCCGGGCTGTCGGCCAGGGTGCGGGCCTGGCCACGGTTGCCGATGACCACCACGGTGTCCAGGGGGTTATCGCTGGTGGTGTCGGCGGCCAGGGTCAGGCTGCTGTAGCTCAGTGCCTCGCACACGGCCAGGAACAGCAGGCTGTGGGTGAAGGTGTTGCGGGTGGGGCGCCGGTTGGCGGCACGTGTTGAACTCATGATGTGAATCGCTCCAGTGTGGTCCCCGCTCTGCGCCCTGGTGGGGGGCGATCGTGGCGGGTGAGGCGACGGGTGTGTGGGGCGTCGCCAGTGAGGTCAGTGGCGGCTTGTTGCCGGGCCGGGGGGGCGGCCTGCGGTCTCAAGCTCTGGTCAGGGCTGTAGAGCAAAGCCTGTGCCATTCTTTAAAAGCCTTTTTAAACAAGTAGTTAGCTCGTTTGTCGGGCAATGGCTGGTGTTTTTCTAGCAGCGGCGATTCAGGCTGTTGGTTTTTCTACAGCGCGCCCGTGGCGGGAGGTTCGGGGGGGTGGGTTGTTGGTTTTCCAGCAGTCGCCCGGGGGTGCTGGTGGGTTAGCAACAGTGGTACGGGAGGGGGCGCTAATGAAGTCGGGTGCGAGAGTGGTGGCACAGGCTTTGCTGGACCGTTGCGATCACGCTCCACTATGGAAGCCAACCACTTGTCAGGAAGTTTTTTATGCCACAACCGGGTTCCCGCAATCTGCTCACCGATGTGCCGGGCGTGTCTGTCGGGCATGCCACCGATGAGCATGTCGACACTGGTGTGACGGTGATTCGTACCGACGGCGCCTGGACGGCGAGCATCGATATTCGCGGCGGTGGTCCGGGTGGTCGCGAGTCGGCGGCCCTGGAGCCGGAAAACATGGTCGGGCAACTGCATGCGCTGGTGTTTGCCGGCGGCTCGGTGTTCGGCCTGGGGGCGGCGGATGCGGTGGCGGCGGCGTTGTCGCAGCAGGCAGTGGGTTTGCATCTCAAGCCTGGTGCGCCAGCGATTCCCATTGTTCCTGCGGCGGTGCTGCACGATCTGGCCAACGGCGGGGACAAGGACTGGGGATTGGAGCCGCCTTATCGCCGGCTGGGTTTCGAGGCGCTGCAAAGCGCCTCGCAAGACTTTGCCCAGGGCTCGGTGGGAGCGGGGCGGGGGGCTATGGCCGGGGTGCTCAAGGGCGGACTGGGTTCGGCATCGCTGGTGCTGGGTGATGGTTGGGTGGTGGCGGCGCTGGTGGTCGCCAATCCGATCGGCTCCGTCTATATGCCGGATGGCGAGACGTTCTGGGCCTGGCCCTGGGAGATCGCCGGGGAGTTTGGTGGTGTGCGTCCGGGGGCACCGATGGACGCCAGCGATCCGATGCCGGAACTGTCCCGGCTGGATTCCATGGGGCGGTTGCAGGCCGGGGCCAATACCACCTTGGTGGCGGTGGCCTGCAATGCCCGGTTGACCACCGCCGAGTGCAAGCGCGTGGCGATCATGGCCCAGGACGGCATTGCCCGCGCGGTGCGCCCGGCGCATCTGCCGTTTGATGGCGACACGGTGTTTGCCATGGCTTCCGGCGCGGTCGAGCTGGTGGACGGGCCGCGTCGCCAGGTGCAGATCGGCTGCCTCGGCAGCGCCGCCGCCGATTGCGTGGCGCGGGCGATTGCCCGGGGTGTTTTCGAAGCCCGGCGCGAGGCGCCGAATGGCCTGTAGGTCTGGGATCTTGAGCATGTCACGAACCTTGTGGGAGCTGGCAAGCCAGCTCCCACAGTGGATCGCGTTCAGCCAGGAATTACTTGTGTTGCCATTACCTGCTTGATTCGCTCTCGGGCCTGGCTGGCTTGCACAGGCAGCCCGAGTTCGGTGTAAACCTGTTCCAGATGGCGGTTGGTCGGGACATCCAGCGGGTCGTAGCCACGGCGCAGTTCCAACGTCTGCTGTGCCGCCCGCCAGTCCCCGCCGCGCAGGCGGGCGTCGAGTTCGATTTGCGCGAACAGATCCCGCTGTGCGTGACTGCCGCCGATATCGTTGAGCCGTGGCAGCACACCACTCAGCCGCTGCACAGCCAGTTCCCAATCACCCCGGGCCTGGGCCAGCAAGCCTTGCGCCAATGGCACCGTCACCTCGGCCCAGGTCGTGCGGCTGAACGCCGGCGCCCTGGAGGCGTGGGCCAGCAGCGACTCAAGCAGATGATCGGCTTCAGGTTTTCCGGCTCTGGCCAGGCCGTACAGATACTGCACGCTGAGGAAGGGTTGCACCGTATCCTCCGTGCGTTTCTGCAGATAGGGCGCCAGCGCCTGCCAGCGTTCACCGATATCGATGCCGGTCAGCTCCAGGCGGGTCAGCAGCGATACCGCGCCGACCTGATCCTGGGAGTACTCCGGCAGGATGCCCCAGACATGTCGGTCATAAATCTCCAGGGCGCGTTGCTCATGGCCGCGGGCCAGGTAGAACAGCGCCAGATGCCACCAGTTGTGGGTGTACATGAAGGAGTTGAGGCCCTGCCAATGGTCCTTCACGTTTTCCATGAAGTCGATGCCTTCCTCGATCCGGCCCCGGGTCAGCAGCACATGGGCCAGGGCGTGTTGGGCCCAGGGCTCGTCGGCTTGCAGGGCAAGGGCCTGGCGGGCGGCGGCTTCGGCGTCGTCCAGCAGGTGGCATTGTTCATAGGCGAAGGCCAGCAGGCCGTGGCTATGGGCGATATCCGGCGCCGCGTCGCGGGCCTTGAGGGCGATGCGCAACAACGCCGGCCAGTTGCCGCGATTGAACTCCACGTATTGGGTGAGCTTGGCGGCGAACAGGTCCCGGGGAAAGCGTTCCAGCAGTTGTTCGCCGAGGCCGAGCACTTGCCCCAGGTCGTCGGCGATCCAGGCGCGCAGCAGGGCCAGGTACAGGTCGGCCCGGGCATGTCCGGCGGGGGTGGCGCTTGCCCGCTGCCGGTAGCGTTCGGCCAGGACCGGGCCTTCGGGGGATTCGCTGAACATCAGCAGGATGCCGGCGAAGGCATTGGCCAGGCGTGACTGCGGATCGGCGTCGGCGGTGGCGAGGATCGACTCGGCGCGAGGGTGGTAGCCGAGAAAACCGCCGATGAACGCGTCGATGCCTTCGCGGGTCGCGGCGTGCTCGGTGTCGAGGGGGTTGCCCAGATAATCCAGTGACATGCTCTTGAGACTCGGTGGTTCGAAGGCAGCGGGTCTCGCAAGGCTTGTGCCAGTCCTGCACAGGAGGCGTATCCCTCAAGTCATGCATCGTCAGGACTGACGTCTTCGCGGGGCAAGACGGCTCCTACAGGATCGTGACGGCTGCTGCTTTTTCCACAGCCGGGCCAGTGGCTGTGGTTTTTTCATCAGCGCCAGCGCCCTCGAAAACCGCTCAAAGCCCGCAAAAGACCGCCTTCCAGGCCCTGGCACAGGCCTTGCTAAACCGCTTCAAAGGGCCGGGCGCCTGTCCGTGGTTGCCTGCCTGATGAATCTTTTCTGCGGAGCCCGCCATGCCTGATCTCACCCCGACCCATTCGTCTCGCACCCGGCCCCTGCGCCGGGTGTTGCTCGGCCTTGCGGCTGGTGCGTTGATCCTGGCCGGCAGCGTCCAGGCCGAGCCCCGGGAGGGCGGCGTACTGAACCTGGTGGCCCAGCCGGAGCCGCCGTCGTTGATGCATGGGGTGGTCAGCCACGTCTCGACCCAGTACGTCAGCGGCAAGATCCTCCAGGGCCTGCTCACCTACGACACCGCGCTCCAGCCCGAGCCGGTGCTGGCAAAAAGCTGGACGATTGCCCCCGACGGCCTAACCTACACCTTCGACCTGCAGGACGGCGTGCATTGGCATGACGGCCAGCCCTTCACCTCGGCCGACGTGGTGTTCAGCTTCCAGACCTTCTACCCGGAGGTGGACAAACGTCTGGGCGGGATCTTTACCGACTATGTGACCTCCATCGAGGCCACGGGGCCGTTGCAGGTGGTCTTCCACCTGAAGAAACCCTTCGCCCCCTTGCTCTCTTCCCTGGGCAGCGGCCTGCGCCCCGTGGTGCCCCGGCACCTCTACGAGGGCTCGGATTTTCGCAACAACCCCTACAACCTCAAGCCCGTGGGCACCGGGCCGTTTGTCTTCGAAGAATGGAAACGCGGCGCCTATATCAAGCTGGGGAAGAACAAGGACTACTGGAAAAAAGGCCTGCCGCACCTCGACGGCATCGTCTTCCACGTGATTCCCGATGCCTCGTCCCGGGCCGCCGCGTTCGAACGCGGGGATATCCAGGCACTGCGCAGCGGCGACGCCGACTACTCCGATCTCAAGCGCCTGACCGCCTTGCCCGGCGTGCAGTCTTCGGAGAAAGGCTGGGAGCTGTATGCCGGCCTGGCCTTTCTGCAGATCAACACCCGCAAGCCACCGCTGAACAATCCCAAGGTGCGCCAGGCGATCCTCTATGCGCTGAACCGGCAGTTTATCGTCGACAATATTTTCTTCGGTTCCGGCAAGGTCGCCCAGGGGCCGTTTGTTTCCACCACGCCGTATCACGACCCGAACCTGCCGCAGTACAGCTATGACCTGAAGAAGGCCAAGGCGCTGATCGCCGAGTCCGGCGTGGATGTCGGCGCGGTGCGTATCCGCCTGCTCAACGGTGAGAAGGGCGGCGCCTGGGAGCGCCTGGCCGAATACACCAAGCAGGCCCTGCAACCCCTGGGCTTCAAGGTCCAGGTAGTCACCTCGGATGCCGCCACCTGGTTCCAGCGGGTCAGCGACTGGGACTTCGACCTGACCTACAACTTCATCTTCCAGATCGGCGACCCCTACCTGACCACCGCCTACCTCTATCGCTCGGACTACATCCTCAAGACCTCACCGTTTGCCAATGTCAGCGGTTACAACAGCCCGCAGGCCGATGCCTTGTGGAATCAGGTCGCCGACACCCCGGAAGGCGAGCAGCGCCGCCAGGTCTACAGCCGCCTGGAAAACCAGCTGAACATCGACCTGCCCATCGCGCCGATCTTCGAAATGCGCTACCCGACGCTGTTCCACAGCCAGGTCAAGAACCTGCTGCAAACCGCCACCAGCCTCAACGAGGACGATGAAAGCGTCTACCTCGACGGCCCGGCGCCATGAACCTGTTGCGCTTCCTCGGCGCCCGCTTGAGTCGGGCGCTGCTGATGATCCTCGGGGTGCTGGTGCTGAGCTTCCTGCTGATCCGCCTGACCCCTGGCGATCCGGCCTTGCTGATGGCCGGCGAGGCCGGCGTCGACGATGTGCACTACATCGACAACCTGCGGCATGACATGGGCCTGGACCAGCCGCTGGCCCGGCAACTGTTGATCTACCTGGGGCAGGTCGCGCACCTGGACCTGGGGTATTCCTACCGCAACCAGACCTCGGTCTGGTCGCTGATCGCCGAGCGCCTGCCCGCCACCCTGGCGCTGATGGGCTCGGCGTTCCTGCTCTCGTCCCTGGCGGGGATCGCCCTCGGCGTGCTCGCGGCCCGTAGCCGGGAGCGCCGGCCCTGGTTGGACGGGCTGATTTCCCAAGGCGCTTTGCTGCTCTACGCCGTGCCGACCTTCTGGCTGGCGATGCTGCTGATCCTGTTGTTTTCCGTACACCTTGACTGGTTGCCGGCCTTTGGCCTGGAGACCGTGGCCGCGGACTTCCACGGCTGGGCCTGGCTGGCGGACCGGCTGCGTCATCTGCTGCTGCCGTGCCTGTCCCTGAGTTTTCTGTTCCTGGCCCTGTATATCCATCTGACCCGCGCCGCGACCCTTGAAGCGCTGGGCCAGGAATATGTCTACACCGCCCGGGCCAAGGGCCTGACCCCACGGCGCATTCTCTGGGCCCATGTCCTGCGTAATGGGCTGCTGCCGGTGGTGACCTTTGCCGGCCTGCAACTGGGACAACTGGCCAGCGGCGCCTTGCTGGTGGAGGTGGTCTATTCCTGGCCGGGCATCGGTCGGCTGATGTACGACGCCCTGGCGCAACGTGACTACGGCGTGTTGATGGGCGGCTTCCTGGTGATCTCGACGCTGGTGGTCGGTTTCAACCTGTTGACCGATCTGGCCTGCCGGTTGCTGGACCCGCGTATCGGCGCCCAGGGTCAGTCCTGATGAATGAGGTTTCAGTGATTCGACGTTTTCTCGCACAACCTTCGGCGCTGATCGGCGCCGGTTTCCTGCTGTTGCTGAGCCTGCTGGCGCTGGCCGCGCCCTGGCTGACCGACAGTACGCCCTGGGAGATGAACACCACGCCGCTGTTGGCACCGTTCCAGGACCCGGCCCATTGGCTGGGCAGCGATATGCTTGGGCGCGATCTCGGCAGCGGCTTGTTGTACGGCGCCCGGGTGTCCCTGGCGGTGGCCGTCCTTTCGAGCCTGGCGACCTTGCTGGTGGGCGCCCTGGTGGGCGCGGTCGCCGGCTATTTCGGTGGTTGGCTCGATGGTGTGCTGATGCGTATCGCGGAGTTCTTCCAGATCATTCCGCAACTGGTGCTGGCGGTGATCCTGGTGGCGGTACTGGAACCCTCTCTGGGCTCCATTGTGCTGGCGATCACCCTGGTGGCCTGGCCAGGAGTAGCGCGCCTGGTACGTGGCGAATTCCTCAGCCTGCGCCAGCGCGAGTTTGTCCAGGCGGCCCAGGTTCTGGGGCAGTCGCCGCTGGCGATCATCACCCGGCAAATCCTGCCCAATGCCCTGGCGCCTTTGCTGGTGACCCTGACCTTTGTGATGGCGACGGCGATTCTCACCGAGGCCGCGTTGGCGTTTCTCGGCCTCGGCGATCCCGATGCCATGAGTTGGGGCTACATGATCAATGCCTCGCGCGGGCTGCTGCGCGAAGCCTGGTGGATGAGCTTGCTGCCGGGGCTGGCAATCCTGCTCTGCGTGCTGGCGGTCAATCGCGTGGGCGAAGGACTGCGGGTGGCCTTTGAGCCGACCCGTCGGCAGGGAGTCAACCCATGAGCCAGGACCGCACACCGTTGTTGAGCATCGAGCGACTGCGTATCGCTTTGCCCGCGGGCGCCGATCGCAGCCATGCGCTATATGACCTGTCGTTGTCGCTGGTGGCGGGGGAGTGCCTGTGCCTGGTGGGGGAGTCGGGTTCCGGAAAATCCATGCTGGCCAAGGCGTTGTTGCGCCTGCTGCCAGCCCCCTTGCGTGTCGAGAGCGGAACCTTGCGTTTTCGCGGCGAGGACCTGGCCGGCCGTGACGAGGAGGGGATGCGTCAGTTGCGCGGCCGGACCCTCAGTATGGTGTTCCAGGAGCCGATGAGTGCGCTTAATCCCTTGTTGAGCATCGGCCGACAGATCGATGAAACCCTGCGTGCCCATGGCGAGCGCTCGGCCCGGGTGCGCGAGCGGCGGGTGCTCGACCTGCTCGGTTATGTCGGCCTGCCTGATCCGATCCGGCTACGGCGGGCCTATCCCTTCGAGCTGTCCGGCGGTCAGCGCCAGCGGGTGGTGATCGCCATGGCCCTGGTCTTCGATCCGGACCTGCTGATCGCCGACGAACCGACCTCGGCGCTGGATGTGACCACCCAGGCGCAGATCCTCGACCTGTTGCGTCGTATCCAGCGTGACAAGGGCATGGCGATAGTGTTTATCACCCACGATTTTGCCGTGGTGCGGGCGATTGCCGACCGCGTGCTGGTGCTGGAGCGCGGCCATGTGATCGAGCAGGGGTCGGCCCGACAGGTGCTCGAGGCGCCCCGCGAAGCGTATACCCAGCGTCTATTGGCGGCGGTCACGGCGCAGCCGCTGGCGCCGCGCCCGTTATTGGCCGAGGCGCCCGAGGTCCTTGGCGCGCGACAGTTGGAAAAGCACTTCGTCGGTTGTGGCGGTTGGTGGAGTCGCCGCCAGACCCAGGCCTTGGCCGGGCTCGACCTGCACCTGCGCGAAGGCGAGACCCTGGGCATCGTCGGCGAGTCGGGTTCCGGCAAGTCGACCCTGGGTCGCTGCCTGGTACGCTTGCTACAGCCGGACAGCGGCAGCCTGGAGTGGCAGGGGCATGAGGTGGCGAACCTGTCCCAGGGCCGGCTGCGGCCGATGCGCGGTGAGATCCAGATGATTTTCCAGGACCCCTTTGCCTCGCTCAACCCACGCCAGACAGTGGGGCAGATCGTTATGACCGGCCCCTTGGCCCAGGGCGTTTCCCGGGCGGAGTCGGCCCGGCGGGCCCGCGAGTTGCTGGAGCAGGTCGGTTTGCCCGCCGTAGCGTTCGAGCGTTTTCCCCATGAGTTTTCCGGCGGTCAGCGGCAACGCATCGGTATAGCCCGAGCCCTGGCCGTACGGCCGAAGATCCTGATTGCCGACGAGTGCGTCTCGGCCCTGGATGCCCTGGTCCAGGTCCAGATTCTTGAACTGCTGGAGGCCCTGCAACGGCAGTTCCGCCTGAGCCTGGTGTTTATTACCCATGACCTGCGGGTCGCGGCCCGTCTGTGCGACCGCATCGCGGTGATGCAGGGCGGACGGATTGTCGAGCAGGGCGATACGGCCCGCTTGTTTGCCGAACCGCAACATCCTTACACCCGGACCTTGCTCGGGGCCGCCGCGTTGGCGCTGCCCGATACTTCCACCGAGCCGGCGGTGGTTGGCGCACTGTGAGTGCATCCTTTTTCTCTTGCACAGGACTGTCACACCCATGACCGAGTTTCGATCCTTTAGTCATCTGCCCGTGGTGCGGGGTGAACGGCTGGAAGTCCGTCCCGGGCGACGCCTCAGCGTGGCCCATCGTCCGGGAACGGAGAAAGCCGCGACCGTGGTGTTTTTCTGCCATGGCGCGGGGGGCAACAAGGATCAGTGGCGTGAGCAATGGCAAGCTCTCGGCGAGCAGGGCTACAGCCTAGTGGCCTGGGATCTGCTGGGGCATGGCGAGAGCGACAAGCCGCGGCGGGCGGCGGCCTATGCCTGGAAGGAATTGGTGGCGGATGTCGTGGAGCTGCTGCGGCGCTTCGGAGGTGAGCGCAACCTGATCGTGGCCCACTCCTTTGGCACCGGGTTGACCCTCAGCGCGTTGTTGCAGGTGAATTCGGTCAGTGGCGCCTTGCTGCTCGGCACGCAACTGCATCGGCCCTTGAGTCGCGGCGGCTTGCTGGCGTTGCCGGCCTGGATACTGGAGCTGATCCGGCCGGTGTTGGCCAAGGGATTTCGCGAGCGGGCCTGGCATCCGTCCGTCGACCCGCGCTTGCTGGCGCATGAGGAGAAGTTGACCGAGCGTAATCGGCTGTATGTGTTCAAGGGGCTGGTGCAGGGTGTGCAGTGGCCCGAGGCCGAGCGGGTGGCGCAACTGAGGTTGCCGATCCAGGTCCTGGCCGGCGACAGCGACGGCCTGACCCCGGCCAGCGGTGGTGAGGCGCTGGCGCGGCAGTTGCCGGATGCACAGTTCCAGGTGCTGGAGGCGTGTGGGCACCAGTTGATGTTGGAGAAGCCGCAGCAGGTGCTGGCCGCGTTCGAGCAATTGCTGCAACGCCTCCCGTAATCAGGCGCTGACCATCAACTCGATTCGGCAACCCGGCTGGGCATCCCGCACCTCAAGGCGCATATCATGCAGCCGCGCCACCGCCGCCACCATGCTCAACCCCAGCCCGTTGCCCGCCGTATGCCGACTGGATTCGGAACGGTACAGCCGCCGGAACACCGCCTCGCGCTCGGCTTCGGGAATTCCCGGGCCATTGTCCATCACGCACAGGCCGCGTCTGTCCGGAGCGTCCATCACCGTCACCTGTACCTGGCTGTGGTCAGGCGAAAACTTGATGGCGTTGTCCAGCAGGTTGCAGGTTGCATCGAACAGCAACTGCGCATCGCCGAAAATCAGGCAGGGCGCGGGCGCGCAATTCAAGGTCAGTTCAATACCACGCTCTTCGGCCAAGGGCTCGAAAAACTCGACGGCATCGGCGGCGATACGGTTCAGGTCGATCTCGGCAAAGCTGCTGCGCCGGGCGCTGGCTTCGATCTCGGAAATCCGCAACAGCGCTCGGAAGGTCGACAGCAAACCCTGGGCATCCTCGATGGCGTTGTCGATGGCCGCCTGGTATTCCTCCTCGCGCAGGTGCCGGCGCTGGGCTCGCTCCAGGCCCGCGAGCAAGCGGGTGAGGGGCGTGCGCAAGTCGTGGGCGATATCGTCGCAGACCCCCTTGACCTCGCTCATCAGGCGCTCCAGCTCGTCAAGCATCTGATTCACTACAGTGGCGATACGGTCGATATCGTCACGGTTGCCACGGGTCGGCAGGCGCTCGTTGAGGTGGCCCTTGACGATGCGTTCGATGGAACGGGTCAGCACATCCAGCCGTCGGCGCGCCGCGTAGCCCAGCCCGACCGCCCCGAGCAGGCCCACCACCAGCAGCAGCGAGCCGCCGGAGACCATCGCGTTGACCAGCAACTCGTCGAACTCGCTGAGGTCATGGATATCCTGGGCCACCATCAGGGTCTGGCCATTGTCCAGGCGATGCATGACGAAGCGGATCGGCCGGCTCTTTTTTTGCGGCTGCTTCCAGTTGAATTCGGCGGGTTTGTCGTAGCCCTTGAAGGCCGGCATTTCAATGACCGGTCCGGCAATCAGCTGGCCTTGGGCATCATAGAGGCCGTGGGGCAGGCGACCGTCGATATCCTGTTCGGAGTGCTTGCGGATTTCCGCCAGGCGCAGGTCTTCGGGCTGCGCGCTACGGTTGTCGATCTGCCGATAAAGGGAGGTATCGACCTCGGCCATCAGGTAGCCGGCGGTTTGCCAATAGATATAACCGAACAGCGCGAGGAACGAGCAACTGAACAGCGCCAGGGACATCAGCGCCGTGCGGAAACTGATGGTGCGGGGGATTTCACGCAGGTGAGCGTAGAACATAGCCTGCCCCGCGAATGGTATGGATCATCGGTTCCTCGCCGTCGCCATCGACCTTGCGACGCAAGCGGCCCATATGCACTTCAATGACATTGGTGCGTTCGTCATAGGCGTAGTTCCACACGGCCTCGAACAGCATGGTCCGTGTCACCACCTGTTCGGCGTGTTGCACCAGGTATTCGAGCAGGGCGTATTCCCGGGGCAACAGCTCGACCATCCGTTCGCCGCGCTTGACACTGCGCTTGAGCAGATCCAGCTCCAGGTTGCCGACCCGCAGGCGGTTGACCCGTTCCTCGCTGGGAGCGACCCGGCGGCGGCTCAAGGCATCAAGGCGGGCGGTCAGCTCGATGAACTCGAAGGGCTTGGTCAGGTAGTCGTCACCGCCGGCCCGCAGGCCACGCACCCGTTCGTCGAGCGCGCTGAGGGCGCTGAGGATCAGCACCGGCGTGGCGATACCCGAAGCGCGCAAAGCGGTGAGCATGCCCAGGCCATCGAGGGCACCGGGGAGCATACGGTCGAGAACGATAACGTCGTAGCTGTCGCTGATGGCGCGCACCAGGCCTTCCCGACCGTTATCGACGTGGGTGACATCGAAGCCGTGGTCTTGCAGGGCGGCTTCGATCTCCCGGGCAGTGGCGGGGTCGTCCTCGACGACCAGAACATGGGTCATGGGCACTTCGCAGAATGAGAGAGGGTGGTAGTCTTGCATGGACCCCGGAGGAGTCTGGCTGGCCAGTGAATCGTGGTTGGCTGGTCGACCGGCATAGTGTGCCAAACCGGGTTTATCTGAAAGGTCGCGTCAATATGAAAAAAAGTTTAGCTGAACCAGCACGGAGCCGGTCTTGAGAATCCTGGTCATCGAGGATGACGCCAAGGCAGCCAGCTACCTGGTGCGTGGTCTCAATGAAAGCGGGCACGTCACCGATACCGTCGACGATGGCCGCAGTGGCCTGGACATGGCCCTGGAAGGGATCTACGACGCCTTGATCGTCGACCGCAAACTGCCGGGGCTGGACGGTCTTGCGTTGGTCCAGGAACTGCGGCGCCAGGGCTTGCGCACGCCGGTGCTGATGCTCAGCGCCCTGGATTCCACCGCCCAGCGGGTCGAAGGCCTGCGCGCCGGGTGTGATGATTACCTGGCCAAGCCCTATGCCTTTGTCGAGGTGCTTGCCCGGCTGGAAGCCTTGCAGCGTGGCCGTGATCCGGTGGTGGGATTGTCTCGGACCTTGCGGGTCGGCCGCCTGCAACTGGACTGCGCCGCGCGCACCGCCACCCGCGAAGGGCAGGTCATTGTCCTGCAGCAGCGCGAGTCGCTGATCCTGGAAAAGCTGATGCGCCACTGCGATGAAGTGGTGACCCGCAGTATGCTGCTGGAGAGTGCCTGGGACTATGACTTCGACCCCATCGACAACGTGATCGACAAACACATCTATCGGTTGCGCCGCAAACTGGATGCCGGCTTCAGCCATTCGCTGATCCAGACCGTGCCGGGGGTCGGGTACCGGTTGCTACAGGACGACGAAGACCCCCTTGATGCACCACTGCGGTCAACGCCGCCTCTGTAGGAGCGAGCTTGCTCGCGATGGTTGTCCAGGCTCCGCTGGGTATCAGATGCCCCGCGTTATCGTTGACGTCCATCGCCAGCAAGCTGGCTCCTACAAGGAACCGCGTTCACATGATATTTACCTAAACTAAAATTTAGCTTTGGAGGAACGGGACGCGGGCCTGCGCCTGATAGCTTCGGAATCTGATCGATGGCTCTGCCACATAGGTTCTGGAGATATCCCGTAGATGCGTCTCACGCCGAGATTCGAGGTTTTTCATCCACCTCAGGCCCCAAGCCGACTGTTCCGCGCCCTGGCCTTGGCCGGCCTGACGCTGTTGAGTGGCTGCTCGCTGGTGCCGGGCTACCAGCAGCCGACCTTGCCCCTGGCCCCGCAGTGGTCGGCCAAGGACCCGTCCGCCGCTTCAGCCGATGCGGCAGGCGGCCCCTGGTGGCGTGAGTTCCACTGTGCCGAACTCGATGGCCTGATTGCCCGTGGCCTGAACGACAACTACAGCCTCAAGGCCGCCGTGAGCCGGGTCGACCAGGCCCGGGCCATTGCCCAGGTGGCCGGCGCCGGGCAATACCCCAACCTGTCCCTGGGCGGCAACTACCAGCGCCAGAACAACTACGGCAGCACGAAAAAATCCAGCGTCTTCGCCGAAGCCACCTATGAGGTGGACTTCTGGGGCAAGCAACGGGCCACCGCCGATTCCTCCCAGGCCCTGGCCAATGCCAGCCAGTTCGATGCCCAGACCCTGCGCATGACCCTCGGTGCGAGCATCGCCGACACTTACTTCCAGGTCCTCTCGCTGCAGGACCGCGTGCGCCTGGCCCAGTCCATCGCCGCCGATGCCAGCCAAGTCCTCGATCTGGTGCAGGTGCAGGCCAGCCAGGGCGCGGTGTCGAGCCTGGAAGTCGAACAGCAGCGCAATGCCCAGCAAACCTTCCAGGCCGCCGTGCCGCTGTTGCAACAGCAGCTCGACGCGGCCAAGTATCAACTGGCGACGCTGGTGGGCGTGCCGCCTGAAGGCTTCGAGGTCCAGCAAACCGGACTTGACGCCCTCCAGGTGCCACAACCCAAGGTCGGCCTGCCCGTCGGCCTGGTGCGCCAACGCCCGGATATCCAGGCCGCAGAAGCGCGCCTGGTTTCAGCCAACTACGACGTCGGCGTGGCCCGGGCAGCGTTCCTGCCCAACCTTTCCCTGGACCTGCTCGGTGGTATCGACACCCTGGCCGGCGGGCATATCTGGAGCATCGTCGGCAACCTGACCCAGCCGGTGTTCAGCGGCGGCCAACTGACCGGACAACTGCACGCCGACCAGGCCCATGTGCAGGAACTGACCGCCAGCTATCGCGCCTCGATCATCGAAGCCCTGCGTGATGTGGAAACCCAGCTCAGCGCAGCGCGGCAACTGGACCAGGCCTACAGCCTGAACCAGGCCGCCGTCGGCTCCGCCCGCGAAGCCGCGCGCCTGGCCCAGGTTCGTTACCGCCTCGGCTCCACCGATTTCCAGACGCTGCTGGTGGTCGAGCGCACCCAGTACCAGGCCGAAGACAGCCTGCTCCAGGTGCGCCTCCAGCATCTGCAGGCCGCCGTCGGCCTGTTTCGCGCCATCGGCGGCGATTTCAGCGCGCCGACCCTGGCCGCCGCCACTCCTTCTTCTCTCTTTCAGGTCGTTCAGCCATGAAGCACTCACCCCAGGCGCCATCCCAACCTCGTCGTCTGCGCCTCGGCCTGCTGGTCGTGGCCATGCTCGGTGCTTCGCTGTTGATCAAGACCCAATGGATCGACCGCGTCCAGGCGGCACCGACAGCTCCTGTTGATAGCGCCATCCCGGTGGTGATGCAGGCGGCGGGGCAAAAGGACCTGCCGATCTGGATCGACGCCATCGGCAATGTCCAGCCCCTCAACACCGTCAATGTGCGGGTGCGGGTCGACGGCGAGCTGCAGAAAGTCCTGTTTACCGAAGGCCAGATGGTCAACGCCGGCAGTCAGTTGGCGCAGATCGATCCACGGGTCTACCAGGCGCAGGTGGCCCAGGCCCAGGCGCTGGTCAGCAAGGACCAGGCGCAGTTGGCCAACCTCAAGGTCAACCTCGACCGGGCCAGCAAGCTGGCAGCGGCCAAGGCCGGCCCGACCCAGGATGTCGACACCTACCGGGCCCAGTTGGCGGCCCAGCAGGCCACGGTCCAGGCCGACCAGGCGGCCCTGGAGAATGCCCGCCTGCAACTGGCTTTCACCCGGATCGACGCGCCGTTCACCGGCCGGACCGGGCAACGCCTGCTGGACGTCGGTTCGATTGTCCACGGCACCGATGCCACGGGCCTGGTGACCCTGACGCAGATGGACCCGATCTCGGTGGCCTTCGCGGTGTCCCAGGACGACCTGGCGCGGATCCTCAAGGAAAACGCCGTGGCCCCCTTGCAGGTGCTCGCCATGAGCCGCGACGGCCATCAGCAACTGGCGAGCGGCTCCCTGAGCTTTATCGACAGCCAGGTGATCGCCGCCAGCGGGCAGATCCAGCTCAAGGCGCAATTTCACAATGCCGGCCAGCAACTCTGGCCCGGCCAACTGGTGGGCGCGCGTCTGCTGGTGAATACCCAGAAGGCCGTCACCGTGGTGCCGGCCAATGCGGTGCAGCAAGGGCAGAAGGGCGACTTCGTCTATGTGGTCAATGCCGACCAGCGGGTCGAGCCACGGCAGGTGACGGCGGCGACGGTGGTCGACGGCCAGCAGTGGATCAAGGACGGCCTGGCGCCGGGTGAAGTGGTGGTGGTCCAGGGCCAGTCGCGGATCGCCCCCGGGCTCAAGGTCAAGCCGGTCAGCCTGGACACGGGCCCAGCGGCACCTGAGGTGGCGTTGAGCGGCAGCGCCGGAGGCAAGCCATGAACCTGCTCGCCGGTCTGATCCAGCGCCGCACGGGCCTGTGCCTGCTGGCCCTGGGGGTGATGCTGCTGGGCACTTTTGCCTATTTTCAACTGCCGGTGGCGCCGTTGCCGACGGTGGACTTTCCCACCATCCAGGTCACCGCCAAGCTCTCCGGGGCCAGCGCCGAAACCATGGCGACCTCGGTGGCGACGCCGCTGGAACGGGCCTTCGCCGCCGTGCCCCAGGTCACCTCGATGACCTCCTCGAGTTCCTCGGGCAAGACCCAGATCGTCCTGCAGTTCGACCTGTCGCGTAATATCGACGGCGCGGCCCAGGACGTGCAGACGGCGATCAACACCGCCAGCGCGACCTTGCCGAAAACCATGACCAGCACGCCGACCTTCAACAAGGTCAACCCGGCGGAGTTCACCGTGCTGTCCCTGGCCCTGACCTCGCCGACGCGGACCTTGCCGGAGCTGGATCGCTACGCCGACAACTACCTGGCCCAGCGCCTGTCGCAGATGCCCGGCGTCGGCCTGGTGGATTTCCATGGCGAGCAGAAGCCGGCGGTGCGCATCCAGATCGACCCGGATGCCCTGGCGGCCCGTGGCCTGACCCTGGAGGAAGTACGCAGCATCGTCGGTCTCAGCACCCTCGATCAACCCAAGGGCAACCTCAACGGCCAGTATCGCTCGGTGACCCTCGATGCCACCGACCAACTGCTCGACCCCAAGGGTTATCGCGAACTGGTGGTGGCCTACAAGGCCGGGGTGCCGATCAAGCTCGGCGACCTGGGCCGGGTCATCGATGGTGCCGAGGACACCCAGCAGGCCGCCGGTATCGACGGCCAGCCGACGGTGATCGTCGACATCCACAAGCAGCCGGGCTTCAACGTGCTGTCGACCATCGCCAATATCAAGGCCAGCCTGCCGGCCCTGACCGCGTCCTTGCCGCGGGATGTGCAGGTCCAGGTGGTCGGCGACCGCACCCAGACCATCAATGCCTCGGTCAACGACGTGCAGTTCACCTTGCTGCTGTCCATCGCCCTGGTGGTCGTGGTGATCTTCGTGTTCCTGCGCAAGGCCACGGCGACCCTGATCCCGACCCTGACCATCCCGCTGTCGCTGGTGGCGACCTTTGCCGTGATGTACCTGCTGGGCTACAGCCTGGACAACCTGTCGATCATGGGCCTGGCGATTGCCGTCGGCTTCGTGGTGGACGACGCCATCGTGGTCATGGAAAACATCGTCCGCCACCTGGAAATGGGCAAGTCGCGGATCCAGGCGGCGGTGGACGGTTTGCGCGAGGTGGGTTTCACCATTGTCTCGATGACCGTGTCGCTGATCGCGGTGTTCCTGCCGATCCTGTTGATGGGCGGCATCGTCGGGCGGCTGATGCGTGAGTTCGCGGTGACGGTCAGCGTGGCGATCCTGATGTCCGGCGTGGTCTCCCTGACCGTGACGCCGATGCTCTGCGCCTGGCTGCTCAAACCGGAACACGAGTCGCGCCGGAGCCATTTCGGCGATGCCTGCGAGGCGGTCTACAACCGGATTCACGAGGGCTACCGACGCAGCCTGGAGTGGGTGCTCGATCACCAGCGCCTGACCCTGGCCGTGGCGGTCGCCACCTTCGTCGCCACGGCCATGCTCTACCTGTATATCCCCAAGGGCTTTTTCCCGCAGCAGGACACCGGCCTGATCCAGGGCGTCGCCGAAGCCGCCTCGGATATCTCGCCGGAGGCCATGCGCCAGCGCGTTGCGCTGCTGGCCGATATCGTCAGCGCCGACCCGGCGGTGGCCAAGGCCTATTACTGGATCGGCCCCAACCCGACGGTCAGCCAGGGCCGGGTGATGGTCAACCTCAAGCCGTTCGACCAGCGTACGGCCAGCGCCCAGCAGGTGATCGCGCGCTTGCAGCCGGCCCTCGACAAGGTCCAGGGCATCAAGCTGTTCCTGCAGGCCAACCAGGATATCCAGATCGGCGGCCGGGCCAGCAAGACCCAGTACCAGTACACCTTGCAGGACCCGGACAGCCAGGAGCTGGACCATTGGAGCGGGTTGCTGCTGGACCGTCTCAAACAGTTGCCGCAACTACGCAATGTCACCTCCGACCAACAGCGCGCCGCCCCCCAGGCGACCCTGGTGATCGACCGGCCCTCGGCGGCGCGGTTGGGGGTCAATGTGCAGGCGATCGACGACGTGCTCTATGACGCCTTCGGCCAACGGCAGATCGCGACCATGTTCACCCAGCTGGACCAGAACCACGTCATTCTCGAACTCGATCCGCGCTGGCAGATGTCCATCGACACCCTCAAGCACCTGTATGTGCGTTCCACCACCGGGAGCATGGTGCCGCTGGATATGCTGGCGAGTATCCGCAACGAACTGGCGCCGATCATCATCAACCACCAGGGTGTGTTCCCGGCCATTACCCTGTCGTTCGACCTGGCCCCGGGGCAGGCCTTGAGCGATGCGGTCAACGCCATCGAGAAGGCTTCGCTGGCGGTGGGCCTGCCGGACACGGTGTCGGGGAGTTTCCAGGGCACCGCCCAGGCCTTCAAGGACTCGCTCAAGTCGCAACCCTGGCTGATCCTGGCGGCGATCCTGACGGTCTATATCGTTCTCGGGGTGCTCTATGAAAACGCCATCCATCCGCTGACGATCATTTCCACCTTGCCCTCGGCCGGCTTCGGCGCCTTGTTGGCGTTGATCATCTGCGGGCAGGACCTGTCGGTGCTGGGCATGATCGGGATCATTCTGCTGATCGGCATCGTCAAGAAGAACGCGATCATGATCGTCGACTTCACCCTGGAGGCCGAACGCGGCGGGATGGCGCCGCGGGAGGCGGTGCATGAGGCGTGCCTGCTGCGGCTGCGACCGATCCTGATGACGTCGCTGGCGGCGTTGCTCGGTGCCGTGCCCCTGGCCTTTGGGCATGGCGCGGGTTCGGAATTGCGTCAGCCCCTGGGGATCGCCATTGTCGGCGGGTTGGCGGTGTCGCAACTGCTGACGCTCTACACCACGCCGGTGGTCTACCTGTGGTTCGACCGGTTGCGCGGGCAAAAAAAAGCCCGCAACGAAGGCGAGCTGAATCAAGTTGAAACGAGGAGTGAATCCATCCTAGAGGGGCAGAAGTGAAATCGGCGTGAAAGGCCCGGCCAGGAAAATGAAAGTTTCGTGACCGGCTGGTCATTCGTCGGAACCTTGCGCCAGGGGCTGCGAGTCGCTGCCGGTCGACTACGCTCAATATTTTTGAAGCCGCCGGGGATTTGCCGGTGGGGATCAATTATGTTGATGAGGAGATGGCTATGAAGGATGCGTACATTTACGACAACGGGGATGAGTTTCCGATCAACAATCGGCTGCGTTGCGGCCAGACGGCCTATGTGGCGGAGTTTGGTGGGGAGGTGCCGGTCGAGGCGGCTGAGGTCAAGTCCGTGAGGCCCGCGCCGACGCTGCTGGTCAAGCCACCGTATTTCCCCAAGGCGGCCAAGCCGCGTTTGAAAAAGCACGCCTGACCCCGTTCAGCCAGGTCTGAACACGGTCCCTGTAGGAGCCAGCTTGCTGGCGATGGCGGTATTCCAGGCGACGGCGATGTCGACCATCGGATCGCATCGCCAGCAAGCCGGCTCCTACAGGTTGTGTGGTGTCTTCAAGAGCCCATTTGCGTAGTTGGCCGGCATCGCGCTTTCAGCGCCGACGCAAACTCTGCTCCATCCGGCTGATGCCTTCCTCCAGCAAGGCCCTCGGGCAACCGAAGTTCAAGCGCACGAACTGCTGCGCGTCGTCGCCAAACTCGATCCCCGCGCTCAACCCCACCTTGGCCTCTTCGAGGAAAAACCGGTACGGGTCCGCAAGCCCCAACGCGCTGCAATCGAGCCAGGCCAGGTAAGTCCCTTGAGCCGGGTGCAGGACCACACCCGGCAACCGGGTTTCCACCGCGTGTTGCAGGTAGTCGCGGTTGGCCTGCAGGTATTGCACCAGGCCAGCGAGCCACGGCCCGCACTCGGTGTAGGCCGTGCAGGTGGCTTCCAGCCCCAGGGCATTGACGCTGTCCACCATCCCCCCGCGTGCCGCGTTGAAGCGCTCGCGTACCGCCGGATCCTGGACAATGGCGTAAGCAGTCTTCAGTCCGGCGATGTTATAGGCCTTGCTCGCCGACATCAGGGTGATGGTGCGCCTGGCGATCTCCGGGCTCAGGGAGGCGATCGGTACATGACGACGGCCATCGAAGCAGAGGTCGGCATGGATCTCGTCGCTGATAATCAGCGCGCCCTGTTCCAGGCAGATATCTGCCACCTGTTGCAGTTCTTCCCGGGGGAAGACCTTGCCCAGTGGGTTGTGCGGATTGCTCAACAGCAGCGCGCCACCACCTTGCAAGGCGTTACGCAGGGCACCGAAGGGCGTGACATAGTCACCCTGGGCATCGCGCTCGAACTCCAGTTCGACTTTCGGCAGGTTCCAGTGACCCGGCGCCAGGCGCAGCGGGCGGTAGTTGGGCGTCTGCACCACGACGTTCTGGCCCGGTTGCACAAACGCGCGTAGCGCCATGTTGAAACCCGGTTCGACCCCCGGGAGGAAAATCAGCTCCTGGGGCTCCACGTGCCAGGCGTACTTGGCCCGGAGGTCGGCGACGATGGCCTGGCGCAGGGCGTCCTGGGCCACGCTGTAACCCAGTTGCGGGTGTTCCAGGCGCTTGTGCAGGGCTGCGGTGATCGCGTCCGCCACCGGCAGGTCCATATCGGCCACCCACATGGGCAGGACGTCGGCCGGGTAGCGGCTCCACTTGGTGCTGCCAGTGTCGCGGCGGTCGATCAGCGTGTCGAAGTTGAAGGTCATGCTGGTGGTCAAACTCGAAAGAAATCCCCGAAAGCGTCGGGTGTTCGTGGCCTGGGACGGCGGTCCGATGCGTGTCGCCAGGGGGCGTCAGTCTAACTGTTCGGCACATCCGGTGGGATCTCGTCATCGCTGCGCACCACCCGGTTGCGCCCGCTATCCTTGGCCCGATAGAGGGCCTGGTCCGCCGCCTGGAGGACCTGGCTCACGGTCTGCCCGCCCTGGGGCCAGCCGGCCACGCCCAGGGAGATGGTCACCGGGATGCCGTTCGGGCTTTCGGTATAGGCCATCGTCGCCCGCAAACGCTCGGCCACCAGGGCCGCCTGGGCCAGTGGCGTGGAGGGCAGCAGCATAAGGAACTCCTCGCCACCCTGGCGGCAGAGCACGTCGCTTTCCCGGGAGTGGCGGCGGATCTGCTGGGCCAGGTGTTGCAGCACCAGGTCGCCGGCGCTGTGCCCGTAGCTGTCGTTGACCTGCTTGAAGTGGTCGATATCCAGGGCGATCAGCGAGAACGGCTGGCGGCGGCTTTCCCAGTCGTCGAGGATCAATTGCAGGCCACGGCGGTTGGTCAGGCTGGTCAGAGGGTCGGTGACGCTTTCCTGGTTGAGCTTGCCCAACTGCTGGTGCAGTGACATCAACGCTTTCTGCATGGTGTTCTTCAGCTGGGCGGCTTCGTAGTACCAGGCCCGCACCTTGCTCACCGACTGGGCGGCGGTAGATGAACCCCAATACTGCGTGGTATTGGCCAGTTGCCAGAGCGGTTTGCTGATCAGTGTCGAAATCCACCAGATACCCAGCAACGACAGGAGCAACAGCGGCACGGCGTAACCGGCGACTTCCAGCATCAACCGCTGCAGGCCTTCCAGAGTGATGGCGGTAGGCCGCTGGCTGATCACGCCCCAGCCGATCCGCGGCACCGGGGCATAGCCGGTGAGCATGTCGACGCCCTTGGAGTTTTTCAACCTCAGGCTGCCGGTTTCGCCGGCGATCACCGCGTCGATGGCCGGGTTGCCCTTGATCACGTCGCCGACCCGCGCCGGGTCCTGGTGATAGATCAACTGGCCCTGGGGGTCGACCACATAGAGGTAGGAGCCGTCACGGTAGTATTGTTCGCCCAGCAGTGAGTGGAGGATGTTCGGTTCGTTGAGGTAGATACCGGCGCCCAGGTAGCCGAGGTAGTTGCCATCACCGTCGAAGATCGGATGCGAAATCTGGATCATCAGGTGATTGTTGGCCCCGACATAGGGGCTGGAAATATAGGGTTGGCGCGCCAGGCTGGCCTGGCGAAAGCCTTCGCTTGCGGAAAAGGTGCCGGTCAGGTTCATCGAGGTGGGCGAGGAGGCGATGATCTTGCCGTCCGCGCGGATGACGATCACCGAGTTGAAGCTGCCGGTCTGGCGGCGCAGTCGGTGCGCTTCCTGCCACAGTTGGTCCGGCTGGTCCCAGATCGCGGGGAGCAGTTCGCTGCTGAAGGCCAGTTGCTGCTGGGTCGACTTGAGGAAGTTGTTGGTGGTGTTGGCCAGCTTCAGGGCATAGATCCGATTGGCTTCCAGGGTCTGTTCCATCAGGAAGTTGCGCTGGGTCTGGTAGCTGGCGAAGAAAAGATTGCCGGCCGTCAGGGTGACGGCGGAAAGCGACAGCAACAGGATCAATCGGCGGAGGTCGATGCGTGGCATGGATTTCTTATGAAAATAATGGCGGGCTCGGGCAGCCTGAGGAGCAATGATAGATCAGAGCGCTCGGCAGCCCTAGCCCAGGCATGAAAATCCCGCGCCATTGCGCCCCCGTAGGAGCCGGCTTGCTGGCGATAGTAGCGACGCGGTTTCCTGTCAGACCGCGTCGCCTGGATCGCCGGCAAGCCGGCTCCTACAGGGGGGGGCGGTTTCCAGGTCGCGCCGCCCGGGTGGCATCAGAAGATGTAGTCGGTGGTCAGGAAGGTCGACTCGCGGTTATGGATGATATCGCTGATCAGCGCCTTGTTGCTGTCCTGGAACTTGGTGGCCACCAGGGTGCGGATCGAAAACACCCGCAAGGCATCGTGCACCGAGAGCGTACCTTCGGCCGAGTTCTTGCGTCCGTTGAACGGGTAGGTGTCCGGGCCGCGCTGGCACTGGGCATTGATATTGATCCGTCCGACCTGGTTGGCGAAGGTGTCCACCAGCCGGCCGACCTGGGCGGGATCGGTGCCGAAAATGCTCAACTGCTGGCCGAAATCCGACTCCAGCACATAGTCGATCACGGTTTCCAGGTCCCGGTAGGGCACGATGGGCACCACCGGGCCGAACTGTTCTTCCTGGTACACGCGCATTCCGGCATTCACCGGGTAGAGCACCGCCGGATAGAAGAACGAGGCGCGGGTCTGGCCGCCATTGGGGTTGATCACCCTGGCGCCCTTGTCCTGGGCGTCGGCGACCAGGGCCTTGAGGTACTCGATCTTGCCGGCTTCCGGCAGGGGCGTCAGCGCCACGCCATTGTCCCAGGGCATGCCCGGCACCAGGCTTTGCACCTTGCGGTTGAATTTCTCGATAAAACCTTCGATCACGTCCTCGTGCACGAACAGGATCTTCAGCGCGGTGCAGCGTTGGCCGTTGAACGACAATGAGCCGGTGACGCATTCGTTGACCGCGTTGTCCAGGTCGACCTCGGGCAGCACGATGGCCGGGTTTTTCGCATCCAGGCCCAGGGCCGCGCGCAGGCGGTGGGGCTTGGGATGGAGTTTCTTCAGGTCGCTGGCGGCCTTGTTGGTGCCGATAAAGGCGAAGATATCGATCTTGCCGCTGGCCATCAGCGCACTGACGGTTTCCCGGCCGCTGCCATAGATCACGTTGATCACCCCGGCCGGGAAGCTGTCGCGGAAGGCCTCCAGCAGCGGGCGAATCAGCAGCACGCCGAGCTTGGCCGGCTTGAACACCACGGTGTTGCCCATGATCAGCGCCGGGATCAGGGTGGTGAAGGTTTCGTTCAGCGGGTAGTTGTAGGGGCCCATGCACAGGGCCACGCCCATGGGCACGCGGCGGATCTGGCCGAGGGTGTCCTGCTCCAGCTCGAAGCGGCTGGAACGGCGGTCGAGTTCTTTCAGCGCATTGATGGTGTCGACGATGTAGTCGCAGGTGCGGTCGAATTCCTTCTCGGAATCCTTGAGGTTCTTGCCGATCTCCCACATCAGCAGCTTGACCACTGCTTCGCGCTGTACGCGCATGCGCCGCAGGAAGGTTTCGACATGCTGGATGCGCTCGGCCACGCGCATTGTCGGCCATTCGCCCTGGCCTCGGTCATAGGCGTGAACCGCGGCGTCGAGGGCGGTGAGGGCGGTCTCGGCATCCAGCAGCGGCGTGCTGCCGAGGATCACCTGCTCATCACCGTGGGCGGTGGCGAGGTACACCGGGCTACGCACCTGGGCCAGCGGGCCGTCCCACGTGCGCAAGGTGCCATTGACCAGGTATTCGCGTTGCTCCAGCTGGCCTTCGAATCGGTACTTTTCCGGGATGTCCGCGGCGGCGGGAAACAGTGAGTCGAGCAGCTTCTGGTCGGTCATGGGGCGATCACCCTGTCTGATGGAAAGGACGCTGAAACGCTTCAGTGCTTGAGCCTGTTTTATCACGAAACAGCTTAGTCGCGTCCAGCGCAAACGACGGGCTGGCGTATCGGCGGTTGAAGCGCGGCGGGGCTGGCCGCAGAATGACGCTTATTTTTCATTTTCAAGGCGGCCTTCATGACGCTGGCAACGTTGCTCCTGTTCCTGATCAGCTCGGCGGCGATCATCGCCATGCCCGGCCCGACGGTGCTGCTGGCTTTGCACAACGGTTCCAACCACGGTGTGCGGGCGGCGGCCTGGGGCATGGGCGGGGCGGTGTTGGCCGATGCGCTGCTGGTGACGGCGGTGGCCTGCGGCCTGGGGATTTTGCTGCAGGCCAGCGAGACGCTTTTCCAGGCGGTGAAGTGGCTGGGGGCGGCTTATCTGGTCTGGTTGGGCTGGAAGATGCTGCGTTCGACCGGGACCCTGGCCGAACTGCCGGTTGAGCAGGGTTCGAAGCGCTCCGTCGGCTTGTTCATGCGCTGTTTCGTGGTGGCGCTGACCAATCCCAAGGCGCTGCTGTTCATGTCGGCGTTCCTGCCGCAATTTATCGACAGTACACAGCCGCAGTTGCCGCAATATGCGCTGCTGGCCATGGTGCTGACCTTGCTCAATGTCAGCATCATGTTGTTTTACGCGTTGTGCGGGGCGCGCTTGTTGAGTCGCTTGCAGGGCGGGCATCTGCGGGCGTTCAACCGGGTGACGGGTGGTTTGTTGATGACCTTGGGCGGGGTGTTGGCGTTTTATCGGCGGGGGGCTGCGGCCTGATGAGTGAGGGTGTTCTTGAGGGCCTCTTCGCGGGCAAGCCCTGCTCCTACAGTATTGGGCCGTGCCCGAGTGATGTGCACGACACGAATCTGTAGGAGCAGGGCTTGTCGGGACGCCGCACCGCCGCGAAGAGGCCAGTAGTCTCAACTAAACCTTGGGATCCTCATGGGGCTTGAGCGGCCGCGCATACTCCGGCTTGAGCTTGCCATCCTTGTCCAGCAGCCAGGCATCAAGAATCTCCCGTACCACGGGCCCGGCGACCCGGCCACCGGCCTCGCCGTTCTCGATCATCACCGAAATCACGATCTGCGGGTCTTCCGCCGGGGCAAAACCGACGAACAAGGCGTTGTCGCGATTACGCTCCGAGGTCTTCAAGCGGTCATAACGCTCCCCCTGCTTGATCGCCACCACCTGCGCCGTGCCGCTCTTGCCGGCAATGCGATACTGCGCACCCACCGCTGCCGCCCGGGCGATACCGCGTGGATCGTGCATCACCAACTGCATGGCGTAGTTGACCTGTTCCCACTGCCGGGGGTCATGCAGCACGATATTGGGAATCGGATTCTGGTCCACCGGCGCGACCTGGCCGATGCTCCGGGCCAGGTGCGGACGATTCCACACGCCCTTGTTGGCGATCAGGGTCGTGGCCTGGGCCAGTTGCAGCGGCGTGACCTGCATATAGCCCTGGCCGATGCCGAGGATCACCGTCTCGCCGGGGAACCAGGCCTGGCGCCGGGTCGTGCGTTTCCACTCGCGTGACGGCATCAGCCCCGGCGATTCCTCGAACATGTCCAGGGAGACCTTCTGGCCGACGCCGAACTTGTTCAGGTAATCGTGCAGGCGGTCGATGCCCAGCTTGCTCGCCAGGTCATAGAAGTAGGTGTCGTTGGAACGCATGATCGCCGCGTTCAGGTCGACCCAGCCGTCGCCGCTGTGGTTCCAGTTGCGGTATTTGTGCTCGACATTGGGCAACTGGAAGTAACCGGGGTCGAACACCCGGGTGGAAGGGGAGATCACCCCGCTGTCCAGGCCGGCGATGGCCACTTCCGGCTTGATGGTCGAGCCCGGCGCGTAGAGCCCGCGCAGGGCGCGGTTGAACAGCGGACGGTCGAGGGAATCGCGCAGGGCCGAATAGTCCTTGGCGCGGATTCCGGTGACGAACAGGTTCGGATCGAAGCTCGGCTTGCTGACCATCGCCAGCACTTCGCCGGTCTTCGGATCGATGGCGACTACTGCGCCGCGCCGGTCTCCGAGGGCCTTCTCGGCGGCTTCCTGCAGATTGATATCGAGGCTCAGGACGATGTTCTTGCCGGGAATCGGATCGGTGTGCTTGAGCACCCGCATCACCCGGCCCTGGGCGTTGGTCTCGACTTCCTCGTAGCCGACATGGCCGTGAAGTTCGTTTTCGTAGAACCGCTCGATGCCGGTCTTGCCGATGGACTGGGTGCCCCGGTATTCCACCGGGTCCAGTTGCTTGCTTTCCTTTTCGTTGATCCGCCCGACGTAACCCACCGAATGGGCGAAGTGATCGCCCAACGGGTAATGACGGACAAACTGCGGCTCGACCTCGATGCCCGGCAGCTTGAACTCGTTTACCGCCAGCAGGGCGATCTGCTGTTCGGTCAGTTCATAGAGCAGGGTCACCGGCTCGAACGGGTGGCGCGACTGCTTGAGGACCTTGGTGAACATCGACCGGTCTTCTTCCGGCAGGTTGAGCACGTTCATCACCGTGTCCAGCACTTGGCCGACATCACCGGCGCGTTCGCGGGTCAGGGTCATGTTGAAGCTGGGCTGGTTGTCGGCAAGCACCTGGCCGTTGCGATCGAGGATGAACCCGCGTTCCGGCGGGATCGGCAGGACGTGGACGCGGTTGTTTTCCGAGACGGTGGAATTATAGGAAAACTCGGTCACCTGGAGGAAATACAGGCGGGCGACCAGGCTGCCGGCCAGCCCCAGGACCAGGATGCCGCAGGCCAGCAAGCGCTTGTTGACCAGGCGCTTTTCGTTCTCGTGATCCTTGATATGAATGGGATCGGTCATGAGGAACCTGTGTTGTGCAAAGAAAATTGAATATGAACGGAGCTGCTAAGAGAGAAAATGTATAGGTGGCTATTTAAATCGGCGCACACGATACCAAGAAGCGCCCGCTTTCGGGGCTTTATTGACGGTTGATCCGCCAAAAGGTTTGGACGACGGGACTGGATCGGTGAAGTCGATCTTCCGTCGATTTACCGTAAAGTGCCAGAGCAAGCGCTGGTTTACCCGGTGGGGGGGAGGGTGATTGTAAGTAAGTCGATACAAAAGAGTGAAACGAAAGGGCGGGCACTCCGCTCCGGGAGTAAGTCGAGCCCGCTTTTTTTGGCCGGGGAGCTCTTGATCAACGCTGCTTGCTGATGTGCTCGTTCATACTTGCAGATTATCTCTTGTCATCCTGAAGTGCCCTTTTGGAGCCAGGCGCAACGCTCGATAGACACTTTCAAATCGACCGTCGATCGTCCCTGTTTCCAGATCGAGAGACAGTGTCGTTTCTCCGGCGTCGGCTGCAACCGTCTGGACGCCATAAAAACCTTCCGGCGCAGGAATCGAATAGGTATGGCCCATCGATAGCAACTTATGATCACCCAACTTGAGCGTTATATTCTCGAAAGGGCCTCGTTGGTAGTCGATGATGATTTGGAAGTAGAAGTAGTTTTCTTGTTCGGGTGTTCCCGTCCAGCCGGAAAGCGCCCAGTACCTCTGACCCGAACCAGGGGGGAACTCGCCCAAGCCGAAACTCGTTCTTTCTGCGTAAGTCTCTGGCCCGTTATCAATGCGCCAGACGAATCTGCCAGCGTGCTGGGGGGAATGTCCTTTTTTGGGAAGATAGAGAATGGAGGGTTCCATGGCAATGTCCTTTTATAGGCATAATCAGGAGTAGGGTCGGTGATCCGACCCTGAGCAAGTTAGTGCCGATAGAGGTTGGCCGTCTACTGTCAAATATGACAGGTTTAAAAAGAGCGAAGTTTATATCTGTTGGGTATTAAGGCCGGACAGTAAGGGCAGTAACTTGCCGTTCTCTGGCACCCGCGGCCCGATCATTGATAACCCATTGGGCTAGATCACATGGGCCTGTTGCAGCTCGGTCAGGGCACGAGCCTTGAGCTCCGCCAGCAATGGCGCCCGTCGATCACGGGGGTGGCCCAGCTTCACCGACAGTTCCTGACGAATCGAGCCGGGCCGGTTGCCCATGACCAGCACCCGGTCACTCAGGTACAGCGCCTCGTCGATATCGTGGGTCACCAGCAACAGGGCGATGGCGTGGCGGTCGGCCAGTTGCAACAACAGATCCTGCAGTTTCATCCGGGTGAAGGCATCCACCGCGCTGAAGGGTTCGTCGAGCAGCAGGATCCGTGGTTTGGAATACAATCCCCGGGCAATCGCCACGCGCTGGGCCATGCCGCCGGAGAGGGCCTTGGGCAGCGCCTGGGCGAAACCGCCGAGCCCGACTTCCTCGATCAGTTGCGCGACCCAGGCCCGGTCGTAGTGGTCGTCTTCGCTGAAACCGATGTTCTGTTCCACCGTCAGCCAGGGCATCAGCCGGGGTTCCTGGAACACGAAAGCGATCTCCGCGGTGTGTTGTTGCAGCGTGCCTTGAAAGTCCTTCTCCAGCCCGGCGACGATCCGCAACAAGGTGCTTTTGCCGCAACCGCTGGGGCCCAGCAGGCTCACGGTTTCCCCGGCCGCCAGCTCAAGGCTCAGGTGTTCCAGCACCCTGTGCCGGGCGAACGTCTTGCGTTCCACATGAATGTGCAACAAGGTCTCGCTCATGTCCGTCGCTCCGCGTCTTCGCCTGTGAAGGTATCGCGCCAGGCCAGGAAGCGTTTTTCCAGGCCCGCCAGTACGCCGTCGCTCAATTTGCCCAGCACCGCCAGGACGATGATGGCCGCCAGCACGATATCCGGCCGTGAGGTTTCCCGACCATCACTGAGCAGATAGCCCAGGCCCTTGGTCGCGGCGATCAGCTCGGCCGCCACCAGAAACATCCAGGCCAGGCTCATGCCGCTGCGCAGACCGGTGAACAGGCCGGGCAGGGCGGCGGGCAGGAGGATGCGACGGACCAGGCGATAACGACTGAATCCGAGCATTTGCCCGACTTCCACCAGCTTGCGGTCGATGTCGCGAATGGCCGCCACGCCATTGAGGTACACCGGGAAAAACGCACCGATGGCAATCAGCACGATTTTCGAGGTTTCGTCGATGCCCAGCCACAACAACAGCAGCGGCACCCAGGCCAGGCTCGGGATCGAGCGCAAGCCGGCGAAGGTGGGCTCCAGGTAGGCTTCGGCTTCCCGGCTCAAGCCGACCCAGGCGGCAAACACCAGGGCCAGGCTGGTGCCGATGGCAAAGCCGAGCAATACCCGCAGCAAGCTGGCGCTGATATGTTTCCACAAGGCGCCTTCGGCCAGGTCGCGCAGGGTCAGGACGATTTCGCTGGGCGCCGGCATCTGGTAGGACGGTATCCAGCCGACCCGCACCACCACTTCCAGCACGACAATAATCGCCACCGGCACGGCCAGGCCCTTGAGATTGCGCTTCCAACGGGTGGCGCGCAGAGGCCCGCGCGCGGATACCGGGAGGAGCGCGGGGAGAGATTTGCTCTTGCTGGTCATGGGCACTCCTGACGCGGACCCAGGGCGACGGGATTCACTGCTGGGCGACAGCGGCATTGTTGAAACGGGTGTCGATCAACTGGTCAATCACTTGATCGACGTTGACGCCACGGCGCACCAGTTCCTCGGACACCAGGATCGGCGCCGCCGCTTTTGACGACGCCAGGTCCGGCGGGCCGAGGCGGGCATTGCTCAGGTCGGTACGTGACAGTTGCAACTGGGCGACGTCCAGCGGCAGGCCGGACTCGGTCGCCAGCAATTGGGCCAGTTCCTGGGGATTGTGCAGCGCCCATTCGCGGGCTTTTTCGTAGGCGGCCAGGACCGTTTCGATGGCCTTCGGGTGTTCCTTGGCGTAGCTCTCGGTGACGCTGATCACGCCGTAGCTGTTGAAGGCGGGATTGCGATAGAGCAGTCGGGAGCCGGCCTGGATCTGGCTGGCGGCCATGTGTGGGTCGAGCCCGGCCCAGGCGTCGACATCACCTTTTTCCAGGGCGGTACGACCGTCCGGGTGTTGCAGGTGGACCAGTTCCACGTCGTCTTTGCTCAAGCCGGCCTGTTGCAGGCTGCGCAAGGTAAAGAGATACGGATCGGTGCCCTTGGTGGCGGCGATCTTCTTGCCCTTGAGGTCGGCGAGGGTCTTGTAGGGCGAGTCCTTGCGCACCAGCAGCGCGGTCCATTCGGCGCGGCTGTAGACATAGACCGATTTGATCGGACTGCCGTTGGCGCGGCTGAGCACCGCCGCCAGACTGGCCGAGGAGGCAAAGTCGACGCCGCCGCTGTTCAGGTATTCCAGGGAACGGTTGCTGCCCTGGCTGAAGACCCAGGTGACCTTGGTCTGCGGCAGGGCTTTTTCCAGCCAGCCGAAATGCTTGAGCACCAGGCTGACGGGGGAGTAATAGGCATAGTCCAGGTGGACTTCGGCCGGGACGGTTTCGGCGGCCTGGGCCAGGGGTTGCAGGCCCAGCGCCAGCGCCGCGGCGGCGGCCAGCAGACGGGCGGCCTGGGTGATCGGATTGAGGGATTTCATCGGGAGCTCCAGGGAGAGGGACTGCGGTGCTTATTTCGGAATAAGCAGTCATGACTCCGATGAACTGCTTAAAAGGAATAATGCAGGCTCTGTGCCAGTTGCCTGGAATACTGACCTTGTAGGAGCCGGCTTGCTGGCGATGGCGTCCATAAGATCGACACAAGACTCACTGGCCCCATCGCCAGCAAGCCGGCTCCTACAGGTAAGCGGTCAGCCGGTCGATTTGCGAGAGGCGGGCGAATGTCGTCCCACGAACACTCTGTTGAAGCACTGTTGCTCCAGCAACACCGTAAACAGGCTGCACAAAAATATTCTCAGCGATTGTTTCTTGAGTGCGGGCAGGCGTTGGGTGACGGTGGATCAGCTCTTCCAGTCATCGGCGACTTTGAGCCAATGCATTGAGGTTCTTGATGACTCGCCATGGGCATTTTTGCTATAGACGCAAAGCTTGGCTTCTTCCTGCGTGCTGTTCCAACTCGCCAGAAGGAGCCACGGTTCACGAGTACGGCGTTGCATTTCTTCATAGCCCTGAGGATCATCACAATCCACCTGTGAGGTCGGGCCTATTTTCGAATAGATCTGCGCATAAGTGGGCGGTGAAAAGTAGGTGGATGCAAACAGGTTATAAACCGCTGGGTCGGAGAAGTTTTCGCGTTCGGTGACGATATCGACGTTCGGCGGTTCATTGCCGTGATCCAGCAAGTCGACCCACATCGATTGATTATTTTTCATGATGCCGTGGAAAGGGGGCTGTTCGGAAGTATCAACACCGATGATGCATAACCAATGGCGACCCTTTGTCGTGCCGATTGCCTTATTGATATAGGCGTTGTCGGCACTGATAGCCTCACTGTAGCCATGGGGGCTTTCGCAAGGCGATGTCAATGAGCGCTCGATTTTGTAGCGATAGAAAGGCGTGCTGATTGAAAATTTCAGATCCCAGGATGGCATGACGGCTTCCAAGCCTTGATCGGGTTTGGCGGGCAGGAAGTTTTGCCGGTGTTGTGGGGCGATGGCGTCAATATCGTAGACTGGAAATAAGCTGCAACGGGTGATTGAGGGATCAAACTGACCGGATGTAAAACATCCTTGAAGGGACTGAATGGCAGAGCCGTATACCTCCGAGTCACCAATGGCACCATACAGGACCCCCACGATTTTACCCGTCTCGCGCTCCACGATTGGGCCGCCGGATGCCCCCCTTCCAATTCTGCGGCACTGAGCATTGAGACTGTTGAGCAGTATCCTCGATTCCCCGTCATTATCGATGTAACCATCCTTTGCGGGCGCCAGCGTACAGAGGGATTGATGCAAGAAATCCCCCCCAGGGGCGCCGATTATTGTAATGGCACTGCCAGGTTTCGGACGCGAGCCGATACTGAGTGGCTGGATACCCGCGTCGATCAGCTCTGTCAGCGAAGCCTCCAGTTCGATCACGGCAAGGTCGATGCCGCGTACGCTGCTCCAGTTGATTTTTTTCAGTGTGTAGGTTTTTATCTGCTCGATGACATCGCTGAAATAATTGAACTCTATCGTGAAGTCCATAATTTTGTTTGTGAGGATTTTGTCCGTGATGATTCTTTTTTGAGTGCGGCTGACGCAATGTCCAGCGGTTACCAAATAGGCGGGTTGCGCGGTCGCCTCATGGCGATAGCGGGTATCAATCAATGTGGCTGTACAATTGCCTGCCAGTCGGCCCACACCGCTCAAATGCCGGCTTTGCCCATTTTTATTTTTGAGAGCCAGACGAGGAGGAATGAAGTTGTCTTCTATTTCAAAGGCGGCAGCATAAAGTGAAAGCGTCAGAAGGTTGATATATAAAGCAAGGCCCGTGGTCAATAATGCACGCATGGTCTATTCCTTTAGGTTTTGCGGTATGTTCGATATCATGTGAGCGGTGATTGAACGCGATCTAAGCACATAGGCTTTTTATGTGTGCAATATATAGTTGTAGGCCCCCTCCCGTGAACGAAATCATCCAGTGGTCCGTATAGGTAGTTTATTTACCTGAAGGTCTCATATTATTGGTGGTCCTGCGTTATGCCTCGGAAATGTTCCTCAGCTCCTGGCTGGTCTGTGCGGATGTCTTCGATATTGGCCATGGTGTTGATGCGGTCTGTGTATTGAACAATACCTATCTGGAACCTGAGGGCCAGGGCGCCATGGTGCTGGCGTGCGTCAATACGGCGCGGCAATGCGTGGCCAGCGGCCCGAACCCGGCAAGCAGATGGGCGGCCTTGGTGATCGGGTTGAGGGATTTCATCGGGTGCTTCTGGGAGAGGGATTGCGGGTGCTTATTTCGGAGTAAGCAGTCATGACTCCGATGAGCTGCTTAAAAGGAATAATGTAGGCTCTGTGCCAGTTGCTAGGAATATGGACCTGTAGGAGCCGGTCGATTTGGGAGAGGCCGGTGAGTGTCGTCCCACGAACACTCTGTTGAAGCGCTGTTGCTCCAGCAACACTGCAAACAGATTGCACAAAAGCCCAATGGTCGGTGTCAATCAGGGCGCCTGCCTTCACTCTTGAGGGCGGGCAAGCGCTCGATGAGGCCGGGTCAGTGATTCAGCTCTTCCAGTGGTCCTCGACTTTGAGCAAACGCACTGCTGGTCTTGATGACTCTCCACGCACATTTTTTCCGTAGACACAAAGTTTGGCTTCTCCCTGCGTGCTGCTCCATGTCGTCAGATGTTTCCACCTTGCATGACCATCGCGTTTCACTTCTTCATAACCCACGGGATCATCGCAATCCACCTCTGAGGGTGAACCTGTTTTTGAATAAATCTGCGTGTAAGTGGGCGGTGCAAAGGTGGTGGATACAGACATTTTATAAACCTCTGGCCTTAAGGGTGCATCGCTATAGGCGAAGATATCGATTTTTGGCGGTTCATCGCCGTAATCCAGCAGGTCGACCATCATCGATTGATTGTTTTTCATGATGCCGTGGAATGGGAGCTGTTCGGGAGCCTCAACACCGATGATGCATAACCAATGCCTGCCACTTGTCGTGCCGATCACGTCATTGATATGAGCATTCTCAGTGCTGATGGCTTCACTGTAGCCATGGGTACTTTCGCAAGTAGGTGCCAGTGAGTGTACGGTTTTGTAGCGATAGAAAGGCGTGCTGATTGAGAGTTTCAGGTCCCAGGACGGAATGACTGCTTCCAGGCCCAGTTCTGGTTTGGCGGACAGGAAATTTTGCTGGCGCATCGGAGCGATGGCGTCAATATCGTAGACTGGAAATAAGCTGCAACGAGTGATTGACGGGTCAAACTGACCGGATGTGAAACATCCTTGAAGGTGTTGAATGGCAGAGCCGTATACATCTGAGTCACCATGGACACTATTCAGAACCCCCACGACTTTGCCCGTCTCGAGTTCCACGATCGGGCCACCGGAGGCCCCCCTTTGAATACCGTGGCACTGGCCGTTGAGCATGTTGCGCCATATCCAATGTTCCCCGTAACTATCCAGGTGATAATCCGTGGCGGGCGCCAGCGTACAGAAAGACTGATACAGGTAATCCAGTAAAGGGGCACCGATTGCTATAATAACGCTGCCAGGTTCCGGGCGCGCACCGATACTTAATGGCTGGATGCCCGCGTCGATTAGTTCTTGCAGCGAGGCTTCCAGCTCGATCACGGCGAGGTCGGTGCCGCGCATACTGCTCCAGTTGATCTTTTTCAGTTTGTAGGTTTTTATCTGGTCGCGGGCATCACCGAAGTAATTAAACTTTATCGTGTCGTCAATGGTTTGATTCGTGATGATTTTTTTGTGAGTGGAACTGATGCAATGCCCTGCGGTTAACAAATAGGCCGGTTGCGCGGTCGTCTCATGGTTATGGCGGGTATCAATCAATGCGGCGGTGCAATTGCTTCCCAGTCGGCCAACGCCACTAAAGTGCTGGTTTTGCCCATTTTTATTCTGGAGCCCTTGGCGGGGAGGGGGAGGAGCACCGACTTCTGTTTCAATGGTGGCGGCGTAAAGGGAAGCTGTCAGGAGGCTTGTATATAAAATAAGGCCGATGATGAATAATGCGCGCATTTCTCTATTCCTTTAGGTTTGCGGTTTGTCCGACATCATCTGATGGGTAATGCAAAGCCATCTAAACGCATAAACCCCTGGCACCTGCGATATATAGTTGTAGGTGCCATATGAAAGACGCAACCGGGCACCACCGGCGAAGCAGTGGTGGGCCTGTTCAAGGAAAATCAACCTGACTATCGGCAAGCCGGTTGGGCCGTGTAGAGATCGAAGATCAGAAAAATATTGTCAGCGATTGTTTCAGCCCTGCATGCTTGTGGGCTTCTTCCCCCTTGCGGAGACCCGTTCCAGATGCCTGCCGTGGCTGCTCACCCGACCGATTCCGCCTCCCGCCGTTCCGCCACCGTCCTGGCCCTGTGCCTGCCCAGCGACGTACTGCTTTACCTGTTGCTGCCGATGAACACCCAGGCCTTTGGCGTGACCCTGGCCCAGGCCGGGGTGTTGCTGGCGGCCAACCGACTGGTGCGGATCTTCGGTTACAGCTATGTGCTGCGTTATTACGCCCGCCACGGCGACCGCTCGACCCTGATGCTGGCGGCCGGGGGCAGTGCGTTCTGTGCCATGGGCAACTCGCTGATTTCCGGCTTCGGCTGGTTATTGCTGCTGCGCCTGGTCTGGGGCCTGGCCTTTGCCGCGATGAACCTGTCCACCCAGGTGCTGGCGACCCTGGAACCCAGTGGTGCCGCGCGCCGGGCGGGGCGTTCACGGGGAGTGATCGCCATCGGCCCGATGCTCGCGCTGGCCGTGGGTGGCTGGTTGAGCCTGCACTTCGGGCCGCGGCTGATTTTCCTGCTGCTATCCGGCGCATCGCTGATCGGCCTGTGGGTGGCGCGTGGGCTGCCGACGGTGGGGCATGAACTGGCAGCACCTTCCGGGCGGCGCTTCAAGCGGCCGGACAGCGTGGCGATATGGTCCTTTGTCGAGGGTGTGGCGCTGGATGGGCTGTTTATCTTCGGTTTGTCTTTGCAGGCCTCCGCGGTATTGGGTGGCAATGCGGTGATCATTGCCGGGCTATTGATGGCCTTGCGTTATGCCTCGGAAATGTTCCTCAGTCCTGTGGGCGGTCGCCTGGCCGACAGTTATGGCGTGGTGCGCATGTTGCTGCTGTTCTCGATCCTCAGCGGTCTGGCCCTGGCCGCTTTCGGCAGCCACTGGCTGATCCTTGGTGCCGGCGCCGTGCTGATTCTGCGGGCGCTGCAACTGCCGCTGGTGGTGACCCTGGTGGCCGAGCGCAATCCGGGGGCCGGGAGGGTCCAGGCCCTGGCGTCGAATGCGGTGTGGCGCGATATCGGTGCCGGTGTCGGACCGTTGCTGGCAGGGGTGCTGTTGCCGGTGGCCTCGGCCAGTTGGGTGTATTCCCTGGCCGGCCTGGCAATAGCCCTGAGTGCACTGGGCTGTGTGGTCTGGCGGCGTTAGCCGATTGGTACCGCACAGATCGGTCGGAATGGACCTTTCCATCGCCGCTCGCCGACCTTAGCCTCGCTGGGGTGATGAATGCCGATCACCCCAGCCAGGAGCTGACCATGCCGACCCTTGAAAACCTCGAACGCTTTATCGCCCAGGTCGAGGCCAATGCCCACGCCGAAGCGGTCGAAGCCTTCTACACCGCCGACGCTTCCCTGCAAGAAAACCAGGAACCGCCGCGAGTCGGGCGTGACTTTCATGTCGCCAAGGAGCGGGCGATGATGTCCAGGGTGCGTTCCATGAGCTCGACTTGCGTACGCCCGGCCTTTCTCAATGGCGATCATGTAGCCATTCGCTGGATTTTCCGCTTCGAATGGGCCGACGGCAGCGTGACCCGCATGGAGGAAATCGCCCACCAGCGTTGGGAGGGTGAGCGTATTGCCGAGGAGCAGTTTTTCTATGATCCGCAGCAACGCACTCCTGTCCCCCGATCACTCGATTGAGTGTCGTAATCAGTCTGCTGTCCTGGTGCGAGGTCGTGTGTTCGCCTGATCAGGGTTGCCAGATACCGACGTCCCGGGTGTTGATCTTCTGCGGTAGCAGACCGGCCGCGAAGAACGCATCGGCGATCTGCTGCTGTTCGCTCAACTGGTCGGCCGTGACCGCCTGCACGTCATAGCTGCGATGGCGGTTGGCGGCCTCGACCGTCGGCGCATCCAGGTTGCCCCACAGCGGGCCGAGGATCTCGGCGGCGTCTTTGGGATGGGTCTTGATCCAGGCCCCGGACTTTTGCAGTTCGGCAAACACCTGCTTCAGGACTTGCGGATGGGACTGGGCGTAAGGCGTGCTCGCCAGGTAATAACGTTTGTAGTTCGCCAGGCCCTGGCCGTCGGCCAGGGTGCGGGTCGGCAGTTGCCGTTGGACGCCGCTGAGGAAGGGTTCCCAGGCGACCCAGGCGTCGACCTTGGCGTTCTCGAACGCGGCGCGCCCGTCGGCGGGGGTCAGGTAGGCGGGCGTGATATCGCTGAACTTCAACCCGGCCTTGGTCAGTGCCGCGATCAGCAGGTAGTGGCTGCCGGCGGCCTTGGTCACCGCGATTTTCTTGCCCTTGAGGTCGGCCAGGGTCTTGATCGGCGAATCGCTCTTGACCACGATCGCCTGGGCTTCGGGGGACGCGGCCTCCTGGGCGAAGTAGGTCAGTCGGGCCTTGGCCGCCTGGGCAAACACCGGCACCGTATCGGCGACGTCGGCACTGATATCGACATTGCCCACGTTCAACGATTCGAGCAGGGGCAGGCCGCTGGGAAACTCATGCCAGCTGACGTCGATATGCTCCTTGGCCAGGGCTTTCTCCAGGGTGCCCTGGCTCTTGAGCAAGGTGATCAGGGTCGAGGATTTCTGGTAGCCGATGCGCAGGGTTTCGTTGGCGTCGACGGTGGCGGCGGCCAGGGACAAGGCAATGGCCAGTGCTGAAAGCAATAAACGGGAACGGGTAGTGCCGGGAACCAGGGCGACCATGGACACCTCGCAGAGACAGCAGTGAGAAGGGCGGGGCCGGTGGTCCGGTGGGTGGAGCTTATGAGAGGAGAGCGGTTTGGTTAAATAACCTCTTCGCATAACCATAGAGACGACTGGGCGTATTTGCGGGAGTTGTGTTGATCGACTCGGCATCCGGGCGCGGAGCGTTTAGACTGTCTCACCTCTTTGGCAGACGAGGCCTTCATGACCGATTTTACGGCAACACCGGTACTGCTGTTTTCCTACGGCACCTTGCAGGACAAGGCTGTGCAACTGTCCAATTTCGGGCGCGAACTGGCGGGCAGCGCCGACCGCATGCTCGGCTATGCTCAATCCTGGGTCGAGATCACCGACCCCCAGGTCCTCGCCACCAGCGGCAAGACCCACCATCCCATCGTCCGTCCCGGCAGCAACCCCGAGGACAGCGTGAGCGGCATGGTGTTCCAGATCAGCACCGAAGAGCTGGCGGCGGCGGATGCCTATGAAGTCTCCGACTACAAACGCGTCTTGGTCCGTCTGGCCTCCGGTCTGGATGCCTGGGTCTATGTAAGCGTTTAGTACCGCGCTTGCGACCTTTGGCGACTACACAAATAAGGCCGCCGACAGGTATGCTTTTGCGGCAAGTTACAGGTTGATCGAGGGAACGGGTTCATGGACAAAGTCATCGTCATCACCGGCGGCAGTCGTGGTATCGGCGCGGCCACCGCGCTGCTCGCCGCGCAACAGGGTTATCGCATCTGCATCAACTACCTGGCGGACGAGGAGTCGGCCCTGCGTGTGCTGGAGCAGGTGCGCGGGCTGGGTGCCGTGGCCATTGCCGTGCGCGCCGATGTCAGTACCGAGGACGAGGTGATCCGCCTGTTCAACCGGGTGGACGCCGAGTTGGGGCCGGTCACCGCCCTGGTCAATAATGCCGGGACCGTCGGGCACAAGTCTCGGGTCGATGAAATGTCTGAATTCCGTATCCTGCAGACCCTGAAGGTCAACACCCTCGGGCCGATCCTCTGCGCCAAGCATGCGGTGCGGCGCATGTCGCCACGCCATGGTGGCCAGGGTGGCAATATCGTCAATGTATCCTCGGCGGCGGCGCGTCTCGGCTCGCCCAACGAATACGTGGATTACGCCGCCTCCAAGGGCGCGGTAGACACCTTCACCCTGGGTTTGTCCAAGGAACTGGCGGGCGAGGGCATTCGCGTCAATGGCGTGCGTCCTGGTTATATCTATACCGAGTTCCACGCCCTGAGCGGCGATGCCGACCGGGTCAGCAAGCTGGAATCGGCCATTCCCATGGGCCGTGGCGGTCGCGCCGAAGAAGTGGCCGAAGCGATTATCTGGCTGCTCTCGGACAAGGCCTCCTATGCCACCGGGACCTTTATCGATCTGGCAGGTGGACGCTAAGTCGGTTTTTGCGCCAGGCATGTCGCTCGGGCACAACGCCCTGTCGAGTAGACACCGCACACTGTAACGCTGCTGCCAGGGCTTTACCTGGCCCGTTACAGGGACCCCCGAATGACCGTTATCTTTCGTCCTGCACTACGCTCGGACGCCCGCGAGATTGCCCGCCTGTTCCAGATTTCCTCGGAAGGGGCCTGCGACTATATCTGGAGCCAGTTGGCTGAAGGCGATGAGTCCTTGCTGGATGTCGGCGAGCGGCGGTATGCCCGTGAGGGTGTGGATTTTTCCTATGAGAACTGCTGGATGGCCGAGGCGAATGGCCAGGTTATCGGCATGTTGCACAGCTATCCGATGTTTGAAGATCCGCAGGCAACGCCGAGTACCGATCCGGTGCTCGCGCCGTATGCCGATCTGGAGATTCCCGACACCCTGTATATTTCCAGCCTGGCCCTGCACGAGGGCTGGCGTAACCAGGGCCTGGGCGCGCGCTTTCTTGAATATGCCCGCCAGCGCTGCCAGGAGCTTGAGCTCAAGGGCCTGAGCCTGATCGACTATGCGATGAATACAGGTGCCTGCCGCTTCTATCAGCGTCATGGTTTCACGATCGTTGGCGAATGTCAGATCGTGCCGCATCCAATGATTCGCGTGACGGGAGCGGCGTATCTGATGCACTGGCCCTTGGCGCAATAATACGGCTCACTGCTCCAGCAACGACCGCACAATCCGTCCCAGGGTCTCCATCGCCTGCTCCGACACCTCGTTCCACGGGCTGCCGTAATTCAAACGGATGCAGTTGCGAAAGCGCCGGGTCGGCGAAAAGATCGGCCCCGGGGCGATGCTGATGCCCTGGGCCAGGGCGATCTGGAACAGTTTCAGCGAATCCATCTGTTCCGGCAGTTCCAGCCACAGGAAGTAACCGCCGCTCGGCTGGCTGACCCGGGTCTGCGCCGGAAAATAGCGGGCAATCGCCGCCAGCATGGCGCTCTGCTGTTCTTCCAGGGCATAACGCAGTTTGCGCAGGTGCCGGTCGTAGCCGCCGTTTTGCAGATAGTCGGCCAGGGCCGCCTGGGCCGGCATCGAGGCGCACAGCGAGGTCATCAGCTTGAGCCGTTCGACCTTCTGCGCATAACGTCCCGCCGCCACCCAGCCGATGCGATAACCCGGCGCCAGGCTCTTGGAAAAGGAGCCGCAATGCATCACCAGGCCTTCGGTGTCGAAGGCCTTGGCCGGTTTTGGCGCCTGCTGGCCGTAATAGAGCTCGGCGTAGACATCGTCCTCGATCAGCGGCACCTGATGCAGACGCAGCAGTTCCACCAACTCCTGCTTCTTCGTCTCGGGCAGCGTCGCGCCCAAGGGGTTCTGGAAACTGGTCATGCACCAGCAGGCCTTGATCGGATGGCGCTCCAGGGTCTGGGCCAGCACCCCGAGGTCGATGCCGTCGCGCGGATGCACCGGGATCTCCACCGCCTTGAGCTTGAGCCGTTCCAGCACCTGCAGGCAGGCATAGAAGGCCGGAGCCTCGATGGCCACCAGGTCGCCGGGCTCGGTGACGGCTTGCAGGCACAGGTTCAACGCTTCCAGGGCACCGTTGGTGATCAGCAGTTCCTCCATGGGCAGCATCAGCCCGCCGACCATATAACGCAGGGCGATCTGCCGGCGCAGTTGCGGGTTGCCCGGCGACAGGTCGGTGACCACCATGCGCGGGTCCATCTCGCGGCTGGAGCTGGCCAGGGAACGGGACAGGCGTTGCAGGGGAAACAGCGTCGGGCTCGGGAAGGCCGAGCCGAAGGGCACGGTGGCGGGGTCCTTGATGGAGTCCAGCACCGAGAACACCAGTTCGCTGACATCGACCTCGGTGGACTCGCTGACCTGGCTGCTGATCGCCGGCTCCGAGAACGGGCTCGGCGTGTGGGCGTTGACGAAGTAGCCGGAGCGCGGTCGGGCACGGATCAGGCCGCGGCGTTCCAGCAGGTAGTAGGCCTGGAACACGGTGGACGGGCTGACCCCGTAGGTCTGGCTGGCATAACGCACCGACGGCACGCGCTGGCCGGGGCCGAGGACGTCGGTGCGGATCAGTTCAGCGATGTCGTCGGCGAATTTTTCGTAGCGTTTCATGGTAACTCTGGCGTTCGGGTTGATCGGCATCGGCGTTCGGGATTCTAAGGCATCAACGGTTCAGCGGGGCGACAAAGCGGCTCTTCGCCACGCTGTAGACCTCGGGCTCGTCGCTGTCGACCACCTTGAAACTCAGCTCCTGCGAGCTGCTTTTCGGCCTGTCGCCGAGCATCGCCACCGACACCGGCAGGTCGGCGATTTCGCCCGCCGCCAGGTTCAGTTCGGTCTTGCCCTGCAACTGGAAGCCCTCGCTGTCCAGTAGCTCCAGGCGATAGCGCTGGGGCTGCTGGGTCTTGTTGATGACCTTGAGGCTGTAGATATTCTCGATCTGCCCCTGGCTGTTTTCCCGGAACAGCCCACGGTCCTTGCTTACGTCCAGCGAGACCATGGGCCGTTCCACCAGGGCCAGGGCCAGCGCACCGATCATGATCAGCAGCACGGCGCTGTAGCCGATCAGCCGTGGGCGCAGCAGATGGGTCTTGCCACCCTGCAACTGATGCTCGGAGGTGTAGCTCACCAGGCCACGGGCGTAGCCCATCTTGTCCATGATCGAATCACAGGCGTCGATGCACGCCGCACAGCCGATGCATTCCATCTGCAAGCCGTCGCGGATATCGATGCCGGTGGGGCAGACCTGCACGCACATCTGGCAGTCGATGCAGTCCCCCAGGCCGACACTGGCCGGCGCCACATCACGCTTGCGCGGACCGCGGTGTTCACCCCGGGCAGGGTCGTAGGAGATGGTCAGGGTGTCCTTGTCGAACATCACGCTCTGGAACCGTGCATAGGGGCACATATGCATGCACACCGCTTCCCGCAGCCAGCCGGCATTGATGTAGGTGGCCGCGGTGAAGAACAGCACCCAGAACAGGCTGACGCCACCGATCTGCAGGGTCATCAGTTCCTGGGCCAGGGGCCGGATCGGCGTGAAGTAACCGACAAAGGTCAGCCCGGTCAGCAGGCTGATACCCAGCCACAGCGTGTGTTTGGCCGCGCGCCGGGCCAGTTTGTTCGGACCCCAGGGCGCGGCTTGCAGTTTGATGCGCTGGTTGCGCTCGCCCTCGGTGACTTTCTCGCACCACATGAACAGCCAGGTCCAGGAGCTTTGCGGGCAGGTATAACCGCACCAGACCCGCCCGGCGAACACGGTGATGGCGAACAGGCCGAAGGCGCAGATGATCAGCAGGGCCGAGAGCAGGATAAAGTCCTGGGGCCAGAAGGTCGCGCCGAAGATATGGAAGCGGCTTTCGGCCAGGTCCCAGAGCACCGCCTGGCGGCCGCCCCAGTTCAGCCACACCGTGCCGAAAAACAGCAGGAACAGAAAGCCCGCGCCACCCAGGCGCAGGCTACGAAACAGTCCGCTGAAGCTGCGGGTATGGATCAGTTGGTCGGTAGATTTGGCCTTCATCTTTGGACGCAAAGGCTCAAAGGTTTCAACACTCTGGACGGGGATTCTCTCGCTCATGGTCTTTCGCTCGTCAGCCTCCATCAGGCCTGGGCACTATGCCGAGCGAACTGTTTGCATAACAGACTCAGGTATTTGAATAAAAAGCGGATCAGATAGGCGTGGGTGGGGGCCTGCGACAGCTTGTCCTACCCCCGTGCCGCTCCCTGCCATCGTGCCCTGTGGCGCCGGGCGTAAATGCCGGGCGCCGGTGCTGACACAGGTCAATCAAATCACCGAATCACCGTCACTGGCCTTCACATGATGGCGGCCGTCGAAGGCACCGGCGACGGTCAGGGCGTCGGCTTGCGCTTCGGTAATCCAGATGAACCGACCGTCCAGTTCGGCGCGGGACATGCTTTTATCGTCGTCGGTACTGATGCGCACGGCGCTGACCGGCCCGTGGAGGCGGACATCGCCTTGCTCCAGGGCACAGGTCTGGTTCGAGGATTCGATATGCACGGGCATGGTGCTCTCCTTATGTTCAGGGGACGGCGCGGTTGGGGCGACATTCCCGTCTATGCTTCAGGCGCGCCGCTTCAGGCGATCACCGGGGGCATGGTCGTCGGTGGATCGATCCTGGGCGGCGGCGTGCTGCCCGGCGGTTCCTGCTCGGGGATCGGCTGTGGCTCCGTGGGTGGCAGGGTCGGTTTGTCGATATTGGGATCGGGCGTTTCTGCCGGAATCGGAATATTCATGAAGCTGGCCTCCTTTATGCGTGCTTCAGATAGGCGCCCTGTTATGTATCAGGGCACTCCGTATAACGGTGGACCCTGCCCGAGTGCTTTTGACTCCCGCTTTATGACGAGTGGAGTTTCCCGATAAATCGGTCTGAACTTTTATTCCGGCAGTAGGCTCCGAACTGAAGTGACCTTGTTTCAGGATGAAGCCGGTTGCCATGCAGATTACGCAGAGTAGAGCGTCCATGGGGCGTAAGGAGTGATGCTCGATGTCAGCTGATAAACCGTTGGACGAGGAGGGCACCGAAGTCCTGCCCTTGTCCCAGGCCTTGCTGCTGCCGCGCATCGCCATCGAAGACGTGGTGCCTACCGTCGATGGCGGGCAGTTCGCGGTCAAGGCGGTGGCGGGGCAGGAACTGGTGGTGAGCGCCAAGGTGTTTGCCGACGGCCACGACAAGCTGGCCGTGCTGTTGGCCTGGAAAAACCTGGGCGACGCCGACTGGCAACGCACCGCGATGACCGATAAAGGCAACAATGCCTGGCAGGGCCGCTTGCGGGTCGGCGACCAGGGGCGCTATGTCTATCGCATCGAAGCCTGGATCGATCAATTCGCCAGCTTCTGCTACGAACTGGAGAAGAAATTCGTCGCCGGTGTGCCCATTGATCTCGAATTGCAGGAAGGGCGGGCGCAAGTGCTGCACGCCATCGAACGCAGCCAGGACGATGTGGCCATGGGCCTGACGGCCTTGCATGAGGAATTGCTGCATCTGTCGAACGATGGCCAGGTCGAGCGCTTTCTCAAGGCCGCCACGGCGCGGTTGATGCGCAAGGCCGACCACCATGCCTACCTCAGCCGCAGCTACGACTATCCGCTGGAGGTGGAGCGCAGCCTGGCGCAGTTCGCCAGCTGGTACGAACTGTTTCCCCGTTCGGTCACCGACCGGGCGTCCCGTCACGGCACCTTCAATGATGTGCACAGTCGCCTGCCGATGATTCGTGACATGGGCTTCGACGTGCTGTATTTCCCGCCGATCCATCCTATCGGTCGCAGCTACCGCAAGGGCCCGAACAATGCCCTGATTGCCGGCCCCGACGATCCGGGCAGCCCTTATGCCATTGGCAGCGAGGAAGGTGGGCACGAGGCGATTCATTCACAATTGGGCAGTCGCGAGGATTTTCGCCGGCTGGTCAGCGCCGCGGCCGAGCACGGCCTGGAAATCGCCCTGGATTTCGCCATCCAGTGTTCCCAGGACCATCCCTGGTTGCAGGAGCATCCGGGCTGGTTCAACTGGCGGCCGGACGGCAGCATCAAGTACGCGGAGAACCCACCGAAAAAATACCAGGACATCGTCAACGTCGATTTTTATGCCGCCGAGGCGATTCCCAGCCTCTGGGTCGAGCTGCGGGATATCGTCCTGGGCTGGGTCGCGGAGGGGGTGAAGATCTTTCGCGTCGACAACCCCCACACCAAGCCGCTGCCGTTCTGGCAGTGGTTGATCGCCGATGTGCGCGGCGTCCATCCCGAGGTGATCTTTCTCGCCGAGGCGTTCACCACGCCGGCAATGATGGCGCGCCTGGGCAAGGTCGGTTATTCCCAGAGCTACACCTATTTCACCTGGCGCAACACCAAGGCTGAACTGTCCGCCTATTTCACCGAGCTGAACCAATCGCCCTGGAGCGAGTGCTTCCGGCCGAATTTCTTTGTCAATACGCCGGACATCAACCCGGCCTTCCTCCACCATTCCGGCCGCGCCGGGTTCCTTATCCGCGCGGCGCTGGCCACCATGGGTTCGGGGCTCTGGGGCATGTACTCGGGGTTCGAGCTGTGCGAGTCGGCGGCCTTGCCGGGCAGGGAGGAATACCTGGATTCGGAGAAATACGAGATCCGTCCACGGGACTTCAGCGCGCCGGGCAACATCATCGCCGAGATCGCCCAGCTCAATCGTATCCGCCGCCAGCACCCGGCCTTGCAGACGCACCTGGGGTTGCAGGTCTACAACGCCTGGAACGACAACATCCTGTATTTCGGCAAGCGCACGGCGGACCTGGAGAGTTTCATCCTGGTGGCGGTCAGCCTTGATCCCCATAACGCCCAGGAAGCGCACTTCGAATTGCCCTTGTGGGAATTCGGCCTGGCGGATGATGCCGCCACCCGTGGCGAAGACTTGATGAACGGCCACACCTGGACCTGGTACGGCAAGACCCAGTGGATGCGTATCGAACCGTGGCACCAGCCGTTCGGGATCTGGCGGATCACCAGGATCTGACGCTGTGTCCCCTTGCCACAATGAATTCCAAGGAGTGACCCATGGCGAAAAAAAGCCGCCCAGCCAGCTTTATCGACGACCCGCTCTGGTACAAGGACGCGGTGATCTACCAGGTACACGTCAAATCCTTCTTCGACTCGAACAACGATGGCATCGGCGACTTTCCCGGCCTGATCGCCAAGCTCGACTACATCGCCGACCTCGGCGTGAACACCATCTGGCTGCTGCCGTTCTACCCCTCGCCACGCCGCGACGACGGCTACGACATCGCCGAATACCGTGGCGTGCACAGCGACTACGGGACGATGGCCGATGCCAAGCGCTTTATCGCCGAAGCCCACAAGCGCGGCCTGCGGGTCATCGCCGAACTGGTGATCAACCACACCTCGGACCAGCACGCCTGGTTCCAGCGCGCGCGCCTGGCCAAGCCCGGTTCCAGCGCCCGCAACTTCTACGTCTGGTCCGACACCGACGACAAATACACCGACACCCGGATCATCTTCCTCGACACCGAGAAGTCCAACTGGACCTGGGACCCGGTGGCCGGCCAGTACTTCTGGCACCGCTTCTATTCCCACCAGCCGGACCTGAACTTCGACCATCCGCCGGTGTTGCAAGCGGTGCTGGCGGTGATGCGCTACTGGCTCGACCTGGGCATCGACGGCCTGCGCCTGGACGCCATTCCCTACCTGATCGAGCGTGACGGCACCCACAACGAGAACCTGCCCGAGACCCACCAGGTGCTCAAGAAGATCCGTGCCGAAATCGATGCGCATTATCCCGATCGCATGCTGCTGGCCGAAGCCAACCAGTGGCCGGAAGACACCCAGCTGTACTTCGGTGACAAAAGAGGCGACGACGGCGACGAATGCCATATGGCCTTCCACTTTCCGCTGATGCCGCGCATGTACATGGCGCTGGCCCAGGAGGACCGTTTTCCGATCACCGATATCCTGCGCCAGACCCCGGAAATTCCCGCCAATTGCCAGTGGGCGATCTTCTTGCGCAACCACGATGAGCTGACCCTGGAAATGGTCACCGACCGTGAGCGCGACTACCTCTGGAACTACTACGCCGCCGACCGCCGGGCGCGGATCAACCTCGGTATCCGTCGACGCCTGGCACCGCTGATGGAGCGCGACCGCCGCCGCATCGAACTGCTCAACAGCCTGCTGCTGTCGATGCCGGGCACGCCGACCCTGTACTACGGCGATGAAATCGGCATGGGCGACAATATCTACCTGGGCGACCGCGATGGCGTGCGCACGCCGATGCAATGGTCCATCGACCGCAACGGCGGCTTCTCCCGCGCCGACCCGGCCAGCCTGGTGCTGCCGCCGATCATGGACCCGCTCTACGGTTATCAGTCGGTGAACGTCGAGACCCAGGCCGGCGACCCCCATTCGCTGCTGAACTGGACCCGCCGCCTGCTGGCGGTGCGCAAGCAGCAGAAAGCCTTTGGCCGCGGCAGCCTGAAAATGCTCTCGCCGAACAACCGCCGCATCCTCGCCTATACCCGCGAATACACCGGGCTCGATGGCAAGCACGAGATCATCCTCTGTGTCGCCAACGTGTCCCGCACCGCCCAGGCGGCGGAGCTGGAACTGTCCGCGTTTGCCGGCCGGGTGCCGGTGGAGATGCTCGGCGGCAACGCGTTCCCGCCCATCGGCCAGCTCAATTTCCTGCTGACCCTGCCACCCTATGGCTTCTACTGGTTCCTGCTCGCCACGGAAACGCAAATGCCCAGCTGGCACGTGGAACCGGTGCAGAGCCTGCCGGACTTCACCACCCTGGTGCTGAAACACCGTATGGAAGAACTGCTGGAAAGCCCTTCGCGCACGGCCCTGGAGCAGACGGTTCTGCCGGAATGGTTGCCCAAGCGGCGCTGGTTCGCCGGCAAGGATACGGCGCTGGAACAGGTGCGCCTGGTCTATGGCGTGCGCTTCGGTGACCCGCAGCATCCTGTGCTGCTCGCTGAAGTCGAAGTCACGGCGGATGGCCGGAGCAGTCGTTACCAGTTGCCGTTCGGGTTTCTGGTCGAGGAACAGACCAACGCCGCATTACCGCAACAGTTGGCCATGGCCCGGGTCCGCCGGGGGCGGCAAGTGGGCCTGATCACTGATGCATTCAACCTTGAGCCGTTTATCCGCGCGGTCATCGACGGCATGCGCGGCGACACGGTATTGGTCGGCGGCGATGGCGAGCTGCACTTCCAGGCCGAACCCGGACTCAAGGCCCTGGAGCTGCCCGCCGACATGGCGGTGCGTTACCTGTCGTCCGAGCAGTCCAACAGTTCGGTGGTGGTGGCCGAGCGGATCATGCTCAAGCTGATCCGCAAGGTCAGTGCCGGTGTGCACCCGGAACTGGAAATGAGCGCCTACCTTACCGCTGCCGGTTTCCAGCATATTTCGCCGTTGCTGGGTTCGGTGGTGCGTCGTGATGCCAAGGGCGAAGACAGCCTGCTGATGATTGCCCAAGGGATGCTCAACAACCAGGGTGATGCCTGGAGCTGGACCCAGAATAATCTGGAGCGGGCGATTCGCGATGAATTGGCCGACGCCGTTTCGGACCATGAGCAGCATTTCAATGCCCTCGGTGAACTGGCGGATTTCGCCGCCTTGCTCGGCCAGCGCCTGGGCGAGATGCACCTGGTGCTCGCGGCACCCACCGTCGACCCGGCCTTCAGTGCCCAGGCGAGTACGGCCAAGGATGCGCAGCATTGGAGCAAGACGATCTGCAGTCAGATGGAGCATGCCTTGCGTTTGCTCAAGCAGCACCAGCACGGGTTGCCGGAGAATGAGCGGGCGCTGGTGGGCCGTCTGCTGGAGCAGAAAAAAGCCATTCTTGACTATATTCAGAAATTGGCCGGCCAAGTGGTGGGCGGTCTGCGCCTGCGGGTCCATGGCGACCTGCATCTGGGCCAGGTGCTGGTGGTGCAGGGCGATGCCTACCTGATCGACTTCGAAGGGGAGCCGGCCCGTTCGTTGCAGGAGCGTCGCGGCAAACACAGCCCTTACAAAGATGTCAGTGGTGTGTTGCGTTCGTTCGACTACGCTGCGGCCATGGCCTACAGCAGCGCCACGGTCCTTGAATCGTCGGGGGCTGTCGGGCCGGCCAGTCGACGCGTGACCCAGCGTTATCTGAGGGACGCCCGCAAGGCCTTTATCCAGGCATATCGGCGGGCGACGGCTAATCTTGTTCAGGCATGGCAGGATCCGGCCGGCGACGAAGCGGCCCTGACCCTGTTCAGCCTGGAGAAGGCCGCGTATGAAATTGTCTATGAGGCGGAAAACCGCCCTGCCTGGCTCAGCGTGCCGTTGCAGGGTTTGAGCGGGTTGTTGAGTGAAGTGAAAACCTTGTCCGGTGGAGAGCAGTGATGAGTTTGAGCAAGGAACAAGGTAAACCTGTGAACCGTGCATTGCCCGCGAAGAAGGATATCGAGGCCCTGGTACGGGCTGAGCACCAGGACCCGTTTGCCATCCTCGGCCCCCATGACGACGATGTCGGAGGGCAGTATATCCGCGCCTTCCTGCCCGGCGCCCTGGGCGTCCAGGCCTTGGCCCGCGACAGCGAGGAGGTCCTGGGCAGTCTCGACGGCACCGAGGTGCCGGGCTTGTTTGTCGGTCACTTCGCCCAGCGCCAGCCCTATCTGTTGCGCATCCAGTGGGCGGCGGGGGAGCAGATCTGCGAGGACCCCTACAGCTTCGGGCCGTTACTCGGGGAGATGGACCTCTACCTGTTCGCCGAAGGCAACCATCGTGACCTGAGCAACTGTCTCGGTGCCCAGGTGACCCAGGTCGACGGCGTCGACGGTGTGCGTTTCGCGGTCTGGGCGCCGAATGCCCGGCGGGTCTCGGTGGTCGGTGACTTCAATATCTGGGACGGGCGTCGGCATCCGATGCGCCTGCGTCATCCCAGCGGCGTCTGGGAAATCTTTGTGCCGCGTCTGCATCCGGGCGAGGCCTACAAGTACGAGATTCTCGGCAAGGACGCGATCCTGCCGCTCAAGGCCGATCCCATGGCCCTGGCCACCCAGTTGCCGCCGGACACCGCTTCGCGCGTCGCTTCGCCCCTGCGCATCGACTGGCAGGACCAGGCCTGGATGGAGTCGCGCGGTGCCCGGCATCGACATGACGCGCCGCTGTCGATCTATGAGCTGCATGCCGGTTCCTGGCAGTGCGAGATCGACGAAGTCGGCGAAGTGTCCCGCCAGTACAACTGGGGCGAGCTGGCCGAGCGGCTGATTCCCTATGTCCAGCAGTTGGGTTTCACCCATATCGAACTGATGCCGATCATGGAGCATCCGTTCGGCGGCTCCTGGGGTTATCAGCCGTTGTCGCAGTTCGCGCCGAGTGCGCGTTATGGCAGCCCGGATGATTTCGCCGCCTTTGTCGACGCCTGCCATCGGGCTGAAATCGGCGTGATCCTCGACTGGGTACCGGCGCATTTTCCTACCGATACCCACGGCCTGGCGCAGTTCGACGGCACCGCCTTGTATGAGTACGGCAACCCGCTGGAAGGTTTTCACCAGGACTGGGACACCCTGATCTACAACCTCGGGCGCACCGAGGTCCACGGCTTTATGCTGGCTTCGGCGCTGCACTGGCTCAAGCATTTCCATGTCGACGGCCTGCGGGTGGATGCGGTGGCGTCGATGCTCTACCGCGACTATTCGCGCAAGGCCGGCGAGTGGGTACCGAACCGTCACGGTGGCCGGGAAAACCTCGAGGCCATCGAGTTCGTGCGTCATCTCAATGATGTGGTGGCCCTGGAAGCCCCCGGCGCCCTGGTGATCGCCGAGGAGTCCACGGCCTGGCCGGGGGTGAGCCAAGGCACCCAGCAGGGCGGGCTCGGGTTCGCTTACAAATGGAACATGGGCTGGATGCACGATTCGCTGCACTACATCCAGCAGGACCCGGTGTACCGCGCCCACCATCACAACGAACTGAGCTTCGGCCTGGTGTATGCCTGGTCCGAGCGTTTTATCCTGCCGATTTCCCATGACGAGGTGGTGCACGGCAAGCATTCGCTGATCGACAAGATGCCCGGCGATCGCTGGCAGAAGTTCGCCAACCTGCGGGCCTACCTGAGTTTCATGTGGGGGCATCCGGGCAAGAAGCTGCTGTTCATGGGGTGCGAGTTCGGTCAGTGGCGCGAGTGGAATCACGATCAGCAGCTGGACTGGTATCTGCTGCAGTATTCCGAGCACCTCGGGGTGCAGAAGCTGGTGAGCGACCTGAACCGCTTGTACCGCGAGGAGCCGGCGCTGTATGACCAGGACGATGTGCCCCAGGGCTTCCAGTGGTTGATCGGCGACGATGCGACCAACAGCGTCTATGCCTGGCTGCGCTGGAGTCGGGAAGGGCGACCGTTGCTGGTGGTCGCCAACTTCACCCCGGTGCCGCGCGAGGCCTATCGGGTCGGCGTGCCCTTTGCCGGGCAGTGGAAGGAAGTGATCAACAGCGATGCGGCGATGTATGCCGGCTCCAACTATGGCAATGGCGGCGGGGCCTTCACCGAAGACCACGCCAGCCATGGCCAGGCCGTGTCGCTGGTGCTGAACCTGCCGCCACTGGCGGTGCTGATGTTGCGGCCGGAGGGCTAGCGCCTACCAGCGCATTCGCACCCCGACGTTGCCGATGATGCCGTTCAAACCGGTGTCATCGGAGGTGCCGCTGTAGTCCGCGCTGACATACAGGCTGACCGTCGGCGACACCTTGGCCACCAGGCCCAGTCCCAGTTCCACGGTGGAGCTGTTGCGACTCATGGCGATCTTGTCGACCGGCTCCAGGCTCACCGGGCTGCCGCTGCCGAACGTATGCCAGAAGTTGGTGCGCAGGTAGGGTTCCAGCGGCAGGCCGTTCACTTCATAGCTGCCATTGAGACGGGCGCCGATCCGACCGCTCCAGAGCGAAGGGTCGGAGGTAGTCGCCTGTCCGAGCATGTCCACGCTACCTTGCTGGTTGACCACCTGGGCCTGGGGTTCGATGATCCAGTGCTGGCCCAGTCCGATCGGGAACCCGCCCTCCAGCGAAAACGTCATTTGCCGCGATGCCTGGCCTTGCAAGGTGCCCTGGTCGGAGCGGGTATAAACCGTGGTCTGATTGTTCATGGCCGTCAGGTTGACGTGCCAGCCCTGTTGTCCGGTCAGGCTCCAGAAGGCCCCGAGATTGTTCCCTTGGGGGCTCAGGCCATCCATGCGCGGATCACGAGGTGCCGTGACAAAAGCGTCAACCCGATCCAGTGGGCCGCTGTTCCCGGTAAAGACCCCGGCCGTCAGTGTCTGGCCGTCGCTGTGATTGCTGTAGAGGCCGGGAACAATCAGCAGGTCGCCAAAAGCGCCGGAAAACAGTGGATCGAGGTTACCTATCTCACCCTGGCCCAGGGTACGGTCGAGGAAGTGAACCGTCGGATCGGGATCACCGATGTTCGGGACGATGCCGGCGAACCGCCAACCCGGTAATGGGCCGCTGTTGCTCAGTATGGGTAATTGGCCCAGTGGCAAGGGCAAGGGTGTGTCGCCCTGGTATGAAGGTTGGAAGTCCTCTTCGAAAGGCGCCGCTTGCAGCTCCAGGGCGGAGCACAGCAAAAGGGCGGTCGAAACCGTATAAACCGTCATCCTCGGGTTGGGGTGGGCCATGAACGTTTTCATCGGGTGTTCCTTGCTGTCGCATAAATACCTGCATTAGCGTCTCTCCTGCCCCCGAACGAGGGACGGCCGAAATCATCGAGGCAAACCCTCGGCGACCCGCTTTGGCGGGGGGCCGAAGGCTTGCCCCTTGGGTTTTAAAACCGGGGGTAGTCACTTGTAGCTAAGGAGAGGTGCAGGTCGACGTCAAGAAAGTAGCGAATAAATAGATTGGTTTGATCAGGTTTTTCAAGTCATTGATCAATCGGCTATTTAGTCTATTCAGGCTGGATCTGAGCAAGCCCCGGAAGAGGCGCTTTTCCCGTGTTTCTCAGATAAACACTATCTCGAACGGTTGCCGTGCCCGTTCGAGCAGGGCCGGTACCAGGACCGGTGGCAGCCCCAGTTCCGGATCGCCTTGCAGGTGGCTGTGGTAGGCGTGCGCGGCATGCAGCTTGCGGGCGATGCCCCAGGTGTCGAGGCGAATCTTGCGCGCCCGATGCCAGGGGAGCAGGCCTTCGTCGCGCAAGGGCCGGAACCAGGCATGCACGGGTATCTCCAACAGTGTGGCGCCGCTGGCGGCGCAGGCCTGGGCGGCGGCCCGGCCAACGCTGTCATGATCGGCAATACCGTCTTCGCGCCAGGTGGTCAGCACCACATCGCCCGAGCGCAGGTAGCGCCGCAGGAATTGACTCAGCGGCTGTTCCTGTTGCTCCAGTGCGCCATGGCGAAAGCCGCCGCGAATCCATTTCAGCCGGTGCAGTTCCAGGCCCAGGCGGCGCAGGGCTTCGGCACTTTCCTGGGGACAGACCACGCTCAGGCGGCTCGAAGGCCACAGGGTGGAACCAGGGTAGAGGGCGCTGCCATCGGTAATCGAGATCAACAGCAGCGGATGTTCGAGGGTAGCGAGCAGCTGCAGCAGGCCGCCGCAACAATGCACTTCGTCACCGGGATGAGGGGCGATCACGACCACCCGGGCACCGGGCCGGATCAGGCGGTGCAGGCCAATGGTCGGGACACGGGCCAACTGCCGCGAGTTCCAGATCAGCGGGGCAACTTCGTTGCGTGCAGCTTGGATTCTCATGATATTTGTCACTTCCTTGTGTGGACTTGCACGCATCCTCCATCAGCCCTGATGCGTTCGGTGTCGCCTGGCGACCCGGTAATGCGTGGGTGAGTATCGCCGATACAGACCGGAATGCGACTTTTATTGCTGAAAAAACGTCAGTTTTCTTCGTCACGTTGTAACTCGAACATCACCAGCGAACGCCCGGTGAGGGTGTATTCGCTGTTGAAGGCGAAACGCTCCTGACCCTTGACCTGCGGGTCGTTGGTGTCGATTACGCACGTCCAGTCCAGACCTTGCGGCACTTCCGGCAGGCGGAAATTGACGCCGTCGTGGTGGGCATTGACGGCAATCAGCAAGGTCGCATCGGCACCGGTACGGGAAACGCCGGAAACCTGGGCGCGGCCGTCGAGCAATATGCCCAGGCTGCGGCCGTTGCCGTCGTGCCAGTGCTCGGTGGTCATTTCCTGGCCGTCCGGCGTCAGCCAGGTGACGTCCTTGATCCCCAGTTGTTCGTTGTAGTCGCCGACCAGGAAGCGTCCGCGGCGCAGGATGGGATAGGCCAGGCGCAGCTTGACCAGGCGCTTGACGAACTTGAGCAGCGACTTGCCGTCGTCGTCCAGGGTCCAGTTGACCCAGCCGATTTCGCTGTCCTGGCAATAGGCGTTGTTGTTGCCGTGCTGGGTGCGGGCGAACTCGTCGCCGGCGACGATCATCGGCGTGCCCTGGGCCAGCAGCAGGGTGGCGAAGAAGTTGCGCATCTGCCGCAGGCGCAAGGCATTGATCGCCGGATCATCGGTGGGCCCTTCGACGCCGTGGTTCCAGGACAGGTTGTTGCTGGTGCCGTCCTGGTTGTTTTCGTCGTTGGCTTCGTTGTGCTTGTCGTTGTACGACACCAGGTCGTGCAAGGTGAAGCCGTCATGGGCGGTGACGAAGTTGATCGAGGTGTAGGGGCGTCGACCGCGCTGGTCGAACAGGTCGCCGGAGGCGGTCATGCGTTTGGCGAAGTCGGCGAGCTGGCCGTCGTCGCCTTTCCAGAATGCGCGCACGGTGTCGCGGAAACGGTCGTTCCACTCGGCCCAGCCCGGCGGGAAGCCGCCGACCTGATAGCCGCCGGGGCCGCAGTCCCAGGGTTCGGCAATAAGCTTGAGCTGGCTCAGCACCGGGTCCTGGCGACAGGCGACGAGGAAACTGTGGCGTTCGTTGAAACCATCGTGATAGCGCCCGAGGATGGTTGCCAGGTCGAAGCGGAAACCGTCCACGTGCATTTCCGTGGCCCAGTAGCGCAGCGAGTCGGTGACCATCTGCAACACGCAGGGATGGCTCAGGTCCAGGGTGTTGCCGGTGCCCGAGTCGTTGATGTAGAAGCGCTTGTCGTCCGGCATCAGGCGGTAGTAGGAGGCGTTGTCGATGCCGCGCATGGACAGGGTCGGACCTTGCTCGTTGCCTTCGGCGGTGTGGTTGTAGACCACGTCGAGGATCACTTCCAGGCCGGCTTCGTGCAGGTGCGCGACCATTTCCTTGAATTCGGCGATCTTGCCGCTGGCCAGGTAGCGCGGGTCGGGGGCGAAGAAGGCGATGCTGTTGTAGCCCCAGTAGTTGGTCATGCCTTTTTGCAGCAGGTGCTGGTCGTTGACGAAGGCGTGGATCGGCAGCAGCTCCACCGAGGACACCCCGAGCTTTCGGATATGCTCCAGCACCTCGTCGACCATCAGCCCGGCGAAGGTGCCGCGCACCGCCTCCGGCACCGCCGGGTGGCGCATGCTGATGCCGCGCACATGGGTTTCATAGAGCAGGGTGCGTTCCCAGGGCACATTGACCCGCTGGTCGTGGCCCCAGGTGTGGGCCGGGTCGATGACCTTGCTCTTGGGCACGAAGGGCGCGCTGTCGCGTTCGTCGAAGCTGAGGTCGGCGTCGGGGTGGCCGATGGTATAGCCGAACAGTGCCTCGGACCATTTCAACTGGCCGACCAACTGCTTGGCATAAGGGTCGATCAGCAGTTTGTTGGGGTTGAAGCGGTGGCCGTTCTGCGGGTCGTAGGGGCCGTACACCCGGTAGCCGTAGATCAGTCCGGGATGGGCGTCGGGCAGGTAGCCGTGGAAGATTTCGTCGGTGTACTCGGGCAGTTTGATGCGTTCCAGTTCGACTTCACCACTGTCGTCGAACAGACACAGTTCGACCTTGGTGGCGTTGGCGGAAAACAGTGCGAAGTTGACCCCCAGGCCATCCCAGGTGGCGCCCAGCGGGAAGGGCAGGCCCTCGCGAATTCGCGAGGGTTGGGCTTCGGGCGTGGGGTCGGGCTTTTTCGGCTTGGTCATGGGCGCTCCTGCGGGTGTGTTCGGTGGGGCGGTGTACGAACCGAAGGGTCATGCTGGCAATACGATCCAGCAAACACCACGTACCTGTAGGAGCAGGGCTTGCCCGCGAAGAGGCCCTTGAGTCTTGCGTCGAGCATCCGGACGCCTTCGCGGGCAAGCCCTGCTCCTACAGGGGGGTGGTGTCTTCAATACCGTGCATGGCTCAACTGGCTGACGGCTTGCGTGGTGCTCGTGGTTTCTTTTCGGCGGTCGGTTTGCTGGTGGCGGTCGCGGGCTTGGGCGCTGCTTTCGGGGCCGCCGCCGGCTTGCTGGCGACCTTGGGCTTGGCGGCGGGTTTGGCCGCTGTCGGCTTTTTCGGCGCCAGTGCCTCGGCTTCCGCCAGCTTGCGCGCCATCTCCCAATGCCGGGCCTCCTCACCCTCGGGGCGGCCCTCCGATTCCCAGATCTGATAAGCAAACTCACGGATACGTTTTTCGTCGGTACTCATCGCCATGCTCCTGAACTCAATTTTGGGTAAAGAGATTGACCGGGAAATCTCCGAGTGCCGCACCAACCATCAGCTCGTTATGGGGTGTGACTGCGCACATCGAGAAAAGTCCCTTTAATTTGCCGCCCGGTGCGGCGAACGGCAGTTTGACCCGCGTATCGCCCCAAACCGGTGCCGGTACCCACGGCAGTTGATCGCTGGCCAGCAGTCCGGCCGCCAGCCTGGGTACGATCACAATGGCCCGCTGCGTCGGTGTACTGCGCATAAAGGCCACTACGTATTCGGCCTGCTCGCCGAGCACGTCCAACGGCTGGTAATCGCCGCGACTGAAGACCCTCCCGTGTTCGGCCCGAACCGCCAGCGTACGGGCGATCAAGGCCTGTTTGAGCCGCCCGCTGCGCCAGTCCGTCAACAGCGCCTTGGGCGATGTCGAGTGTTGCAGCGCCTGTTGCCGGGCGGTGAAATCCACCGGCCGGCGATTGTCCGGGTCCACCAGGCTGAAGTCCCAGAACTCGTTGCCCTGGTACAGGTCCGGCACACCCGGTACGGTCATGCGCAGCAAACACTGGGCCAGACTGTTGAGCGCGCCGGCTGGTGCGATTTTTTCCAGCGTGGCGACCAGGGCCCGGCGCAGTGGCAGGCCGACGGGGCGGGTCAGCAGCGCTTCGAGAAAGTCGCGGCAGGCCTGCTCGTAGGCTTCGTTCGGTGCGCTCCAGCTGCTGTGCAGCTTGGCTTCGCGCAGCGCCTTGTTCTGCCATTGCCAGAGACGTTCGGCGTAATCCCGCAGTCCGGCCGAATTGTCGCTCGACAGCGTCAGCGGCCAACTGCCCAGCAATGCCTGATAGAGGATCAGCTCGTCCGCCGCCGACGGGGCCTGGGGATCGCTACGCAGCACTTGGGCCAACTTGCGATAGCCTTGCACCTGTTCAACGTACCACGGGCCGACTTCACTGAGCACCGCCAGGCGCGCGCGGCTGTCTTCACCGCGCTTGTGGTCATGGGTGGCGCTGGTCAACAGGTTGTCCGGGAAGTGTTTCAGGCGCGTTCGGTTGGCCGTGTGAAAGTCTTCCACGGGCGCGCTGAAGCGTTCGGTGGAGAAACCCACGTCGTTGCGCGAGAGCAGCACCGCCGAGCGATAGAACGCAGTGTCTTCCACGGCCTTGGCCGCCGTCGGCGAGGTCAGTTGCTGGAAGCGTACGCAGGCATGCTTGAGCAATTTGCGCTGACGGCCCGGTGGGCGCTGGCGCCAGGGTTGTCCGCCGAGCCACTCTTGCAGGTAGTCGAGCACCGGCCAGTCGGCCTCGCCGAGGGTGGTGCGGGCTCCGGCCAGGGCTTGCTGGAAAAACACCTCGTCCTCGGCCGGGCGACCCTGGGCATTGATATAGGTGCGGTACACCGGGTAGTGCACGATCAGTGCCTGCAAGGCCCGGCGAATCGCGCCGAGGGTCAGGTCGCGGCTCATCAGGTCGTCCCGGGCCACTTGCAGCAGGGCCTGGGCCACGCTTTCGAAATCCCCGGCCAGAGAGCCTGCGAGGATCTGCTGACGGGCCAGCTTGGCCTCCTCGGCAAACTCGCCGGGGCGTTCGCTGAGGCGACTCCAGAGTTCGGGCAAGCGTTGTTCGCCACGGCGATCGTGTTGCAGCAGCGACAACTGGTCCATGAATTCGTAACCGGTGGTGCCGTCCACCTGCCAGTCGCGGTGCAGGCTTTCGCCCTGGCCGAGGATTTTCTCCACATAGATTGGCAGGTGTTCCCCGGGGACCAGACGGTCGACCCGTCGGCGCAGCTTGCGGCAATAACCGCGCGGATCGGCGAGCCCGTCGATATGGTCGATGCGCAGGCCGTCCACCAGGCCGTCCTCGATCAGCTGGAAGATTTTCTGGTGGGTGGCCTCGAACACCGCCGGGCGCTCGACCCGCAGGCCGCCCAGTTCGTTGACATCGAAGAAGCGCCGCCAATTGATATCGTCGGCGGCGGTGCGCCAACTGGCGAGGCGATAGTGCTGGCGCTCCAGCAGCCGGTGCAGGCGCTGGAAACCTTCGGGTTGGCGTGAATCATAGCGGGCGAGGTTCTGCTCGATGGCGTCATGCAGGTCGCGGCGTTGCGCCAGTTCGGCGCGCAGGAGCTGCGCCTGGGCATAGGCGTCGGGCAGGTTGTTCAGGGCCTTGAAGTGCCCGGCCAGGGTTTCCAGTTCGGGCAGGTTGGCCAGTATCTGCGCGTAGTCCCGGGGACAGATGGGAAAACGATGCTGGTAATGCTCGATATGAAAGCCGCCGTGCTCGGCATCGAAGCACAGCGGGATGCTGCCTTCCTGCAAGGCCACGCCGTAGTCGCTGCCGAGGAACGGCATGAGCAATTGCCCTTCGAGCAACGGATCGGGCGAGTGCCACTGGATATCGAAGAACTCGCTGTAGGGGCTCAGCCGGCCCCATTCCAGCAGGTCCAGCCACCAGGGATTGTCCGCGCCACCGACGGCCATATGGTTGGAGACAATATCGAGGATCAGGCCCATATCGTGCTGGCGCAGGGCCTGTACCAGGCGCCGCAACGCCGCTTCGCCGCCTAACTGCGGGTTGACCCGGGTCGGGTCGACCACGTCGTAGCCGTGCAGGGAGTCGTCGCGCGCGGTGAGCAGCGGCGAGGCATAGACATGGCTGATGCCCAGTCGGGCGAAGTAGGGCACCAGCGCTACGGCGGCATCCAGGCTGAAGCCTTTGTGAAACTGCAGACGTACCGTTGCACGCAAGGCTGGCTTCATCGATCACGCTCGGCGGCCTGGAGACGGGCGCAGGCCAGCAGTTCGAGACGTCGGGCAGCATCCACATCATCGAGCAACTGGCCGCTGTCGCCCGGCAGGCGCCGACGCCAGTTGGGGTGGCTGTCGAGGGTGCCGGGCAGGTTGGCCTGTTCCTCGACACCCAGGGCGTCCTCCAGCGGCAGCAGCACCAGGGGCGCGCGGGTATGGCCGAGGAAACGCACGCTGGCGTCGAGGACCTGGTCGGTCTCGTGGGATTCGTCGCGGAAATTCTGCGGGTCGTTGCTCAAGGCGCGACGCAACCCCTCGCGTTCGCGTGCGCGGGTTTCGCGCCAGTGATCGGCGGTGGCATCATCGATCAGCCCGAGCTGGATATTCCAGTCGATATCCCGGGCATGCCACCAGCCGTTGAGGGTCGGCAGGTCATGGGTGCTGGTGATGGCCAGGGCGTCGTCCGGCCAGTCGAGTATGGGGCGGAAACGATGGTCGTAGTCCTGTTCGAACAGCAGCACGCGCATGCCGAGGATGGCCCGGGCACCGAGTTTTTCCCGCAGGCCCTCGGGCACCGTGCCGAGGTCTTCGCCAAGCACCACCGCCTGGTGGCGCGCGGACTCCAGGGTCAGCAGGCGCAGCAGGTCGTCCACCGGGTAATACAGGTAGGCACCGTCGCTCGGTGGTGAACCGAGGGGGATCACCCAGAGCCGTTGCAGGCCCATCACATGGTCGATGCGCAGGCCGCCGGCATGGGCGAAGTTGGCCCGCAGCATTTCGATAAAGGCGCGGAAACCATGGCGCTTCAAGCCCTCCGGGGCGAAAGCCGAGATGCCCCAGCTTTGCCCGGCGCGGTTGAGGATATCCGGCGGCGCGCCGACGGTGAGTTCGGCGAGTAGTTCGTCCTGCCGGCTCCAGGCCTGGCTACCACCGCCGTCGGCACCGACGGCGAGGTCGGCGATCAGGCCGATGCCCATGCCGCTGTTCCGGGCGGCGTTTTGCGCGCGCTCAAGGTTGCGAGCGATCAGCCATTGGCTGAAGGCGTAGAAGCCGATCTCCACGGCCTGTTCCTCGGCGAAGGTGGCGAGGGCCGGGTTATCGGGATGGTGCCAGGCCGCGGGCCAGTGTCGCCAGTCGGTGCTTTCGCCGCGGGCGGTGCAGGCCGCTTGCAGGGCTTCGAAGCGACAGTGATTTTCCAGGGCCTCGCCGCCGACCTGGCGAAAGTGCGCGAAGTCCGTGGCGAGCGGGTGGGTGCCGAGGCGAAAGTCGTCGTATAGCGCGCGTAACAGGCGTTGCTTGGCGCGGGCAGCACGGGGCCAGTCGATCAGCGGTAGCGCTTCCAGTTGCCGCAGTTCATCGGCCAGTCCCGTGGTGTCGATGGCCTGGCGCAGGGCCTGTTCGCCAAGAATCGCTTCCGGCGCCGCATAAAGACTGTTGAGAAACAGCCGGCTGGACGGTGAATAGGGGCTGTAGCGTTGCGGGTCGCAGCTGAACATGGCGTGCATCGGGCTGATTGCCAGGGCGTCGGCGCCGCGTTCGCCGGCGGCGCGGACCAGGCTCTCCAGGGCCAGGGTGTCGCCGAAACCGCCGTCGCCGACGCGTTGCAGGGCATACAGCTGGACCGTCAGGCCCCAGGCGCGGGGTGTCGCGCTATCGGTGGCCGCCGCCACGCTGTGGCATTGGGCCGGGGCCACGGCGAGGGTGAAGTGCTGGCCGGCGATATGCACTGTCTGGTAGCCCACCGGGATCTTGCCCGGCAGCACCGCGTCCTGGTCCAGGTGCAAGTGCAGGACCGTGCCGTTTTCCAGATGTACTTCGCAAGCGGTGTCGGCGGCGAAGTAGTGGGCCAGGTCCAGGCTCTTGCCGACGTCCGCGGTCAGCAGCGGCGGCAGGTATTTGTGTTGCTGGACGAGTTGCAGTTCCAGCAGGCTGTTCTCGATGGCTTGTTCTGTGTCGGCGGGATGGCCAAGCCCGGCCAGGACTTTGCGCAAGACCTCGGGCCGGACTTTCTGTGGTCGGCCATTGGCGTCGATCCAATCGACGGCAAGGCCGGCCCGGCTGGCGAGTATTTCCAGTTGCGCGTCGTTCATGGGTGCTCTCCGGTGGGTGACTGCAGGACGTCCCCGGGGGTCAGGGTAACCAGCGCGCAGTAGGGGGCCAGATGACCTTCATCCAATTGGCGACTGGCGCCGGCGGTGCTTTCGAACACTAAACGGGCTTGGCTGGGTGGGTGATGGCCGACGGACTCGGCACTGAGGTTGAGGTCGATGCGCAGCAGGCTGCCGTCACCCATCCGCCAGCGCGCGCTGAGGGCACCGTCGGCCAGGACATCGCTGCCCAGGGCATGGGCACCGGGGAGCCGGGGGATGATTTCACGGTGGCGCAGTTCCAGTAGCTGGCGGTAGAGGCGCACGGTGGCCTGGCGGTTGAAGTCGTCGCTGGCGTCGTTCAGGTCGGGGCGCGAGTCGTTGAAGCTGACGGCGGCGTTCGGGTCGGGAATATGCGCCCGGCGCGCCGGGTCGGCAAAGGCCGGGAAATCGGAGAATTCCGCGCGCCGGCCTTCGCGCACCGCGTCGGCCAGTTCACCGTGGTGATCGGTGAAAAACAGGAAGGGTTCACGGGCAGCGGTTTCCTCACCCATGAACAGCAACGGGATCATCGGCGACAACAGCAGCAGCACCGTGGCCGCCCGCAGGGCCGGGGCCGGGCAGAGCTGGTTGAGCCGCTCGCCCAGGGCCCGGTTGCCGATCTGGTCGTGGTTCTGCAGGAACAGCACGAAGGCACTGGGTGGCAGGTGCGCGCTGGGTTCGCCACGACTATGGCCGTGGCGGTCGGGATGGCCCTGGAAGACGAAGCCCTGGCTCAGGCAGCGGGCCAGCTTGGTGGTGGTTTCCCGGGCGTAGTCGGCGTAATAGGCGTCGGTCTCGCCGGTCAGCAGGACGTGCAGGGCGTTATGGCCATCATCGTTCCACTGGGCGTCAAAGGATTCCTCCAGCAGGCTGGCCTGGTTGCGTTCGTTTTCCAGGGTCAGCCACACGTGTCGTGTCGGGTCCACCTGGCGGCGAACCGCCTGTGCCAGTTCGTGGAGCAGGGTGCTGTCGTTGATGGCGTGTACGGCATCCAGGCGCAAGCCGTCGAAACGGTACTCCAGCAGCCACATCAAGGCGTTGTCGATAAAAAAGTCGCGGACTTCGCGGCGGCGAAAATCGATCGCCGCGCCCCAGGGGGTCTGCTGGTCGTCGCGAAAGAAGTCCTTGGCGTATTGGCCGAGGTAATTGCCGTCCGGTCCGAAGTGGTTGTAGACCACGTCCAGCAGCACCATCAGGCCGTGCCCATGGGCCGTGTCGATCAGGTGCTTGAGGTCTTCGGGCGAACCATAGGTGGCATGCGGCGCATAGGGCAGCACGCCGTCGTAGCCCCAGTTGCGCTCGCCGGGGAACTGGCCCAGGGGCATCAGCTCAATGGCGGTAATCCCCAGTTCGGCCAGGCGTGCCAGTTGGCTTTCGACCTGGCGATAGCCGCCGAGGACGCCGACGTGCAGCTCGTAGATCACCGCCTCGTGCCAGGGCCGCCCCTGCCAGTCCTTGTGCTGCCAGTGGTAGGCCAGGGAATCGACCACCTGGCTCGGCCCGTGCACATCGCCGACCTGGCGCCGCGAGGCCGGGTCGGGCACCCGCCGCTCGCCGTCGATATGGAAGTGGTATTGGCTGCCGGCCGGGCAGCGGGCCTCGAGGACAAACCAGCCGTCGTGCTGCGGCAGCATGGCCAGTGAGCGGCCATCGTCCAGTTCGACGCTGACGTAATAGGCGTCCGGTGCCCACAGCGCGAAGCGGGTGTGCTCGGCGTCCAGCAGGGTCGCGCCATGAGGCCAGGTTTCCAGAGTCCGTAACGGCATCTATGAAGACCTCCTCAGTGCTGGCCCGACCTGCTCCGGGACTTGGTCACCAGGTTCTGGTACAGCTCGGCGTAGGGTTCCACCGCCTTGCACCAGTTGAACGGCGCGGCCATGGCCCGGCAGCGCATGGCGTTGAGCAATGGCGGATAGGCGAACACCTTGAACGCCCGGCGCAGCGCCTGGGCATAGCTTTCCACGGTGGACTCGTCGAACAGGAAGCCGGTGACACCGTTCTCGATGGTGTCGGCCAGCCCGCCGGTGTTACGCGCCACCGGCAGCGAGCCGAAGCGCTGGGCGTACATCTGGCTCAGGCCACAGGGTTCATAACGCGAGGGCATCAGCAGGAAATCGCTGCCGGCGAACATGCGTCGGGCATCGGTTTCGTTGAAGCCGATGCGCACCCCGATCCGGCCTGGAAAACGCAAGGCCAGTTGGCGCATGGCCTGTTCCTCTTCCGGTTCGCCCCGGCCGATGATTGCGATCTGGCCGCCTTCGGCGACGATCATTTCACTGACCGCTTCGGTCAGGTCCAGGCCTTTCTGGTAGACCAGCCGCGAGACCACGGCAAACAGCGGCCCGGTCGAGGGATCGAGGCCGAACAGATTGCGCACATGGGCGGCGTTGACCGCCTTGCCTTCCCAGTCGCCCGGACTGAAGGGGTGGACCAGATGGCTGTCGGTGGCGGCATCCCAGCTTTCGTCGATGCCGTTGGGAATGCCGCTGAGCAGGCCCTGGTGGGTCTTGCTGGCCAGGAAACCGTCCAGGCCACAGCCGAATTGCGGCGTGGTGATTTCCTGGGCGTAGGTGGCGCTCACCGTGGTGATATGACTGGAGTAGGCCATGCCGGCCTTGAGGAACGACAGCTTGCCGTAGAACTCCATGCCTTCCTGTTGCAGGGCATGGGGTGGGATCCCCAGTTCCGGGCAGCAGGCAAGGCTGACCACGCCCTGATAAGCGAGGTTGTGAATGGTGAACAGGGTCGGGGTACGTTGGCCGCGCCAGTGCATATAGGCCGGGGCCAGGCCGGCGGGCCAGTCGTGGGCGTGGACCAGGTCCGGGGTCCAGTGGATCTGTGCCAGGTTGGCGGCGATATCGGCGGCGGCCAGGCCCAGGCGGGCGAAGCGGATATGGTTGTCCGGCCAGTCGCGCCCGTTGTTGGCGCCGTAGGGCGTACCTTCCCGCTCAAACAGCTCGGGGCAGATCAGCACGTAGATCACCAGGCCGTCGGGCAGGTCCATGCGGCCGATCTTGCACGGCGGCAGTGCGGCATGGCCCCCCAGTTCGCCGATGATATGAATCGGGTTGTCGCTGTTCATCACCTGCGGATAACCGGGGATCAGTACCCGCACATCGTGCAGGTGATGCATGGCCCGCGGTAGGGCGGCGGACACGTCGCCCAAGCCGCCGGTCTTGACCAGGTCGGCGAACTCGGAGGTGACGAACAGCACCTTTTTCTTGTTGGGATTGACAGCGGGGGCCGTCAACACAGGCTTTCCTCCCGCCAAGGGGGCTGACACGGGGACCGCTTCGCTGGCCTGATTCAAATGCTCTCCCTGAGTTTCCAACGCAGCGCTGATCATGTGTCTCTCCCGTCTTATTTGATCTGGTTCTTCCTTTCTTTCATACAGCGTGCCCAAACCGCTTCCTTTGGTCGGACACACCGGTTCCGGGCGACTGGGCGAAGCAGGCACGTCGCACGGAGGCAAGAAAGAGTGGGGAAGCGCCTGCCCGCCAAACACCCGGAACAGACGCCCTACCTTTAACCTGACCGACCGCGGTTTCAGAAGTTTCGACTTTTTTTCATCAAAATGACTGAGCGGTCAGCAAGCCCGAAAGTCAGTGTAGGAGAGATGTTGCCGCCGTGGAGGGCGTTGTTTAGACGAATGTTGGGAAAGTGCGGTGCATTTGATCTATGTCACAGGCGATCCGGGAGGGCTGCCCCGGAGCGGCTGCACGCTACTGGCGCGGGGTCGAAGTTCGGGTGCTCCAGAATGGTGCGCTGGTGACTGGGCAGCAACTGCGCCACCCAGGCCGTCGCGGGTTTAACTCAGCAGGCGGATTGGTTGTCCGGCCGTCCAGGCCTTGATGTCCTCGATCATCTGGCTGTAGAACAGCCGGTAGTTGTTCTGGCTGACATAGCCGACATGGGGCGTAGCCAGGACATTGTCCAGGGTGCGGAACGGATGGTCGGCGGGCAAAGGTTCCTGTTCGAAGACGTCCAGGGCGGCACCGGCCAGCCGGCCGTGCTCAAGGGCCGCGATCAGTGCCTGTTCGTCGACGATCGGCCCGCGCGCGGTGTTGATCAGGTAGGCCGACGGTTTCATCCAGCCCAGGGCCTCGGCGTCCACCAGGCCACGGGAACGCTCGCTCAGCACCAGATGCACGGAGAGCAGGTCGGCCTGCTTGAACAGCTCGGCCTTGCTGACGTACTCCACGCCGGATTCGGCGGTGCGTTCGGCGGTGAGATTCTCGCTCCAGGCGATGACCCGCATGCCGAAGGCCTTGCCGTAGCCGGCGATGCGCTGGCCGATGCTGCCCAGGCCGAGGATGCCCAGGGTCTTGCCATACAGGTCGCCGCCCAGGCCTTGTTGCCAGTGCCCGGCGCGCAGGGAGTTGGCCTCCTTGAGCAGGTTGCGGTTGGCGGCCATGATCAGGGCCCAGGTCAGCTCCGGCGCGGCCTGCTTGTAGCTGTCGGTGCCACAGACCTGGATGCCCAGAGCGTTGGCGGCCTTGATATCGAGGGCGGCGTTGCGCATGCCGCCGGTCACCAGCAGCTTCAGGCGTGGCAGTTGGCGCAGCAGGGCCTCGTTGAACGGGCTGCGTTCGCGCATCACGCAGATCACCTCGAAACCGCCCAGGCGCTCGGCCATGGTCGCGGTATCGGCCGGGTAGTCGTGGAGAAAGCTGACCTGGCCGACGCTGCTCAAGGCACTCCAGTCCACCGCCTCGGCGGCCACGCCTTGCCAGTCATCGATTACCGCGATCTGTAGGGTCATTCACTCTTTCCTCATTATTGTTGGCTGGCCAGCCACTCGAGCAGGGCCTTGTGGAAACGCGCCGGTTCTTCCATCTGCGGGGCGTGACCCAGGCCCGGGAATTCCACCAGGGTCGAGCGCGGGATCAGTTTCGCCACCTGTTTGCCGAGTACGTCGTAGTGCCCGATCCGCGCCTTGACCTCGGGCGGCGCGATATCGCTGCCGATGGCTGTGGTGTCGGCGGTGCCGATCAGCAACAGGGTGGGCATCTTCAGGTCCTTGAACTCGTAGTAGACCGGCTGGGTGAAGATCATGTCGTAGATCAGCGCCGAGTTCCAGGCGACCGCGACGTGACCGGGGCCTTTGTTCAGGCCGGCGAGCATATCGACCCAACGGTCGAACTCGGGTTTCCAGTGTCCGGCGTAGTAGGTGTTGCGTTCGTAATTGCGGATGCCCTCGGCGTTGAGCTTCAGCTCGCGTTCGTTCCATTGGTCGACGCTGCGATAGGGGACGCCGAGGGCTTTCCAGTCTTCCAGGCCGATGGGGTTGACCAGCGCCAGGCGTTCGACCTGTTGCGGGTAGAGCAGGGCATAGCGGGTAGCGAGCATGCCGCCGGTGGAGTGACCCAGGATCAGGGCTTTCTCGATGCCGAGTTTTTCCAGCAGGGCATGGGTGTTATTGGCCAGCTGCTGGAAGCTGTACTGGTAGTTGTCAGGTTTGCTGGAGGTGCAGAAACCGATCTGGTCCGGGGCGATCACCCGGTAGCCGGCGGCACTCAGGGCCTTGATCGACGAGTCCCAGGTGGCCCCGCAGAAGTTCTTGCCGTGCATCAGCACAATGTTCTGGCCATTGGCTTTGCCGCTGGGCGGGACATCCATGTAGCCCATCTGCAGGGACTTGCCTTGGGATTGGAAGGCGAAATGCTGAACCGGGTAAGGGTATTCGAAACCTTGCAGTTCCGGGCCATAGGCCGGGCCTTCGGCGGCATGGGACAGGACAGGCAGGGACGCGGCCAGGAACAGGCCGCCGAGCATGAGCGCGCGGGCATTGGACATACAGGATCTCCATAAGAATCGGACCGATGCTGGTGATCGGCGATTAACCCTGGATTAACGTATTTACCGAAAACCACCGCAGAATCTGTAGGAGCCCGGCTTGCCGGCGATGGCATCGGTGGATGCAGTGCAAGACTTGAGGGCCTCATCGCTGGCAAGCCAGCTCCCACAAAATCGCTGTGCACAGGGTTGTGAGGTGTCAGGCGGTGGAACGCCGCGGGGTTTCCAGCAAGTGTTTGAGGTTGCCCATCGCCCGGGTCGAGAGCTCGACCATGCGCGCATGCAAACCGCTCAGGTTCAGTTCGGTGATGTATTGCAGGGTACGGGTGAACTGCGTGCCATAACCGTCACGGTGCAGGCTGTAATAAATGCAGCCATCGACCACCGGGGAGGTGAAAGCCATCTTGAACTCAACCGGAGCATCGGCGATGACCACCCGATAGTTCATCTCGATCCGTAAACCCAGCAGGTCGATGATTTCGGTGAAGCGATGATCCTTGGGCAAGGGGCCATGAATGCTGTTATCGGCGCTGACGGAGGTGGGGTGCCATTCATGCCAGTGATCGGGCTGGGTCACGTAGGCGTAGACCGTCTCGATATCGGCTTCTATATGGATTTCGTTGCTGAGCGTCTTGGCATAAGGCTGGAAAGAAGGTTGTCCCATGGCTCTGCTCCGACTGCGTTCCTTGTTAAAGGGCGGAAACAATGATGAGCATAGGTGATACAAAATATTTCGTAATGTACGAAATCAGTACAAGACCGGCGGTCGTGCCCGCCAGAGGCAGGCACGACCGGCAGGGGTTTACTTGACCTTGAAACGGCCCATCAACGCGCTGACACGGTTGTTGGCGTCCAGCAGGCTGCGGGTGTTGTCATCGGTGGCATGGCCGCTCTGGACCAGTTCTTCGACCATATGACGGATCTGCACCATGCTGCGGTTGATCTCTTCGGTCACCGAACTCTGCTGTTCGGCGGCCGTGGCGATCTGGGTGCTGAGGCTGTTGATATGGCTGACGGAGCCGGCCATCTCATCGAGCCCGGCGTTGACCCGCGCCGTGGCGTCGGCCGCGGACTGACAGCTGGCCTGGGTATTTTCCATGGCCGCTACCGACGAACTGACGCCCTGGGTCAGGCGGGTCAGCATCTCGTTGATTTCCGAGGTGCTGGCCTGGGTCCGGGCGGCAAGGGCGCGAACCTCGTCGGCCACCACCGCGAAGCCGCGACCCTGCTCGCCGGCGCGGGCGGCTTCGATGGCGGCGTTCAGGGCGAGCAGGTTGGTCTGCCCGGCAATGGCGCCGATCACCCCGAGAATCTCGGTGATGCGCTGGGCGTCCTGCTGCATGCTCTCGACCTTGTGGGTGGCGCTGGACACTTCGTCGATCAGCGCGACCACGCTGCTGGAAGCCTCGCCTACCACCACCCGCGAACGGTCGGCGTGTTCGTTGGCGCGCTGGGTGAAGGCCGCGGTTTCAGCGGCGTTTTCGGCCACGGTGTCGGCGGTGGCGCTCATCTCGGTGATGGCGGTGACCGTCTGCTCGGTTTCCGAGGCGTGACGGGTGAGGATCTGGTTGGTATGGGCCGAGGTCTGTTGCAGCTTGTCCAGGCTGGAGGCCATGTCGCCGGTGGCCTGGGTGACTTCGCCGATCATGTTCTGCAGGTAGACGATAAAGCGGTTCACCGAGTGACCGATGGCCCCCAGCTCATCCTCGGCGCGGATGGTGATGCGTCGGGTCAGGTCGGCATCGCCGGCGGACAATGCGTCGATATTGGTCTTGAGCGCGCGCATCCGGTTGATCAACTGACGGATGGCATACACCTGCAACAGTACCAGCAGCACGATCATCGGGATCTGCAGCAGGGCCAGGGTATTGAGCACGTCATCGCGCTGGGCGGTGATCAACTGGGTCGGCAGGGCGGTGGCGAGGAACCAGGGGGTGCCTTCGATGGGGCGCATGAAGAAGGTGCTGGTCACGCCGTCGTTGTTGAATTCCACGCGGTGGGACGCGGCGTCACGGTTCTGCAGGGCGCTCTTGACCTGCGCGGCGAAGGCCGAGCTGCCGGCCAGGTCGCTGATGTTCTTGAGCACCACCGGGCTGTTGATATGGGTGCTGTTGCTGATGATCTTGCCGTCGGCTTCGACAATCAGCATTTCACCGCCGATGTCTTTTTCCTTGCGCGCCACCAGGTCGTTGAAAAAGCCCAGGGTCACGTCGATGGTCGAGACGCCGTAGGGCACGCCGTCGCGCTGGATGGCCATGGCGCAGTTGGTGCGTGGCTCCTGGCTGGCGTCATCCTTGTAGGCGGCCGCCCAGGCGCATTGGCCTCGCGGGGTGGCCATGCCGCCCTTGTACCAGGGCTGCTCGTAATAGTTGGGCGCTTCGGCGCTGTTCCAGAAGGTATTGACCTTCAACTGGCCGTTGGCATCGCGGTGCCAGAAGGTGCTGTGCTTGTTCCGCCCCGGCGTGCGCTGGCCGGGCAGGGGCCAGATGCCGCCGCCGAAGACCTTCAGTTCACCGTACTGATCCACCAGGCCAGGCAGGACCTTGTCGATGGTGTCGCTGTCGAGCAGGGGAATGGTCTGGGTGATGCTGCGCTGTTGGGCCTGGACCTTGTTCAACTCGTTCTTGATCTGCTCGGCCACTTCGGCCACGCGGTTGAGTACGACCTGTTCCTCGGTCTTGCGCAACGTGGGCGCGACCAACTGGCTGATTCCGACCACGGTCAGGACGAACAGCAGCAGGACGAACAGGACCAGAAACAGCGTGTAGCGGGCTTGGATCGTGCGGAACATAGGCATGGGACCTGTCCTTGCAAAGCGGCTTTTATTATTCGGTCACCTGATCGAGTCAGGGCTTCGTTCGGTTATCGGCTTGGGTTGAGCGAGCTTTAGGTACGATCGTACAAGAAGGCGCTAAAAATTCCGGTGTAACGGATGGAGGGGGACATTCCCCCTTCAGAAGCTATGTATCTACATTGAAATAAATTGGTACATTTCATTGACGCCATTAAATGGCCACCCTATGATCGCGCCCGTTGATGGCACAAGGCCATCCAAAAGGATTTGCGATATGGAGGCAGGCACGGCGCCGTTTCTCCATCAAGACCATCGACCTGCAAGGTGCTGACTCGCATTTGCGAGCGCCTGCTCAAGCCCCGTATCGATCCATGCCCTGACCTGGTGCTGCTCAATGAGCGGTTCGCTCGGGCGTGAGGTGCCGTGCTTTTTTAACTCAATTCATTGCCTTCGTTGCATCGAGATCCCGACATGGATGTTCGTCAGTTTGCCTTCCTCGTGGGCCAGCCTTCTGCTGCCCTGAAAAACCGTGAGCACTTTTGGGGACTGCCCAAGCGCGGGCTGGCGTTCATTCTGGCGAACGCGATGTTCTGGCAGCCGTTGCTGGTTCAGGCGGACGGGATTGTGGTCAATGCGCCGGGTACGATGCTCGGGCAGGCGGGCAATGGCGTACCCATCGTCAATATTGCCGCGCCGAATGCCCAGGGGCTGTCGCATAACCAGTTCACCGATTACAACGTCGGGACCAACGGGGTCATTCTCAACAACGCCACCGCGCGGACCCAGTCGACGCAACTGGGCGGGATTATTCTGGGTAACCAGAACCTCAACGGCACGGCGGCCAATATCATTCTCAACGAGGTGAATGGCGCC
>NZ_JALLIZ010000022.1:0-122289 GCF_023242345.1 Pseudomonas sp. MWU12-2037 | reverse complement strand
CGAGGGCCTCTTCGCGGGCAAGCCCGGCTCCTACAGGACGGCGTCGTACACAAAATTCGCATACGACATCACACTGTAGGAGCAGGGCTTGCCCGCGAAGAGGCCGGCCCAGGCGATGCAAGGCTCAAGAGGGATTGCCTGCGCCGGAGGTGGTAAAGTCCTGCCTTCGTTTTGAATTCTCCAAGGAAGTCGGCATGCCGGACGCCACCTCACTCAACCCCGCCTTCATGGTGGTGCAGAGCAACAGCCCCGAGGAACTGCGCAGCCTGGTGATCAACGTGATGCGACGTTATCCCCTGGCGCCCCTGGAGAACGAAATCGCCCTGGTGCAGAGCAACGGCATTGCCCAGTGGCTGAAACTCGCCCTGGCCGAAGACCCGGAAGGCGACGACCAGGGCGGCTGCGGCATCGCCGCCGCCATTGATGTGCAACTGCCCGGCAGCTTTATGTGGCAGCTCTACCGCAGGGTCCTGGGCCGCGACGAGATCCCGGCCAAATCCCTGCTCGACAAGGGCCCGCTGACCTGGCGCCTGATGCGCCTGCTGCCGGAACTGATCGACCAGCCGCACTTCGAGCCGCTGCAACGCTTCCTCACCCACGACACCGACCTGCGCAAGCGCTACCAACTGGCCGAGCGCCTCGCCGACCTGTTCGACCAATACCAGGTCTACCGCGCCGACTGGCTGGAGGACTGGGCTGCCGGCCGCCATCAACTGCGCAGCGGTCGCGGCGAGATCAAACCGCTGCCGCCCGCCAATTGCTGGCAGGCCGAGCTCTGGCGCGCATTGCTGCTGGACGTCGGTGAGTCGGGCATGGCCCAAAGCCGCGCCGGTGTGCACCAGCGCTTTATCGAACGGATCAACCAGCTGCAAAGCGCACCACCAGGCCTGCCGCCGCGAGTCATCGTATTCGGCATCTCCTCGCTGCCCGCCCAGGCCCTCGAAGCCCTCGCCGGACTGGCCCGTTTCAGCCAGGTGCTGCTCTGCGTGCACAACCCTTGCCGGCATCACTGGTCCGATATAGTTGCCGACAAGGACCTGCTGCGTAACCAATACAAACGCCAGACCCGCAAGGCCGGGATGCCCCTGGCCCTCGACCCGCAAACCCTGCACCAGCACGCGCACCCGCTGCTGGCCGCGTGGGGCAAGCAGGGCCGCGACTATATCAACCTGCTGGACAGCTACGACGATCCCGCCAGCTACCGCGCGGCTTTCCGTGATGGTCGTATCGACCTGTTCAGCGACAGCACGCCGACAACCCTGCTCAATCAATTGCAGGACGATATCCTCGAGCTGCGCCCGCTCAACGAAACCCGCGAGCACTGGCCGGCGATCGACCTCGAGCACGACCCGTCGATCCGTTTCCATATCGCCCACAGCGCCCAGCGTGAAGTGGAGATCCTCCACGACCAACTGCTCGAACGCTTCAGTGCCGAGCCGGACCTGCGACCGCGTGACATCATTGTCATGGTCCCGGATATCGACAGCTATGCGCCGCATATCCGCGCGGTGTTCGGCCAGCTCGAACGCAACGATCCACGCTTTATCCCCTTCACCCTGGCCGACCAGGGTCAGCGTGGTCGCGACCCGTTGCTGATTGCCGTCGAACATCTGCTCAAGCTGCCCGATAGTCGTTTCCCGGTCAGCGAGATCCTCGACCTGCTGGACGTCCCGGCCTTGCGCGCGCGCTTCAATGTGCAGGAACGTGACCTGCCGACCCTGCATCGCTGGATTGAAGGCGCCGGCGTGCGCTGGGGCATGAACGCCGAACAACGCGCCGGCCTCGGCCTGCCCGATGCTCTGGAACAGAACAGCTGGCAGTTCGGCTTGCGCCGCATGCTGTTGGGCTATGCAGTCGGCAGTGGCGAAGCCTGCGAAGGTATCGAACCCTACGACGAGATCGGTGGCCTCGACGCCGCCTTGATCGGCCCATTGGTGGCCCTGCTCGACGCCCTGGAAATCGCCCACCAGGAACTCTCCGAGCCGGCACTTCCGCAACAATGGGGCGAGCGCCTGCACGCCCTGATCCAGTTGTTTTTCCTCGCCAGCACCGAACACGACGACTATCTGCTGATCCAGCTCGAACAGCTGCGCGCCGACTGGCTGGAAACCTGCGAAGCCGTCAACCTGCAGGAAATCCTGCCGCTGACCGTGGTCCGCGAAGCCTGGCTGGCCGGCCTCGACCAGGGCCGGCTGTCCCAGCGCTTCCTCGCCGGCGCGGTGAACTTCTGCACCCTGATGCCGATGCGTGCGATCCCGTTCAAGCTGGTCTGCCTGCTGGGCATGAACGACGGCGACTACCCCCGTGCGCAGCCACCCCTGGACTTCGACCTGATGGGCAGCGACTACCGCCCCGGTGATCGCTCGCGACGGGAAGACGATCGCTACCTGTTGCTCGAAGCCCTGCTCTCGGCCCGGCATCAGCTCTATATCAGCTGGGTCGGTCACAGCATCCGCGACAACAGCGAGCGTCCGGCCTCGGTCCTGATCGGCCAGCTACGCGACCATCTCGCCGCGGGCTGGCGATTGCCGGACGGCGACGGTGAGCAACTGCTGAAAGCCCTGACCCAGGCGCATCCGTTGCAACCCTTCAGCGCCCGTTATTTCCACGACAGCCATGCCGAATTGTTCAGCTATGCCCGCGAATGGCAGCAACTGCACGAGACCCAGGGCCCGAACGAAATCAGTGCCGAACTCGACGCCTACCAACAGGACGAGCCACTGACCCTGGCCCAGCTCCAGGATTTCCTGCGCAATCCCGTCCGGCACTTTTTCAGCCAGCGCCTGAAAGTCTTTTTCGAAGCGGCCCAGGCACCCTTGGCCGACGAGGAACCGTTCGTGCTCGATGCCCTGCAACGCTACAGCCTCAGCGACAGCCTGCTGCAAGCGGCGCTGCTCCAGGCGGACAACCCGGACGAGGCGCTGCAGCACCAGGCCCGGCGGTTACAAGCCAGCGGCCTGCTGCCCATGGCCGGTTTCGGCGAATTGCTGCAACACGAACTGATCGAACCGCTGCCGGATTTGCTGCAACGTTATCAACAACTGCTCAGCCTCTGGCCGACCCCACTGACCAGTGCCGTGCCCGTCGCCTTCGACACCAGCGCCACCCGGGTGGAGGGATGGTTGAGCGGTTTGCATCAACGCAGTGACGGCGGCCTGCTCGCCGTGACCACCATCCCCAACAGCATCGGCTCGATCAAGACGCGCAAATGGCACCGTCTGACCAAGCCCTGGGTCGAGCACCTGGTGGCCTGTGCCTGCGGACTGTCGATGACCACGGCCCTGGTGGCCAGCGACGACACCCTGCTGCTGCCGCCGTTCGAAGCGCCGCGTGCCGCCGAGATCCTCGGCAACCTGCTGCTGGCCTGGCAGTCCGGCATGCGCCGTCCGCTGCCGGTCGCGGTGAAGACCGCCTTCGCCTGGCTCTCCCAGCCGGACCCGCTCAAGGCGCAGGACGCGGCGCGCAAGGCCTATGACGGCGACGGTGTGAACAGCGAAGGCGAGCGTCGGGAAAACGTGGCCCTGGCCCGCCAGTTCGCCGACTACAACGCGCTGATTGCCAGCGAGGAATTCGAAGGTTGGTGCGATGCGCTCTATCGGCCGCTGGTCGAAGCGCCGTGGCGTTCTCTCGCTGCCGAGGAGGCGCGCTCATGACCGACAACAAGCCCCCCCTGGCGCTGGCCTTTCCGCTGCGCGGCAGCCAACTGATCGAAGCCAGCGCCGGCACCGGCAAGACCTTCACCATCTCCGCGCTCTACCTGCGCCTGGTCCTCGGCCATGGCGGCGAGGACTCGGGGTTCGGCCGCGAATTGCTGCCGCCGCAAATCCTCGTGGTGACCTTTACCGATGCCGCCACCCAGGAACTGCGCGACCGCATCCGCACCCGCCTGGCGGAAGCCGCACGGTTCTTCCGCGACGAGATCCCGGCCACCGATGCATTGATCGCCCAACTGCGTGACGAATACCCGGTCGAACACTGGCCGGCCTGTGCCAATCGCCTGGATATCGCCGCCCAATGGATGGACGAAGCGGCGGTATCGACGATCCACGGCTGGTGCCAGCGCATGCTGCGCGAACACGCCTTCGACAGCGGCAGCCTGTTTACCCAGACCCTGGAAACCGACCACAGCGAACTGCTGGGCGAAGTGCTGCGCGATTACTGGCGGCTGTTCTGCTACAAGATGCACGGCGATGCGTTGAACTGGGTCCGGGCCAATTGGGGCGGCCCGGCGACACTGTTGCCCCGGGTGCGGGCCCTGTTCGGCAGCGAGCGACGCAACGACAACCTGCAAGAGCCGGCCGAGCTGATCGAGGCCTGTATTCAGGAACGTCGCCAGGCCCTGGTGCAACTCAAGGCGCCCTGGCGACAATGGGCCGCTGAACTGCGGGATATCTGCCTGCAAGGCGTGGCGAACAAGACCGTCGACGGTCGCAAGATGCAGGCGCGCTACTTCGAGCCCTGGTTCGAGAAACTCAGCGCCTGGGCCGTGGACGAAACCCAGGAGCAACTGGATATCGGCACCGGCTTCAGCCGTCTGACCGCCGCGGGCCTGGCTGAAGCCTGGAAGGGTGAGCCACCGAGCCATCCAGCCCTCGACGCCATGGCTGGCTTGAAAGCCAGCCTCGACGCCTTGCCCACCCCGGATGCCGCCGTGCTCGAGCACGCCGCCCGCTGGGCCGGTGCGCGCTTCGAGGAAGAGAAGCGCCGGCGCGCCGAGATGGGCTTCGACGATATGCTCCTGCGTCTCGATGCGGCGCTCCATGCCGACGGTGGCGAGCGCCTGGCGAGCCTGATCCGTGAGCAATTCCCGGTGGCCCTGATCGACGAATTCCAGGACACCGACCCGGTGCAGTACCGGATCTTCGAGAGTATCTACCGCATCGAGGACAACAGTCCCGAGTGCGGCCTGTTTCTGATCGGCGACCCGAAGCAGGCGATCTACGCCTTCCGTGGTGCCGATATCTACACCTACCTGCGAGCGCGCCAGGCCACCCACGGTCGCCTGCATACCCTGGGTACCAACTTCCGTTCCAGCCAGGCGATGGTCACGGCGGTCAACCATGTCTTCGAGCGTGCCGAGCAGCGCGAGCAAGGACGTGGTGCATTCCTGTTTCGCGAAGGCGATGAGAACCCGGTACCGTTTCTGCCGGTGGCTGCCCAGGGGCGCAAGGAGGTCTTGCAGATCGACGGCCAGCCCGTGGCGGCGCTCAATCTCTGGCAGTTGGCAACCGAGCAGCCGGTGTCCGGCGCGTTGTATCGCCAGCAGTTGGCCGCGGCCTGCGCCACGCGCATTGTCGAGTTGCTCAACGGTGGTCAGCAGCAGCGTAGCGGTTTCGTCCGCGACGGCGTCCTCAAGGGCGTGCTGCCCTCCGATATCGCGATCCTGGTGCGTGACGGCAAGGAGGCCCAGGCGGTCCGTGGCGAGCTGGCCAGTCGCGGCGTACGCAGCGTTTACCTCTCGGACAAGGATTCGGTGTTCGCCGCCCAGGAGGCCCATGACCTGCTGGCCTGGCTCAAGGCTTGCGCCGAGCCGGATGTCGAACGTCCGCTGCGGGCGGCCCTGGCCTGCATCACCTTGAACCTGTCGCTGGCCGAACTGGAGCGCCTCAACCAGGACGAGCTGGCGTGGGAGGCGCGGGTCATGCAGTTCCGCCGCTACCGCGAGATCTGGCGCAAACAAGGCGTGTTGCCGATGCTCCGTCGGCTGATCCATGACTTCCACCTGCCCCAGGCGCTGATGACCCGCAGCGATGGCGAACGGGTGCTGACCAACTTGCTGCACCTGTCCGAACTGCTGCAACAGGCGGCCGCCGAGCTGGACGGTGAACAGGCGCTGATCCGTCATCTCGGCGAACACCTGGCGTCTTCCGGTCAGGCCGGTGAAGAACAGATCCTGCGCCTGGAAAGCGACGAGCAACTGGTCAAGGTGGTGACCATCCACAAGTCCAAGGGCCTGGAATACCCCTTGGTGTTCCTGCCGTTTATCTGCTCGGTCAAACCGGTGGACGGCAGTCGCCTGCCGTTGCATTACCACGATGCCGAGCGCAGGGCCCAGGTCAGCCTGAAGCCTACCGCCGAGTTGATCGGCCAGGCCGACGACGAGCGCCTGGCTGAAGACTTGCGCCTGTTGTACGTGGCCCTGACCCGGGCCCGGCATGCTTGCTGGCTGGGAGTGGCCGACCTCAAGCGTGGCAACCACAATGCCTCGGTGCTGCACCTCTCGGCCCTTGGCTATCTGCTCGGTGGCGGCGCTGTGTTGGGCGAGTCCACGGGGCTTGAACGCTGGTTGCTGGACCTGCGGGAAGGTTGCCCGGCGCTGGCTTGCGAATCGCTGCCGGCGGCCACCGCCGAAGCCTTCCAGCCGCCGCGCAATGAAGCCCTCTTGCTCGCCCCGCGCCTGCCCAAGCGCAGTGCTTCCGAGTACTGGTGGATCGCCTCCTACAGCGCCTTGCGCATCGGCGAGGCGCAGAGTGCTGACACCGAGGAAGCACCGGAAAGCCCCCAGGCGCAAAAACTCTTCGACGACGAACGTCTCGATCCGGCCGCGCCCCGCGACCTGGTGCCGAGCGGTAGCGATATTCACCGTTTCCCCCGTGGGCCGAACCCCGGCACCTTTCTCCACGGCCTGCTCGAATGGGCCGGTGACGAAGGCTTTGATGCCGATCGCACATTGATCGAAAAGGCCGTCGCGCCACGCGGCAATCTGCGGGGTTGGAAAGGCTGGATCACAGCCCTGAGCGATTGGCTCGCCGATCTGCTGCAAACCCCTTTGCGCCTGGGCAACGATCAACCGCCGGTGGTCTTCCAGGACCTCAAGGCCTACCGGGTGGAGATGGAGTTCTGGTTCGCCAGCCACACGGTGGATGTGCTCAAGGTCGACGAGCTGGTACGCCGCCACACCCACGGCGGCGTCGCCCGGGCCAAGGCCGAGCCGGTCCTGCTCAATGGCATGTTCAAGGGCTTTATCGACCTTACGTTCGAGCACCAGGGGCGTTACTACGTGGCCGACTATAAATCCAACTGGCTGGGCGCCGATGACGCGGCCTATACCGAGCAGGCCATGAACCTGTCGATCCTCGACAACCGCTACGACCTGCAATACGTGCTCTACCTGCTGGCCCTGCATCGCCAGCTCAAGGTGCGGCTGCCGGATTACGACTACGACCGGCATATGGGCGGGGCCTTGTACCTGTTCCTGCGTGGCACCCGGGCGCCGAGCCAGGGTGTGTTTTTCACCCGGCCGCCCCGTGAGCTGATCGAGCACCTGGACCTGCTGTTCCAGGGTAAACCGGTGCCCCGCGGCGAGCCCGTCTGGGAGCAGGGGAGTCTGTTATGAAACGTTCTTTTTCGGAAATCCTGCCGACGGCGCTGAGCGACGACAGCCTGGCTGAACTGATGCCCCTGAGCCGCGCGGCGGACTTGTTGTTGCTGTTGGAGCGCTGGGTTGAACGGGGTTGGTTGCGGGCGCTGGACAAGGCCTTCGTGGCCTTTCTCCATGAACTCGATCCCGAGGCCGATCCGCTGGTGCTGCTGGCTGCGGCGCTGACCAGCCACCAGTTGGGGCACGGGCATGTCTGCCTTGATCTGTTCGCCACCTTGCAGGAGCCGGACTTCGCCCTGTCCTTGCCGCCGGAAGGTGATGTGCAGGGCGGGGCGCTGCTGCTGCCGTCGCAATTGCTGGTGGCCCTGGACGGTGAGCACTGGTGTCGCTCCCTGCAAACAAGCTCGCTGGTGGCGTTGGCGGACGAGGTGGGTATCGAAGCGGCACAGCGTCCGCTGGTGCTCAGCGGACGACGCCTGTACCTGCGCCGCTACTGGGCTTACGAACGGCGTATCGATGAGGCCTTGCGTCGGCGCCTGGCGGAACAGGAAGAGACCCCGGATGACCTGGCGCAACGCCTGACCGCACTGTTCGGCGCGGCGCAGCCCGGTGCGCTTATCGATTGGCAGAAACTCGCTTGTGCCCTGGCCACGCGGGGAGCATTCAGCATCGTTACCGGTGGTCCCGGCACGGGCAAGACCACCACCGTGGTGCGCCTGCTGGCCTTGCTCCAGGCGCCGGCGGTGGCGGCGGGAAAACCCCTGCGCATCCGCCTGGCGGCACCCACCGGCAAGGCCGCCGCGCGGCTGACCGAATCCATCAGTGCCCAGGTGCGCTCGCTGGAGATCGACGATGGCGTGCGCGGCAAGATCCCCAGCGACGTCACCACCGTGCACCGTCTGTTGGGCAGCCGGCCGGGCACCCGGCACTTCCGTCACCACGCCGGTAACCGCTTGCCGCTGGATGTACTGGTGGTGGACGAAGCGTCGATGATCGACCTGGAAATGATGGCCAATCTGCTCGATGCCTTGCCGGATCATGCCCGGCTGGTGCTGCTGGGCGACAAGGACCAGTTGGCCTCGGTGGAAGCCGGTGCGGTACTGGGGGATCTGTGTCGGGATGCCGAGGAGGGCTGGTACGGCGCGGGGACCCGTGGCTGGCTGCAAGCGGTCAGCGGCGAGGACTTGAGCGGCAGCGGTTTGCAGGAAGACCTGGACGACAGCCATCCACTGGCCCAGCAGGTGGTGATGTTGCGGCACTCCCGGCGCTTCGGCGAAGGCAGCGGTATCGGCCAACTGGCCCGCCTGGTCAATCGCCAGTCGGCGGACGAGGCGCGGGCGCTGCTGGCGGCCGGCAGTCACGCGGACCTGTTTGTACTGTCGCTCAAGGGCGAGCAGGACAGGCAGTTCGAACGTTTGGTGCTGGATGGCCAGGGCACCGGCCCGAAAGGTTACCGGCACTACCTGGGGGTACTGCGTAGTCGGCGTCCGGATGCCGGCACCGATCTGGCGGATGCGCGCTGGACCGATTGGGCGCGCACGGTGCTCCAGGCTTTCGACGCGTTCCAGTTGCTCTGTGCCGTGCGCAAGGGGCCCTGGGGCGTCGAAGGGTTGAACCAGCGGATTACCTCGGCGTTGTTTGCCCATCGGCTGATCGACAGCGACCAGCATTGGTACGAGGGGCGTCCGGTGCTGATGACCCGCAACGATTACGGCCTGGGTTTGATGAACGGCGATATCGGCATTGCCTTGAAGCTGCCGGAGCGCGACGGACCCGAAGCCGGCCAGCCAGTGTTGAGGGTGGCCTTCCCGCGTAATGACGGGCAGGGCGGGGTGCGTTTTGTCCTGCCCAGCCGGTTGAACGATGTGGAGACGGTGTACGCCATGACGGTGCACAAGTCCCAGGGCTCGGAGTTTGCCCATACCGCCTTGATCCTGCCGCAGGTGTTGAACCCGGTGTTGACCAAGGAACTGATCTACACCGGTATCACCCGGGCCAAGGATTGGTTCAGTTTGATCGAACCCCGTGGCGGGGTGTTCGAAGAGGCGGTGGGGCGCAAGGTCAAGCGGCTCAGTGGATTGATGCTGGAGTTGGGCGCTGAAACGGGACTTTGAGAGCGCCACGAACCTTGTAGGAGCTGGCTTGCCAGCGATGAGGCCCGAAAGTCTTGCATCGACTATCCGGCCGCCATCGCTGGCAAGCCAGCTCCTACAGGGACGGCGTTCGCTTCAGCTGGCCTGCGCCACGCTCGCTGTGGTAGCGGCTTCAATCCCCATGAACCGCCGCACCCGCTCACCCGCCGCCTCCTCGCGAATCGCCTGCGGGCTGGCGTCCAACTGCACCACCCCGTTCTCCATAAACACCACCCGATCGGAAATCGACATGGCGAAATCCATCTCATGGGTGACGATCAACATTGTCATCCCTTCATCCGCCAACTCGCGAATCACCTTCAGCACTTCCCCGACCAGCTCCGGGTCCAGTGCCGAAGTCGGCTCGTCGAACAGCATGATCTGCGGTTCCATCGCCAGCGCCCGGGCAATCGCCACCCGCTGCTGCTGACCGCCGGACAACTGGTGCGGGTACTTGCGGGCATGGGCCAGCAGGCCGACCTTGTCGAGCAAGGCGAGTGCCCGCTGTTCGCTCAGTTCGCGGGCCACGCCGTGGTAGCGTGACGCCAGGGTAATGTTGTCGAGAATGCAGCGATGGGGAAACAGGTTGAAGTTCTGGAACACCATGCCGATGCGCCGCACACCCCGACGAATCTGCGGGTTGTTCGGGGGATTGGCGGCGCTGATAAAGCTCTCGCCGAAGAGCACGATCTTGCCCTGGTCGATACTTTCCAGGCCATTGACGGTGCGGATCAGCGAGGTCTTGCCCGAGCCGGACGGGCCGATAATGGAAATCACCTGGCCACTGCCGACCGCCAGATCAATGCCCTTGAGCACTTCGTGGCTGCCATAGCACTTGTGGATATTCTGCAGGTCCAGCGCCAGCGGAGCACCGCTGACCGACGGCGTGCGAGGTGGCGGGGTCAGCGTCGGCTGCGCGGCCCTGAGTCCGGCGATGGCGGTCTCATCGAGGGTCTGCGGCTTGCGCTGACCCAGGTCGAGATGCCGCTCCAGGCGTTGCAGGAGCCAACCGAACAGGCTCACGATCAACACGTAGTACACCGCCACCGCGCCAAGGGTTTCCATCACCAGGAAGTTCTGCGCATAGAGGCGCTGGCCGACGGTGAGCAGCTCGGTGAGGGAGATTACCGAAACCAGCGAGGTCAGTTTCACCACCGTGATGTATTCGTTGATCAGGGTTGGCAGCGAGATACGAAACGCCTGGGGAATCACAATCAGCCGTTGCAACCCGAGCACGCCGATGCCCAGGGCGCGGCCGGCTTCCTTCTGGCCCCTGGCGACCGAGATCAGCCCGCCGCGATGGATCTCGGCCATGTACGCGGCCTCGGTGACCACCAGCGCGAGCAACCCGGAATAGAACGGATCGGAGAGTACGCCGCCGGTGCTCGGGAACAGTTGTGGCAGGTTGTAGACGAACACCACCAGCACCAGCAGCGGAATGCTGCGAAAGAACCAGATATAGGCCGCCGCCGGGAGGCGTAACCAGGCCGAGGCCGACAGCTTGGCCGAGGCCAGGAAGAAACCCAGCAACATGCCGATAAACCAGGCCAGGGCGCTGAGCTCGACCACTGTGACGCAGGCTTGCCAGAAGGCTGGCATCGAGAACAGCGAAAAGAAATAGGGCCAATCGAATTGCATAGATACCTCGGTGTTGCGTTGACGCTGTTACGGCCTCTCTGTTGCAACCCCGGTCCTTGTAGGAGCAGGGCTTGCCCGCGAAGCTTTTGGCGGCCTTGAGGGCCTCTTCGCTGGCAAGCCATGCTCCTACAGTCCGTGTGCCTGCAGACAGCAATGGTCTACTCCAGAAACAGTGGTTTTTACTCCGCCGCTTCCAGGCTGTACTTGCTCAGTATGGCCGCGTATTCGCCGCTCTTCTTCGTCTCCTCGAATGCCTTGAGCAGCGCCTGGTACGTCGCGTCATTGCCCTTCTTCACAAAGATCCCGAGGGTCTGCGCATAGATCAGGTGTTCGCTGGTCACCACCACCCGGCCCTTGGTCTTCTCGGCGATCAGCTTGGCCGCACCGGCAATTTCCACTTGCGCCTGAACGTTGTTGGACAGCAGCGCCTGGGTCACTTCCGGTGCCGAGGGATACTCGTTCACCGTGATCGCGCCCTTGCCCTTGGGTACACAGTAATCGGTCGACAGCTTCTGGAACTGCGCGACCCAGGTGGTGCCCTGTTCAAGGCCGATCTTCAGCCCACAGAGGTCCTCCGGTGTGCCCGGCTTCAGCGTGCTGGAGCTGGGCACCATGATCGCCGCGCCGGTCTTGGCATAGGCAATGGTCATGGCCTGGGTCTGGCGCTCGGGGGTGATGTACATGCCGGAAATGATTGCGTCGTAATGCCCGGCATTGAGGCCGAGGATCAGGCTCGGGAACTTGGTGTCGACGAACTGCGCCTTGGCGTCCAGGTGCTTGGCCAGGGCCTGGGACAACTCGGGATCGGAACCGACCACGTTCTTGTCGGCGTCATAGGACTCGAAGGGCGGGTAGGTGATTTCCATCCCGACCTTCAATTGGCCGGGGGTGGCCGTCGAGGCGAAGGCGGCGCTGCTGCACAGCAGGCCGGCGGCGATCAGGGTCAGGCTGGTTGTTTTCTTATACATGTTGGGTGGCTCCGATGTGAAGGCTGGGGTGTGAGGGCTGGGTCAGGACGGCTGCGCCTGGTTTTTCAAGTGGCCGAAACTCGACGGCTTGCGAGCTTTGTCCGGCAGGGCAATCTCGCCGTTTTCCACGCGCTTGCGCAGGTACTGGTAGGTCTGCAAGGCCTGGCCGTACATGTGCTCGCCAATGGCGATCTGCTCATAGTCCTGGCCGGCCTGGGCGAAACCCGGCAGCGGCTGGATCAGGGTGTGGAAGTCGCAGGCATAGAACAGCGGGAAGGAATAACGCTCCTCGCTCACCGTGCGCACCCGGTGCGCGGTGGCGACAAAGGCCCCGGCGCTCATCACTTCGAGCATGTCGCCGATATTCACCACGAAGGCTCCCGGCAGGGGCGGCGCGTCGATCCACTGGCCCTGGTCGTTCATCACTTCCAGGCCCGGTTTATCCGCCAGCAGAATGGTGAAGCACTCGTAGTCGGTGTGGGCGCCGATGCCGGGGGCATCCTGGGCGGCCCCGTCGAAGGGGTAGTGGATCAACCGCAGCTTCGACGGCGGTCGGGTGACCAGCGCATCGAAGGTGTTCTCTTCCAGGCCGAGGGCCAGGGCAAAACCGCGGAACAGCTTGCGACCGAGGGCGAAGACCGCCGCGTAATAAGCCTGCACCGCGTCCTTGAAACCGGGCAGGGTCGGCCAGTCATTTGGTCCCAGCAGCGGTGTGCCGGCCAGTACCAGCGGATCGTCCGCCGGTACTTCGAAGCCGATGTCGAAGGCTTCCTTGTGGTCCGGCTTGCCCTTGGCGTACACCTCTTCGCCTTCCGGGACAAAGCCCTTGTGGGATTCCGAGGTACCGATGTAATGCCGCATCTTGGTTTCGAACGGCTGGGCGAAATAGTCCTTGGCCGCCTGGCGCAGGTTGTCGATCAACTGCGGATCGATCCCGTGCCCGGTGATGTAGAGGAAGCCCACCTCGCTGGCGGCGGCCCCCAGTTGCTCGGCCACCGCCAGCCGGTGTTCGAGCTCGACGCTGAACAGCCCGGCGATGTTCACCTGCGGAATGCTCTTGAAGTTGGCCTGGGCCGGGCTGTTGGGTGTGTTCTCAGGCATGACGCAAGCACCTCAGGGTTGGGTTGATTGGCTGAAACGCTGGAAATGTTCGCGTTCGGTCCGGGCCATCCAGACATTCAGCGACCACAGGTCGGCGACCGGCACATTGGTGAAGGGCAGGTGATGCAGGTAGCCGTCGGCGCCGAACTCGGGGGTCAAGGTGGTGGCCGTGTAGCCGCGTGCTTGCTGGGCGCGCCAGATGCTTTCCCAGTGGGCCTGGTGGAAGGCCAGCTCGCGGGCGTATTCCGGGGCGCCGGGGTGCGGCACCTGCGGACCCTGGTCGTAGCCGACCCGCGCCTGGATATGGTGGACGCGTTCGACAAAGGCGCTGAGGTCATCGGCGGGATCGTCCAGCAGGCGTTCGCAGGTGACGATCCAGTGGCTGATGTCGCTGGTGAAGCGCAGGTCGGGCAGTTGCCGGATCAGTTCCAGGGTGACCCAGGGATTGAACAGCGAGCGCGAGCGATGGGTTTCAAAGGTGCAGAACTGACCGTGACGTTTCGCCAGGGCCATGGCCTGGCCGAAAAACTCCACCTGTTGCGCCAGGGCCCAGCGGTCGTTGCCGGCCAGCACATTGACGAAACGCGGTTGCAGCTCGGCGGCCCAGGCCAGTTTGCGGTCCAGGTCCTGCAGGTGTTCGGCGGGCGCGGCGGCCTGTTGGGGGAGCACGTCGTAGGCGGTGAAAACGGTGCTGATATAGCCCAGGTGGTTGGCCCGCAGAAAGGCGGCGAACTCGCGGCGTTCAGCGGCGTCCAGCGGCAGCCGCGCCTCCAGGCCGTCGAAGCCGGCGGCCAGCAGTTCTTCAAGGGCCTGGGCCTTGCTCGCGGTATAACCCCAAAGGGTACGGAAAATCTCCAGTTTCATCGGTGCGCCTCAACGAAGCCTTGAACGGTTCGATGCGCGTCACGGTGTGGGGCCGGGACGAGCGGTTACGGCAGTAACAGAGGGCGTTCGTCTAGCCAGTTCTCTGCGGAGCCGGTCTGACATCAGATCAGGGGAGAGCCTTCTCCCCTGCAGGAGCGTGGTGTCGATCTTAGGCAGCCCATGGCACGCAGAAGAATAGGAAAGCTCAAATCCATACTTCAGAGATTTATAAACCAATAGTTGGCTATCTAGTGCTGCAGACCCATTCTGACGATCCAAGGGGTGTGCTATCGTTGCGGCACTATTCCTACGTTGCTTTAAGAGAATTCCTTCATGGGCGTGGCTGTCTCGACGACAGGGCGGTTTTGGGGTTGGAGACAGTTCTGCCTGTCTGCCCTTCTCTGTTTGTCGACGCACATCAGCTTTGCCCAGGACGCCGTGCCCAGCGCCGCGGCCGATCAGCGTGCCCAGGCGGTCACCCAGGTGGTGCTGGGGATTCTCAGTTATGCGCGCTGGCCGGTGGAGCCTGCGCAACTGCGCCTGTGTATTGTCGGCCCCACCGAGTACACCGACGATCTGGTCAAGGGCACCACCCAGGCGTCCGGGCGACCGGTATTGGTCCAGCGCCTGCTGGCGAGCAGCCCGACCCTCGGCAGTGCCTGTGATGCCGTGTATATCGGCAAGCTGAGCAGCGAAGAACGCAGCCAACTCTTCAGTGCCCTGAACGGCCACGCGGTGCTGAGCATCAGCGAAGGCGGCGATCAGTGCACCGTGGGCAGCCTGTTCTGCCTGCGGGTCGCCGATAGCCAGGTGTCGTTCGAGGTCAACCTCGACTCGGTCGCCCGCAGTGGCGTGCGTATTCACCCCAGCGTGTTGCAACTCTCGCGGCGCCGGAGTCCCCAGCCATGATCGGCTGGCTCAGGTCCGGCACGCGCCCCAGCCTGCGTTCGGTGCTCGGGCGTGGGCATCTGCTGGCGGCCATGGCCGCCGTTGGCCTGGTGAGTGTTTCGTTGACCTTTCTCGGTGTGCTGGCCCTGCGGGTCTACGCCGACCACAATCTGCAGCTGATCGCCCGTTCCATCAGCTACACCGTGGAAGCGGCGGTGGTGTTCAACGACAGCAGTGCGGCTACCGAGGCCCTGGCCCTGATCGCCGAGACGGAGGAGGTGGCCGATGCCGAAGTCTTCGATGCCCGCGGTCAATTGCTGGCGCGCTGGCAGCGGCCGGAAACCGGCCTGCTCTCTGAAGTGGAAATGCAATTGGCGCGGGCCCTGCTGGAACAACCGATCCGCCTGCCGATTGTCCATCAGGATCGCGAGGTCGGCAGCATTCGCCTGACTGGCCATGGCGGTAGCCTGTTGCGTTTCCTGATCAGCGGTCTGCTCGGTATCGTCGTGTGCAGTGCCCTGGCGGCGTGGCTCGGGCTGTACCTGGCCCGGCGCTTGTTGCGCGGTATTATCGGTCCGTTGCGCAGCCTCGCCGACGTGGCCCACGCCGCGCGCGTCGAGCGTGCCTTCGACCGACGTGTGCCGCCGGCGCAGATTGCCGAGCTGGACAACCTGGGCACCGACTTCAATGCCCTGCTCGACGAATTGGAGTCCTGGCAGACCCACCTGCGAAGTGAAAACGAATCCCTGGCCCACCAGGCCAGCCACGACAGCCTGACCGGCCTGCCGAATCGGGCCTTCTTCGAAGGCCGGTTGATGCGCGCGCTGCGCAATGCCGCCAAGCAGGGCGAGCGGGTCGGCGTGCTGTTTCTCGACAGTGATCGCTTCAAGCAGATCAACGACAACTTCGGTCATGCGGCGGGCGATGCGGTGCTGGTCGCCGTGGCCACGCGGGTGCGGGCGCAGTTGCGCGAAGAGGATCTGGTGGCGCGCCTGGGCGGCGATGAGTTCGCCGTGCTGCTCACGCCGGTGCACAAGATCGAAGACGCCCAGCGCATTGCCGACAAGATCATTGCCAGCATGGATGCCCCCATCCCGGTGCCCGGCGAAGCCCAGGTGCTGACCTCGCTGAGCATCGGCATCGCGGTTTATCCCGATCATGGCGCCACCCCGGGCACCTTGCTCAACGCCGCCGATGCGGCCATGTACCATGCCAAGCGCCTCGCCCGAGGCGGGCAGCACACGGCGGGGTCGGAGCACTCCGCCGCCATTGTTCAGACCAGGAGTTGAACCCTTGTACACATTGACCCGTCGGACCCTGCGTTTTTTCACCCTGGCCCTGTTTACCGCGCTGCTGGCGCTGGCCGGCTGCCAGACCGCGCCGCCCAAAGGCCTGAGCGCGGCGCAGATCGCCGTGCTCAAGCAACAGGGTTTCGAACTGACGGACGAGGGCTGGGCTTTCGGCCTGTCGGGTAAGGTGCTGTTCGGCAGTGACCTGGAAGTGCTGAACAAGGAAAGCCACGACATTGTCGAGCGCATCGCCAAGGCCCTGTTGGGCGTGGGTATCCAGCGGGTGCGGGTGGACGGGCATACCGATGCGTCGGGCAAGGACGCCTATAACGAACAGCTCTCTGTGCGTCGGGCCAACAGTGTGGCGACGGTGCTGGAGCAGACCGGTATGCAACACCAGAACATTCAGGTGCGCGGTCTCGGCAGTCGCGTGCCGGTGGCCAGCAATGACACGGCAGAGGGACGTACCGAGAACCGCCGGGTGTCGATTGTGGTGATTGCCGACTGAGTGCCGCAAGTCGCGTGAGCGTTGCCCGGGCACGGCCTTTGGCAACGTGGCGAACCGCGCTATAGCGGTTGAAATAATTGGCTTCCATCCTTTCTCGATGCACCTGCATGGGGGTATAAGGATGGGCCCTCTCAGGAGGGAGTCGACTGAGAGGATGTTTTAATGCTTCAAGTTCAATGGGCCAGCCACGCTGCGTCTGTTCCCGCCACACTGTGGGAAAGCTGTTTTAGCGGCGTCGAAGGTCGTTGGTGGTATGAAGCCCTGGAAGAGGGCGGGCTTGAAGACCAGTTCGAATTTGCCTATGCCATTCTGGAGAAAGATGGGCAGCCGATCGGCTTGGCGCCCACGTTCATCATGAACGTGCCCATGGAATTGGTCGTTCCGCCGGTGATTGCCAAGATGCTCCGGGTGATCCCGGCACTGCGTTACCAGCGCACCCTGTTCGTCGGTTCACCCTGTTCCGACGAGGGCACTATCGGTTTGCTGCCGGGGTATTCGCTGGCGGATATCCTCGGGCCGCTGCAAGACGCGCTGAGCCTGCGGGCGAAAGCCAAGAACGCGGCGATGACTGTCTGGAAGGATTTTGGCGAAGCCCAGAAAGCGGCGTTTGAAGGGCTGTGCGCAACCCGCGGGCTGTTTCCCATGGTGAGTTTTCCGGGCACGGCGGTCGAACTGGCCCCGGGTGGTTTCGAGGGCTATCTCAAGACCCTCAAGAGCCGTCACCGTTATCTGCTGAAAAAGAAGCTCAAACACGGTCTGGTGCCAGGAGCCCTGACGGTCCAGGTCGTGCAGCAACCGGATGAAGCAACGCTGCAAGAGCTGTACAGCCTCTTTCTGCAAACCTACGAGAAGGGCAAGACCAAATTCGAAAAGCTCACCTTCGAGTTCTTTCGCCAGATCGCCCTCAAGCCAGAGTCGCATTTCATCCTGTTGAGCGATGAAAAGACCGGCAAGATGGTGGCGTTCATGCTCTGCTTTCTGCTCGGTGACAAGGCCATCAACAAGTTCATCGGCATCGACTACCAGGTGGGCAAACAGGCGCACTTGTATTTCCAGCTCTGGGAGCAGGCGGTGAAGTGGTCCTACAGTGTCGGGGCCACGCGCCTGGACAGCGGCCAGACCGGCTACCGAGTCAAGCGCGAACTCGGTCATCAACTGGTCGCGCTGGACTGCTATTGCCGGCATCGCAACCCGTTGCTGCACCGGGTCTTCGGCGCGGTGGCCAAGGGCATTACCTTGCAAAGCCTGGATCCGGATCTACAGATAACGGCCGAGGAACAGTAGGCACGGCGAGTGCCGCAGCCCGTTCAGGCGCGACGCAACGCGGTGGTCCAGCGTTCCGAGAGGATCACCCCGCCGAGGGTCAGTGCCCCGCCCAGCAGGTGATACCACGCCAATTTTTCGTGCAGCACCGCGGCGGCAATCAGCGCGGTGATCAGTGGCAGCAGGTTGAAGAACAGCGTGGTCCGGCTCGGCCCGAGGGTGGCCACCGAGCGCATCCACGCCAGCGGCGCCAGCATCGACGCCAGCAGGCAGGCATACAGCACCAGCCCGGCGTTGTGCAGGTTCGGCCCGACCTTCGGCGACAGCCAGAACAGCGGGAACAGCACCACCACCGCCACCAGCACCTGCAGGTACAGCAACACCAGAGGTGGCAGGCGCAGTTGCCATTTTTTCAGCAGGGTGCTGTAGACCGCATAGGCCAGGGTGGCGATCAGCATCATTGCGTCACCCAGATTCACACCGTGGCTTAGCAGCGCCGTCAGGCTGCCGGTCGACACCACCACCAGCACCCCGGCAAACGACAGCACCGCTCCGGCCAAGGCTCCGGCGGTCAGGCGCTGGCCGAGGCTGAGGATCGCCAGGGTCAAGGACATCAAGGGCATCAACGACAGGATGATGCCCATGTTGGTGGCCGAGGTCAGGGTCGCGGCGAAGTACGCCAGGCTCTGGTAGACCGCCATGCCGAGTACTCCTAGCACGAAGATCCGGCCCAGGTTCGGGCGGATCTGGCTCCAGTGGGCCTGCACCTGGCGAAACATGAACGGAGTGAACAGCAGGCCCGCCAGCAACCAGCGGTAGAAGCCGATCTCCGCCGGGAAGATTGCGCCGACCGCCATCTTGTTGACCACGGTGTTGCCGGCCCAGATAAAGATTGCCAGCAGGGGAAACGCGTATTGCATAAGGGTTACAACCAGAATCGTCAATGAGGAGGGATTATCCTCGTGTCTGGATGAAAGCCTATACTTCGATCCGGTCAATTTGCGTTGGAATCCGGACAGCATGGGCAAGCACTACATCGACATCCCCGATTTTCCCTCTTTGCCGGCCTCGGTGTACTTCCGCTATGCCGAATTCGGCCCCGATCGCCATGCGGCAGCCCATTGTCATCCCTGGGGTTCGCTCGACTATGTGTCCCACGGCGTCATCCACTACGAAGTGGCCGGCCGGCGCTTCATGTCGCCGTCGCGCTATGCGTTGTGGATACCGCCGAACACCGTGCACAGTTCCCATAACGCCCAGGCGATTGTCTACCGCTCGGTCTACCTGGCCGAGGAGCATTGCCGCGATCTGCCCGCCGAGGCGAGCACCCTGGCCATCAGCGATATTCTCAAGTCGATCCTCAACGACTTCGCCCGGCGCGATGTGAAAATCCCCGACTCCCCGGCGGATGTGCGCCTGGCGCAGGTGTTGGTGGACCAGTTGCACCAGGCCAGGGTGGAGCACTGTTACCTGCCGTATTCCGACGACCCGGCCTTGCTCAGGGTGCTGGAGGGCTTGCAGCAGGCCCCGGCGGACAACCGCCCGCTTGTGCAGTGGGCCGAGCAGTTGCACGTCAGTGAGCGAACCCTGGCCCGCCTGTTCGTCCGCGAGTTGGGGATCGGCTTTGGTGAATGGCGCCAGCGCCTGCGCTTTATCGGCGCGCTGCAGGCCTTGGAAACCAGTCGCGGCGTGCAGGAGATCGCCTTCGACCTGGGTTACAGCACGGCCTCGGCGTTTATCGCCATGTTTCAGCGCCAGGCCGGTTGTTCACCGGAGCAATACCGGCGCCAGGCGCGCATGGCCTAGCCTGGCCTCGCTGGATGTGTAACAGCGTTTGTCTACACTGAAGGCATGCCGTGCCCTTCGGTACGGTAACAAGGAGAACACTCCATGAAGATGCTTCGTATCCCATTGTTGTTGATCGGCTTGTTACTTTGCTCACAGGGGTTTGCGGCGACGGCTCAGCAAAGCAAGATGAGCACTTGCAACGCGGACGCCAAGACCCAGAATCTTGCGGGTGATGCACGCAAGGCCTTTATGAGCAATTGCCTGAAAGCCGCGCCTGCCGCCACTCCCGCGGTCACCCCTGCCGCCACACCGGCCATGCCCGCGAGCAAGGCGGCGACCATGGCGGCACCGGCCAAGGTGCTGACCCCGCAGCAGCAGAAAATGAAGGACTGCAACGCCAACCGGCCCCAGGGGCTCAAGGGCGATGCGTACAAGACCTACATCAGCAATTGCCTGAAGAAGAAGTAGTTTTGACGCTCTACCGGAGCAGGGTTTGCTCGTGATCCGGGCAAGCCCTGCTGCCGCGAAATTTCATGATGCTGCGTCGCCTGCCTGTCACAACTCTTCATTAAGATGCCAGGCCACCGTCCTTCTGGCGCCTGCCGCTGGTCCTCCCAAGAGAAGGCTGGCAGACTGCCTGTCTTTTAGCGCCGTTCTTTTTGAGGCTGTATGTCAGCGTTTTCCCAGCGTTATGTAGTCCTGGCCAGTTTGATCCTTGTTTTCGGTGGGTTGTTGCTGGCATTGCCGTTGCGGCTGCTGCCCAGTCTGCTGGCCGGTTTGTTGGTCTTCGAGCTGGTCAATATGCTCACGCCCAAGCTTGAGCACCTGATTGCCGGACGGCGTGCGCGCTGGCTGGCGGTGGCGTTGCTGGGCACCTTGATCGTCAGTGTGCTGAGCCTGATCTTTGCCGGGGCCATCAGTTTTCTGCTGCATGAAGCGGAAAACCCCGGCGCATCCCTCGGCAAATTCATGGTGGTGGTGGACAAGGCGCGCGGGCAGTTGCCGCCGTTTATCGACGCCTACCTGCCGGCCAGTGCGGCGGAGTTCCAGGTCGCTATCGGCGAGTGGCTGACCAAGCACCTGAGCGAGTTGCAACTGGTGGGCAAGGACGCGGCGCATATGTTCGTGACCCTGCTGATCGGCATGGTGCTGGGGGCGATCGTGGCCTTGCAGCATGCCTCCGACATCACCCTGCGCAAGCCCCTGGCGGCGGCGCTATTCGACCGCCTGCGGCTGCTGGTACAGGCGTTCCGCAATATCGTCTTCGCGCAGATCAAGATCTCGGCGCTCAACACCGCGTTCACCGCGATCTTCCTGGCGGTGATCCTGCCGCTGTGCGGGATCAAGCTGCCGCTGACCAAGACCCTGATCGTGCTGACCTTCCTGCTCGGGCTGTTGCCGGTGATCGGCAACCTGATGTCCAACACCCTGATCACCATCGTCGGCCTGTCGCTGTCGATCTGGGTCGCGGCGGCGGCGTTGGGCTACCTGATGTTTATCCACAAGCTGGAGTACTTCCTCAACGCGCGGATCGTCGGTGGGCAGATCAGTGCCAAGTCCTGGGAGTTGCTTATGGCGATGCTGGTGTTCGAGGCCGCCTTCGGCCTGCCGGGCGTGGTGGCGGGGCCGATCTATTATGCGTACATCAAGAGCGAGCTGAAGCTGGCGGAGCTGGTCTGACGCGACTGGCGTCATCCCGTCAGGCTTGCCGGCGATGGCGCCGTGGACGGGCGCCGAAGGACCGCGTTGCACCACAGTCCTCGCTGTTTCAGCCGTAGCGCTTCTTCGCTTCGATCGCCAGACCGCTACCAATGCTGCCGAAGATATTGCCTTCCACATGGCGGGCATTGGGCAGCATCGCCGAGACGCTCTGGCGCAGTGCCGGAATGGCGCTGGAGCCGCCGGTGAAGAACACCGTGTCGACCTGCGCGACACCCACCCCGGCATCGCCGAGCAACTGGGTGACGCTGGTGCGGATGCGCTCCAGCAGGTTGTCGATGGCCGACTCGAACAGGGCCCGGCTCAACTCCACGCTCAAGCCCGGCTCGATGCGATCCAGCGGCACATGGCGCTGTTCGGCATGGGTCAGTTCGATCTTGGTTTCCTCGATCTCCATCGCCAGCCAGTGGCCGGCACGCTGTTCGATCAGCTTGAACAGGCGATCGATGCCGCCGGTGTCCTCGATGTCGTAGCGCATGCTGCCCAGGGCCAGCTGGGTTTTCTGCGAGTACACCGAGTTGATGGTGTGCCAGGTCGCCAGGTTCATGTGATGGCTGGTGGGCATATAGGCGCCGCTTTTCATCCGGCTACCGTAGCCGAACAGCGGCATCACGCCTTGCAAACTCAGCTGCTTGTCGAAGTCGGTCCCGCCGATGTGCACGCCGCCGGTGGCGAGGATATCGTCGTGACGGTTGTCCAGGCCCCGGCGCTCCGGCGACAGGCGCACCAGGGAGAAGTCCGAGGTACCGCCGCCGATGTCGACGATCAGCACCAGCTCCTCACGGTCCAGGGTCGACTCGTAGTCGAAGGCGGCGGCGATCGGTTCGTACTGGAAGGACACTTCCTTGAAACCGAGCTTCTTCGCTACTTCCGCCAGGGTGTCTTCGGCTTCCTGGTCGGCGGCCGGGTCTTCGTCGACGAAGAACACCGGGCGGCCCAGCACCACCTGCTCGAACTCACGTCCGGCAGTGGTTTCGGCGCGTTGCTTCAACTGGCCGATAAACAGCCCCAGCAGGTCCTTGAACGGCATCGCCGTGCCGAGCACGCTGGTGTCGTGCTTGATCAGCTTGGAGCCCAGCAGGCTCTTGAGCGAGCGCATCAGCCGGCCTTCGTAGCCTTCCAGGTACTCATGCAGGGCCAGCCGGCCATAGACCGGACGGCGCTCCTCGAAATTGAAGAAGAGCACCGACGGCAGGGTGATCTTGTCGTCTTCCAGCGCGATCAGCGTTTCCATGCCGGGACGTATCCAGCCGACGGTGGAGTTGGAGGTGCCGAAGTCGATACCGCAGGCACGGGCTGGAGAGGCGTTGTTCATGGTGTTCGGGTTCCGGTTGCAAAACGGCCGCGCAGTGTATGCCAGTCGCGCACGGATTCGAAGGCCGGCGATCCGTTAAATAGCGCTTCTTGTAACGGATTGGACTTGAAAGGTGGGCAATCGTCCCCAAACTTGCACTCATTGGTTCTGCCTGTTGCCATCGATGACAAGAAATTCCGGCAACGGCCGATAAACTTCTGCAGCGCCCCTGAGTCACAGCCTTGAGATCGGTCAATCTTTGTCGCGCCGATGCGCGCATGCTGTGTCTTGCCGAGCGGCGCGATATCGATAACGGATGGTGATCCTTAGATGGACTTCAAAGACTATTACAAGATCCTGGGTGTGGAGCCGACGGCGGACGACAAGACCATCAAGGCCGCGTACCGCAAGCTGGCGCGCAAGTATCACCCGGATGTCAGCAAGGAAAAGGACGCCGAAGCGAAGTTCAAGGACGCGTCGGAAGCCTATGAAGCGCTGAAAAGCGCCGACAAGCGCGCCGAATACGACGACTTGCGCAAATACGGCCAGCACGGCCAGCCGTTTCAGGGCCCGCCGGGTTGGCAGGGCCGTGGCGGTTTCGGTGGTGGCGGCGCGGACACAGGCGACTTCTCGGACTTCTTCAGTTCGATCTTCGGCTCGCGCGGCAATGGTTTTGGCGGTGGACAACCAGGCCGCAGCGCCGGCCGGCGAGGGCAGGACGTGGAACTGGAACTACCGATCTTCCTGGAGGAAAGCCTCTCGAACGAGTCGAAGAAGGTCAGCTTCCAGATTCCGCAGCACAATGCCGCCGGGCAGCATGTCAGCAACACCAGCAAGAGCCTGAACGTGAAGATTCCGGCCGGTGTCACCGACGGCGAGCGTATCCGCCTCAAGGGCCAGGGCGCGCCGGGTGTCGGCGGTGGGGCGAATGGCGACCTGTACCTGACGATTCGTTTCGCACCTCACCCCAAATTCGATGTCGAAGGAGAGAACCTGATCATCACCCTGCCGCTGGCGCCCTGGGAATTGGCGTTGGGCGCGGAGATCGCGGTGCCGACCCTGACCGGCAAGATCAACCTCAAGGTCCCGGCGGGCAGCCAGAACGGCCAGCGTATGCGGGCCAAGGGCCACGGCCTGTTGAACAAGGCCGGGCAGCGCGGTTATCTGTTCGTGCAGCTCAAGGCGGTGATGCCACGGCAGAACGACGATGCCGTCAAGGCGTTGTGGCAGGAACTGGCGAAAAAGGCCGCCTTCGACCCGAGAGAGCAATGGAGTAGCTAATCATGAGCAGCCCCTTGAACGTTCAACTGGATATGCAGGCTTTTTGTGAGGTGACCCAATTGCCGGTTGCCTACGTGATCGAAATCGTCGAACACGGCATTCTTGAACCTCAGGGGCGCTCGCCCGAGGCCTGGCGTTTTGGCGATGAAGCGCCGGGTATTGCCCGCCGCGCGGTGAAGCTGCATCGGGATCTTGAGCTGGAGTGGGAAGGCGTCGCCCTGGCGCTGGACCTGCTGGCGGAAGTGCAACTGCTGCGGGCGGAGAACCAGATGCTGCGCCAGCGCCTGGGGCGCTTTGTGCACGAGTGAATACAGGCCTGGGCCCTAGGCCCGAGAGATTCTGGGCAGGACCACGGTAAAACGTGTGCCGTCTTCGGCGCTGGAGCTGACCTCTATCGTACCCTGATGGGCCGTCACCACTTCCTTGGCGATATACAGCCCCAACCCCAGGCTGGTGGCGGTACCCGGCTGGCCGATCTCTTCATCAGCGCCGCGCACCAACGGATCGAAGATCGTCGCCAGGGCTTCCTGGGGGATCGGCGTGCCGAAGTTGTGCATGGTCAGGCGAACCCTGTCCGTGCCGCCGTCCAGGCTCAGGGTCAGTGGCCGATGGTTGGCACCGTGCTGCAAGGCATTGCCGATCAGGTTTTGCAGCAGTTGCTCGATGCGCCCGCGATCCCAGACCCCATGGACATCACCTTCCACCTTCAGCAACGGCAGGCAATCCGGCTGCCCGGCCCAGGCTTCATTGATGGCGGCTTTCGCCGCACTGCTCAGGTCCATCGGTGCCGGGTCGATGGGCAGGCTGCTGCCCAGGCGGCTGCGGACAAACTCCAGCAAGTCGCTGATCATGCTGCTCATATGACGGGTGCCACTTTTGATATTGGCGACATAGACCAGGCCGTCGGCATCGAGGCGGGTCTTGCGCACCAGCATTTCGGTGGACATGGTCACGGCCTGCAAGGGCGCTCGCAGGTCATGGCCGAGGATGGCGAGGAAAATATCCCGTGAACGGTTGACCTGCTCGGCGTAGGCGGCGGTGGATTCGGTCAGGGCTTCGTCGATGGCTTCGTTGAAGCGAATCATCTCCTGGAAATGTGTCAGCTCCGGCGACACCAGGCTATTGACCCAGCGGCGAATCACGCAGGCGCGCAGGTGACGGAACTCCGAGGTCATCTGCATCAGGTCGAAACCAGCGGTGTGGCGCAGTTCGCCGTGGCTGGCCGCCGCGATGTCCAGGCCGGGGCTGCTGTCCAGGCTGTCGCCCTTGGACTTGGCGGTCTGTTGGCTGGTGCTCTGGCTGGTTTCCATATCCCGGGCGGCGGCCAGCAGGATCGATTTGGCGTGGTCACGCAAGGCGACCCGGCCCATGGTGTCCGCCGCCGGGGTCAGGGTCTTGGCGAACTGTTCCCACTCATCGACGATGCTGTCGACCTGCTGCACGATAAAGGTTGATAGGTGCATGCTTGTTGCCTCGAAGGGAGGATCGCTCTTTATGAGGGCTAGCTTAGCGCTTTTCAGTCCCTTTTGAGGGGTGGGTTTCAGGTGGCCTGACTCATCTATACCTGTCATTTCTGACAGTAGACGCTACCTCCCGGCAGGCTTAGTGTGAATTCGTGCTGTATTCACTCAAAGCAGTACCTCTTCAAAGGAGCGACTGTCATGAACAAAGCAGATCTGTTGAGCAACACCGAAAGCCAGATCAACCAGGCGGCACTGAGCATTGCCGACGGGAAAAAGGATATGGCCAACGACAATGCCGTCGGCAAATTATTGTTCCTGTGTGCCTTGCATCGTGTGCTGGACGGCAAGCCCCATCCGGGTGACCTCGGGATGATGGATGGGATCAATGACTGCCTGCAGCAGTTGGGGCTGGTCGAGACGTCGAAAACCTTCTTTGCCGCCATCCAACCCTGACGGCCAAGCCATCCATGGCTGGCCTGGGCTCAGAAGAGGAAGTAGCGCTGCGCCATCGGCAGCACGTCCGCCGGTTCGCACCATAGCAGTACGCCATCGGCCTTGACCTGATAGGTCTGCGGGTCGACGTCGATCTGCGGCAGGTAGTCGTTGTGGATCAGGTCGGTTTTCTGCACATCGCGGCAGCCTTTGACCACCGCAATTTTTTTCTTCAAGCCCAGGCTCTGGGGAATCCCCGCGGCCTGCGCCGCCTGGCTGATAAAGGTCAGGCTGGTGGCGTGCAATGAGCCGCCGTAGCTGGCGAACATCGGCCGGTAGTGCACCGGCTGCGGCGTCGGGATCGAGGCATTGGCGTCGCCCATCAGGCTGGCGGCAATCGCCCCACCCTTGAGGATCAGCGTCGGTTTCACACCGAAGAACGCCGGGCGCCAGAGCACCAGGTCGGCCCATTTGCCCACTTCGATCGAGCCCACTTCATGGCTGATGCCATGGGTGATCGCCGGGTTGATGGTGTATTTGGCGATGTAGCGCTTGACCCGGAAGTTGCTGTTGCCGTCCCCGTCGCCCGGCAGCGGGCCGCGTTGTTTCTTCATCTTGTCGGCGGTCTGCCAGGTGCGGGTGATGACTTCACCGACGCGGCCCATGGCCTGGCTGTCGGAGCTGATCATCGAGAACGCGCCGAGGTCGTGGAGGATGTCCTCGGCGGCGATGGTTTCCCGGCGGATACGGCTTTCGGCAAAGGCCACGTCCTCGGCGATGCTCGGGTCGAGGTGATGGCAGACCATCAGCATGTCCAGATGTTCGTCGATGGTGTTGCGAGTGAACGGCCGGGTCGGATTGGTCGAGCTGGGCAGCACATTGGGGAAACCGCAGGCCTTGATGATGTCCGGCGCATGGCCGCCGCCCGCGCCTTCGGTGTGATAGGTGTGGATGGTACGGCCCTTGAACGCGCCGAGGGTGGTTTCGACAAAACCGGATTCGTTGAGGGTGTCGGTGTGGATCGCCACCTGCACGTCGTACTGGTCGGCCACGCTCAGGCAGTTGTCGATGGCCGCCGGCGTGGTGCCCCAGTCTTCGTGGAGCTTGAGGCCAATGGCGCCGGCCTCGACCTGCTCGATCAGCGGCTGTGGCAGGCTGGCGTTGCCCTTGCCGGTGAAGCCGATGTTCATCGGGAAGGCATCGGCGGCCTGGAGCATGCGCGCCAGGTGCCAGGGCCCGGAGGTGCAGGTGGTGGCGTTGGTGCCGGTGGCCGGTCCCGTGCCGCCGCCGATCATGGTGGTGACGCCGCTCATCAGCGCTTCTTCGATCTGCTGCGGGCAGATGAAGTGGATATGGGTGTCGATGCCGCCGGCGGTGAGGATCATGCCTTCGCCAGCGATGACTTCGGTGCTGGCGCCGATGGCGATGGTCACGTCGGGCTGGATGTCCGGATTGCCGGCCTTGCCGATGGCGGCGATGCGCCCGTCCTTGAGGCCGACGTCGGCCTTGACGATGCCCCAGTGGTCGATGATCAGGGCATTGGTGATCAGGGTGTCGACGACCTCGGCGGCCAGCAGCTGGCCCTGGCCCATGCCGTCGCGGATCACCTTGCCGCCGCCGAATTTCACTTCTTCACCGTAGGTGGTGAAGTCCTTTTCCACTTCGATCCACAGGTCGGTGTCGGCCAGGCGCACCTTGTCGCCGACGGTGGGGCCGAACATGTCGGCGTAGGCTTGTCTGGAAATCTTCATTGTGGGTCCTTAAAAAGGGCGAGCATTCATCCGGTGTCAGGCGAATCGGTGATGGCGAACTTGAGTCCGTCTTCGCGGGCAAGCCCTGCTCCTACAGATTTATGTCGTACGCAGAATTTGTATTCGACGCAGAACTGTAGGAGCAGGGCTTGCCCGCGAAGGCGTCGGTACAGGCAACACCTCAGTCAAGGTCGCCCATCACCCGCCCGGCAAACCCGAACACCCGCCGCAACCCGGCCAACTCCACCAATTCAACGTCCCGGCTCTGCCCCGGTTCGAAGCGCACGGCGGTGCCGGCGGGGATATTCAGGCGCATGCCACGGCTGGCGGCGCGATCGAAGCTCAAGGCGTCGTTGGTCTCGAAAAAGTGATAGTGCGAACCGACCTGGATCGGTCGGTCACCGCTGTTCGCCACATTCAGGCTGAGGGTGCGGCGACCGACATTGAGTTCGATGTCGCCGGGCTGGATCTGATATTCACCAGGAATCATTCGGGTTGTCCCAGGGTCTTGAAATAAATGGCGGTGGCCTTGTAGCGACCATCCGGTGTCGTGCAGTAGTTCGGCAGTTCGCCGACCCGGGTGTAGCCCAGGGCGCTGTAGAAGGCTTCGGCTTCGGAGCCGGCCTCGGTGTCGAGATGCAGCAGGCCACGCTTGTGCTGTTTTGCCGTCTGCTCCAGGGCCTGGATCAGTTGCTGGCCGAGACCGCGATGGCGGGCCTCGCTGTACACCAGCAGCTTCTGGATTTCGGCGCGGTTCAGGCCGTTGGCCTTCTGGCACAGGCTCAGTTGCACGCTGGCCAGCACCTGTTCGTCACGCACCACCACCCAGAGCAGCAGGCTGCCGTCCTGCAGCGCGGTTTGCACCGTATCGAAGTAGTCGCGGGCCTGGCCGGCATCGAGATCGGCCATGAAACCTACACTGGCGCCGTGCCGAACGGCGTCAAGCAGCAAATCGATCAAACCCTGGCGGTAGTGCGCAAAGCTTTCGTTATTCACACGACGCAGTTGGGCGGCGTTCATGGCGGTTACTCCTGGTTGACGGCGGGCGGCAGGGCACCCGGATTCAGAGTCAGTTGCATAAAGGTCAGGTCCAGCCAGCGGCCGAACTTCACCCCCACCTGGGGCATCTGCCCGGTGATGGTGAAACCCTGGTGTTCATGCAGGCGAATGGAAGCGGCGTTACCACTTTCGATGGCGGCGACCATCACATGTTTGCCGCAGTCACGGGCGCGCTCGATCAGCACCGCCATCAGTTGCGGGCCGAGGCCATTGCCGCGCTGGTCGCTGCGCACATAGACCGAGTGTTCGACGGTGTGGCGGAAGCCCTCGAAGGGCCGCCAGTCGCCGAAGGAGGCATAGCCGAGGACGCTGTTGTGGCTGTCGACGATCACCAGGATCGGGTAAGCCTGGCCTTGCCGGGCGCTGAACCAGGCCTGGCGATTGCCCAGGTCCACCGGTTGTTCGTTCCAGATCGCCGTGGTGTTGAGCACCGCGTCGTTGTAGATGTCGCGGATCGCCGGCAGGTCGGCGTGGACGGCATCGCGGATTACGTAGGACATGCTCGGCCTCAGGCGATGGGTTGGTGGACGGTGACCAGCTTGGTGCCATCGGGGAAGGTGGCCTCGACCTGGATCTCCGGGATCATTTCCGGGATGCCTTCCATCACTTGTTCGCGGTTGAGCAGGGTGGTGCCGAAGTGCATCAGCTCGGCCACGGTCCGGCCATCGCGGGCACCTTCCAGCAGAGCCGCCGAGATATAGGCCATGGCTTCCGGATAGTTGAGTTTCACCCCACGGGCCAGGCGCCGTTCGGCCACCAGACCAGCGGTAAAAATCAGCAGTTTGTCTTTTTCGCGGGGAGTCAGGTCCATGGTTCGGAGTCCGTTGGCAGGCAGTAAAAGAAGGTTGGCATATTCATGTGTTCCAGATCCTCGGCGGCACGGCCTCGCGCCCCAGCAGGGCCGGGCGCAACAGCCGCCACAGCTCGATCAGCCAGGCACGGGCATGCAGGGCCTCGCCGGCCAGGCAGCGGGCCACCAGCAGGCCGGGCAGTTGGGTCAGGTCGCCGCGCACCCGGGTCGGCGCTGAACGGCAGCGTTCGAGCAGCTCGCTGTCGATCTCACCGGTCACCAGCAGGGTGGCGAAGACCGGTTGGCCGTCGAGGCCGATGGGCGAGTCGAGCAGGCCGTCGTCGCCCTGGATGCGTTGGCGTTCGTGCCAGAGCAGTTGGCCGTCGCGACGGATATCCAGCTGTGACTGGAAATGCCCGCGATCAAAGCGTTCACCGCTGGCGGGGCGCCCGAGGGCGACCATATCCCAGTAGAGCAAGCGGGCGTCGCCTTCAAGGTCAATGCGGGTGTTCAACTCGGCCTGGGCCGCGCTGAAGACGATGGTTTCCTGGGGCAGCCATTCCAGGGTCGCGCCGGCGGCGACCTTCAGGTCCAGGGTCTGGTAGGCCGGCCCGTTGGCGCGATACCACTTCGCGGCACCGGGGCTGGTCAGTTGCGCCCAGGCATCGGTTTCGACGCGGGCGCTGATGGCCAGCCGGTCACCGCCGGCAATCCCCCCGGGCGGGTGGACGATAATGTGCTGGCAGACTTGCGGACCTTCGGCATACAGGTGTTTCTGCACCCGCAACGGGCCCAGATGGCGCCGGGTGACCGGGCGCGTGCAATCGCCGAAGCGGGCGTAGCCGAGTTCGAGCTCGGCGTGCCAGCTGGGAGTGAACAGGGCGTGAGTGACAGTTGAATTCATGGTTTCTAATTATCGTCGTGACGCTACAGGTTAGATCGTAACCAGTCCGCGCACACCTTCGGCTTCCATATTTTCTCCGCGACCTTGCTGGACAATCTCGCCCCGGGACATCACCAGGTACTGATCGGCCAACTCGGCGGCGAAATCGTAGAACTGCTCCACCAGCAGGATCGCCATATCGCCGCGGGCGGCGAGTTTCTTGATCACCGCGCCGATCTCCTTGATCACCGAGGGCTGGATGCCTTCGGTGGGTTCGTCGAGGATCAGCAGGCGTGGGCGGCTGGCCAGTGCCCGACCGATGGCCAGCTGTTGTTGCTGGCCGCCGGAAAGGTCGCCGCCACGGCGTTGTTTCATTTGCAGCAGGACCGGGAACAGTTCGTAGATGAACGCCGGCACTTCCTTGGCTTCGACGCCAGGGAAGCGCGAGAGGCCCATCAGCAGGTTTTCTTCCACGCTCAGGCGGCCGAAGATTTCCCGGCCCTGGGGTACGTAGGCGATACCGGCGTGGACCCGTTGGTGCGGTTTGAGGTTGGTGATGGGTTTGCCTTCCCACTGCACCGCTCCTTCCTTGGCCGGCAGCAGGCCCATCAGGCATTTGAGCAGGGTAGTCTTGCCCACCCCGTTGCGGCCCAGCAGGCAGGTGACTTCGCCGACTTTCACGTCAAAGGACAGGCCCCGCAGGATGTGGCTGCCGCCGTAGTATTGGTGCAGTTTGTCGACTTGCAGCATGGTCAGGCTCTCATCAACTGTCGCAAATTCTGATTGGGGTGGACGCATGGGCTGTCCCACACAAGCACCGTTCCTACAGGAGGAAATGGGTACAGCTATCGGCCGAGGTAGACCTCGATCACCCGCTCGTTTTCCTGCACCTGCTCCAGCGATCCCTCGGCCAGCACGCTGCCCTGGTGCAGCACGGTGACATGGTCGGCAATCGCGCCGACAAAACCCATGTCGTGCTCCACCACCATCAGCGAATGCTTGCCGGCCAGGCTCTTGAACAGCTCGGCGGTGAACTCGGTCTCGGCATCGGTCATGCCTGCCACCGGTTCGTCGAGCAACAACAGTTGCGGGTCTTGCACCAGCAGCATGCCGATCTCCAGGAACTGCTTCTGGCCATGGGACAACAAACCGGCCGGGCGATTGACCGAGCCGGTCAGGCGAATGGTTTCCAGGACCTGGGCAATCCCGTCCTTCTGCTCACCGCTCAAACGCGCCCGCAGGCTGGCCCATACCGATTTGTCGGTCTTCTGCGCAAGCTCCAGGTTCTCGAACACCGTCAGCGCCTCGAACACCGTCGGCTTCTGGAACTTGCGGCCGATCCCGGCCTGGGCGATCTGCACTTCGCTCATCGACGACAGGTCCAGGGTTTCGCCGAACCAGGCCTTGCCATGGCTGGGGCGGGTCTTGCCGGTGATCACGTCCATCAGGGTGGTCTTGCCCGCGCCATTGGGGCCGATGATGCAGCGCAGTTCGCCGACGCCGATGTACAGGTTCAGGTTGTTCAGGGCCTTGAAACCATCGAAGCTGACGCTGATGTCTTCCAGGGTCAGGATGGTGCCGTGGCGGGTGTCCAGGCCGTCGCCCTTGGCCTGGCCGAGACCGAGGGCGTCACGGCTGCTGCCGGCATCCTTGTTGGGTTCGAGGATCGGTTCGAGCATGAATTCGGCGGTCGCGGTGACTCTCATTGTTCGCCCCTTTTCTTCAGCAGCCCGATCACGCCCTTGGGCAGGTACAGGGTCACGACGATAAACAGTGCGCCGAGGAAGAACAGCCAGTACTCAGGGAAGGCCACGGTGAACCAGCTCTTCATGCCGTTGACCATGCCCGCGCCGAGCAGCGGGCCGATCAGGCTGCCGCGCCCGCCCAGGGCCACCCACACGGCGGCCTCGATGGAGTTGGTCGGCGACATTTCGCTGGGGTTGATGATCCCCACCTGCGGCACATACAGCGCCCCGGCCAGTCCGCACAACACGGCGCTCAAGACCCAGACGAAGAGCTTGAAGCCACGGGGATCGTAGCCACAGAACATCAGGCGGTTTTCCGCATCGCGCAATGCCGTCAGCACCCGCCCGAACTTGCTCCTGGCCAGGCGCCAGCCGCTGTAGAGGCTGGTCACCAGCAAGACCACGGTGGCGAAGAACAGCACCGCGCGGGTGCCCGGTTCGGTGATGCCGAAACCGAGGATGCTGCGGAAGTTGGTAAAGCCGTTGTTGCCGCCGAAGCCGGTTTCGTTGCGGAAGAACAGCAGCATGCCGGCGAAGGTCAGGGCCTGGGTCATGATCGAGAAATACACGCCCTTGATCCGCGAGCGGAAGGCGAAGAAGCCGAACACCAGCGCCAGCAGCCCCGGCGCCAGCACCACCAGGCACAGGGCCCAGAGAAAGTGGCTGGTGCCGGTCCAGTACCAGGGCAGTTCGGTCCAGGACAGGAAGGTCATGAACGCCGGCAGCTCGTCGCCGGACGCCTGGCGCATCAGGTACATGCCCATGGCGTAGCCGCCGAGGGCGAAGAACAGGCCGTGGCCGAGGGACAGCAGGCCGGCATAACCCCAGACCAGGTCCAGGGCCAGGGCGACGATGGCGTAGCAGAGAATCTTGCCCACCAGGGTCAGGGTGTAGGCCGAGACGTGGAACAGGTTCTCCGGCGGCAGCAGCGACAGCAGTGGCAAGGCCAGGAGCAGCGCCAGCACGATCGCGCCGACGGCAATGGTCAGGCCGGGCCCGGCTTTTTGGCTCGCGGTGAGCATCAGGGGCTGGTTCATCAGTCGATCACCCGTCCTTTCAGTGCGAAGAGTCCTTGCGGGCGTTTCTGGATAAACAGAATGATCAGCGCGAGGATCAGGATCTTGCCCAGCACCGCACCGATCTGCGGTTCGAGGATCTTGTTGGCTATGCCCAGGCCGAAGGCGGCCATGACGCTGCCGGCCAACTGGCCGACCCCGCCAAGCACCACCACCAGGAAGGAGTCGATGATGTAGCTCTGGCCCAGGTCCGGGCCGACGTTGCCGATCTGGCTCAGGGCGACGCCGCCCAAACCGGCGATCCCGGAGCCGAGGCCGAAGGCGAGCATGTCCACCCGTCCGGTGGGCACGCCGCAGCAGGCGGCCATATTTCGGTTCTGGGTGACGGCGCGGACGTTCAGGCCCAGGCGGGTTCTGTTCAGGAGCAGCCAGGTGAGGACCACCACGAACAGCGCGAAGGCGATGATCACCAGGCGGTTGTAGGGCAGGACCAGATTGGGCAGCACCTGGATGCCGCCGGAAAGCCAGGCCGGGTTGGCCACCTCGACGTTCTGCGCACCGAATACCAGGCGGACCAACTGGATCAGCATCAGGCTGATACCCCAGGTGGCGAGCAGGGTTTCCAGTGGACGCCCGTAGAGATGGCGGATGATCGTGCGTTCCAGGGCCATGCCGATCCCGGCGGTGACGAAGAACGCCACCGGCAGGGCCACCAGCGGGTAGAACTCGATGGCCTGGGGCAGGAAGCGCTGGAACAGCAACTGCACAACGTAGGTGGCGTAGGCGCCGAGCATCAGCATTTCGCCGTGGGCCATATTGATCACCCCGAGCAGGCCGAAGGTGATCGCCAGGCCGAGGGCCGCCAGCAACAGGATCGAACCGAGGGACAGGCCGCTGAAGGCCTGGCCGAGCCATTCGCCGATCATCAGCTTGCGTTTGACTTGCGCCAGGCTGGTTTCGGCGGCGGTGTGCACGCCGGCGTCGGCTTCGACCCCGGGTTGCAGCAGGCCTTCGAGGCGGGTGCGGGCCAGCGGGTCGCCGCTCTCGCCGAGCAGGCGCACGGCGGCCAGGCGGACGGCCGGGTCGTTGTCGACCAATTGCAGATTGGCCAGGGCCAGGCTCAGGGCGGCGCGGACATCGGTGTTGGTTTCGCCGGCCAGTTGCTGGTCGAGGAATTTCAGCTGCGCCGGCTTGGCGCTTTTTTGCAGTTGCTGGGCGGCGGCCAGGCGCACCTTGGCATCGGCGGCGAGCAGTTGCTGGGCGGCGACGGCGGTGTCGATCAGGCCGCGCAGGCGGTTGTTCAGGCGCAGGGTCTTGGTTTCGCCATTGAGGGTCAACTGGCCGCTTTGCAGGGCGTCGATCAGCTCGATGCGTGCCGGTTCCGGGTGCGCGGCCCAGGTTTCCAGCAGGGCGGCCTGTTGGCTGGAGTCGGCGGCGACGAAGTCTTCGGCGTCCCCGGCGTGGGCGGCCATCGGCAACAGCAGTGCCAGGGCGAGGAGAAAGCGGTATAGGGCAGTGGGCATAGCAATGGCCTTGCATAAGACCTTGTAGGAGCCGGCTTGCCGGCGATGAGGCCCGCAAGTCTTGTATCGACCGTCCGGCCGCCATCGCCGGCAAGCCGGCTCCTACAAGGGGATTGGGTCGGCCCGCGAATACCTGCCGGGCCGACCGTCAGCGGTTACTCAGTTGCTCTTCACCGCATAATCCGGCTTCTTGTCGTTGCCCGGGATAAACGGGCTCCACGGCTGGGCACGGATCGGGCCCTTGGTCTGCCAGACCACGTTGAACTGACCGTCGGCCTGGATCTCGCCGATCATCACCGGCTTGTGCAGGTGATGGTTGGTCGGGTCCATGGTCAGGGTGTAGCCCGATGGCGCGGCGAAGGTCTGGCCGGCCAGGGCTGCACGGACCTTGTCGACATCCGTGGACTTGGCTTTTTCCGCCGCCTGGGCCCACATGTGGATGCCGACATAGGTGGCTTCCATCGGGTCGTTGGTCACGGCCTTGTCGGCGCCCGGGAGGTTTTTCTTCTTGGCGTAGGCTTTCCAGTCGGCGACGAATTTCTTGTTCACCGGGTTATCCACCGACTCGAAGTAGTTCCACGCCGCCAGGTTGCCCACCAGTGGCTTGGTGTCGATACCGCGCAGTTCTTCCTCGCCCACGGAGAAGGCCACCACCGGTACGTCGGTGGCTTTCAGGCCCTGGTTGGCCAGTTCCTTGTAGAACGGCACATTGGAGTCGCCGTTGACGGTGGAGATGACCGCAGTCTTGCCGCCGGCGGAGAACTTCTTGATGTTGGCGACGATGGTCTGGTAGTCGGCATGGCCGAACGGGGTGTAGACCTCTTCGATATCCTTGTCCGCGACCCCCTTGGAGTGCAGGAACGAGCGCAGGATTTTGTTGGTGGTGCGCGGGTAGACATAGTCGGTGCCGAGCAGGAAGAAGCGCTTGGCCGCGCCGCCGTCTTCGCTCATCAGGTATTCCACCGCCGGGATCGCCTGCTGGTTCGGCGCGGCGCCGGTGTAGAAGACGTTCGGCGACATTTCCTCGCCTTCATACTGCACCGGGTAGAACAGCAGGCCGTTGAGCTCCTCGAACACCGGCAGCACCGATTTACGTGACACCGAGGTCCAGCAACCGAACACCACTGCGACCTTGTCCTGGGTCAGCAACTGCCGGCTTTTTTCGGCGAACAGCGGCCAGTTGGACGCCGGGTCGACCACCACCGGTTCGAGCATCTTGCCGTTGACCCCGCCCTTGGCGTTGATCTCGTCGATGGTCATCAGCGCCATGTCTTTAAGCGAGGTTTCGGAGATTGCCATGGTGCCGGACAGCGAATGCAGGATGCCGACCTTGATGGTCTCGGCGGCCTGGACGGTCCAGGTCATGCCCATGGCGGCAATGGATGCCGTCAGTGTGAAAGCCTTGATCAAGCTACGACGCTTCATTGGTGCGATCTCCAGATGTTCAAAGTTTTTTTGGTTGGCAGATGCAGACACTGAAGGGGCTTTTGCAAAGGCTGTGCCCAGTCGGGGAAAGGCAGGAAACCGTCGTGTTTGAGCGGTACTGGTCTGAACAGTCGCACCAAGCGGGGGCGACATGGGCGTTGCGGTGCGCGGGGAGTGCCAGATTGGTGCTGATACCGTCTTCGCGACGGTGCGGCGATCCGGCAAGCTCTGCGCCTGCAGAGTTCGTGTCGATCAACTATTTTGTGAACGACGCGGAACCTGTAGGAGCAGAGCTTGCTCGCGAAGAGGCCCTCACCGGCGCCGCATCAACCCGATAAAAAACAACCCGCCAATGGCCGCCGTGGCCACCCCGATTGGCAAGTCTTCGGGCGCGATCAGGGTCCGCGCCGCGACATCGACCCAGACCAGGAACAGGCTTCCCAGCAGCGCCGACACCGGCAGCAGGCGCCGGTGTTCCGCGCCCACCAGATAGCGGGCGATATGCGGCACCATCAGGCCGACAAAACCGATGGAGCCGCTGATGGAAACCAGCACGCCGGTCATCAGCGAGGCGATCAGGAATACCTTCAGACGCACATTGCGCGCACTCAGGCCGAGGGTCACGGCAGTCTGCTCGCCGGCCATCAGTGCGTTCAAGGGCCGGGCCATGCTCACCAGCAGCACCAGCCCCAGCAGCACGCTCGCCGCCGGTATCGGCAGCAGCTCCCAACGCGCCAGGCCGAGACCGCCGAGCATCCAGAACAGCACCGCGGAGCTGGCCCTATGATCGCCGAGAAACAGCAGCAGGTTGGCCAGCGCCATCATCACGAAGGACACCGCGACCCCGCACAGCAGCAGCCGGTCACTGTCCAGCCGACCGTTGCGACTGGCGATGGCGAGCACCGCCAGCATACTGGCCAGGGCACCGATAAAGGCGGCGATGGGCAAGGTCAGCAGGCCGACGATCTCGCCCACATGCAGGACCACGATCACCGCGCCGAGAGTCGCCCCGGAGGTCACCCCGAGCAGGTGCGGGTCGGCCAGGGGATTGCGCGTGACCGCCTGCAAGACCGCGCCGATCAACGCCAGCCCGGCGCCCACCAGCACGCCGAGGAGCATGCGCGGTACGCGGATCAGCCAGACGATATGCTCCTGCCCGGCGCTCCAGTTCACCTCGCCCAGGCCCAGCGCCTTGTACGAGAGAATCCGCCACACGACATCCACCGGCACCCGCGCCGGGCCGAAGCCCAGGGAGAGGACGCAGGACAGCAGCAACAAGGCGCCGAGGGCGGCCAGCAACGAGCCATAGCGGCGATTCATCATTGCGGGTGGAAGGCCTTGGCGAGGGTTTCGATGGCCTTGACGTTATCGATGCCCGGCGTCGCCTCGACATAAGGGATGACCACGAAGCGCTTGTTGCGGATAGCGTCCACCGACTGCAGCGCCGGGTTGGTTTCCAGGAAGTGCTGCTTCTGCTCGGCGGTGACTTCGCTGTAGTCGACGATCACGATCACCTGGGGATTTTTCTCCACCACGCTTTCCCAGTTGACCCGGGTCCAGCTGGCATCGACGTCGTCGAGGACGTTGCGCCCGCCAGCGGCTTCGATCAGCGCCTGGGGCATGGCCAGGCGGCCGGAGGTCATGGCGCGGTCTTCGCCGCTGTCATAGAGGAACACTCGTGGACGGTCGGCCGGCAGGGTTTTCTGCACCGTGGCCACCCGCGCCCGCATCTCGCCGATCAGGGCATTGGCGCGGTCCTGCACGTCGAAGATCTTGCCCAGGTTGCGCAGGTCGTTGTAGGTGTCGTCGAGGCTGGCACCCGCGCGTTTCATCACGAAGGCACAGGACTCGGTCAGCTCGTAGACGTTGATGCCCAGGGGCGTCAGTGTCGCCGGGGTGAGGGCGCCGCCGACCGTCATGCCGTAGTCCCAGCCGGCGAAGAAGAAATCGACGTTGGCATTGAGCAGGGTTTCCACCGACGGGTACTTGGCCGCCAGTTCGGGCAGGCCGTCGAGGGTTTTCGCCATTTCCGGGGTGACTGATTTCCAGCCGCTGATCCCGCTATAGCCGACCATGCGTGGCTTGAGGCCGAGGGCGAGCATCATCTGGGTCATGTTGATGTCATGGCTGACCGCGTGTTTCGGCGCCTCCTTGAAGGTCACCTCGCGGTTGCAGCTCTGGACCGTCAGCGGGTAGTGCGTCGATTCGGCCAGGGCGGCCATGGACGTGAACAGTGAACCGAGGCAGAGCGCCAGGTGCCGTAGCTTCATGGTTGGGTTATCCAGGTGATTCGCGGGTAGCCGGAGAGTGGGTGGGTATCGATCAGCGCTTCGACGCCGAAGACTTCCCGCAGCAGCTCGACGGTCAGGACCTCGGCGGGTGTGCCGCTGGCGACGATGCGCCCGTGCTGGAGCACATACAGCCGGTCGCAGAAGGCCGCGGCGAGGTTGAGGTCGTGGATGCTCGCCAGGGTGCCGATCTTCAGTTGCCTGACCAGGCGCAACAGTTCCAACTGGAAGCGCGGGTCGAGGTGGTTGGTCGGTTCGTCGAGGATCAGCAGTTGCGGTTGCTGGGCCAGGGCGCGGGCGAGGATCACGCGTTGTTTTTCACCACCGGAGAGGGTGGCGAAGGCGTGCTCTTCGAAGCCCTGCATACCTACTGATTCAATGGATTGACGAATCAGTCGGCGGTCGGCCTCGGTGTCGCCGTCGAAGAGTTTCTTGTGTGGGGTGCGGCCCATGGCGACCACTTCGTCAACGGTCAGGCCAAAGGCATCGGGGAATTCCTGGAGCACCACGGCGATGCGCTGGGCGCACCAGCGTGGCGATTGTTTCCAGACGTTCTGGTGTGCGAGCAGGACCTCGCCGTGTCCCGGTTGGCTGAAGCGGTAGGCGCAACGCAGCAGGCTGGTCTTGCCGCTGCCGTTGGGACCGATCAGGCCGACGAACTCACCGGCCGCCACCCGCAGGTTGGCATCACGCAGTTGAAACTGGTGTTGGCAGCGGTCATGGCCGGGAGGCGTCCAGGCGAGATCGGTGAGGGTCAGCGAGGTCATTCGTTACTCATTGTTGTTGCACTCGGTTCTGTCTTTAAAAGGTGTAGTCCGCCGTCACAAAGACCGACCGCGGCTGCCCCATGATCCATTGCTGGCCGTCATTGTATTGGCTCAGGGCGTATTGGCGATCGAACAAGTTGTTCAATTGCAGACCCAGCGTTGTATTACGCAAGGCTTTCCACGAGACATTGGCGTCCACCACGGTATAGCTCGGCAGCTCGACGGTATTGGCCAGGTCGGCGTAACGCGCATCCACATAACGTACGCCCGCCCCGGCGCGCACGTCATCGGTGATCGCCTTGCTCAGCCAGAGGTTGGCGGTGCGACGCGGGACATCCGTAGGGCGGTTGCCCGCGTAGGAGACGACGGCGTTACCGACGTTCTGGTCGAAATCATCGTATTGAGCCCGGACAATCGACGCATTGGCCTGCAACTGCCAGTCGTGGGCCAACTTCAGGTCGAGACTGGCTTCCAGTCCGTCGGACGATTGTTGCCCCACTTGCAGTTGGTTCTGCGAGTTGGTCGGGTCGACGGTGAGCAGCTTCTTTTTAACGATGTGATAGGCCGCCAGGGTCCATTCGCCGCGCTGGTCCCAGAATATCTGCTTGAGACCCAGTTCGCTCTGCTTGGCTGTGGACAGGCCGAATTGCTGGTTGCCCGGGCTCAGTGAGATCAGGCCATTGAGGCCATCAGTGCTGGTGGAGTACTGACCGTACAAGGAGGTGTCTGGCGTCAGGGCATAGACCAGACCGACCTTCCAGTTGTTACCGGTCAGGGATTTTTCGGTTTGGCTGCCATTGACCAGGTTGTCACGCTCCAGATGCACATAATCGCGACGCACCCCGGTTACCAACGACCACTGCTCATTCAGCTGGGTGCGGTTTTCCGCGAAAATCGAGAACTGGCGTGTCGTGCTCTTGTACTGGTCACGGTATGGGTCGGCGCTTTCAAAGACCCCGGGGGGCGGATTGCTGATGTCGATGGGCTGGCCATCGGGCAACACATCGTTGTACGGCGAGTTGCTGGTGTCCTTGAAACGGATGCGGTTGACGTCCACGCCCGTCAGGGTCTGGCTGTCGAGGCCGAACAGACTGTGCTTGAAGGTGAAGGTCTGGCGGTCGCCTACCTGTTCCTCGTTGTGCCCGATGCTCAGGAAACTCTGCCGCAGCAACTGCTGGCTGGCGGGGTCGAAATTGTAGTTTTCGGCGTTCTGCCAGCGACGCTGGGCCTTGAGGTAATACAGCTCGTTGCTGGAACTGACGGTATCGGAGATCTGCCAGTCGGTGCGCAGGCGCGTCCACTGGTCGTTGTAGTGCAGCTTGTCGTCACCGACGTTGTAGTTCTTGAAGCGCAGGTTTTCCTGGTAGTGGCCGTTGATCAGCGGCACGCCGAAATAATCGGTGGGCTCCTGGTCGCCGTAGTCGCTGGACAGGGTGAACACCAGGTCATCGTTGGCCTGCCAGCGCAAGGCGCCGCTGAAGAAGTTGCTGCTCGAATCGCCACGGTCGACCCAGCCGTTGCTGCTCAGGCGATTGAGATTGAGGCGATAGCTGAGGGTGTCCGTCAGCGAACCGCCGCTGTCCAGGGCTTCTTGCTGACTGCCGTAGGAGCCATAGCCCAGGCGCACATGGTTTTCGATCTCGCCTTCGAACGGTTTTTTCGGAAGGGTGTTGATCACCGCGCCGGTGGCCCCTTCGCCATACAGTACCGATGCCGGCCCACGCAGCACATCGACGCGCTCCACCGACCAGGTGTCCACCGGGAAGGTCACGGTGCCGGCACCAGCGTACATCCGGGTGCCGTCATACAACTGCATCACCGAGTTCTGCCCGGTAAAGCCCCGCGCCTGCAACGAAGTGCCGCCATCCCCCGGGTTGCCGGTACGGCTGATCCCGGCGCTGCGCGATGCGGCATCCTGCACACTCATATCGCCGCGCTGGCGAATCTGTTCACCGCTCAGGCTGTCGGTGCTTGCGGGGGTTTCCAGTGCCGTCAGGCCCAGACGTGAGCCGGCGGTGGTCGGGGTCTTCAGGTCGATGCGCTCGTCGTCGACGGCGGGTGCGGTAATGGTGCCGGTGGGCAGGGTCAGGGTGCCGTCGGCCTGGGCGTGGTTCAACGCCAGCAGGCAGAGGCCGGGCAAGAGGTACTTGTTCATCGGGACAGGGAGTCGCTTATCTTCAGAGGCGATACCCGCAGCCAGGGACTGCGAGTAGGGATGTTGCATATTGTTATATTATAACAATATGCAATTGCAACATATTCTCGTCAAAAGTCTACAGACTCCTCTGGAATGCGCCTCTCAACCTGTTCAGGTTGAAGATGAGGCCGATTCAGGTTGGCCCTTGAGACGCGACAGCAGCGCCCAATCCAGCAGCCAGACGACGATCAGCGAGACCCCGACCAGGGGAAACAGGATCGCCAGGGCGAACATGATCACCAGGGCGGTTTTCCAGCGTGGCAGGTCGTGGCGCAGCGGCGGTACACCGAGGCCACCTTGCGGACGACGCTTCCACCACATCACCACGCCGCTGACGGCACTGAGCAGGATCATCAGGCACACCAGCAACATGACCAGCTGGTTGATCGTCCCGAACAGCTTGCCTTCATGGAGCATCACGCCCATTTCCGTGGCCCGGGCGACATTGCCGTAGTGCTGCCAGCGCACATCGGCCAGGACCCTGCCGTTGTACTGGTCGACATGCAGGGTGGCGTCGTTGCGCGGGTCGTCGGCGAACACGGCGATGGTGAACACGCCTTCGGCGGTGGTCGGCAGGGTGATGCTGTAGCCGGGTTCGACCTGGCGCGTGGCGGCGATGTCCACTACCTGTTGCAGGCTGATGCCCGGTGCTGCCGGGCCGCTTGAGGTGGCGCCGTGGTTCATGTGTTCGGCATGGTCGCCGGACATCGGCATCGGCGTGTTTTCCAGGGCCCAGGGCACGGTCTGGCGGGTCGCGTCGTTGAGGCCGCGGGCCTCGAGGTCGGACTTGGGCATGTTGTTCCACATGGCATCGGGAAACTTGTTCCAGACCTCGGCGTACTGCTTGCCCCAGACCCCGGTCCAGGTCATGCCGCTGAGCAGCATGAACAGCAGCAGCCCGGCGCCCCAGAACCCAGTGACGGCGTGCAGGTCGCGCCAGACGATGCGTCCGCGCTGGCTCAGGCGTGGCCAGAGCACGCCGGCACTGGAACGGCCCCGTGGCCACCAGAGATAGAGGCCGGACACCACCAGCATCACGCCCCAGCCGGCGGCCAGTTCCACCAGGCGATCGCCGAGGGTGCCGATCATCAGTTCGCCGTGCAGGGCGCGGGCGACGGCTTGCAGATTGAGCTTGGCATCCTGCTCGCCGAGTATGTTGCCGCGATAGGGGTCGAGGAACACGTTGAGCTCGCGACCGTCGCGAATCAGCACGAACTGAGCGCTGCGTTCGGCGTTGATCGGCGGCAGGTACTGTTTGATCCGCACCTGTGGATAAGCCATCTCGATGCGGCGCATCTGATCGTCGGCGTTGAGGCGGTGATGACCGGCCTGGACCGTTATCAGGTCGCTGTACAACAGCGGGTCGAGTTGCGGTTTGAACAGGTAGATGATCCCGGTCAGGGCCAGCAGGACCATGAACGGCGCAACGAACAGCCCGGCATAGAAATGCCAGCGCCAGGCCAGGTTGTAGAAGGAGATTTTAGGTTGGCTCATCAGGAGCGCTCCGCAAGGTATCAGTCATTGGATATACGGTGACAGTGCGGCGAGCGGGCTTGTCGGGACGCCGCTCGCCACAGTTACGGTTAGAAACTCATATCCACCTTGGTCCAGAACGTGCGCCCCGGTTCGTTGATGGCTTGCGGGTCATTGGCCGGGTAGCCGAACCCGGCGTTGCCCGCCAGGTTCAGGTGCTCGGCGTATGCCTTGTTGAACAGGTTGTCGACGCCGCTGCTGAGCTTCACGTGGCTGTTGATCCGATAGGCGCCGTTGAGGGAGAACACGCCGAAGCCGGCACTTTTGGAAAAGTCCTTGCCGACCACATTGCCCTCGTTCAGATCGATGCGGTTCTGTCGCGCAACCACTCGCCACAGACCTGCGGCACTCCAGTTGTCGCGGCTGTAGGTGAGGCCCAGGCGGGTGTCCAGGGGTGGCATCTGCGGCAGTGCCTTGCCGTCGCTGGTGTTCTTGCCCCAGGCATAGGCCAGGCTGGCATCGGCTTTCCAGTTGGCCGTCAGCCGATAGGCCGCGCCGAGCTCGCCGCCCATTATCCGCGCGTCGATATTGCGCGCCTGGGAGGTCGTGCCCATCATTCCCGGCTGGTAGTTGAACAGGATAAAGTCGCGCACCTGGCCGACATAGCCCGAGGCCCAGGCCTCCAGGTCCTCGGTCTTGTACTGCAGGCCGACATCCAGCTGGGTGGTCTTCTCCGGCTTGATGGCATCGAAGGCGTTGAGCGAACCACTCGGGCCCTGGTCGGGGGAGAACAGTTCCCAGTAGTCCGGGAAACGTTCGGCGTGACCGAGGCCGGCGTACAGCGTGGTCGGGCTGTCGGCCAGGTCATGCTCGTAGCGCATGAAGCCACTGGGCAGACTGTCTGCACGGGTCTGGCCGGCGGTCGGATTGGGCTGGGCGCTCATCCCGGAACCGATGCGCTGGCGAAAGTCCTTGGCCGAGGCGCGGTCCAGCCGCGCGCCGCTGATCAGGCGGTCACGCTCGGCGGCGTACCAGGTCAGTTCGCCGAAGACGCCGTAGTTGTGGAACTCGGCATCCCGGTTGCGTGGCAGGCTCTCGTAAGTGTCGATGCCCATGCTGCTGCGCTGGCGGTGTTCGTCGGTTTGCCCATCAAGGCCGCCGATCAGTTGCCAGTCGGCCCAGCGCCAGGTGGCCTTGAGTCGCGCGCCGAGGGTGCGGCGGTCGACATTGGAGGCCATGGGGCCGGCCATCATCCCGGTGCCGGAGGGTTGGCGCAGGCTGTAGTTGTCCATCACATGGTCGGCGTAGTTGTAGTAGACCTGGGCCTCGAGCTTGTCGAGCACATCGCCGAGGTTCGACCTTTCAAAACGCAGGCCGAGGCTTTCGCGCTTGAACTGCGAACCGTCCATGCCGCGCCCGGCGTAGCGGGCTTCACCGTCGCCCTTGCCGGCGGTCAGTTCCAGCAGGGTGTCGGCATCCGGCGTCCAGCCCAGGGCGACGTCGCCGTTCCACTTGTCGTAGCGCGAGGGCACGCGGTCGCCATTGCCGTCCTTGTAGTCGCCCGCACGGGCTTGGTTGCCGATCGCCCGGACATAGCCCGACGGACCGCCAGCGGCGGCATCGACCACTTTGTCGAAACGCCCGTTGGAGCCGGCCAGCACACTGGCGTTGACCCGCGTGCCGAGTTCGCCGAAGTGCTCCGGCTCACGGTCGAAGAGGATGGTCCCGGCCGAGGCGCCGGGGCCCCAGAGCACGGTTTGCGGTCCCTTGATCACCGTCAGCTTGTCGTAGGTTTCCGGGGAAATGTAGGAGGTCGGTGCGTCCATCCGCCCCGGGCAGGCGCCGAGCATCTGGCCGCCATTGGTGAGGATATTCAGTCGCGAGCCGAACATGCCGCGCAGCACCGGGTCGCCGTTGGTGCCGCCGTTGCGCACCAGGGCAAAGCCGGGGATGGTCTTGAGGTAGTCGCCGCCGTCACTGGCGGGGACCGGCTGGCGCGGGTCCTTGGGGTCGGTGATCACCGTCAGCGGCGAGCTGGGGGCGATGGCGGTAATGACTGTCGGGGCGATTTCCCGGGGTGGGGCGTCCGGCGAGTCGGCGGCGAAGATGGCAGGGGCGAGCAGGACGCCGCACATCAGCGTGGTGCCCTGGCGCAGGCGGGCGCGGGCCTCGTTCAGGGCGAACGGGGAAGACGCCCGGGCAGCGCGCAGGCGAGTGTTTGCAGTGGACATAAGCGTTCCATCATTCAAGCGAATACAACACGGCAGCCGCTTTGGAACTGTGTGTCACAGTCCAGGCGGGCCGCGTGAGAGGGTAGTGGGTCGCTGCTTAATGGAACGCGGGCGGGGCGCGGGTGCGAGCACCGGGAAAGGTGGTTTGCTGGGCATGGCCCAGGCGGGTCTGGGTAGCGACGGCGGCCGTCGGCCTGGGGCCGTCAAGGGCGGCGAAACTCAGGTTCTGCGGCAGGGCCGGGCAACTGAACAGCAGGGTGCAATAGCCGCATTTTTCCCATAGCGCATGGTGCTCGGCGCTGGGGGCGTGGTGCTTGTCGGCGCTGGGCGCCATGGCCTCGCCTGCCTGCCCGGGCATCTCCATCGACATGTCCATGCCCATCGACATGGGCATGCGGTGATCCATCGGCATCGCCTGGGAAATCAGCGGTCCGATAAAGATCATCAGCATGGCGAACAGGCTCAGCCAACTGCCGCGCACTTGGGCGCGGGAGCGGGGTGACCTGAGGCGTGCGGCGTGCATGGCGTTCACGGGCGTCGTCGATTATTGAACGGGCGCGTGATCCATGTGGCTCATCTCATTGGTCCCGGCAGGCGGCTGTTTCTGTACCGATACCTCGACGGTCACGTCGCCGGCTTTTTCAAAGTGCAACGTCAGCGCAAAGTGCTTGCCATCCTGCAAGAGGCTGCGGTCCTTGAGGTCCAGCAACATCACATGAAAGGCCATGGGGGCGAACTTCACTTCACCGCCGGCGGGTACTTCGACACTGGCGACTTGCTGCATTTTCATCAGGTCGAGCTGCATCACATGTTCATGCAGTTCGGCCTTGCCGGCGATGGGACTGTCGACGCCGGTCAGGCGGTCGGCCGTGGTGCCCGGGTTGTGGATCACGAAATAGGCCGCCACCGTCGGGGCGTTGGGCGGCAGTTCCTGGGACCAGGGATGGGTGATGCTCAGGTCACCGACCTTGAATTCATGGGCATGGGCAAAACAGGCGGGCAGCAGCAGGGCGGCCAGCAACAGGGCATTCTTGAACATGGTGGTTCTCCATAACGATTCATGACGCACACAGACTGTGGGTGTGAATCAGGCTAGCGGAGAAGCCCTGGGATTGAGCGAGGGCCATTGCTGGCGTGGGGTGGGGAGGTCGATCTGGGTGGCGGGGCGTGCCGGCTGGGTTTCGTCCTGGGCCACCGGCAACTGTGTAACATGGCCGGGCAACGCCAGCAACGAGGCGAAGCCCGCACAGCACCAGCAGTGCTGCATATTGGAATGCTCATCGTTTTGCGGGGTTTGCTGTTCCAGCTTGCCGAGGTCGATGGCCACCAGGCGGGTGCCACTGGCCGAGCAGAAACTGCCCCACAACAGTTGCTCCGCGATCGAGTCTTGCGAGGCTTGCGCCATGGCTCCGGACATCGGCATGGCGAGCAGATTGAACAGCACTGCAAAGCAGGCGATCCAGGCAATGGCTAGCCGTTGTCGGGGCATGGAAAGGATTTCCGTGAGTGTTTTCAAACAGATGGGTTATTTAGCCTGAACGTCCTTCATAAGTAAAAGCGCGAGCTGCGGTGAAAGGTCGCAAGCTTGTGTAGGCTTTGTCGGTGATCCTTGTGCACAAGCGTAGCAGGATGCCGTCACAGGGTCGGAACGGCATGGACCTCAATCTTCACGCCCAGGGTGGCGCGAATCACACTGAAGATAGCGGCCAGGTTGTCCATGCTCGGATTCCCCTTGGCCGAAAGCATGCGGTGCAGGCTTTTGCTCGGCTTGTCGGTTTCCTTGGCCAGGCCCTCGAAGCCGACGGTAGCGTTGACCAGATCACGCAGGATCACCCGTGCAATCTCGGGTTCGCCATTGAGAAACAGGGTGGCGGCTTCATCCAGCAGTGCCTGGGCGAACGCCGGGTCGCGCTGCGCCCGCTCGGCGATGGTCTGTTTGAAGCTACGAGTAAGGGCCATTCAGTGTTACCTCGTTTTCGATGCGGCTTTTTTACGGTGCTGGTATTCGGCAATGAGCGCCTTGGCTTGCTTGATGTCGTTTGTCTGGCTGGATTTGTGACCACCGCCAAACAGGATGATCAGCTTTTTGCCTTCCTGTAGCAGATAGATCCGGTAGCCCGGGCCCCAATCGATACGGTATTCACCCAGGCCGTCGAACCACTTGATATTGGAGGTATTGCCCATCTGCATACGAAGGATTGCAGTGGATACCTTCGTGGCGGCCTGCACATCCAATGACGCGAACCACTTTTCGAATGGGTTGGCCTGGTTGTCCCGAATATATTCTTCGACCTCGATCATTGTGCTCTCAAGGTAACCTAAAGGTTACTATATTTGCAAGCTGATGATCGTGATCTATTGAGCAGTGCTTGCCAACGCCGCGAGTGTTTCACCAAGCGTCTGGAACTCCCGCTCCACCGGCGGCAATGCCGGTCGCTGGAGAATCAGCACCGGAATTCCGAGTTCCCGGGCCACCTGCAACTTGGGTTCGGTTGCGCTGCTGCCGCTGTTCTTGCTGATCAGCACGTCGATGGCGCGGCGTTCGAACAGGGCGCGCTCGTCTTCCAGCAGGAACGGGCCGCGTGCGCCGATCACTTCGCAGCGGGCATTGCCGGGGTACTCGTCGAGGGCACGCAAGGTCCAGAATTGCCCGGCGGGAATTTCTTCCAGATGTTGCAGCGGCTCGCGGCCGAGGGTGAACAGTGGGCGCTGGAAGGGCTTGAGGGATTCGACCAGTGCGGCCCAGTCGGCCACTTCGCGCCAGTCGTCGCCAGGTTCCGCAACCCAGGCCGGACGCCGTAGCGCCCAGCAGGGAATACCGCTCAAGCGCGCGGCCGTGGCGGCGTTGCTGCTGATTTGCGCGGCGTAGGGATGGGTGGCATCCAGTAGCAGGTCGATGCCTTCTTCCTGAATAAATTGCGCCAGGCCCTCGGCACCGCCATAACCGCCGACCCGGACCTGGCACTGCAAGTCCGTCGGTACCCGCCCGACTCCCGCCAGGCTGTAGATATGCTCGGGGCCCAAGGTCCGGGCAATCGCCAGAGCCTCGGTGACGCCGCCAAGCAGCAACAGGCGTTTCATAACTGCACTCCGGCATGACCAACGACACCGCCCTGGCGGTCGATGGCGAAGACTTCCACTTGCACTTGCCTGGGGACCACGCTGCGGGCGAAGTCGCGGGCGCGCCGGCAGACCGCGTCACCCAGGGCGATGCCCGCCGCGCTGGCCATGGCCAGTGCCTGCTGGCTGGTATTGGCCTGGACAATCGCGTCCTGCAAGGCCTGGTCGGCGCCGACCTCGGCCGCCCATTCGGCCAGTTGCGGCAGGTCGATGCTTGAGTGCCGGCTGTGCAGGTCCATATGCCCGGCCGCCAGCTTGCTGATCTTGCCGAAGCCACCGCACAGGCTCAGTTTGTCCACCGGGACCTTGCGCAGATGCTTGAGCACGGCGCCGACGAAGTCGCCCATTTCGATCAGGGCGATTTCCGGCAGGTTGTAGACGCGGCGCATGGTGTCTTCGCTGGCGTTGCCGGTGCAGGCGGCGATATGCAGGTAACCGTTGGTCTTGGCGACATCGATGCCCTGGTGGATCGAGGCGATATAGGCCGCGCAGGAAAACGGCCGGACGATACCGCTGGTGCCGAGGATCGACAGCCCGCCGAGAATCCCCAGGCGCGGGTTCATGGTTTTCAGCGCCAGGGCCTCGCCGTCGCGGACATTGACGGTGACCGAGAAGCCGCCGGTGTAGTCCAGTTCAGCGGCCAGTTGTAGCAGGTGGTCAGTGATCATTCGGCGCGGCACCGGATTGATCGCCGGTTCGCCGACGGCCAGGACCAGGCCGGGGCGGGTGACGGTGCCGACGCCTTTTCCGGCATGAAAACGTACGCCGGGTTCGGCGATCAGCCGCACTTGCGAGTAGAGCAGGGCGCCATGGGTGACATCCGGGTCGTCGCCGGCATCCTTGATAGTGCCGGCCTCGGCGCCGTCGTCATGGCGGCGACAGAACTCCAGGCGCATATCCACACGCTTGCCCTTGGGCAGGGTGATTTGCACCGCATCGCAGCTGATGCCGCTGAGCAGCAGGCGTGCCGCCGCCAGGGCGGTGGCGGTGGCGCAGCTGCCGGTGGTCAGGCCGCTGCGCAGAGGGGCGGGCTGTTCGGCGGTTTCATCGCGCATGACGATTGCTCTTTGTAGGAGCGAGCTTGCTCGCGATGGTAGTCCAGGCACCGCTGGGTATCAGGCTCCCCGCGTTATCGTTGACGCCCGTCGCGAGCAAGCTCGCTCCTACAGTGTCTGAGGGGTTCAAGGCTTGACCACGTCGAGCAAGGTGATCGGCAAGGCCTGGCGCCAGGTGTCGAAATCCCCCAGCGGTTGGGCCTGGGCAATGTGAATGCGGGTCAGTTCGCCGCCATGGACCTGGCGCCAGTTCATCAGCAGCATTTCACTTTGCAGGGTCACGGCATTCGCTACCAGTCGGCCTCCCGGCTTGAGCTGCGCCCAGCAACTGTCCAGCACACCGGGACGGGTAACGCCGCCACCGATAAAAATCGCATCCGGCGGCTCCAGTCCTTCCAGGGCCTCGGGCGCACTGCCGCGAATCAATTGCAGGCCCGGTACGCCGAGGCTGTCCCGGTTGCGCTCGATCAAGTGTTGGCGCCCGGTATCGGCCTCGATGGCGATGGCCCGGCAACTGGGGTGGGCGCGCATCCATTCGATACCGATGGAGCCGCTGCCCGCGCCGACATCCCACAACAGTTCACCGGGCACCGGGGCAAGGCGGGCCAGGGTGATGGCACGGACATCGCGTTTGGTCAGTTGTCCATCATGCTCGAAGGCGCTATCCGGCAGCCCGCCGATACGCGACAGACGTGGCGTGCCTGGAGCGGCCAGGCATTCGATGGCCACCAGGTTCAGGTCAGCCACCGGCGGGTCGCTCCAGTCATCGGCCAGTCCGTCGATCCGCCGTTCCGCCGGGCCACCGAGGTGTTCCAGCACGCTGATCCGGCTCGGACCGAAACCCCGTTCGCGCAACAGCGCGGCAATCGCGGCGGGACTCAGGCCGTCATTGCTCAGCACCAGCAGACGCACACCGCTGTGCAGATGGGCATTGAGAGCCGCCAGCGGACGGGCGACCACCGAGAGCGTCACCACATCCTGCAAGGCCCAACCCAGTCGGGCAGCAGCCAGTGAACAGGAGGACGGCGCGGACAACACCTGCATTTCCTCGGCGGCCACTCGCCGCGCCAGACTGGCACCGACGCCGAACAGCATCGGGTCGCCACTGGCCAGCACGCAGGTCGGCTCACCGCGCAGGGCCAGCACGGGCTCCAGGGAAAACGGGCTCGGCCAGTCCAGACGCTCGGCGCGGACGGAGTCCGGCAGCAGGTCAAGCTGCCGTTGGCCGCCGAATACCCGCGAAGCTGCCGACAGAGCTGCCTGGGCCTGCTGACCCAGGCCACTGAAGCCGTCTTCACCGATTCCCACGATTGTCAGCCAAGGCACCATCTAAAATCCTCAAAACACAGCGGTTCCGACGGGCAGGCTTTTCATGCCATCGGACAAAGCAGGCATAATACCGTGCCTTCGAGGGCGAAATGCTCTTCGATAACAGCCTATACCTTTCCTTTACTGCCGGTTGCCCCTTGAACCAACGCCCGCCCGCCACTGCTATTCGCCCCTCGGCCTGTCCGGGGTTGCTGCGCATCGTCCCGGCGCTGGACGGCGGTATCTGCCGGATCAAGCTGGCCGGCGGGGTGATCGGCAGCGCCCAGGCCCAGGCCGTGGCCCGGGCGGCCGCACGTTATGCCGGTGGCGTGATCGAGGCGACCAACCGGGCCAACCTGCAGATTCGCGGTATCGGCGAGCAACAGGCAGCGTTGATCGACGAATTGTTGGCCGCAGGCCTCGGACCGACTACGCCCGCGGGTGATGATGTACGCAACCTGATGCTCAGTCCGGGCGCGGGTATCGATCGTCAGTTATTGATCGATACCCGGCCCCTGGCCGAGCAGATCCTGGAGAGCTTGCAGACTCATCCACGCTTTCATGAGCTGTCGGCCAAGTTCGCGCTGCAACTGGATGGCGGCGAAGCCCTGGCGATGCAGGAGCATTCCCATGACCTGTGGCTGTCGGCGTTGCTGCTGGACGATCAGCCATACCTGGCATTCGGCCTGGCCGGCTGTCCGGCCGATGACCTGCCCCTGGCCGCCGTGCCCCTGGCCGAAGGGCATTCGCTGGTGGTGGCGGTGCTGGAGCTGTTCCTCGATCTGGCCCGTCCCGAACACACACGCATGCGCCATCTGCTGGCTGAAGTCGTGCCCGCTGAGTTTCTTGCTCGGTTGACCCTGCGCCTTGGCTTCGAACCGGCGGCAGTCCCGTCCTGGCACCGACCAGCCTCTCCCGGTCTGCTGCATATCGGCACTTATCCACAGCGCCAGCCGGGGCGTGTGTACGTGGGGGCTGCGACGCCCCTGGGCCGACTCGACGCTGCGATGCTCGACGGCGTGGCCCGACTGGCCAGTGAGTTCGGCGATGCCAGCCTGCGCCTGACACCCTGGCAGAGCCTGTTGCTACCCAATATCCGTGCCGAAGATGCGCTCACCGTTACCACCCGGCTGCAACACCTCGGCCTGTTATGCGACGCCGCCGACGCCCTGGCGCAACTGATCGCCTGCACCGGCTCGGCCGGTTGCGGCAAGGGCCTGGCCGACACCAAGTCTGACGCTCGCCGCCTGGCGCTGCACCTGCAAGACCAGCCCCAGGGCGTGCACCTTTCCGGCTGCACGCGATCCTGCGCGGCGGCCCATGTCGCGCCCGCCACCTTGCTGGCGGTTGCGCCCGGTCATTACGACCTCTATTTCCGCGATGTCGCGCACCCGGGCTTCGGCCGGCTGCACGCCCGCCACCTTACTATTGATGCGGCGGGCGCCCTGCTGGCAGCCCGCTCACGGAGCAACACCGATGATTGATTACATCCGCGACGGTCAGGAGATCTATCGCAACTCCTTCGCGATCATTCGCGCGGAAGCCAACCTGGCACGGATTCCCGCGGATCTGGAAAAGCTCGCCGTGCGGGTGATCCACGCCTGCGGCATGGTCGATGCCATCGACGGCCTGCAGTTTTCCCCCGGTGCCGGCAAGGCCGGGCGCGAGGCCCTGGCGGCCGGCGCGGCGATTCTCTGCGATGCGCGGATGGTCAGCGAGGGCGTGACCCGTGCGCGCCTGCCGGCCAACAACCCGGTGATCTGCACCCTGCGTGACGAGCGCGTGCCCGAGTTGGCCCAGGAGCTGGGCAATACCCGTTCGGCGGCGGCACTGGAGTTGTGGCGGCCCCATCTGGAAGGCAGCGTGGTGGTGATCGGCAATGCACCGACGGCGCTGTTCTACCTGTTGGAAATGCTCGATGCCGGCGCGCCGAAACCTGCGTTGATCCTCGGTTTCCCGGTGGGTTTTGTCGGTGCCGCCGAATCCAAGGCGATGCTCGCGGCCGACAGCCGCGGCGTGCCGTTCGTGATCATGCAGGGTCGGCTCGGTGGCAGCGCCATGGCCGCCGCCGCCGTGAATGCCCTCGCTACGGAGATTGAATGATGCAGCAGCCTGGACGTCTGATCGGCCTCGGCGTGGGCCCCGGTGACCCGGAACTGATTACGGTCAAGGCCCTGCGCCTGCTGCGCGAGTCGCCGGTGGTGGCGTACTTCGTCGCCAAGGGCAAGAAAGGCAACGCGTTCGGTATTATCGAGGCGCACTTGCAGGAGGCCCAGGGCCTGCTGCCGCTGGTCTACCCGGTGACCACCGAGGCACTGCCCGCGCCCCTGTCCTATGAGCAGGTGATCAGCGACTTCTACGACGAAGCCAGCCTGGAAGTGGCCGCGCACCTTGAGGCCGGCCGCGATGTGGCGGTGATCTGCGAAGGCGATCCGTTCTTCTACGGCTCCTACATGTACCTGCACGACCGCCTGGCCGAGCGTTATGAGACCGAAGTGATTCCCGGCGTGTGCTCGATGCTCGGCGGCGCCTCGGTGCTCGGCGTGCCGCTGGTGTACCGCAACCAGAGCCTGTCGGTATTGTCCGGTGTGCTGCCCCATGACGAACTCAAGCGCCGCCTGGCCGACGCCGATGCGGCGGTGATCATGAAACTGGGGCGCAACTTCCCCAAGGTTCGCCAGGTGCTGGAAGAGTTGGGCCTGGCCGACCGGGCGCTCTATGTGGAGCGCGCGACCATGGCCAACCAGAAAATCGTCCCGCTCGATAAGGTCGAGCCGATGTCCTCGCCGTACTTCTCGCTGATTATCGTGCCCGGCGAACGGTGGCAGGGATGAGCCGCGCGCAACCGGCCATTGTCATCCTCGGCAATGGCAGCCTGGCGACGGCCCGACGGCTGCAACAGATCTATCCGGATGCGCTGGTCTACGGACTGGCGGAGCGGGTCGACGGTGCGGATCGGCTGTATCAGGAGTTTGGCGCGACCCTGCGCCAGCTCTATCAGCAGGACACCCCGATCATTGCCCTGTGCGCGGCCGGTATCGTGATCCGCACGCTGGCCCCGGTGCTCTTGGAGAAAGGTGCCGAACCGCCGGTGCTGGCCGTGGCCGAGGACGGCAGCGCCGTGGTGCCGCTGCTGGGCGGACTGGGCGGGGTGAATGTCATGGCCCGGGAAATGGCCGCCGGCCTCGGTGTGGCCGCGGCCATCACCACCAGCGGCGAGCTGCGTTTCGGCACCTGCCTGCTGAACCCGCCGAGCGGTTATGCCCTGGGCGACCTGGAACTGGGCAAGCGTTTTGTCTCGGACCTGCTGGCCGGTGAAAGCGTGCGTATCGAAGGCGCGGCGCCGTGGCTTGCGCAGGCGCATTTGCCGGAAGATCGACAGGCGCGCCTGTCGATTCATGTCGGCAGTGCCGAGCGTGCGCCGGCCGTCAATGAATTGCTGATTTATCCGCGCAGCGTGCTGGTGGCGGTGACGGCCCGTGTGCCGGAACTGGCCAGTGCGGTGCGCGACGCCTTGCACGGCGCAAATATCGCCCGCCAGTCGCTGGCCTGCCTGTTGGCGGCGGACAGCGAGATGGCCAATCCCGTGCTACGTGAAGCGGCAGCCGAGCTGGGCGTGCCGTTGCGTTTTGTCGCCTCGACCGGCTCGGTCGCTGAAATGGCGCAACAGGCGATACCGCAGTTGCTGCCGCCGATCTCCGTTGGCGAGGGCCTGGCGATCGCGGTCGCCAGCCAGCCACTGGAGCCGGAGCACATCGGTCGTCCGCGCGGTCGCCTGGCGGTGATCGGCCTTGGTCCAGGCGCCGCCGAACTGATGGTACCGGCGGTGAAGGCCGAATTGGCGAAGGCCAACGACGTGCTGGGTTATGAAACCTACGTGCGCATGGCCGGCCCGTTCCGGGCCGATCAGGTGCTGCATTGCACCGATAACCGCGAAGAGATGCAGCGCGCCCGACATGCCTTTGAGTTGGCGGCCGAGGGGCGTTCGGTGGTGGTGGTGTCGTCCGGTGACCCGGGTGTATTCGCCATGGCGGCGGCGGTGCTCGAAGCCTTGCACGAGTCGGCTGATCCGCGCTGGCACAGCGTCGATCTGGAAATCCTGCCGGGGGTTTCCGCCTCGCTGGCGACGGCGGCCCAGGCCGGTGCGCCGCTGGGGCATGATTTCTGTGTAATGTCGCTCTCGGACAACCTCAAGCCCTGGAGCATCATCGAGACGCGCCTCGACCTGGCGGCCCGGGCCGATCTGGCCCTGGCCTTCTACAACCCGATCTCGCGCTCGCGGCCCTGGCAGTTGGGCCGGGCCCTGGAGATCGTCGCCGGGCACCGCACGGCACAGACGCCGGTGGTGCTGGGACGGGATATCGGCCGGCCGGGACAGACCTTGCGGGTGACCACCCTGGGTGAGTTGACGCCGGACCAGGTGGACATGCGCACCATGGTCATCATCGGTTCGTCCACCACCTGCACCTTCCCCCGTGCCGAGGGTGGCGAATGGGTCTACACCCCGCGCTGGTACGGTGAAAAGCCACGGTCTTGAGGGGGCTTCGGGCTCAACAAGGACGGCGTCTATAATTCTCTATAATCGTCTATAAAAGACTATAAAGGCACCAGATACCCACGCACCCCGGTAAAGATGATCTGCGCCGCCAGGGCGCAGACGAACAGGCCCATCAGGCGGCTGACGATCTGCAGGCCCTGGTCGCCGAGGATGCGTTCGATCCGGTGGGACAGGTACAGCACCACGCCGACGGTCAGGCTCGCCAGCGCAATGCTGACGATGGCCGAGAGCTTGTCGTCCCAGTGCGGCTGGCTGACCCCCATGACCAGCAGGGCACCGATGGTGCCGGGGCCGACGGTCAGGGGAATGGTCAGCGGGACTATGGTCACGTCCTGCTGCAGGTTATCGGTCTGCACCGCCGATTTACCCTGGGCCATGCCCAGCGCCGAAATAAACAGCACGCTGCCCGCGCCGATGCGGAAGGCATCCACGGTGATGCCGAACACGCTGAAGATCACCCTTCCGAACAGATACAACAGCACGCTGGACACCAGCGTCGCCAACGCGACCTTCCAGGCCAGGCGTCGCCGCTCCCTGCTGGAGTAACCACGGGTCAGGCTGATAAAGCAGGACAGGACGAAGAACGGGCTGTAGAGCACCAGCATCTTCAGGTAAACGCTGAATAACACGTGGAGCATGGTGTGGGCTCGCAACGGAGGAGGGCGACGGCAGTCTATCAGGGGTTGCGTACGCTGTCGGCTTTGTCCGGGAACGGGCCGGGCGGATTCTCACGGGGCGGTTTTCTGTCCCGATGTCAGGGCGTCGGAACCTGGGCCTGCTGCTGCGCGCGTTCGGCCACCCAGTGCTCCACCAGCTCACGCAACTGCGACAGTTCCACCGGCTTGGCCATGTGCCCGTCCATCCCGGCCTGGCGCGCGCGTTCCTTGTGCTCGGTGAGAATGTGCGCGGTCAGTGCCACCACCGGGGTGCGTACCCGCTGGTTGCCGACTTCCCAGGCACGTAGCTGCTGGGTGGCGGAAAAACCGTCGAGGATCGGCATCTCGCAGTCCATCAGCACCAGGTCGTAGCGCTGGGCTTTCATCGCCCGCAGGGCCTCTTCGCCGTTGCTCGCGGTGTCGGGCTTGAGATTGAGCTTGCCGAGCATGCCGCGGATCACTTTGGTGGAAATGCTGTTGTCCTCGGCCACCAGGATACGGAAGTCGCTCGGTACGGTGATCGGTTCCACAGGCTCGGGACTTGCTGTTGGCGTCGGTGCCGGCCCGTGCCCGTGTCCTGGCCCTTTGTCGCGTTGGGCCAGTTCGTCGGCCAGGGTGGTCTTGAGGGTGTAGCCGGCCACCGGTTTGGCGAGGATGCGCTTGACCCCGGCATTGCGCGCGATGATCTTGCTCGGCGCGTTGCTGATGCCGGTGAGCATGATCAGCAGGATGTCGTGGTTCAGGCTCGGGTCTTCCTTGATCTTCGCCGCCAGCTGCATGCCGGTCATGCCGGGCATGTTCTGGTCCAGCAGCACCGCGTCGAAGTAGTCGCGCAGGTGGGCCTTGGTCCGCAGCAGCGCCAGGGCTTCCTTGCCCGACGGCACGGCACTGACATTCAGGCCCCAGGCGCTGCATTGCTGCACCAGCACCTTGCGGCAGGTGTCGTTGTCGTCGACCACCAGGACCCGCGCACCGCGCAGCGGACCGTCGAGGTCGGAGGTCGGGTTCTCCAGGTGCAGCGGGTCCAGCGGCAGGGTCAGCCACAGGGTGCTGCCCTGGTGGGTGCCGCTCTTGATGCCGAACTCGCCTTGCATCAGTTGCACCAGCTGGCGGGCGATCACCAATCCGAGGTTGCCCCCCAGGCGGGTGGCGGCGAGGAAGTTCTTGCTCTGCAGTTCGGCGTGGAGCAGGGCGTCGCGTTCTTCGTCGCCCATCGGTACGCCGCTGTCCTGGACCGCGATGCGCAGGCGCGGCTGGCCGCTGCGTTCGTCGAGGGCGACGACAATCAGGATCTCGCCCTCGTCGGTTTTCTTCAGGGCGTGTTCCAGCAGGCTGAGCAGGGTCTGGCGCAGGCGCGTCGGGTCACCGCTGATCACCCGCGGCACTTGCGGTTGGATAAAGCTGATCAGCTCGACATTCTGCTGCTCGGCCCGGGCCCGGAAAATACTCAGGCAGTCATCGATCAGGGCATTGAGGTCGAACTGGACATCATCCAGTTCGATCTGCCCGGACTCCAGCTTGGAGATGTCGAGGATCTCGTTGATCAGGGTCAGCAGCTCGTTGCCGGCGCTGTGGATGGTCTGCACATAGTCGCGCTGCTTGACAGACAACGGCGTGCCGAGGAGCAGTTCGGTCATGCCCAGCACGCCGTTCATCGGCGTACGGATCTCGTGGCTGATCTTCGCCAGGAACTCGGCCTTGGCGGCGATTTCCGCGTTGCTCGCGGCCAGGTCGCGGCTGAGGCTGAACTGGTTTTCGGTGATGCTGCGACGGCGTTCGCCCAGGGCCACGCTCATCAGCAGGCCGCTGATGCAGATAAACACCAGCAGCGCGATGATCAGGCCTTGTGGCGCCACCAGGGTCAGCCCCAGCAGCGCGGGCAGGATCACCAGCGTGCCGATGTTGAAGATCACCATGGCCACCACGAACAGCCGCGCCGGACGGTAGCCCTTCTGCCAGTGATAGGCGGACACCAGCAGGATGCTCAGGCTCGCCAGGCCCACCAGGCCGTAGGTCATGATGTTCAGGGGCAGGGTGTCGACGAACAACAGCAGCAGGCCGCCGAGGCTGATGATCAGGATATCGCCCAGCAGCAGCTTGTTCAGTGGGTGCGGGCCCAGCTGGGAAAAGAACGAGTAGGTGAACATCAGCCCGCAGGGCGCGGTCAGCAGCAGCGCCACATAGGAGGCGGGGGTCTGCGCGCCATGCCAGTCAGGCATCCAGGGACCGATCAGGTTCAGCAGGAACAGCGCGCTGAGCAGCAGGAAGCCTTCGCAGGCCGCCAGCCACAGGCTGCTGCGCGAACGGGTATAGGCGAAGCGGATCAGGTTGTGCAGGATCAGCATCGTCAGGCAGCCGAACAGCAGGCCATAGAGCAGTGACTGGTTCTGGTCGGCGGCGACCGCGATAGCCGGCTCCAGGGTGATGTGCGGGCGAAGCTCGTGCTTGGAGACCAGCCGGAGATAGATATCCAGCGGTCGGGTGCTTTGCACCAGTGGCAGCATGAAGTCACTGCTGGGTAGCGGGCGTTCGGCCTGGGGCAGGTCGTTGCCGGTGCGCACCTGGGCGATCAGGTTGTCGCCGTCGAGGGTATAGAGGTCGAGGCGCGCCAGGTCGGGGGCGAAGACCCGCAGGACTTGTTCATGACTGCCCGGTTGCAGGCGAAAGCGCAGCCACAAGGCACCCTCGGGCTGGGCGGCGGTCAAGCGTTCGAGCTCGACCGGACTGAATTGGTTGGTGAAGCGTGAAGAGCGGATATCGCTCAATTGCAGGTCGGCCTGGTCGTCAAGCAATGACGCCCAGCCAATGCCTTGCGAGGCCTGGGCCGGAGCAAGGCAGAGCAGGGTCAGCAAGCTGACAGTGAAACCTATGGCGATCCTGAGCCAGCGCACGGCGAAATCCCTTCGTAGGTTGATGCCCGGTGATAACTATGCGCAGGGCTGGAATAGTTCGGCAAGGGCTGACAGCCCTTGCCTATCCCTTCGGATAGTTTATTCCTTTGAGTCTGCGCGTTCGCGTGCTATTGCACGATAGCCGATGTCGCTACGGTAGAAGCAGCCGTCCCAATCAATCTTAGCTGCGAGCTTGTAAGCTTGCTGCTGTGCGGCGTCAACGCTGTTGCCCAGGGCGGTGGCGCAGAGCACCCGACCGCCGGAGGTTACTACCTGGCCGTCCTTCAGTGCGGTACCGGCGTGAAAGACTTTGCCTTCCAGGCCCGCGGCCGCATCCAGGCCGTTGATCACTGCGCCCTTGGCGTAATCGCCAGGGTAACCGCCGGCCGCGAGGACGATGCCCAGGCTCGGACGCGGGTCCCATTGTGCTTCGATCTTGTCCAGGGCCTGGGCCAGTGCGGCTTCGATCAGCAGGATCAGGCTCGATTGCAGGCGCAGCATCACCGGTTGGGTTTCCGGGTCGCCGAAGCGGCAGTTGAACTCGATGACTTTCGGGTTGCCGGCCTGGTCGATCATCAGCCCTGCATACAGGAAGCCAGTGTAGACGTTGCCTTCGGCCGCCATGCCGCGCACGGTGGGCCAGATCACCTGGTCCATGACCCGCTGGTGCACTTCGGCGGTGACCACTGGCGCCGGCGAGTAAGCGCCCATGCCGCCGGTGTTCGGGCCGCTGTCGCCGTCGCCGACGCGCTTGTGGTCCTGGCTGGTGGCCATGGGCAGGACGTTCTTGCCGTCGACCATGACAATGAAGCTGGCTTCTTCGCCGTCGAGGAACTCCTCGATGACCACCCGCGAACCGGCTTCACCGAAAGCATTGCCGGCGAGCATGTCGCGTACGGCATCTTCGGCTTCACCCAGGGTCATGGCGACGATCACGCCTTTGCCGGCGGCCAGGCCGTCGGCCTTGATCACGATCGGTGCGCCTTTTTCACGCAGATAGGCCAGGGCCGGCTCGATCTCGGTGAAGTTCTGGTAGTCGGCGGTAGGGATCTTGTGGCGCGCCAGGAAGTCCTTGGTGAAAGCCTTGGAACCTTCGAGCTGGGCGGCACCGGCGGTCGGACCGAAGCAGTCCAGGCCACGGGCACGGAACAGGTCGACCACGCCGGCCACCAGCGGCACTTCCGGACCGACGATGGTCAGGGAAACGTTTTTCTCGGCAAAGTCCGCCAACTGCTCAAGGGCCAGGACGTCGATGGCGACGTTCTCGCACTTGGCCTCGATGGCGGTGCCGGCGTTGCCCGGGGCAACGAAGACTTTCTCGACACGCGGGTCCTGCGCCACTTTCCAGGCCAGGGCGTGTTCACGGCCACCGCTGCCGATGATCAAAACATTCATTTCAAAAACCTCGATGACGCTGAATTCTGGGAGAACTGCGACGCCGCCGTTCTGTAGGAGCAGAGCTTGCTCGCGAAGGGGACCTTGAGGTCGCCAAAGGCTTCGCGGGCAAGCCCTGCTACAGGTGAGCGGCGTTTACACACTTGTCTTTAGTGACGGAAGTGGCGCATGCCGGTGAACACCATCGCGATACCGGCTTCATCAGCGGCAGCAATCACTTCATTGTCACGCATCGAGCCGCCCGGCTGGATCACCGCGGTGACACCGGCCTTGGCCGCATTGTCGAGACCGTCGCGGAACGGGAAGAACGCGTCCGAAGCCATGACCGAGCCCTGTACCTGCAGGCCAGCATGCTCGGCCTTGATTGCAGCAATACGAGCGGAGTTGACGCGGCTCATCTGGCCGGCGCCGACACCGATGGTCTGGCGGTTCTTGGCGTAGACGATAGCGTTGGACTTGACGTACTTGGCGACTTTCCAGGCGAAGATCAGGTCGTGGATCTCTTGCTCGGTTGGTGCGCGCTGGGTCACGACTTTCAGATCGTCGCTGCCGATCATGCCGATATCGCGGCTCTGCACCAGCAGGCCACCGTTGACGCGCTTGTAGTCCCAGGCCGGGGCGCGGTTGGCGTCCCACTGGCCGCAGACCAGCAGGCGCACATTGACCTTGGCGGCCACAATGGCGCGGGCTTCTTCGCTCACGGAGGGGGCGATGATCACTTCGACGAACTGACGCTCGACGATGGCCTTGGCGGTTTCGGCATCCAGTTCGCGGTTGAAGGCGATGATGCCGCCGAAGGCCGATTCAGTGTCGGTGGCGTAGGCCAGTTCGTAGGCCTGGCGAATACCGCCTTCGGCGTCCGGGCTGACCGCCACGCCGCACGGGTTGGCGTGCTTGACGATAACGCAGGCCGGCTTGACGAAGCTCTTCACGCACTCCAGCGCGGCGTCGGTATCGGCCACGTTGTTGTAGGAGAGTTCCTTGCCTTGCAGCTGGGTGGCGGTGGCGATGCCGACTTCGGCGGGCTTGGCTTCCACGTAGAACGCCGCGCTCTGGTGCGGGTTCTCGCCGTAGCGCATTTCCTGGGCCTTGATGAACTGGCTGTTGAAGGTCCGCGGGAATTCGCAGCGGCCTTCTGTGCTCAGGGTCTCGGCGGCCTGGTTCACGGTGCCCATGTAGTTGGCGATCATGCCGTCGTAGGCAGCGGTGTGTTCGAACGCCTTGAGCATCAGGTCGAAACGCTGGGCGTAGGTCAGGCCACCGGCCTTGAGGCTTTCCAGGACCTGGGAGTAGTCGCTGGCGTTGACCACGATGGCCACGTCCTTGTGGTTCTTGGCCGCCGAGCGGACCATGGTCGGGCCGCCGATATCGATGTTTTCGATGGCGGTCGGCAGATCACAGCCAGGTTTGTTGATGGTGGCTTCGAACGGGTAGAGGTTGACGGCCACCAGGTCGATCGGCTTGATGCCGTGCTCGTTCATGATGGCGTCGTCGATGCCGCGACGACCGAGGATACCGCCGTGGATTTTCGGGTGCAGGGTTTTCACCCGGCCGTCCATCATTTCCGCGAAGCCGGTGTAATCCGCGACTTCCACTGCGGCTACGCCGTTGTCCCGCAGCAGCTTGAAGGTCCCGCCGGTGGAGAGGATCTCCACGCCCAGGGCTTCCAGTTCCTTGGCGAATTCGAGGATCCCGGTCTTGTCGGAAACACTGATCAAGGCACGGCGGATCGGCAGGCGGGTGGTCTGGTCGGTCATCTCAATTTCCATCAAAAGCAAAGGAGTCAGCAAAAAAGGCGACCGGTTCTACGCGGGCGCCTTTCTGGTTTGATTGAATGCTTACAGCAAATCGTACTGTTTGAGTTTCTTGCGCAGGGTGCCGCGGTTCAGCCCGAGCAGCTCGCTGGCCTTGGTCTGGTTGCCCTTGACGTAGTTCATCACGCTTTCGAGCAAGGGCGCTTCGACTTCCGAGAGCACCAGGTTGTACACGTCCGTGACGGCCGCGCCCTCAAGGTGGGCGAAATAATTGTGCAGCGCCTTCTCGACACTCCCGCGAAGGGTCTGGCCTTCTTCGCTCGGCGTGTTGAGGTGCTGTTTCAAATTGACGTTGTCGCTCACGGGCGTTGTTCCACTCACTAAAGTCTCGGTCATCATCGTCATGCGGCCACCCCTCTCCCTTCCCCTGTTACCAGGCTCTTGTAACGCTCGGCGAAAAACTGACGAACGTTGGCGCACTGTGCTTCCGTTTCTTCCACACGATTGAAGTGGGCGCGAAACTCCTTGGCGCCCGGCAAGGTTGCGAGATACCAGCCGACGTGCTTGCGGGCGATACGTACACCCATCACCTCCCCATAGAAGGCATGCAACGCGGCCAGATGCTCTAGCAGAATACGTTCCACCTCGAACAGCTCCGGTGCCGGGAGGGTTTCGCCGGTACGCAGAAAATGCTCGATTTCACGAAAAATCCATGGCCGCCCCTGGGCGGCCCGGCCGATCAACAGGCCATCGGCACCGGTCGCGTGCAGCACGTGCCGGGCTTTCTCGGCCGAATCGATGTCGCCGTTGGCGAAGACCGGGATCGACACCGCCTGCTTGATCGCGGCAATGGTGTCGTACTCGGCTTCACCGGTATACAGGTCGGCACGGGTTCGCCCGTGCACCGCCAGTGCCGTGATTCCCGCCTGTTCGGCAATTTTTGCCACCGTCAGGCCGTTCTTGTTCGCCCGGTCCCAACCGGTGCGGATCTTCAGGGTGACCGGGACGTCCACCGCCGCGACCACGGCGTGGAGGATCTCGCTCACCAGTGCTTCGTCTTTCAGTAACGCGGAGCCGGCGGCCTTGTTGCAGACCTTCTTGGCCGGGCAGCCCATGTTGATATCGATAATCTGTGCCCCCAGCTCGACATTGGCCCGGGCCGCCTCCGCCAGCATCTGTGCGTCGCCACCGGCGATCTGTACCGAGCGGGGCTCGGGATCGCCTTCGTGGATCATGCGCAGACGCGATTTGCGGCTGTTCCACAAGCTCATGTCGCTGGTGACCATTTCCGAGACTACAAGACCCGCGCCCAGGCGTCGGCACAACTGACGAAAGGGCTGGTCGGTGACGCCCGCCATGGGGGCGAGAATCAAGCCGTTCTGCAATGTATATGGGCCGATGCGTACCGCCGACATAGGACTTCCCTGGTGTGGGGCCGGATCATGAGAGTTCGAAAAAGGGTTGGCATGATACCCGCTCTCGATGACTGGATAAAGGCAAAATTGGATAAAATCTGAACAGTTATTCGCTTATCGCTGGCGGTTTGGTTGCCGCCAGAAAACTGCCGCCCCGCCGGGCAATGAGCGCCGGGTTACTCGGGCGAGTGGAAGCTCAAGCTGTAGTTCACGGCCTTGGCACCCGGGTCGAGGATGTCCAGGGCGATATGGATCGGTGTCTGTGGTGGCATTTCACCCTGGCCGGCCAGGTCGCCGCTCAGGTACTCGGCGGGTTTGAAGCGGCGGCTGGCGATCAGATGGCCGTTGAGATCGGCGAAGCGCAGCTCCAGCAGCGGAAAGGGCTGGGAGAACGGCGCGCGGTTGTAGATGATCGCATCCACCACCAGGGCGCCGGCGAAGTCCGGGTGGCTACGGACCACCAGGTTGCTGCTCTTGATTCGGGCGATATCGACTTTTGACGGCACCTTGCAGCCGATTTCCGGGCACAGTTGCTGGAACCAGGGGCGGTACTGGTCCTGGCGCGCCAGTTCGTCGAAGTGATAACCGACGTATTGGCCGACCAGGGCGCCGGCGGCCAGCAGCACCAGCAGCAGCCAGAGCAGGCGCCGGCCCCAGGGCGAGCGGCGGCGTTGCCAGTCGAGCTGGATCGGGTCGTCGACCAGGTCCAGCAGCACGTCGTCGTGCAGGCCGGGCTCGTTGCGCTCGCGCTTGGCCTTGGGTTTCCTGTGTTCTTCTTCGGCGGGCGCATCGTCGGCCGGTTCAGGGGCCGGTGGGGCATGGAAGGTGTCGTCTTCCAGCTCATCGTGCTCAAGCTGCAGGCGCGGGACTGGTGGTTCGTCGTCCAGATCGGCGAGATCGAAGGACAACGAAGGCTCGGTGCGTGCCGACTTGGGTTGTTCTGGCTTCTTTTCCGGTGCCTTGGCCGGGGCTGTTTCGCCCTCGTCGGCCAGGGTGACGTCGACAGGCTTGCCCGGCGGTTCGCTGAACAGGCTGTCGGGCCATTGCTCTTCTTCCGTGTCCGGGCTGTCTCGGCGGGCGCTGAGGGACTCGCCCTTGCCACCGCGGTCCTGGCCGAACGCCTTGGTCGGCTGGATTTCCCGCTGTTCCAGGCGCGCCAGTTCCTCGTCCAGGTCGAGGTTGTCCAGGTCCAGCTCTTCGGCCGACCATTGTCGCTGGCTGATGGCCCGTGGCTGTTGCGGCGGTTCTGGAGGCGGTGGCGGCGGTGCGGGTGGTACTGGCGCCGGCACCGGCTTCGGCGCTGGCGCGGCAACACCGGCGGCGCTCGCTGCTTCCCGGGCTGCGCGTTGTTCAAGCAGTTGTCGCGCAGCGTTGAACACCTGCAGGCAGGAGCCGCAACGAACCACACCACGGGCCACGCTCAATTGAGCGTGGCTGACGCGGAAACTGGTCTGGCAATGCGGGCACTGGGTGACGAAGCTGTCGGTCATGCGGCGATCCGGTTCATGCAGGCGCCCATTCTAGCGCCGACGACCACTGATGCGCACCCAGCCATCGCGATCGGCAATCGGGTCGAGATCGAAGTCCTGGGCATAAGCAGCAGCGACTTGCGCGCCCTGTTCGGCGAGGATCCCCGAGAGCGCCAGGCGACCGCCGGGCTTGACCAGGGTGGACAGTTGCGGTGCCAGGGACACCAGCGGGCCGGCGAGGATATTGGCCACCAGCACGTCGGCCGGGACCTGGGGCAGGTCTTGCGGCAGGTACAGCGGGAACAGCGCCTCGTCGATATGGTTGCGCCCGGCGTTATCGCGGGAGGCTTCCAGGGCCTGGACGTCGATATCGGTACCGACCGCTTCCCTGGCGCCCAGCAGCAGGGCGGCAATCGCCAGGATCCCCGAGCCGCAGCCGAAGTCCAGGACGTTGCAGTCCTTGAGGTCCTGGCCGTCGAGCCATTCCAGGCACAGTGCGGTGGTCGGGTGGGTGCCGGTGCCGAAGGCCAGGCCCGGGTCGAGCAGCAGGTTGACCGCTTCCGGTTCCGGCGCGGCGTGCCAGCTCGGGACGATCCACAGGCGGCGGCCGAAGCGCATCGGCTCGAAGTTGTCCATCCAGCTGCGTTCCCAGTCCTGGTCCTCGATCACTTCGCTGTGGTGCTCGGGCAGTGGTGCGCCGGTCAGCAGTTCCAGGTGCGCGAGCACGCTGGCCGCCTCGGTGCCGCCTTCGAACAGCGCCAGCAGGTGGGTGTGTGACCACAGCGGGGTGGTGTTGAGTTCCGGTTCGAAGATCGGTTGGTCTTCGGCATCCATGAAGGTGACCGAAACGGCGCCGACTTCGAGGAAGGCGTCTTCGTAGGTTTCGGCTTGTTCCGGGCTGATGGCCAGGCGTACTTGCAGCCAAGGCATGGCGGGGCACCTTTGCAAAAATGGAGTGTGCAACCGCTGGGGGCTGCGAGAAACGCGCAAGTCTACTTGAGCAGCGCCTTGGGCGGTATTCAAAAACAACAAGGCCGCAATTAAGCGGCCTTGTCTATGGGATCACGCACTCACTGGTTGGCGAGCTTGTGTTCCAGGTAGTGGATGTTCACACCACCCTTGCAGAAGCCTTCGTCGCGAACCAGGTCGCGGTGCAGCGGGATATTGGTCTTGATCCCGTCCACCACGATTTCGTCCAGGGCGTTGCGCATGCGCGCCAGGGCTTCGTCACGGTCCTTGCCGTAGGTGATCAGCTTGCCGATCAACGAGTCATAGTTCGGCGGTACCGCATAACCACTGTACAGGTGCGAGTCGACGCGAACGCCGTTGCCGCCCGGTGCGTGGAAGTGCTTGACGGTGCCTGGGCTCGGAATGAACTTCTTCGGGTCCTCGGCGTTGATCCGGCACTCCAGGGCGTGACCGCGGATCACCACGTCGTCCTGGGTATAGGACAGCGGGTTGCCGGCGGCGATGCTGAGCATCTCCTTGACGATGTCGATGCCCGTGACCATTTCCGATACCGGGTGTTCCACCTGCACGCGAGTGTTCATCTCGATGAAGTAGAAGCTGCCGTTCTCGTAGAGGAACTCGAAGGTGCCGGCGCCACGGTAGTTGATGTCGATGCACGCCTTGACGCAGCGGGCGAAGACTTCCTGGCGGGATTTCTCATCGATGCCCGGGGCCGGTGCTTCTTCCAGTACCTTCTGGTGGCGGCGCTGCAGCGAGCAGTCGCGGTCACCCAGGTGAATGGCGTGGCCCTGGCCGTCGGACAGTACCTGGACTTCCACGTGACGCGGGTTGGTGAGGAATTTTTCCAGGTACACCATCGGGTTGCCGAACGCTGCACCGGCTTCGGTGCGGGTCAGTTTGGCCGAGGAGATCAGGTCTTCTTCCTTGTGCACCACGCGCATGCCGCGACCACCACCGCCACCGGCGGCCTTGATGATCACCGGGTAGCCGACTTCACGGCCGATGCGCAGGGCTTCTTCCTCGTCTTCCGGCAGCGGGCCGTCGGAACCGGGAACGGTGGGGACGCCGGCCTTGATCATGGCGTGCTTGGCCGAAACCTTGTCACCCATCAGGCGAATGGTGTCGGCTTGCGGGCCGATGAAGGCGAAACCGGATTTCTCGACCTGTTCGGCGAAGTCGGCGTTTTCCGCGAGGAAGCCGTAGCCCGGGTGGATCGCCGTGGCACCGGTGACTTCCGCGGCCGCGATGATGGCCGGGATGTGCAGGTAGGACTGGGCGGCAGGCGCCGGGCCGATGCACACGGATTCGTCCGCCAGGCCCAGGTGCATCAGCTCCTTGTCGGCCTTGGAGTAGACGGCGACGGTCTTGATCCCCAGCTCCTTGCACGCGCGCAGGATCCGCAGTGCAATTTCACCGCGGTTGGCGATCAGGACTTTTTCCAACTTCGCAGGATTCGACATCGTTGGCTCTCCGCGCTTCAAACGATGGTGAACAGCGGTTGGTCGTACTCAACCGGCTGGCCGTCTTCGACGAGGATGGACTCGATCACACCGCTGGTTTCAGCTTCGATGTGGTTCATCATCTTCATGGCTTCGACGATGCACAGGGTGTCGCCTTTCTTCACGCTCTGGCCGACTTCGACAAACGACGGGGCGGCCGGCGAGGATTTGCGATAGAAGGTACCGACCATCGGCGAACGGGCTACGGTGCCGTTCAGCGCCGGGGCGGCTGCAGCGACCGGGGCCGCTGCCACTGGGGCGGCAGCCGGAGCGGCGGCGACCGGTGCGGGCATCGGTGCCGGAGCGTAGTACTGCTGCGCCGGGGTCTTGCTGTGGCGGCTGATGCGTACGGACTCTTCGCCTTCCTTGATCTCGAGCTCGTCGATACCGGATTCTTCCAGCAATTCGATCAGTTTCTTAACTTTACGGATATCCATTAATCGTCAACTCCCAAGGGTCGGTCAGGGGTGTTTAGCCTGTGATTCAAGCTGTTCCAGGGCGGCCTCCAGGGCCAGTCGGTAACCGCTGGCGCCAAGGCCGCAGATCACTCCCACAGCAACATCTGAAAAGTAGGAGTGATGGCGGAAAGGTTCGCGTTTGTGCACGTTCGACAAATGCACTTCGATGAATGGGATGCTCACCGCCAGCAACGCGTCACGTAATGCGACACTTGTGTGTGTAAAAGCCGCTGGATTGATCAGTATGAAGTCCACGCCTTCGCCACGGGCCGCGTGGATCCGGTCGATCAGCTCGTACTCGGCGTTGCTTTGCAGGTACAGCAGATGGTGCCCGGCCTCGCGGGCCCGGCGTTCCAGGTCCTGGTTGATCTCGGCCAGTGTTACCGCGCCGTAGACACCCGGCTCGCGGGTGCCGAGCAGGTTCAGGTTGGGTCCGTGCAGAACCAGTAGGGTCGCCATCGGTTGTTCCTTGTTATTCACGTGCAGTTGTCGGTGCGGGCCGACTATGCCGGAAAGCTTTGGCGACTGTCCAGTTACCTGCAATAGCCAGCACGATGTCCGATGTTCGCGCGAAGTTTATGACTGATTTGTCGGATCTGGTCATTCGTCGCGGCAACAGGTTCGACGAAGTTCGCCGCAGCGGTTTCGCCGATGCCCCCCGCAGTGGCGATTTTGCCGCTGTCGCGGGTGAGGGCACAGGGAGGAGGCGCGGTGTGTGGCGCCCGGTCAGACGCGGAAGGCCTGCACGGCGGTACGCAGCTGTCCGCCCAGCACCAGCAGGTGTTCGCCCTGGCTGCGGCCTTCGCCGATGCGCAGCAGGTTGTCGCCGCCCAACTGGTGAATACGTTCGCTGTGATCGCGGATTTCGCTGACGGCGCCGCTTTGCTGGGCGGTGACATCGGCGATGCGCACCGCGGTCTCGGCGATGGTCTGGATCGCGCCGACGATCTTGTCCAGTGCGCCGTCCGCCGCCTGGGCCTGGCCGGCCGTGGCCTCGGCATGTTCGACCTGGGCACGCATGCCTTCCACCGATTGCCGCGCGGCGTTCTGCAGGCCGGCGATCAGGGTCTGGATCTCGCCCGTGGCCCCGGCCGTGCGTTGCGCCAGGCTGCGCACCTCTTCGGCGACCACGGCGAAACCACGGCCCATTTCCCCGGCACGAGCGGCTTCGATGGCGGCGTTGAGGGCCAGCAGGTTGGTCTGGTCGGCAATCGAGCGAATCACCGTGAGCACGCCGCCGATGGTCGCCGACTCCTCGGCGAGTTTCTCGATCATCTGCGCATTGCCCTGGACTTCCCCCACCAGTGCGTGCAAACCGGTGAGGCTCAGGCCGATGACTTTTTGCCCATGTTCGACCGCACTGCCGGCGCTGCGGCTGGCATCGGCGGCCTGGCTGGCGTCGCCGGCGACTTGCTGGATGGTGGCTTCCAGTTCGCCCAGGGCATCGCGGATCTGCGCGGTATCGCCGGCCTGGCGTTCGGCGCCGCTGTGCAGGCCGCCGCTGAGGTCGGCGAGGGCGCGACTGCTGCCGGCGACTTCCTCGGCGTTCTGCCGGATAGTGCCCACCAGATCCACCAGGTAGGCACGCAGGCGGTTCAACGAGGCTTCGATATCGTGCAGTTCGCGGTTGGTCTTGCCCAACTGGATATCCCGGCTGAAATCGCCTTCGGCCCAAGTCGAGAGCGCCGGCGCGAGGTTGGTCAATACCCGCGACAGCTTGCGTTGCAGGGTGTCGATCAACAGGGCGATCAGCAGGATCAGACCGATCATCAGGCCCTGCATCATCCGCACGTCGCCCTGGATCTTGCCATGCTGGGCGCGGACTTCCGGCTCCAGCCCGGCAATCGCCTGCTGTACGGCGCTGATCTTGAGGTGGGTCGCCGCCGCCAGGTCCGAGCGTTTCTGGATCTGCTCGCGGGTGCGGTTCAATTCCGCCGGGTAACGGGTCAGCAGGCTGTGCAGTTCGCGCTTGAGGTCGACGCCGGTGTCCTGGACCACGGCCTTTTCGGTGTTTTCCAGGCCCATCATGGCGCTGAAATCGTCGGTGCTGGACTCACTGCTGGCGGTCACGCCGAGCAAGGGCAGGGCTTCGAGCTGCTCGGCCTGGCCGCGGATGCTCGCCAGTTCGCGTTCGACATCGGCGGCCAGTTCGCTGCGTCCGCTGCTGACCAGCTTGTCCCGCGCCAGGCTCAATTTGGCCAGGTGCGATGAAGCGGTCAGCAACAGGGGCAGGTAGGCGGCCGCTTCCGGCGTCTTGGCCTGGGTGGCGTATTGGCTCAGTTGATCGAGGTTGCCGCCCAGCTCGCGTTCGGCCTGGAGCAGCAGGGCCTGGGGGTCGCCGGCCAGCTTGCCGGCGGCGAGCAGGTCGGTCTTGCTGAAGTCGTTCAGGGCGGCCAGGCTCGGGCGCAGGGTCGCGGTCAGGTCCGGTGGCAGGGCATCGAGCTGCTTTCCCATCTGCTCGATGGCCTGGCCCGCGCTGCTCAGGCGCAAGGCGTCGCCGCTGCCCAGGTAATCTTCGATATTGCGCGCCGCCTGGTTCTGGAACTGTTGCGACAGGCTGAGGTAACGCTCCATCAGTTGGTAGGGACGTTCCAGCGCCTGTTGCGACCACCAGAGCGTGGCTCCGAGCGCCAGGCAGACGGCGACGAGCAGCAGGGTGTTGAGGTTGGTCAGCAGTTTCAGGCGCATTCAGGATTCTATCCACGACAAAAAGTGGTAAGTACCTGAAGTTATTGCTGTTTTGTTACAGGGTCATGACTGAGTCGGTGGCGTCCGATGAAAAGCTGGCACTTTGCCTTGCCGCTTGCACGCGATTGCGGCCGGCATGTTTGGCGCGGTAGAGCGCTTCGTCGGCCTGGCCGGCCATCATCAGGCTGTCGGAGTCGGCCTGCAGTTCCACCACCCCGGCGCTGAAGGTGCACCACAGATCCTGCGGTTGCGCCGGGTAGTGGATTTCGGCGAAGCGCTGGCGAATTTCATCCAGCACTTTATAGGCCGACTCGATATCGGTGTCGGGCATGACGATGGCGAACTCTTCGCCGCCATAACGGCCGATAAAGTCGGTCTTGCGCAGGCGTTGTTTGAGAAACAGCGCCAGGCTCTTGATCACCCGGTCGCCCATGGGGTGGCCGTGGCTGTCATTGACCCGTTTGAAGTGGTCGATATCGAGCATTGCGAAGCTCAGCGGCTTGCATTCGCGGCGGGCGCGGAAGCTGCAGTCTTCGAGCAGTTGCAGGATATGGGTGTGGTTGTACAGGCCGGTCAGGCTGTCACGGACCATCCGCGCCTTGAGGTTGCGGGCGCGGGCGGCGCGGTTGCGCACGGTGGTGATCAGATGGCGCGGCTTGATCGGCTTGGTCAGGAAGTCGTCGCCGCCCTCGCTCATGGCGTCGAGTTGCTTGTCCAGGTCGTCCTCGGCCGACAGGTAGATGATCGGCACGCTGACATAACGGTCGTTGTGGCGGATCACCTTGGCCAGTTCCGTGCCGGTGCAGGCCGGCATGTACATGTCGAGGATGATCAGGTCGGGCTGGAAATCCGCCAGTTCGGCCATGGCCTGGATCGGATCGATCAGCGTGCGGGTGACGATACCGGCGCTGTTGAGCAGGCGTTCGGTGTGCAGCGCCTGGGCCCGCGAGTCGTCGATGATCAACACCTTGTACGGATCGTATTGGGCGACGCAGGTGAGGACCTCGATTTTCTCCAGCAGGCTGGAGGCTTCCAGGGTTCCGGTGAGGAACTCCTGGCCGCCGGCGCGCACGGCGGCCAGGCGGGTCGGGGTGTCGGTTTCGTGGAGGCTGAAGAACAGCAACGGCAGTTTCTGCTCCAGACCCAGCTGCGCTTCGGCGGCCAGGTGCAGACCCATGCCGGCGCCGCTGAAGTCGACGTCCATGACAATGGCCGAAGGCAGGCGCTCGGCCATCGACGAACGGAACGCCGCGACACTGTCCAGCGACTGGGCGCTGAGACCGAAGAATTCCAGCTGCTTGGCCAGGCGCTCGCCGCGGTCGTGGTCCTGCAGCATCACGTAGACCGGTTTGCGCAGTGGCGGCAGGAAGATCTGTTCGAGCTGGTCGCCATGGCGCAGGCCGGTGCGCGACAGGCGCTGCATCAGGCGATTGAGTTCGCTGATCAGGCCGCTGCTCAGACGTCCGCGGTTGGCCTCGACGGCGACCAGGGATTCGCTGATATGGCGGGCCAACTGGGTATGTTCGGGTTGTTCGAAGCGTTCGGCGAAGCGCAGCAGGCGCAGGTTGGCTTCGCTCAGTTCGGACATGTCGATGCTCGACCATTCGCTGCGTTGCAGGCGTTGCCAGATCTCAAGGATTTGCCGGGCCTGGTGGATGACCCGCTGGGCAAAGTGCTGCTTGAGGCGCTCGCGGCTGGGGTCTTCTGGCTCGGTCATGTCCTGACTACTTAGTGAGGGGAACGGCTGGGGTCGACTGATGGCTCTATGCTAGCAGCTCTTTTCGTCAATAGCGGTGTCATCTGTCAATTAAGCTGATTCATTTGGTGACCCATGGGTTTCGCTGTTTCGGATCCCACAACAAGACCGGAGAGGTCGTATCGAGGAGGCGTCCTGCCGGGGCTTGATTTATAGTGCTCGCACGGATGGCAACGCTGCCGTGCCCTTGACCTTGCGCAATGACAGGAAAGGCACGATGGAGCAGGGTTGTGGTCGAACCGATGAATTCAGGAAAAGGATAGAGCCATGCTGGACTGGAAAAAACGCCAAGACAGCGCGCCGGAGCGCGCCGCCGAACCCAAGTCGGCGACCCGCGGTTATTTTCGCGGGATGCTGTTCAGTCGAGCACTGGCGACCCTGCTGGGCTTGTACCTGCTGACCACGATCCTGATCGGCTGGTACTGGAGCCAGGAGCCGGCGCTGTTTCCGGTGCAGCAGAACGCACAGATGGCCGCCGAGAAGGAAGGCCGCAAGATGGTGGTGGGCTACACCACGGTGGAAACCCTCAAGACCGTGGCCGGTACCTTGCTCCACAAGCCCGGTGGCTACCTGTCCAACGACCGCTTTCCGCCGGGTATCTGGCTGGACAATATTCCCCACTGGGAATACGGCGTGCTGGTCCAGGTTCGCGACCTGACCCGCGCCCTGCGCAAGGACTTCGCCCGCTCCCAGTCGCAATCGGCTGAAGATGCCGACCTGGCGAAGGCCGAGCCGCGTTTCAACTTCGACAACAAGAGCTGGATGCTGCCGTCCAGCGAATCGGAATATCAGGAAGGGATCAACTCCCTGAGCCGCTATCAGGCCCGTTTGTCCGATCCGAACCAGAGCAACGCGCTGTTCTATGCCCGCGCCGACAACCTGAACAACTGGCTCGGTGATGTGGCTACCCGCCTCGGTTCGTTGTCCCAGCGCCTGTCGGCCAGTGTCGGACGGGTCAAGCTCAACACCGCGCTGAAAACCGAAAGCGTGGTCCCGGGGCAGGTGCCGCAGGTCGACGAGGAAATCGTCGAAACCCCGTGGTTGCAGATCGACGACGTGTTCTATGAGGCCCGTGGCCAGGCCTGGGCGCTGTCGCACCTGCTGCGGGCCATCGAAGTCGACTTCGCCGATGTGTTGGCGAAGAAGAACGCCACGGTCAGCGTGCGTCAGATCATTCGTGAACTGGAGGCCTCCCAGCAGCCGGTCTGGAGCCCGATGATCCTCAATGGCAGCGGCTTTGGCATTCTGGCGAACCACTCGCTGGTGATGGCCAACTATATTTCCCGGGCCAACGCGGCGGTGATCGATTTGCGTCAACTGCTGAACCAGGGTTGAACCATGGATAACGCTTCGAAGGAGGCCCTGCATCGCGCCGCCTCCGATGCCGAGCAGATCGCCTGGGTCGACGCCGATGACCAATTGCTCGGCGCCCTGGCCCGAATCGAGTTGCGCGAGCGCGGCCTGATCGGGCGCGGCACCTATATCCTGCTGTTCAACTCCGCCGGTGAGCTGTGTGTGCACCGGCGTACCTTGAGCAAGGCCATCTACCCGGGTTACTGGGATGTGGCCGCCGGCGGCATGGTCCAGGCCGACGAAAGTTACGCCGAGTCCGCCGCCCGTGAGCTGGAAGAGGAGCTGGGGGTCAGTGGCGTGCCGCTGACCGAACACGAGCACTTTTTCTTCGACCAGCCGGGTAACCGGCTCTGGTGCGCGGTGTTCAGCGCTGTCTGGGACGGGCCGCTGCGGCTGCAGCCGGAAGAGGTCCTCGAGGCGCGTTTTGTCCCGGTGGACCAGGCCCTGCGCGAAACCCTTGAAAAGCCCTATTGCCCGGACTCCCTGGCAGCCTTGAAGCGTTATCTGCAATAACACCGTAGCGACGTCGCAAAAGCTTCATCAATTGGCGCTGTTTGGCTATTGGGCCGGGGGCTTTTTGCCGTTACACTGCGCGACTTTCAAAGCTGCGGCGGCGTTGCCCGCCGCAGTTGCGCTGCCCCTGCCTGAGTGGGGCTTCGCGGTCGCAGGCCCCTCCCGGGGGTGTGACCAGTCTTTAGTCCTCCCAAGAGGATTGCCGGTGGCCAAAAAAGCCGCATCCTTCGCCGCCCTCGGTGGCCTGGTGTTTTCCACCGACGCAGGTCGACATTGCCCGGACTGTAGCCAGCCGGTGGCGTCCTGTATCTGCAAACAAAATGTGCTCCCAGCCGGTGACGGTATTGCCCGCGTGCGTCGCGAAAGCAAGGGCCGTGGCGGCAAGACGGTGACCACCGTCACCGGCGTGCCCTTGGCCGAAGACGCCCTCAAGGACCTGGCGACCACGTTGAAGAAACGCTGTGGAACCGGTGGCGCCTTGAAGGACGGGGTGATCGAGATCCAGGGCGATCACGTCGAGTTGCTGCTGGCCGAGCTGGAAAAACACGGTTTCAAGGCGAAGAAGTCCGGCGGTTAGCAGCCTCTGTGAAAACCACCGTGAAGTTGACCCGCCGGCCCGTATAAACGAAGCCGGGCTGTCGTCCCCATGGTTTTCACAGAGCCTGTTCCCGAACAGTTTCTAAACTCGGTGCTGGATCCAGGGTCTTACCCCCTTGTATGCAGGCGAATCGTCATTTTCATTCTTTAGACTGCGCGCAGCCTGGACCCAGGTGGCGCTATTTGACTTCTTTATAGGGGACTTCGATGTCCGTACGACGCACACGCAAAGACGATGGCAGCCAATGGACAGTTGCGGACAGCCGCAGTGTTTATGGGATTCGCCATTGGGGGGCCGGGTATTTCGCGATCAATGACGCCGGTCGCGTCGAGGTTCGTCCGAACGGCCCGAGCAGTTCGCCCATCGACCTCTTCGAGCAGGTCGACGAACTGCGCAAGAGCGGTTTGTCCTTGCCGTTGCTGGTGCGCTTCCCGGATATCCTGCAGGACCGCGTCCGTCAACTGACCGGGGCCTTTGACGCCAACATCGAGCGTCTGGAATACCAGAGCAAGTACACCGCACTGTACCCGATCAAGGTCAACCAGCAGGAAGCGGTGATCGAGAACATCATCGCCACCCAGAACGTTTCCATCGGCCTGGAAGCCGGCTCCAAGCCGGAGCTGCTGGCGGTGCTGGCCCTGGCGCCGAAAGGCGGGACCATCGTCTGCAACGGCTACAAGGACCGTGAGTTCATCCGCCTGGCGCTGATGGGCCAGAAGCTCGGTCACACGGTCTTTATCGTGATCGAGAAGGAGTCCGAGGTTGAACTGGTGATCGAAGAGGCCGCGGCCCTCAAGGTCAAGCCTCGGATCGGCCTGCGGGTGCGCCTGTCGTCCCTGGCTTCGAGCAAGTGGGCCGATACCGGCGGCGAGAAGTCCAAGTTCGGTCTTTCGGCGGCGCAGTTGCTGTCGGTGGTCGAGCGCTTCCGCGACGCGGGCCTGGACCAGGGCATTCGCCTGCTGCACTTCCACATGGGTTCGCAGATCGCCAACCTGGCGGACTACCAGTATGGTTTCAAGGAAGCGATCCGCTACTACGGCGAGCTGCGCAACCTCGGCCTGCCGGTGGACCATATCGACGTCGGCGGCGGCCTGGGGGTGGACTACGACGGTACCCACTCGCGCAACGCCAGCTCGATCAACTACGACATGGATGACTACGCCGGTGTCGTGGTCGGCATGCTCAAGGAATTCTGCGATGCGCAGAACCTGCCGCATCCGAACATCTTCTCCGAAAGCGGCCGTTCGCTGACCGCCCACCACGCCATGCTGGTGGTGCAGGTGACCGACGTCGAGAAACACAACGACGACGTGCCACACATCGACAACCCCGAGAACCTGCCGGAAACCGTGCAGTGGCTGGTGGAACTGCTGGGGCCGACCGATATCGAGATGGTCACCGAAACCTACTGGCGCGCCACCCACTATATGAGCGACGTGGCCACCCAGTACGCCGACGGCAAGCTGACCCTGGCCGAGAAGGCCCTGGCCGAGCAATGCTATTTCGCTGTGTGCCGGCGCCTGCACAACTCGTTGAAGGCCCGCCAGCGTTCGCACCGCCAAGTGCTCGACGAACTCAACGACAAGCTGGCCGACAAGTACATCTGCAACTTCTCGGTGTTCCAGAGCCTGCCGGACACCTGGGCCATCGGCCAGGTCCTGCCGATCCTGCCGCTGCACCGTCTCGACGAAGAACCGATGCGCCGCGCCGTGCTGCAAGACCTGACCTGCGACTCCGACGGCAAGATCAAGCAATACGTCGACGAGCAGAGCATCGAAACCAGCCTGCCGGTACATGCCCTGAACGAGGGCGAGGACTACCTGCTGGGGATCTTCCTGGTGGGTGCCTATCAGGAAATTCTTGGTGACATGCACAACCTGTTCGGTGACACCGACTCGGTGAACATCTACCAGAACCCGGATGGCAGCGTTTACCACGCCGGTATCGAAACCCATGACACCATCGAGGACATGCTGCGTTATGTGCACTTGTCGCCGGAAGAACTGATGACGCACTACCGCGACAAAGTCGCCAGCGCGAACATCAGTGTCAAGGAGCGTACCCAGTACCTGGATGCCCTGCGTCTGGGGTTGACCCGCTCTTCGTACCTGTCCTCATAAGGCGACGCCAATAGTTCCCAGGAAATTGCCTTGTTTGAGATTGGTTTTTTCCTGTGATCTTGTAGGTAATGTCCTTTTATGAAAAACCCACCCTTCGCGGTGGGTTTTTTATGCGCTGAAGTCAAGATGATGGCTTCCTCTGTTCCGTGTTTTGCGTAGGTCTTTTCTCTAACACTACTTCAGCCCTCTACTCGGCCTTGTCTCTCGGCGAGAATCCAAGGTCGGTGCCACGTATGAGGAAAGCCAATGTTCGATCCAGTCAGCGAGCCGTTTTTTCGGCTGGATGTAGCGGGCTTGTCCCATCCCCTGATTGTCACGGCCTTTAGCGGCGTGGAGGCGATCGACGAACTGTTTGCCTTCGAGCTGGATGTTCTCGACGAGGAAGGCGAACTGGACCTGGCCGGGTTGATGTACCGCAGTTGCTACCTGGCGCTGGGAACCGAAAACGCCGGGTTTCACGGGCAGATACAGGGCGTCAACCTGACGCTCCGGGGGTTGCCGCGGGGCCATTGTCGCCTGTCCCTGGGGCCGCGCCTGGGTTGCCTGGCGCAGCGTGTGAGCCGGCGTCTGTTCCAGCACTGCTCGGTTCCGGCGATCATTGCCCGGGTGCTCGAGGAACATGGCCTGGGCGACGATGCCGTACGTTTCGCGCTCAAGGGCCACTATGCCCGGCGTGCCTATTGCGTGCAGTACGAAGAGTCGAACCTGGCATTTGTGCAGCGGCTCTGCGCGGAAGAGGGCATCCACTATCATTTCCAGCACAGCCGGGACCTGCACTTGCTGGTCTTTGCCGATCACCAGGGGGCGTTTCGGCGTACCCCGCGGGCGCGCTTCGCCCATGAGACGGGTCCGGGCGTGCTGGATTTTTTCGTCACGCTGGCCGATGGCAGTCGTCGACGTGGCGGCCGTGGGCCCCAGGTGGCGGAGGGCGAAAGCGATCTGCCCGGTCTGGCCAGTGGCGCGTATCTGCCTGTTTCCGGTCACCCTTGCGCGGCATGGAACCGGTTGTGGCTGGTCACCCGGCTTCGCCATCGTGGCGACAGCCTGCCCGGTGGGGCCGCGGACGGCGGGCCTCGGCTGCGTTATGGCAATGCCTTTGCGGCGACTTCCTGGGAGGTGGCGTTTCGTTCCCTGCGGCGCTGGCCCAGCCCGGTGTTATCGGGGCTGTTCCGGGCTCAGGTGGTCGACGCCGACGATCAGGGGACCTTTCGCGACCAAGCAGGACGGGTGGCGGTGCGCATCGACGCCTTTTCCCAGGGCTGCGCTGCGCCAGCGGTGCCTTGCTGGCTGCCGTTGGCTCGCTCTCTGCAATATGAGTGCGAAGAGCTGACCGTGGGGACGGCGGTGTGGGTGCGTTTTCAGGACGGCGATGCGCAAGCGCCGCGAATTGTCATGCGTGGCGATGTCCAGTTGCCGAGGCCGCTGCCCGCTGGCGCGCAACGTCTGCACCGGGACCCGATTCTCGAATCTCTGCACGCCGGTTATCCGCTGGTGCTGTTGTGTGGGCAACCCATGGGCGGCGGCGAGCGTCACTGCGCGGTGCGGGATTGCGTCTGTCGGGGCGCACTCCCGCGAAGGGGCCTGCCATGAAGGCGACGGACGATTGCAGCCAGTGGTTGCTGCTGGATGTGCCCGGTGCCCCTGGGGTGCTCGAGGCGCTGAAGGAAGGTTACGCGTACTATCTGGCTTACAACCTGTTTGAGGACTCGCCGTTTCAGGGCCTGGGCGAAGTCGCTCCGCGCCTGCTGCAACTGGCCGAAGGTTGCCCGTTGAGCCGCCTCAGCCAGGCCAACCCGAGTCTCTGGCCCGGTTTGTTCCTGCACACCCGGGCGCCGGTGCAGGCGTTGCTGACCCACCTGCGACAGATACTGGTGGTGGGTTTCGACGAACAGCATCGGGGCTTGCTCAGCTACTACAACCCGCAGACCGCCAGCTATTTCTTCGACTCATCGGACCCGCGCGAACTGAGCGGCTGGCTCGGCCCCATCCGCTGTCTGTACTGGTATGGTGGGACTTGGGCGGACCGGGCCATTGGCGGCGTCGGCTGGCAGCAACTGTTCAACCCCGGGCTCGAGGTGGCCGGTCTCGGTGCGCCACCGGTCCTGAGCAGCCACCAGCAGCGCCGCCTGCAGACCTGCCTGCTGGAGCGCCACGCTTACCAGTGGAGCCGCTGTAGCGGACATGAATACGACCGGACCTGGTGCCATGTGCAGGAGGGCATCGCCCAGGGCTTTCGCGAGTACGGCCTGCTCGATGGCTGGCTGCATCTGCGTGCGGAGTATCCGGCGGCGTCCATTCCGGCCTGCCTGGCGGGAGACTCTCCCGGCGAGCGCCTGGAAAACCTGCGCCAGGCCTGGAGCAATAGCCCTGATTGAGCCTAGGGTGTCGCTCAGTGCGCGGCCTGGCCGAACCAGCCGTCGTTGCGCCGCAGTTTCACGGCGTAGAGCCCCAGGGTCATGCTGCGCAGGGCCATGAACAGCAGGAAACTTATCCACAGGCCGTGATTGCCAAAGCGGCTCAGGAACCAGGCACAGGGCAGACTGAGGAGCACGCTGAGCAGCATGCTGTCGCGCATTTCCCGGGCGCGGGTGGCGCCGATGAACAAGCCGTCGAGCAGGTAGCTCCACACCGCGATCAGTGGCAACAGCGCCAGGTAAGGCAGGTAGCCGAAGGCAATCTCGCGCACGCTGGGGATATCGGTCTGCAGGCTGACGAACAGGTGCCCGCCGAGCAGGAACAGCAGTGCGAAGCCCAGGCTCGCCAGCAGCGACCAACCGGCCGCGACCACCAGGGAACGCCGCAGGGTATCGCGATCACGGGCACCGATGGCATGACCACAGAGCGCCTCCACGGCGTGGGCGAGGCCGTCCAGGGCGTGGGCGGTGAGCAGCAAGCCGTTGAGCAGCAGTGCGTTGGCCGCGACGGTGGCATCGCCCAGGCGTGCGCCCTGGACGGTGATCAGGAAAAACACCGATTGCAGCGCCATGCTGCGAATGAAGATATCGCGGTTCACCGTCAGCAACGGGCGCCAGCTCTGCCAGCGCCGCAGTGCCGCCCAGGCGATCTGCCCGGGGTAGGCGCGCAGGGCCTTGCCGGTCAGGCTCAGGCCGAGCAGGGCGCCGGTCCATTCGGCGATCACCGAAGCCCGGGCCGAACCGACCACGCCCCAGTCCAGCCCGAGGACGAACCACAGGTTCAGGGCAATATTCACCAGGTTGGTGGTCAGCAAAATGGCCAGCGGTGCGCGGGCGTTCTGGGTGCCGAGGAACCAGCCGACCAGGGCATAGCTGGCCAGCGCCGCCGGCAGTCCGAAGAGCCGGATGTGGAAGAAGTCCAGGGTCAATTCGTGCAATTCGGGCGAGGGTTGCATGAAGGTCAGCGCCAGTTGGCTGAACGGCACGGCGATCGCCCCCAGGAACAGCGCCAGCACCAGGCTCAGCAGCAAACCTTGGACGAGCACCTGGCGCAAGGCCGCGCCGTCTCCTCGTCCGGCGGCCTGGGCGGCAAAACCGGTGGAGCCCATACGCAGGAAGCCCATGGCCCAGGCGAGAAAGATATACAGGCTGGCGCCGACCGCCACCGCACCGAGCTGGTGGGCGTGGGGCAGGTGGCCGATCACGCTGCTGTCGACCAGCGCCACCAGGGGCACGGAAATATTCGACAGGATCATGGGTGCGGCGAGTGCCCAGACCCGGCGGTGAGTCGGGCGGTCTCGCCAGTCAGCGATCAGGGGGGACATGCGGGCTCCTTGAAAGAGCGGGCATTGTAGCGATTAGTGGACCACCCAGCTCAACAGCCAGAGCCCGAGCACCAGCCAGATGATGCCGAGGATGATCGAGGCCCGCATAAAGGCGCGGACCGCCGAGTAGAGCAGCATCAGGCCCAAGATCAGGATCAGGATGCTGAAGAACGAGGGGCTCATGCCCAGGGAGCGGGCGAAGCCATCGATAAAGTTGCCGCCGGCATGGGTCAACGCGTGGAAGAAGCCGCTGAGGCCATCAATGATAAAACGAATTACCGAGCCTAGCGCCTGGCCCTGCCATTCGAAAAAACTTTCTACCTGCATAGGTACCCCTGATGAATATGCCGACTGATGCGCCGCACTCGCAGGGAGCAGGTTTTACAGGCCCCGCCTGAGGTTGTCCAGACGGTGCATCAAGAGGGGTTGACCAGATGCATCCTGGGCTGTGGAAACAGGTTGTTGAGGGTTTCCAGCAAGCGCACGTGATAGATGGGTTTACGGAACAGGTCCAGCACCTGGAGCCTGAGCATATCGCTGACATCGTCCATGTCGGCGTGGCCGGACGTGACGATGACGGGCAGGTGCTGGCGCGAGGTGTGTTCACGCAGACGTTTGATCAGCGACATGCCGCTTTCTTCCGGCATGCGCAGGTCGGTGATCACCAGGGCGATATCCGGATGATGGGTCAGGTGCGAGAGCGCCAGCTTGACGGAGGTGGCGGTGAAGCAGCAAAAGCCTTCGCCCTCCAGCAATTCGGCCAGTTCGAGCAGGGCGTCCTCTTCGTCGTCCACTAGAAGGAGCTGTTGCCGTGGGGGGGAAGAGGCGTTCATGGGACCATACCTGTCGTTGAGTCGTCTTGAAACTCTAGCTCCCTATTAGAGACTCTGGAGGGGGAAGTTCGTCAAGTCCCTATACCGGTTTGAATTGCGGTGAAGATCGACTTCACCTTGGTGCTGATAGGGTCCATGAAAATCCCGATCACCGCCGCCACCATGGCCGCGACAATCGCGTATTCGATACCCGAGGCGGCTTCTTTGTCTTCGGCAAACAGCTGGGCTTTTATGAACAGCCTGAGGACGATATTCAGCAACATCTGGCTTCTCCTTGCGCCTGAAAAGCGCTGTGCAGCGGTCGTGCGGCGTGATTTGCCTACCTTTAAAGCATTGTCAACAAAACCGCCCTCTACAACTGTAAGAACGGATTAATCACAAAGAATTAGTTTTTGGCCTGGCGTTGAACACTCAGAATTTATCCATCCGAACGAGGGGATATTTGGCGCTCGGTAATGGCGTTTTGTCCTAGCTGCGCTACCGTCCAATAGCGAAATAGTTGATGTTCATCGCTGCCTGATTGCGAATGGGTCATGGCCTCGGGTCTGGCAGGAAAGGGAGAGCCGTCGTGAACAGTCGCGTTACCATAGGGTTGGCCGCCCTGTTTTTGGTCGCAGCCATTGTGGTCGGTTACTGGGGGTTGAGGCTGAGTCGTCAGCCGGTCCCCGTGGCGCCTGCCGATGCAGCGGTAGTCGCGCCTGTGGAAAAAAACGCGGGGGGGGCCGAGGACGCGCTGCGCCAGCCGGTGGTGGTGTTGGCCCACGATGTTCCCCCTTTTGTGCCCCTGACGGCGGCCGATCTCACCGTCGAGCGGCTGCGTACCGCACCGGCCGGCAGTCTGAGCTCGCTGCAACAAGCCATGGACCGCATACCCTGGCGGCCCTTGAAGGCCGGCACCTGGCTCAGCGACGAGAGTTTCGAGGCCGGCGGCCCCCTGGCGCGGATGATCCGTCCCGATGAGCGCGCCCTGGCGGTGGCGGTGGATGAGGTTGTCGGCGCCGGTGGCCAGTTGACGCCGGGAGACTACGTCGATGTCTTGTTGTTCCTGCGTCAGGACGCCAGTAACCCGCAGCAGTCGGCCCAGGTGGTGGTGCCGGCGATGCGCCTGCTCAGTGTCGGCGACCAACTCGGGCTGACCAACGATGGTTTGCCGGCCACGCCGTCGTCCGCTGCCGACGAACGCCTGCACCACTCCCCGAGCCCCGGCAACGCCCGTACGGTAGTGCTGGCCGTGCCGCAAGTGCTGCTCAGCCGCCTGATGCTTGCCACCCAGGTCGGTACGTTGCGCCTGGCGGTGCGTAGCGCCGACGAGCATCTGCTGCCGCGCTACTGGGCCGGAGAGAGCGCCGCCGCCAGCGTCGAAAGCACCAATCACAGCCTGTTCCAGTTCAACCAGTTGGCCCTGGCTGGCGTGCCCAGGGGCCAGGCAACGGCGGCTCCCGGGGCGTTTCCCGGTGCGGCGAAAAGCCGGGGCGTCGAAGTGATCCGCGGTAATCAAGTCAGCCAACAAACGCCCTGATCTGTCAGCAAGGAAGTCGCGGATGAGCCGATGTGTGCCGAGATTCAAACCCATGATCGGGGCCCTGCTAGGGGGGAGCTTGGGCTGGAATGTCGCCCTGGCGGCGTCGAGCGGTTGTGCCGGCCTGGGCCCGTTGCCCGCGGTGCTGGAAGTCAGTGAAGGCCTGCAACAGGAACTGCGCTCGCCAGTCGCGATCACCCGCCTGGCGGTGGGCGATGCGAAAATCGCCGATGTGCACCCCAACGGCAGCAATGCCTTCCTGCTCACCGGCATGGCCCCCGGCGCCACCAGCCTGATGGTCTGGACCGCCTGCGCCAGCGAGCCGCGCCAGAGCATGGTGTTCGTCCAGGGCAAGGCCACGGCGAGCTTGACCGCGACATCCTTGTCGCCCTCGATGGACCCGTCCCTGCCGATCCAGGTGCAGACCGATATTCGTTTTGTCGAAGTCAATCGGACCAAGCTCAAGGAGGCGGGGACAGCGATTTTTGGTCAGGGTGGCAACTACCTGTTCGGCTCCCCGGGCACGGTACTGACCAATGCCAGCACCGGCGCGGTCTCCGGTGGACTGTCACCGGACAACACCAGCTTCAACATCGGTTTCGGCGGCGGGCGAGTCAAGGCCTTGATCAATGCCTTGGAAGGCAGCGGCTTCGCCTACACCCTGGCGCGTCCGAGCCTGGTGGCCTTGAGCGGGCAGAGCGCGAGTTTCCTCGCCGGCGGCGAGATCCCGATTCCGGTGCCGAGTTCTGGCAGCAACACTGTCTCGATCGAGTACAAGGAGTTCGGTATTCGCCTGACCCTGACCCCGACGGTGATCGCTCGCAACCGTATCGCCCTGAAAGTGGCGCCCGAGGTCAGTGCGCTGGACTACAGCAACGCCGTGACCATTTCCGGTACGCCGGTACCCGCATTGACGATCCGCCGCACCGACACCAGCATTTCCCTGGCCGATGGCGAGAGTTTTGTCATCAGCGGCCTGATCAGCACCAGCAACAGTTCGCAGATCAACAAGCTGCCGGGCCTGGGCGACATTCCAGTGCTGGGGGCGTTTTTTCGCAACTCGAGCATGAAGCGCGAGGAGCAGGAGCTGTTGATGATCGTCACGCCGCACCTGGTCCAGCCCCTGGCGGCGGATGCCCGGTTGCCCAGCCTGCCGGGGGAAAAATTGCGCGAATACGATCCGAACTGGTTCCGCCTGTTCTTCCTCGATAACGGCAACTACGATCGCCGCAGCGGGTTATCAAAATGAGCCAGAGCCTGAGCCAGACCTTTCTGGCAATCACCCGCAACAGCACTGATCTGGAGTGGCTGCAGGGCGCGCTGGCGCCCCTGGGGCAGGTGGTCAGCGCCGGCGGCAGCCTCGACGAGTTGCTCTCGCTGGTGGATGTCACCTTTGCCAGCCTGATCTTTGTCGGCCTGGACCGGGAAAACCTGGTGGCCCAGAGCGCCTTGATCGAAGGGGTACTGGAAGCCAAGCCGATGCTGGCGATCGTCGCCCTCGGCGACGGCATGGACAACCAGTTGGTACTCAATGCGATGCGCGCCGGTGCGCGGGATTTTGTTGCCTACGGTTCGCGCTCCAGCGAAGTGGCCGGCCTGGTGCGGCGTCTGAGTAAACGCCTGCCGGCGGTGACCCCAAGTGCGGAACTGGGTGGTTTCACCGTGTTGTATGGCGCCCAGGGCAATGCCGAGGGCGCCTTGCTCGCCAGCCATCTGGCGCTGGTGGTGCAGAAGAGCGGCCAGCAGACCCTGTTGCTGGACCTGGGCCTGCCCCGGGGCGACAGCCTGGCGCTACTGGGCCTGGAAAGTTCGTTCCATTTCGGCGATGCCCTGCGCCATCTGCGCCGCCTCGACGCGACCCTGATGGACAGCGCCTTTACCAGTGCTGAAGGGGGCCTGCGCATCCTCGCCTACTCCAGCACCGACGAACCCCTCAAACGCACCAGTGCGGCGGAGTTGTACATGCTGCTCAGTGCCCTGCGCCAACATTTCCAGCATATCGTCGTCAACCTGGTGGGGCAGCCCGACAGTGAGGCCTTGCGGACCTTTGTCAGCCACTGCGACAAGTTGCTCTGGTACACCGATCAGAATGTGCTCGATTGCCGGCGCAGCCTCGCGGTGCTCAATCTCTGGCGGGAAAAAGGCATGAAGCTCGATCACGCCCGATTGCTGGTCGACCGCTACCTGCGCGGTGTTTCGCCCGACTCGGAAACCCTGAGCAAGACGTTCGGCCTGGAAGTGATTGCCGTGCTGCCCTACAACCCGGACGTTCGCCTGAATGCGAAGAACCAGGGCCAGACGCTGTTCGAGCTGTCGCCCCGGGAAGCCCTGACCCAGAGCCTGAAAACCCTCGGCGAACGCCTGGCGAAACGTTCCCAGGGCCTGACCAAGACCTCCGAAGGCTGGTTCAATCGCCTCTGGGGGCATAAGTAATGGCGGAGAAACTGTTCGGCGGGCAGTCCCGCGGCGGGACTGGCAATAGCGATCATGACGGCCTGAAACTGGTGCTGCACCGCTACATCATCGATGCCATCGAGGAGTCGGGGAAAAACCTGCTGGAAGGCTCGCGCCAGGCCCTGGCACAGTTTGTCATCGACAAGGTCGGCGAGTATGTCTCGCGGCTGCACCTGGCAGTGTCGCGGTATGAGATGGAACGGCTGGCGGAGGAGATCGTCGACGAGCTTACCGGTTTCGGGCCGCTGGAGGTCCTGCTGCGCGACAGTTCGGTGACCGAGATCCTGGTCAACGGCCCGCACCGGGTGTTTATCGAACGCGACGGTGTCCTGTACCAGAGCGACCTGCGGTTTATCGACGATCATCACGTGGAGCGGGTTATCCAGCGGATTCTCGCGCCCCTGGGCCGGCGCCTGGACGAGTCCTCGCCGATGGTCGATGCGCGGATGCCCGATGGCAGCCGGGTCAATGCCATTATTCCGCCGATCGCCCTCGACGGTCCGTGCCTGTCGGTACGGAAATTTCGCAAGGACATGCTCAAGAGCAGCGACCTGATGGCGATGCAGACCATCGACCAGTCGATTTTCGAGTTTCTCCAGCTGGCCGTGGGCAAGCGCTGCAATATCCTGATCAGCGGTGGTACCGGCACCGGCAAGACCACCCTGCTGAATATCCTCAGCCAGTTGATCAACCCCCATGAGCGACTGGTCACCATCGAGGATGTGGCCGAGCTGCAACTCAATCACCCCCATGTCGTGCGCCTGGAAACCCGACCGCCGAATGCCGAGGGGCATGGCGAAGTGAAGTCCAGCGACCTGATCCGCAACGCCCTGCGGATGCGTCCCGACCGGATCATCCTCGGTGAGATTCGTGGTGTGGAGGTGCTTGACGTGCTGACGGCGATGAACACCGGCCACGACGGCTCAATGAGCACCGTGCATGCGAACAACGCCCAGGATGCCTTGCTGCGCCTGGAAACCCTGGTGGGTCTGACGGGACGGCAGATCGGCGAAAAGACCCTGCGCCAGATGATCTGCGCGGCACTCGATGTAGTGATCCAGTTGACCCGCCTGCCCGACGGCCGTCGTTGTGTCAGCGAAGTGGTGGAGGTGCTGGATGTGCGCGAGGACATCTATGTCACCAATACCCTGTTTCGCCTGGATCGGCGCAACGGCTTTGGTTTCCTGCGCGAGGCGGTGAACCCGGGCGGTGAGAAGCTGCGCCGTGACTCGCCCTTGTCCTTCGGTTGAGGAGGGGCGCCGATGTTAATTCCCCTGTTGCTCTGGTTGATCAGCCTGGTATTGCTGGGGCTGTCGATGCGTTTGTTCTACATCAGCCTGCGCAAGACCGGTCATGAACGGGTACTGAGCCGCCTGGGCCAAGGGCAGCCGGTCCTGGCGCCGACGACCCACACCACGAAGAACCACCTGGATCGGCTGTTTGTGCGCGCCGGCCTGAATCGCCCCGGCGAGCGGCAAGGCTTGTGGCTGGGGATCTGGGCGCTGCTGGTGGTGCTCGGCGCTGTGCAGGCCGCTGGCATGGGGCTGTTGCTGATGCTGGTACTGCCGCCCCTGGCCTTGCGTCTGTATCTGGCCTGGCGCTATCGGCGTCGTTTGCGGCGGATGGTCGAGCAACTGCCTTCGGCGCTTGATCACGCCGTGCGCAGTCTCAAGTCGGGGCGAACCCTGGCCGATGCGCTTATGGGCGGTGTCGAGGCCTCAACCGATCCGCTGCGCGAGGCCATGGGGCGGGTACGACGCAATGTCGAGCTGGGGGTCAGCCTGTCGGATGCCGTGCACGACTTTGCCCAATTCTATGAGCGCGACGAGTTCCGTTTCCTGGCCCTGGGCTTGAAGGTCAACCACCGGTATGGCGGCAACGCCAGCGAGTTGCTGGAAAACCTGATCAAGCTGATTCGCGAACGCGAGCAGGGTGACCGGCAACTGCGGGCGATGACCGGGGAAACCCGCATGACCGCCGTGGTGCTGGCGTTGCTGCCAGTGGGCATGGCGGGCTTCTTCCTGGTCTCCAACCCGGGCTACCTGATGCACATGTGGGAGGACAACAGTGGCCAGCATATGCTGCTGATGGCCTTCGGGTTACAGGTGTTCGGTTGCCTGGCGCTTTGGCGCATGTTGCGGAGCGTGTGAGATGACGATCCTGGCCAGTGCCCTGCTGCTCTTCGCCGCCTTGACCCTGGCGGCTGGCCAATGGATGCAGCGACGTCGGTGCAAGCGTGCCGTGACCCGGCGTCTGCAAGGTCATATGAGTCGCGACAACCGTTTCGGCAACCTGCTGCGTCGTTTGGGCGAATCCCGTTTCGGCCAGCACTTGATCAGCATGGATAACGAAACCCTGGTGCTGCTCAATCGTGTGGGTTGGCGCAAGGCCCGCCAGCGTTCGTTGTTTGCCGCCAGCCAGATCGCCACTCCGGTGCTGGCGCTGGGAATAGTGTCACTGCTGGAAGGGGTGCTCTTCCCTGACACCACCTCGCCCTGGATCGCGCCTTTCCTGGCCCTGGCCGGTGGCTATCTGTTTCCCAAGCGACTGTTGGTGGTGCTGGCTCGGCGTCGGCAGAAGCAGGTGGTCCAGGAGATATCGACCTTCATTCCGTTGCTGCGCATCCTGTTCGAGTCGGGCATGGCGGTGGAACAGGCCTTGCGGGTGCTCTCCCAGGAGGGCCGGGAGCTGCTGCCGGTGGTGACCGGGGAGCTGCGCCTGGTACTGGCGCGGGTCGATTCGGGGCTGGAGTTGGGAGAGGAGTTGAACAAGGTGGCCGGCCTGTTGGAGGTGGACGAGTTCGACGATATCTGCGTGATCCTCCATCAGTTGATCCACCAGGGCGGTGGGGCGATGAAGTCGTTGCTGGCCCTCAAGCAATTGCTCGATGACCGGCGCTTGACCCGTCAGCAGGAGTACATCTCCAAACTGTCGGCAAAGATGTCCGTGGTGATGATGGTGTTTCTGTTTCCAGCATTGTTGATTGTCCTGGCGGGGCCGGGTTTTACCGCCCTGGCCAAGGCGTTTGGCGCATCCTAGGGAGTGGTTGGATGAAGGTATTGATTGCCGCGGTGGCGTTTCTGACGCTGGCCGGTTGTGCCGGGGATGGTCGTGCGCCCTGGACCGCACTGATGGGGACCGGGGGCAGTTGCGCCAAACCGGACGCCGACCAGGAGTTGTCCCTGAACCTGGCCGATGACATGGCCAATGAGGGCAAGCTGCACGCCAGCCTGGCCAACCTGCAGAACCTGCCGGAAAGCCTCGACGCCGTGCGCTTGCGCAAGGCCCGGGTCTATCGGCAGTTGGGCCGTAGCGAGGCCGAGCCGCTGTATCGCAGCCTGCTCGGGACTTGCCTCGCGGCCGAAGGTGAGCATGGTCTCGGGCAACTGGCGGCGGCGCGCAACGACAACGGCCAGGCCATGGCGCATTTGCAGCGGGCGGCGCGCCTGGCGCCGACCGACGAGAAGATCCGCAACGACCTGGGGGTGGTCTATCTCAACCAACTGCGACTGGAGGATGCCCGTTTCGAGTTTCTTACCGCCATCGAACTCAAGCAGTCCGATCCCTTGGCGTCGGTGAACCTGGTGAGCTTGTTGCTTTATCAGGACAACTGGAGCCAGGCCGCTGAGCTGGTCACCCGGATGAACCTGAGCCCCGGGCAGTTCAGCGAGGCCCAGGCCCGGGCGCAGCAGCTCAAGAGCGGCGTCGGAGCGGGTAGCCGGCCCGCCAGTGACCGGGTGGCGACAAGGGAGGAGGCGCCTGCCGCTGCGGCAAGCGTGCGTTGAATCGACATCAAGGAGGTCGGGATGAAACCATACAAACTCTGTGGCGTGGCGTGCCTGCTACTGTCGTTGGCGGTCCAGGCGGTAGAGCAGAGACCGTCTTCGCCCTATCAGAAGGAGACGGAAAACTGGTTGCAGCTACAGGTGGCGGGAAAGCAGCAGAGCTCGACGCCCCAGGTCGCCACGCCGAGCGAACGCGAGCAAAGCCTGCAACGCTGGCTGGACAGCTACAAACATCCGATTCCGGAATTTTTCAAGCAGGATACTGGTGGGACGCTGAAGAGCAATTAAGCAAAACCTGCAGGCGCGGGCCAGCTGACGACAGTGGCGGTTAATTTTCCATCGCCATTGCCGGCAAGCGAGTGTCTGCTGGGATCAGTGTTCGGTGATGCCCCTGTGGCGGACACTGGTGGGTGACAAGGCCAGTGCCAGTTGGGTGCGGTTGTGCATATGGGTCAGGCGCAGCACCTGGGACACATAGAGTTTCACCGTGTTTTCGGTAATGCCCAGCTCGCAGGCGATCTGGTAGTTGGTCTGGCCCTTGCCCACCAGCCGCGCGACGTCCAGTTGGCGCGGCGATAGCTGGCTGACGATTTCGGGCAGGATCTGTACCGAGTCGGGATCGGCTTCCTCGCTGCTGTCGGCAGGCGAACCGCTCCGGATCCTGTTCAGGTCCTGGTACAGGTCGTCGATGGATTCGGCGAGGAACTGCAGCTTCTGGTTCAGATGCCCGAGGCTGTCGGTGCGTTTGCGCTCGGCGAGTGCCTTGTCCTGGCGATGGATGCCCTCGAGCAGTTCGTGCAGATCCACGGGCTTCTGGTAGTAGTCGGCGATACCGGCGCGCAACGCCTTGATCACGTCCTGCTTGTCGGCCCGCCCGGTGAGCATGATGGCCTCGAAAGCCCGATGTTTCCCGGCGATCTGTTGCAGCTGGCGCACCAGTTCGATGCCGTCCAGCTCCGGCATCTGCAGGTCGCAGAGCACCAGGCCGATCTCGCTGTCTTCGCTGAAACCTTCAAGCGCCTGCCGACTGGACAGGCAAGGGACGCAACGGTAGCCGTTGCTTTCGAGAAACTCGCAGATTTCTTCGACGATCGGTGGTTGGTCATCCACCACCAGTACTTTTACTTGTGAGACAAGCTTGTTCACGCGCGACTCCATGCTCTACCAGCCAATGACTACGAGCTCCTTGCCCACGCGCGCAGTTTCGCAGGGCTTGTTCCTCAAAAGTAGACGCACTTTGCCACTCTGTACATAGTGCTACTACTAAAGGGAGTTGATCGACATGCCAAGCAGGCCAATCAGCAGGAATGGCGCGAAAGGGCGTTTGCCCAAGGTTTCCGGGGCCAGGTGGTGCAGGCTTGCCTGCGTTCCTTGCCCCAGTAATGGCCACACTCGGGGGGCCAGCCAGTGCCAGAGCAGCATCGCGGCGCCGGCGCCGATAAAGGTGCCGAGCAGGGTCGACGGCTCGCTGGCCAGTGCCAGCGCCGACAACAGCTTGACGTCTGCGGCACCCATGCGTCGGGTGGCGTAGCCGGGCAAGGTCAGCAGCAGGGCCAGGAGCAAGGCGATGCCGCCCTGGGCGGCAGGCGCCCCCAGCCAGGTGCTGCCGGTCCAGAGCAGATAGATCAGGGCCAGCACCGCGCTGCCGAGGGTCAGGCTATTGGCGATTTGCCGGTGGCGCAGGTCCTGGGTGGCACAGAGTGCGAACCAGGCCGCTAGAACAAGGCTGTGCATGGGCTAAAAAACGTCTCTTCCCGGCGAATGATTCTATGCTGATAGCAACGTGCAGTTGTCAGGGTAGACCTTGCCATGAGCCCCAGCCTCCCCCGAAAGCAAAAAGGCGCCGCCACCATCGAGTTCGCCCTCGTGTTCCTGATTTTTTTCGCGGTGTTCTATGGCATGGTCAGCTACTGCCTGCCGCTGCTGATGGTGCAGTCGTTCCATGAAGCGACGGCCGAGGCCTTGCGCAGTAGCGTGGCGGTCGACCCGGTGGCGGCCGGAAGTGGCTATACCGCTCTGGTCCAGACCACCGCCGTCCAGGCGGCCGCCAACCGGTTGACCTGGATTCCCAGCAGCTTCAACTTCACCGCCGCCAACAATATTACGGCGCTCTACTCGGGCGGTATCCTGACGGTCACCATCACGTACCCGACATCCCAACTGCGTAATGTCCTGCCGTTTCTGGTGTTACCTGGCATCGGCACGGTGCCCAGCCTTCCCGCGAACCTGACGGTCATCTCGAGTCTGCAATTTTGAGCGCAGGGGACAAGCTGTTCGGGCGCTTGCTGGGGCGCGGCAGTGAGTCGCCGCCCGAGCCCATGCGCCACTTGCCCGCCCCGGCCTTCGGCTTGCTGCTGCGGCTCGATGACGAGGGCCGGGTCTTGAGCGTCGACGGTCCCTTGCGTCATGACCTGGCGCCGCAGGCGGCAGGTTGTGAGTTGCGTAACCTGTTGCTGCTCTCCAGTCGCTTGTCTGTCGAAGGCGTGCCGGCGGATTGGCTCGGCCAGAGCCTCGACCTGGACTTCAGTGGACCGGCCGGGCAAGTCCTGCATACCCGCGCCTGGGTCCAGCCCGGCAATCCCGGCTGGTGGTTGCAGGCCCTGGACATCGGCGACCTGCTTGAGCACAACCTGCGCTCATCGTTGCGTGAGCAGCTGCAGCAGGTCGCCGGGCAGATGAGCGAACAATTGCGCCTGTGCAGCCTGGCACGTCTGCCCCAGGTGCTGAACGAGCAGTTGCAGGGCCTGTCCCAGCGCTGGCGGATTCCCTGTGTTGCCCTGGCGCTGCTTGACGAACATCAACAGCAGTGGACGGTGCACAGTCAGTATCGGGCCCATGACGCTCCGGCCCTGTGGCAGACCGGCCAGGCCCTGGGCAGTGGCCTGGACAGCCTCAATGGCATGGTGCCGCTGTACTTCAACGCGCAACAAGGCCTCAGTGAGCATCTGCGCCTGCAAGGGGTGATGGGCAACGCCGATGGCTTGCTCATTCCTTTTTGTGATGACCATGGGGTGGCGGCGTGGTTGCTCGCCGGTTTTTACCCGGCCCATCAGCGCGCAACGCAGTTGGACGACCGTGACTGGCTGCAACTGGCGGCGGCCCTGGCGGCGCCGCTGCTGGCGCGCCTGCGGCAGCAGGTTCACCACCATCAACTGGAGCGCCTGGAGGTGCTGCAAGGTTTGTTGGGCACCGGCTGGTGGGAGTGGACGCCGGCCCTCGACGAACTGCAACTGGCCCCGCAACTGGTGCAAGGGTTGGGGCTTGAAGCGTTGCACGGGGTGGTGTCGCTGGAAGGTTGGCTGGGGTTGTTCCACGCCGCCGACCGCCAGGAACTGTCCAGCCGCATGTACGACTTGCAGCAGGGCAAGGCGCTGCTGCTCTGTGTCCGCCGGCATGCCGAGGACCCGCAGCAGGCCCCTCAGTGGTATCGCCTGCAGGGTCAGGTGCTGGGTGTTGGTGACAGCTTGCGGATCATTGGTTTCATGCTCGACATCAGTGACGTCAAGAACCAGGAGCAGGCCGCCGCCGCCGCCCATGCCCGGCTGGACAACCTGATTGCCAGCTCGCCGGCGGTGATCTATGTACAGCGTTATGTCGAGGGTGCCTTGCAGCCGGTGTTCTTCAGCGACAGCCTGTTGCCGCTGCTGGGCTGGACCCTGGCCGACTGTGCCGATGGCCGCCTGGCGCAGTGGATTCATCCCGAGGATCGCGACCGTTATTTCGAGCGTACCCGCCAGTTGCTGCGTGAAGGCAACGTCAGTTGCCGTTATCGGCTCCGGGACAAGGGCGGTGCCTATCACTGGATGCTGGATGAGGCCCGGCTGTTGCGTGATGACCTCGGCTTGCCGGTGGAAGCGGTGGGGCTGTGGCTGGACATCACGGAAGCGACCCTGGCCGCCGAGCAGATCGAGAAGAGCGAGGAGCGCTATCGCATCCTGGTGGAAGATTCGCCGGCGATGATCTGTCGTTACCGCCCGGACCTGACCCTGACCTTCGGCAACAAGCCGCTCGCGGTCTATCTGGAGTGTTCGCCCGAGCAATTGCCGGGGGCCAACCTGGGCAACTGGCTGTCGCCCGAGCAGCGCGCGGCGTTTGTCCAGCGTCTGTCCCTGCTGACCCCGGAGCTCCCGGTGAGTACGGCGGAAATCAGCCTGCAATTGCCCGGACGCGAGCATGCCTGGTGGGTCTGGTCGGATCGCGGGGTGTTTGACGCGCAAGGCCGACTGGTCGAGGTGCAGGCGGTGGGACGTGATAACACCGAGGTGCGGCGTTCCCAGCAGCAACTGACCCAGAGCGCGAAGATGGCCACCCTGGGGGAAATGGCTACCGGCCTGGCCCATGAGATCAACCAGCCGCTGAACGTCATGCGCATGGCCATCGTCAATGTGCTCAAGCGCCTGGGCAATGGCGATGTGCAGGTCGACTATTTGCAGGACAAGCTCAATCGCATCGACGCCCAGGTCCAGAGGGCGGCGCGGGTGGTCGATCATATGCGGGTGTTCGGCCGCCGTTCGGAAATCGAGCAGGCGCCGTTCAATCCGGCGCAGGCGGTGGAGGGCACCCTGTCGTTGCTCAGCGAGGGAATGAAGGGCAAGGGCGTGGAACTGAGGGTAGCGCCCATCGGGTTCGAGGTGCAGGTGCGGGGTTTTGTCGACCAGTTGGAGCAGGTGCTGATCAACCTGATGGTCAATGCCCGGGATGCCTTGTTGAGCAAGCGTGAGAAGAACCGCGATTTCGAGCCCTGGATTGCGCTGACCGCCGAACGTGATGAGCGGGCGGTGCGTTTGTTTGTCGAGGATAACGGCGGCGGCATCGATCCGCGGTTGCTGGAGCGGATCTTCGAACCCTTCTTCACCACCAAGCCGATAGGCGTCGGCACCGGGTTGGGCTTGTCGGTGAGCTACGGGATTGTCGAGAACATGGGCGGGCGCCTCAGCGTACGCAATGGCGAGGCCGGGGCGCGGTTCTGTGTGGAACTGCCGATCGCTTCAGATCACCAGGTAGGCCTTGCCGGTCTGGCCGCAGGTGAGATACCCGTCGACGGAAATCTGGCCGACCGTGATGCCCAGTCCCGTCAGTAGTGTGTTGATCAGGTTGTCCAATAGGGGGCCGAGCAGGTTGCTCAGGGTTGTGAGCAGACCGCTGACCAGGGTCGTGAGGAGTGTCGAAAGGGGGCCGCTGACTGTCAGCATGGTACTGAGTGACTGAGTCACGCTGGTGATGGGGTTGGACGTCTGTGGCAATGTGTAGGATGGGTAGGCTGGAGTCGATGTCTGGCCGACATTGGGTGGATTAACAAAAGTATTGTTACCGGTTGTTGACAGTATTGGGAGGTCGATCATCAATGAAATACCTCCACCGGAAGAAGGTGCGGCGCTCGTGCCGATAGCTATCACTGTGAAGGGGGTTAGCGTCAGTGGTGCCGCGCTGCTTGCCCAGTTTCCGCTGACATTGCCCACTTGCAGATGGAGTGCGTCGGAGGAGGCTTTGATGGAAAGACTTTTATTTGTATCGCTGACGCAGGTATAGCCTGTGACATAACTGCTGCCGCCTCCGGCGTCCAGGCTGATATCCAACGTCGACGAGGGAAGCACTTTCACACTCAGCCCCAGCAATCCTGCCGCGGTTGAAAGCGCTCCTGTCGCAAGCCCCGTGAGACTGCCGGCCATGTTCAATGTCACCAGCGTTCGAATCTGTGCAGTGCGTACATAGATGCCATTGGGGCCTGTCGGGTTGAGCGCGGCCAGTGCCGGATTGCCGATCACGGAGAACTGCGGTGCTTCGATGACCTTGGCCTGGACTGTCGCCCCCACTCCCAAGCCCAGCAGGCTGACGGGAAGGTTCACCGCCAGACCGTTCTGGTTATTGGCAACTTCGATAAGTGCCTGGACCAGTTGGAACAGTTGCAGGTTGGCATTCGGCACCGAGGTTGGCGTGGTGGTCGAAAGGTTGATCAGGCTCCCCAGTTGGATGCTGCCGGCTGTTTGTGCGGCGACTTTCAGGCTGCCCAGTGCGGTTAGTACATCGGCGCTCGCGCCATTGGCCTGGGAGACCGTGATGGCGGTGCTGATCAATTGCGAGACGGTGGCGTTGGTCGCCAGCAGTTGGGTGTAGTTGCCGGCCGTCACGTTCAGGTCGATGGCCAGTTGTTGCAGGTAGCTGAGCAGGTTGATATTGGCACTGAGCAGGCCGTTCCAGCCGGCCGCCGTGATGTTCAGCGAACTGCCGAGTAAGGGGCCCAGGACCGAGTTGAGGTTCGCCACGACAAGGGTGCTGCGGATGCTCAATTGCGCGGTGGGCGGCAAGGGCGTCGCGGCCACTGCCGTTGCGGTCAATTGGGTATTCGGATTGAAGGTGCCGGGTGACACCAGGGAGTAGATCCCGGCAGCGATGCTGGTGGGCACGGCATGGGTGGCGACTACCTTGATGGCCGAGGATTGCGTGGCATCCACGGCAAAGGTGCGCAGGTTATTGGCCCCGGTCACCAGGGTGCCGCAGGTCGTGGTCAAGGTGTTGCCGGTGCCGACCGTGAAGGCGTTGCGGCTGGCACTTTGGGTCGCGTAGCTGGCGGCGCTCAGGCCGGGCAGGCAGGTCCCCGCGCGGCTCACCGCTTCCAGCGCCGAACCGTCGGCGATCCGTTGCAATTTGCGTTGTTCGAGGTAGAGCCGGCCGGTATCGACCACCACCACCATCAGGAGCAGGGCCAGGCCGAGGGTAAGGGCCGCCATCAGGCCAATCGCCCCGCGTTGCCCGGACGGGCCACGAAAACCGACGACACGACCGGGGAAAGACATCGAGCACTCCCTTGCCGGCCGCTGGCCGAGCGCATACTTTCCAGTGTTGTCTGCCAGTGTAGCCAAGGTTGGGCGATTCGATAGGGCCCCTGCAGGCGCCGTCGGTCGACGCGCTACAGGGGCGGGAATGTTGCGGCGAACGACTATTTCGGCGGATACGCGCTCATCAACTTGGCCACCGCCTGGTTGATCGCCGCGCTGCGCTCGGCGGGTGTCGAACCGTTGTTGACCATCTGTTCGGCGCTTCCACGCCAGACCAGCTTGCCGTCCTTGCCATCGAGCAGGTCGATCTGGATCGTCGCGACCTGATAGTCGACGCTACGGGTTTCGGTGTAGCCCGGGCCGCCCCAGAAACCGCCTTGCCAAGGGCCACCCCAACCGCCGCCGTAGCTGGTGCTCACCTGCTGCTGGCGGTTGTCGACGATCAGGTACGCCTGGACCTTCACATCGGCCTTGCCGCCGGCCATGACCGGGCGCAAGCCGCGCTGGTCCAACTGCTCGCCGACCGCCTGGCGAATCCGCTGTTCGGTGATATCGCTCTTGATCCGCGGATCGTCGGGTCGGTACTGCAACGCGGGTTCTTTCCAGCTCCAGCTGCGGTAGCCGGCGAAGTCGCGACTGGCGTCGAAGTCATGGTTGACCTGGGTGGTTTCGCAGGCGCTGAGCAGCACGGCAAAAACCACTAAAGCGAGACGGCGGAACATGATTTTTCTCCGGAGGGGGTCTAGCTGGGTGGATAGCTGGCCAGGGCTTTGCCCACGGCCTCGCGCAAGGCATCCGCGCGTTCGAGCTGATTGCCCTGGGTGCCGGTTTCGGCGCTGGCGCTCCAGACCGGTTGGCCGGTGCCGGCGTCGAACAGGCTGATACGCACCACGAGCACTTGCACCTCGTAGGTGCGCACGATCGGGGCGCTGGGGTACATGCCATAGCGGTAGCCATAAGGGCCGCCGGCATAACCGTAGTCTTCCTGGACCTGGCGCAGGCGTTTCTCCACATGGAGGTCGGCGCTGACCCGCAGGTCCGGCGGTACCGTATCGCGGCGTGGCCGCAAGCCCTGCTGTTCGAGGGCATTGCCGACCACTTCGGCCAACTGCGCCGGATCGGCCCAGGTGGTGCCGGCGGGCAGCCGGTCATTGCTCCAGGCCCAGGTGCGGTAGCGCCCATAGTCCCGTGGCGGCGCCGGGTAGGCGCTCAGGTCCGGGCCATGGGCGACCTGCGCCGGGGCCGGCGGCAAGGGCATGGAACTGCTGGTGTAGGGATTGTTGCTTTGGCAGGCAGCCATCCCCAGGCACAGCGCTAGCAGACAAAAACGGCGACTCATTGCATCCTCCGTATTCAGACCGGACGGCAGATCCAGTGCAGGTAACGTCCCAGTCCGGCAAAACCGGGATGGCGACGGTGGGCCAGTTCCATTTCCAGCAGGTCCGCCAGGGTGGCGCGGGCCTGGAATTCAACCGGCATGTAGTCGTGGAAAACCCGCACGCCACTCTGGGTTTCGACCCGCCACAGACCTTCAAGTTGCGCCGCCAATTCCCGTGGATCAAGGGGTTGTTGCGGGGTCAGGCTCTGCTTTTCGCCGGCCATCTCGTTCTTGCGCATCTTGCGGAAATGGCCCTTGAGCAAGTTGCGATAGATCAGTGCATCGCGGTTGTAGAAGGCCAGGGACAGCCAGCCATCGGGCTTGCACAGCTGGTGCAGCACCGGCAGGATCGCATGGGGTTCGGCCAGCCATTCAAGCACGGCGTGGCAGAGCACCAGGTCATAGGGTTCGGTGAGCTGGCCGAGCAGTTCCTGCCACGGTGCCTGGATAAAGGTCGCATTTTGTCCGGCCTCGGCAAAGCGCTGGCGTGCGCCCTCGAGCATCGGTTCGGCGGGTTCGGCGAGGGTCACCTGATGACCGCGTTCGGCCAGCCACAATGACATATGGCCCAGGCCCGCGCCGATATCCAGCACCCGCAACGGGCGCTGCGGCAGGCTCTCGGTCAGGTCGGCCTGGAGCACGGCGAGGCGGATCGCGCCCTTGGCCCCGCCGTAGATTTTTTCGGCGAAACGGGTCGCCAACTGGTCGAAATGACGGTCGCTCATTGGGCGAAGCGCCGTTCGCTGTCGGCCAGCTTGGCGCGGACCACTTCGTTCATGTCCAACCCCAGTTCGCTGCACAGCAGGAGCAGGTAGAGGACGATATCGCCGACTTCCTGTCCGGCATGGGCGAGCTTTTCCGGTGGCAACTGGCGCGATTGATCCTCGCTGAGCCATTGGAAAATCTCCACCAGTTCGGCCATCTCCACGCTGGCGGCCATGGCCAGGTTTTTCGGGCTGTGGAAAGTTTTCCAGTCGTTGCGATCGCGGATGCCGTGCAGGCGTTGGGTCAGTTCGTCGAGGTTCATGCGGGTGTTCTCCTTCAAGGCGTCTAGCTTCCGGTGGATGAGAACGGGAAGCAAGGGCCTTGCTGTAGGGATAACACCTGGAGCCGATGAAATATTCGTCAGGGCGGGTAGGTGTGGTGTCAGGCAATGGGGCGCCAACGGCCGCTCAGATGTTCCAGTCCCTTGGCCCCGGACAATTTGAACGCGCCGTTCGAGCCCGGTGCACTGACCCACAGGCCGACTTCGCCGGGCAGGCGCACCGGTCTTCTGAACGCCACCTCGATCTCGATATTCGCGCTCGGCAGGTGCTCGTGCAGGGCCGCGAGGATCCGGGCCTTGTTCCACAGGCCATGGGCGATGGGCCGGGGGAAACCGAACAGGCGGGCGCTCAGGGCCGTCAGGTGGATTGGGTTGTAGTCGCCGGAAACCCTGGCGTAGCGCCGACCGATATCCACCGGAACCTGCCAGTGCGTCAGCTCGCTCAAGGGCGGGACCGGGGCCTTGGTTTTCCGTGGTGGCTTGGCGTCCAGGGTGACGCCCCGGCAGAGCAGCCGGCTTTCAGCCTCCCAAAGCGGCCCGAGGGCATCGTCGATCTCGGTGAGCAGATCGAAGGTCGCGCCCTGGACATGAGGCTGCAGGTTACGCACCTGCACACCGATCCGCAGATTGCCCATGCCGCCCAGGGGCCGCAGCAGGCGGATACGGTTGTTCAGGTGAACCAGGCCCGGCAGCGGAAAGGGAAACTCCTTGGCCGTCAGCAACTGCAGTTGCAGGGGCAAGGCCAGCACATGGGGATAGGTCGCCGGCATCGGGCTGCCCTCGGCAAAGCCGCAGACCCGGCGATAAGCGGCCAGGCGCCGTTCATCGACGGTCACCCAACTGCGTAGCCCCTGGTCAGGCAAGTGTTGGCCCGCGATGATGCGTCGTGTCGCAGCGCGCAGGTACAGCGCGGGCAAGCTCGGCGCGGCGGTCAGGTATTGCCAGTTCACGGGCATGAGCAGTCGCTTTGTTTGTGGGAAAAAACTTTCATGTTTATAGGCTGTATCTCGCACAGGATAGGGTTTATTCGTTGCGCCGTGTTGCTTTGCTGCTAGAAGCGAACCACTGTCGGGCGCTGATGGCCCGCGGCATTGTCAGAAACGATGGCTTGGCCTAAGGTCGCAGCCTGAAAGCTGTCTTGCGATACAAGGTCTATTCATGCCGACTAACGGACAACGTGGTCCCCAACGACAGATTCCGCAACTGGCGTCCCTGCCGCGCCCGTTGTATGCCCGGGCCGAGAGTCTGAGTGCCGGGTCGTGGACGCCGCGTCACCGGCATGACTGGGTGCAGTTTTCCTATGCCATCAGCGGGGTGCTGGGGGTGCATACCGCCGAGGGCAGCTTCTTTGCGCCGCCGCAATGGGGTGTCTGGATTCCGGCGGGGCTGGAGCATGAGGTGGTGACCTCGATGCGCGCGGAAATGCGCAGCCTGTATGTGCGTCGCGAGGATTGCCAGTGGGCACCGTCGCGTTGCCGGGTGCTGGAGGTGACGCCGCTGGCCCGGGAGTTGATCAAGAGTTTTTGCCTGTTGCCGGCCGATTATCCCGAGGAGGGCGGCAGCGAGGGGCGTTTGGTGCAGGTGTTGCTGGATCAGTTGGCGGGGCTGCCGGAGGTGGGGTTCTCGCTACCGCTGCCGCGCCATTCGCGCTTGCTCGACTTGTGCAACGAGTTGATTGAAAACCCGGAGCTGGGGGTGACCCTGGGGCAGTGGGCCGAGCGCCTGGGCATGTCGGAAAAAACCTTGATGCGGTTGTTTCAGCGTGAGACCGGCTTGAGTTTTCGGGGCTGGCGCCAGCGTGCGCGATTGCTCTCGTCGCTGGGGACGTTGGAGGCGGGGGACAGCGTGACCCGGGCCGCGCTGTCCTGTGGTTATGACTCGACGTCGGCGTTTATCGCCGCGTTCAAGGGCTTGTTCGGTTATACGCCGGGAGAACTGTTCCGCCACTGAGTACCGCAACAGACTCAAGAACACCACCCACCTGTAGGAGCAGGGCTTGCCCGCGAAGCTTTTGGCGGCCTCAAGGGCCTCTTCGCTGGCAAGCCAGGCTCCTACAGGTTATGCGGCGTGCTCAAGATCTGATCAGGTCCGGAAGCGCTTGACCAACGCATCCAGCTCACTGGACAGCCCCGCCAGACCCTGGGAATCGAGCCGCGCCGAGTTCGCCAGTTCCGCCACCAACTGCGCATCGCCATGGATCTGGCTGATATGCCGGTTGATGTCTTCGGCCACGTGGTGCTGTTCTTCCGCCGCCGTGGCGATCTGGGTGTTCATGTCGCGGATCACGTCCACCGACTCGCGGATCTGCCCGAAACTGGTGCGTGCCAGGCCGATACGGTTCACCGATTCCTGCGATACCTCAAGGCTGGCGTGCATCTGTTGGGCGACCTGACTGGTGCGCTTGGCCAGATTGCCCAGCAGGCCGTCGATCTCCGCCGTGGAGTCGGCGGTGCGCTTGGCCAGGGCCCGCACTTCGTCGGCGACCACCGCAAAACCACGGCCTTGCTCACCGGCCCGGGCCGCTTCGATGGCGGCGTTGAGTGCCAGCAGGTTGGTCTGCTCGGCGATCGAGCGGATGGTGCCGAGAATCGACTGGATATTGTTGCTGTCGGTCTCCAATTGCTGCATCGACTGGGCCGACTGGGAAATTTCATGGCTCAACTGGTCGACGCTGCTCACTGCCGCATCGATCTGTTGCTGGCCTTCGCGGGCCTGGCGCTGGCCGCTGTCGGCCGATTCGGCGGCCTGGCTGCAGGAGCGGGCGACTTCGTTGGCGGTGGCGACCATTTCGTGGAAGGCGGTCGACACCATGTCCACCGCTTCGCGCTGGCGCCCGGCGGCGTCGGCCATGTCCCCGGAGACCCGGGTGGAATTACGCGACGAATCGAGAATCTTGTTCGCCGACTGACCGATGTGCTGGATCAGGCTGCGGATCGCGCCAAGGAACTGGTTGAACCAGTTCGCCAGTTGCGCGGTTTCGTCGCTGCCACGGATCTGCAGATTCTGGGTCAGGTCGCCTTCGCCCTGGGCGATGCCTTCCAGGCCGCTGGCCACGCTGCGGATCGGCCGCACGATAAGGCTGGCGAAGCTGGCGCCGACAATGGCGAAGATCACCGCGAGCACGGCGGCGATGATCGCCACCAGCCAGGTCAACTGGTTGGCCGAGGCCATCACTTCGCTCTGCTTGATCAGGCCGATAAAGGTCCAGCCCAACTGCTCCGATGGCCAGACATTGGCCATGTAGTGTTCGCCGTTGATATCGACTTCCACCAGGCCCTTGCCGGCCTTGGCCAGGTCCGCATAACCGCTGCCGAGACTGCCCAGGGCCTTGAAGTTGTGCTCAGGCTGCTTGGGGTCCACCAGCAGGTTGCCACTGTTCTCCATCAGCATCAGGTAGCCGCTTTCACCGAGCTTGATCTGCTTGACGATCTCGGTGAGCTGCTTGAGGGTCACGTCGATACTGACCACGCCGCCCGGGGTCCCGAGTTTGTTGGTGACGGTGCGCACGGTACTGACGTAGGTGGCGTCGTCCTGAGCCCAGTAATAGGCCGCGGTACGGATCGGCTTGCCCGGGTTGGCCATGGCCGTCTTGTACCAGGGGCGCTGGCGCGGGTCGTAGTTGCTCAGTTTCGGGTCATCGGGCCAGGACACGTAGCCGCCGGCCTCGGTGCCGATGATCGCGTAGGCATAGGCCGGATGGCTGGTGCCCAAGCTTTCGAGGAAGCCGAAGACCTGTTTGTCCATGTCACCCTGGGGCACTTTGGCCGCATCGGCGCTCATGTAGGTCTTGAGGCTGCCATCGGTATTCTTGATCAACTGCTGGCTGGCCAGGTATTCGACGTTCTGGCTGATACCGTCAAAAAACAGCTGCATGGCATTGCTGACCTGGCGGATCTCCCGGCCACTGCCATCGACAAAGTTGCTGCGGGCTTCACTGCGCAGGTTCAGTACCACCAGGGTGGCAACCAGCACCACCGGCAAACAGGCGACGATTGCAAACGCCCAGGTCAATTTTTGCTTGATGTTCATCCGCGCTCCAGATTTTTCTTGTAGACCCCAGGCGGATTGATCGCCTGCGATCTGTAATAGGGCAGCTGTGAAAATGGTGTCTGTACTGAAAATCCGTTTCGCTGATGGCGTACCTGATTGTCCGACAAAAACGCCTTTGTCCTAGAGCGCTTCGGCTGGCGCGGAAAAAAGTTGAGGTACAGGGCGAATATTCTGATTTTTTCTGAGCATCAGGCTGTCGGCCTCGGTCAGAAAAGGCAAGGTGCTGCGTGAACAATAGCTTGATAATCGTCAGCTATTCTTTGGAGTCGCGGCTTTCATCTGGCCGGTTCGTCGGAATAATCTGGCACATTGAGTGCATTGGAGAGTATTCGAGGTCGGCATCCTCTCCCCGCTGTGAGAGGATTGCCGTATAACGAGTGACATTCGCGTGTTTGGCAATAAAGGACCCACAATAAAAGCTGATGAAGACTCCAAAACGCATTGAACCCCTGATCGAGGACGGTCTGGTCGACGAGGTGCTGCGCCCACTCATGAGTGGTAAAGAGGCAGCGGTTTATGTGGTGCGCTGTGGCAACGAGCTACGTTGCGCCAAAGTCTACAAGGAGGCGAATAAACGAAGTTTTCGTCAGGCGGCCGAGTATCAGGAAGGCCGCAAGGTGCGTAACAGCCGGCAGGCCCGCGCCATGGCCAAGGGCTCCAAGTTCGGTCGCAAGGAGACCGAGGACGCTTGGCAGAACGCGGAAGTGGCGGCGTTGTTCCGTCTGGCCAGCGCTGGCGTACGGGTGCCCAAGCCGTTCGACTTCCTGGAAGGCGTGCTGCTGATGGAGTTGGTGGCGGACGAGTACGGCGATGCCGCACCGCGCCTCAACGATGTGGTGCTGGAGCCGGATCAGGCGCGCGAGTATCACGCGTTCCTGATTTCCCAGATCGTGCTGATGTTGTGTACCGGTCTGGTGCACGGTGACCTGTCGGAGTTCAACGTGCTGTTGACGCCACAGGGCCCGGTGATTATCGACCTGCCCCAGGCGGTGGATGCGGCGGGCAACAACCACGCCTTCAGCATGCTGGAGCGGGACGTCGGCAACATGGCCTCGTACTTCGGGCGTTTCGCTCCGGAGCTGCGGCAGACCCGTTATGCCAAGGAAATGTGGGCGTTGTTCGAAGCCGGTACCTTGCATCCGGGCAGCATTCTGACGGGTGAGTTCGACGATCCGGAAGAACTGGCGGATGTCGGCAGCGTGATGCGCGAGATCGAAGCGGCACGTTTCGAGGAGGAGCGCCGACAGGCGATCCGCGCGGCGGATGACAAACCGCCGAGCAAGGCTGAAGAGCCGCCTCCGCCGTGGATGCAGCAGTGATCGCTTGAATGAAGAATCCGGCCTCGGCCGGATTTTTTAATGGCAGCAACCGCCCGATGCCAGGTCCTTGAGGATCGGGCAATCGGGCCGCTGGTCGCCGTGGCAGTGCTCCACCAGGTCCTGCAAGGTGTCACGCAGACTGGCCAGTTCTTCGATCTTGCGGCTCAATTCCTCGATATGCTGGCGGGCCAGGGCCTTGACGTCGGCACTGGCGCGCTGGCGGTCCTGCCAGAGGGTCAGCAGCTTGCCGACCTCCTCCAGGGAGAAACCCAGGTCCCGGGAACGTTTGATAAAGGCCAGGGTGTGCAAGTCCTGCGCACTGTACACACGGTAGCCGCTGTCCGTGCGGCTGGCGGCCTTGAGCAGGCCGATGGACTCGTAATAACGGATCATCTTCGCGCTCAGGCCGCTCTGGCGGGCTGCTTGGCCGATATTCATGACAACTCCTTCAGTCGAGGTCTTTGGGTTTCCAGGTCTTGAGCAGCAAGGCATTGCTTACCACGCTGACACTGGACAAGGCCATGGCCGCACCGGCCAGTACCGGATTGAGCAGGCCGAAGGCGGCCAGGGGAATGCCGATCAGGTTATAGACGAAGGCCCAGAACAGATTCTGGCGGATCTTCCCATAGGTCTTGCGGCTGATTTCCAGAGCCGCCGGCACCAGCCGCGGATCGCCGCGCATCAGGGTGATGCCCGCCGCGTGCATGGCGACATCGGTGCCGCCACCCATGGCAATGCCGATATCGGCGGCGGCCAGTGCCGGGGCGTCGTTGATGCCGTCGCCGACCATCGCCACCACACCGTTGCGTTTCAACTCGGCGACGATGGCGGCTTTGTCCGCCGGCAGCACCTGGGCGTGAACATCGTCGATACCCAGGGCCTCGGCGACCACCCTGGCGCTGCCACGGTTGTCGCCGGTCAGCAGGTGGCAGCTGATCTGCCGGGCCTTGAGCTGTGCGATGGCTTGCAGGGCGCCGTGCTTGAGGGTGTCACCGAAGGCGAACAGGCCAAGTACCCGTGGTTGCGGGCTTTGTTCGATCAACCAGGACAAGGTCCGACCTTCGGCTTCCCAGGCGCTCGCGGACTCGGCCAATGCGCCTGCGCTCAGGCCACTTTCGTCGAGCAGGCGCTGATTGCCCAGGGCCAGGGCGCGTTCGCCGAGGCGCCCGGCGATACCGCGTCCACTCAGCGCCCGGCTGTCACTGACATCCGCCAGGAGCAGGCCGCGTTCCGCGCAAGCGTCCAGCACCGCCTTGGCCAGGGGATGTTCGCTGCCGCGCTGGAGGGCGCCGGCCAGTTGCAACGCGTTGTCGTCGTCACCGGCCGTGGTGATCAGGTGGGCGATGCGCGGTGCGCCGGAAGTCAGGGTGCCGGTCTTGTCGAAGACCACGGCGCTGACTTCATGGGCGCGCTCCAGGGCCTCGGCGTCCTTGATCAGAATGCCATGGCGCGCGGCCACGCCGGTGCCGGCCATGATCGCCGTCGGAGTCGCCAGGCCCAGGGCGCAGGGGCAGGCAATCACCAGCACCGCCACCGCATTGATCAGCGCGGTCTCCAGCGGCGCGCCGTGCAGCCACCAGCCGATCAGCGTCGCCAGGGCCAGCAACAGAACGGTCGGGACAAACACCTGGCTGACCTTGTCCACCAGTTTCTGGATCGGCGCCTTGCCGGCCTGGGCGTCTTCCACCAGGCGGATGATCCGCGCCAGTACGGTCTCGGCACCCAGCGCCCGGGTTTTCACCAGCAACCGCCCTTCGCCGTTGATGGCCCCGCCAGTGACCGGGTCGCCGGGCTGCTTGGGCACCGGCAGGCTTTCGCCGCTGATCAGGGCTTCATCGGCATGGCTGCGGCCCTCGACCACTTCGCCGTCCACCGGAAAGCGTTCGCCGGGTTTGACCAGTACCAGGTCATCGAGACGCAGGGCACTGATGGCCACGTCCTGCTCGCGGCCGTCGATCACCTGGATCGCCCGCTCCGGACGCAAGGCTTCCAGGGCGCGGATGGCGCTGGCGGTCTGGCGCTTGGCGCGGCTTTCCAGGTATTTGCCGAGCAGCACCAGGGCGATCACCACCGCCGAGGCTTCGAAGTACAGATGGGGCATGCTGCCGGGCGCGGCGTTGGCCCACTGATACAGGCTCAGGCCATAACCGGCGCTGGTGCCGAGGGCGACCAGCAGGTCCATATTGCCGGCCCCGGCCTTGACGGCTTTCCAGGCGGCGACATAAAAGCGCGCGCCGAAGATGAACTGTACCGGCGTGGCCAGGGCCCATTGCAGCCAGGCCGGGAGCATCCAGTGGTAACCCAGCGGCTGGGCCAGCATCGGCACCACCAGCGGCAGGGCCAGGGCGATCGCCAGCAACAGGGACAGGCGTTCGCGGTGCAGGCGCCGTTGCTGCTCCTGGGCGACGGTGGCCTCGCTTTGCCGCAGGCTGGCGCGGTAGCCGGCGCCGGTGACCGCGGCGATCAGCACGCTGGAGTCGACTTGGCCCAGCAGATCCAGATGAGCCCGTTCGCTGGCCAGGTTGACACTCACGTTCTGCACGCCGGGCACCTTGCTCAAGGCCCGCTCGACCCGGCCGGCGCAGGAAGCGCAGGTCATGCCGCCGATCTCCAGTTCCAGGCTGCGGGTGGGCACGCTGTAACCGGCCTGCTCGACGGCGCGCAGCAGCGCCGGCAGGCTATCGGCGGGGGCCTGGACGCGGGCCTGTTCGGTGGCGAGGTTGACGCTGACGGCACTGGCGCCGGCGACCTTGCTCAGGGCGCGTTCGACACGGCCGGCGCAACTGGCGCAGGTCATGCCGGCGATCGGCAGGTCGAAGAAGGTGGAGGCGAGCATGGGCAATACTCCTGGAGAAGTTGCCCCAAGGATCAACCTTGCCCCCTTGGCAAGGTCAAGCCCTTATTGATAACCCAGCGGTGCCTGTTTCAGGCGCAGGCCTTCCGGGCCGCCGACGATGGAGAACTTGCGCACATCGCCGCCGTTGAGCTTGATCACCTGCTCGGGGGTGGTCAGCATGCCGGCTTCGCAGCCTGGGGTCTGTCCGGGCAGGAATTTCAAGCGGATCGAGACATTGCCCGGTGGCAGGTTGAAGGAACTGGACTGTTCCTGGAAGAGACGGCCGGACAGTTGATCCTGCAGATAGATGCCGATCTCGCAGGAAGTGGAGACTTCCAGGCGCTCGCGCGAAATGATCAGGACGGCATAGTTCTCTCCGGCCGCAGTGGCGAAAGGGCTCGCACCGAAAATGCTGAGAAGGCCGAACAGGCTGAATGCTGACCAGCGCATGGCTGAATCTCCTACGGTTTGATCGTCGATGCCGAAGCTTGGCGCAGGCTTGCGTTAAATGCCAGCCCGGCAGTGTCATCAGGAACTTGACCTTGCCACGGTGGCAAGCTTGAGACTGCCCATATTCCCCCATGAAAGGAGCTGTGTCATGCAAGTCTTCAATGTCCAGGGTATGTCCTGCGGTCACTGTGTACGGGCCATTACCCAGGCGGTCCAGGCCCGCGATCCGGCGGCCGAGGTGCGGGTCGACCTGGCGACGAAGGAAGTCGGTGTCAGCAGCCGGCTGTCGGCGGAGGAAGTGCTCAGCGCCATCAGCGAAGAAGGTTATGAGGCGAAGCTGGCCGGTTGACGCGGATTCGGTTTTTTTAATAGTTAGCGACCTATCAGATTGTTCAAGGCCTCCTCGCGCCGCTAGACTAGGCGCCCGCGTCGATCCTCTCTGGACACCTGATGAACCTGCGAACCATCCTGATTCTTGGCGCCCTGAGCGCCTTCGCGCCCCTGGCCATCGACTTCTACCTGCCGGGCTTTCCGGCCATGGCTACTGCCTTCGGGACCGATGAAAAACATATCCAGCTGACCCTGGCGGTGTATTTCCTCGGCCTTTCCATCGGCCAGTTGGCCTACGGGCCAGTAGCCGATCGTTTCGGTCGGCGGGTGCCATTGCTGGTGGGGGTGGCGCTGTTCACCGTCGCGTCCCTGGCCTGTTCCTTTGCCCCGAGCCTGGACTGGTTGATTGCCGCGCGTTTCGTCCAGGCCCTGGGCGGCTGCGCCGGGATGGTGATTTCCCGGGCGGTGGTCAGCGACAAATGCGACGCGGTGGGGTCGGCCAAGGTCTTCTCACAGCTGATGCTGGTGGTGGGACTGGCACCGATCCTGGCGCCGATGCTCGGCGGCGTGCTGGTCAACCTCTATGGCTGGCATTCGATTTTTGTCGCCCTGACGATCTTCAGTGCCCTGGCGGCCATCGCTGTGATTCTCGGCCTGCCCGAGAGCCTGCCGGCCAATCAGCCACGTCCGCCGTTGTCGGGGGCGCTGCGCCAATACGGCCGCTTGCTGGGCGACCGCCTGTTCCTCGGCCACGCCCTGACCGGCGGCATCGCGATTGCCGGGATGTTTGCCTATATCGCCGGTTCGCCGTTCGTGTTCATCAAGCTTTATGGCGTACCGGCCGAGCACTACGGCTGGTTGTTCGGCACCAACGCCGCGGGCTTCATCCTGACCGCGCAGGTCAATGCGCGCCTGCTGGCCAAGCGTGGTCCGGCCTTTCTGCTGGTCCGCGCGGTGTGGGTCTACCTGGTGGCCGGCCTGACACTGCTGGCGATCAGCAGCCTGCACCCGCAACAGCTGTGGCCGTTGCTGGTGCCGCTGTTCATCTGTATTTCCAGCCTGGGCTGTATTTTGCCCAATGCTTCGGCCTGTGCCATGAACGGCCAGGGCGCGCGCGCCGGCAGCGCATCGGCAACCCTGGGTTGCCTGCAGTTCGGCGTGGCGGCGGCGGCGGCCTCATTGGTCGGCGTGTTGCACGATGGCAGCGCCGTGCCGATGGCCCTGGTCATCAGCTTGTGCGGTGTGCTGGTGGTCACGCTGGCCATGTCGACTCGCCGCGTACACAACGCACGAGTCATCCAGGGCTAGGTTCCCGACGCGGGATTAACCGACGGCGCGTTGCCTGTGTTCGGGGAAAGCGTGGGGGGCCAGCAGCCTGCTTTGCAGAGTGGCGACAAAGGCACGGGCTTCAGCTTCGCTACGGAAGGTCACCACGTGCTGGTCCAGGCGGACCTGCCATTGATTGCCGTGGGACCTGGTCAGTTCTTTAAGCAGTATATTCATTGCGCACTTCCTCCTGTTGGTAACGGCTCATTCTCTGTTGCTTGAAAATGACTGCGATAAAACCAAAACAGCAGTGAGGGTACGAGTGTAGCGCTGATTTCCTGCTTTTAGATGACCAGGCTCAATCATCTGACTGGTGGTTGCTCAGAATCCTTCCAGCACGATCTTGCCCTTGGCCTTGCCGCTTTCCAGAAACCCATGGGCACGGCGCAGGTTGGCGGCATTGATCTGGCCGAAGTGCTCGCCCACCGTGGTTTTCAACACACCGGCATCGATCAGTTCGGCGACGCGGTTGAGCAGGTTGTGCTGTTCGATCATGTCGTCGGTCTCGAACATCGAACGGGTGTACATGAACTCCCAGTGCAACGACAGGCTCTTGCGCTTGAGCTTGCTGATATCGAGGCTTTTCGGGTCGTCGATCAGCGCCAGCTTGCCCTGGGGCTTGAGGGCTTCGACCAGCTGGTCGAGGTGGCTGTCGGTCTGGGTCAGGCTGGCGACGTGGGTCACGTGCGCCTGGCCATGGGCCTTGAGTTCTTCGCTCAGCGGCCGGCTGTGATCGATTACCAGGTCGGCACCCAACGCCGTGACCCAATCCTTGGTTTCGGCTCGTGAAGCGGTGCCGATGACTTTCAGGCCGGTCAACTGGCTGGCGAGCTGGGTCAGGATCGAACCGACACCCCCGGCCGCGCCGACGATCAGCAGGCTCTGGCCCTGATCGGTTTTGTTCTCGGCGATTTGCAGACGCTCGAACAGCAGCTCCCAGGCGGTGATGGCGGTCAGCGGCAAGGCGGCGGCTTCGGCAAAACCCAGGCTTTTCGGCTTGTGCCCGACAATGCGCTCGTCCACTACGTGCAGCTCGCTGTTGCCGCCGGGACGGGTCAGGGAGCCGGCATAGAAGACCGGGTCGCCGACCTTGAACAGGCTGACGTCGTTGCCCACCGCCTTGACCACGCCGGCCACATCCCAACCGAGCACCTTGGCCTCGCCGTTTTCCGGTGGCATGAACTGACGGACCTTGGTGTCCACCGGATTGACGGAGATCGCCCTGACCTCCACCAGCAGGTCACGGGGACCGGCGACCGGGGCGGGCAGTTCGATGTCTTGCAAGGACAACGGGTCGTTGACGGGCAGGGACGCGTAGAAGGCAATGGCTTTCATGGGAAAACTCCAGAGGGCAGTGATTTCGATGGGGTCATGATTGGCTATTTCACTTGAAGATAAAACCGGCTAAAACAGCAGGCTCTTTCAATATTTTTTTGATAATGCCGAGGCCACCATGTTGCGTTTCGATGACTTGCAGTTGTTTGTCCGTGCTGCCGACCTGGGCAGCCTGTCGGCGGCGGCGCGGGTCATGGACATGTCGGCGGCGGTGGCCAGCGCGGCCTTGAAGCGGATCGAGCAGCAACTGGGCGCGCGCCTGCTGGCGCGCTCGACCCGCAGCCTGAGGCTGACCGCCGAAGGCGAGGGCTTCCTTGAATATGCCCGGGGGGCGTTGAGCCAACTCGATGAAGGCCGCCGTCTGCTGGCTCGCGGCCAGGACCAGGTCAGCGGCGTCTTGCAGTTGTCGGCGCCCTCGGACTTCGGGCGCAACCTGCTGCTGCCCTGGCTGGACGAGTTCCAGCGCGAGCACCCGCAATTGACCGTGCGCCTGCTGCTGGGCGACCGTATCGCCGATCTGTTCCGCCAGCCGGTGGACATTGCCTTGCGTTATGGCGAGCCGGAGGACTCCAGCCTGGTGGCGCTGCCCGTGGCGCCGGACAACCGCCGGGTGCTGTGCGCGGCACCCGGCTATCTGGCGCGGCACGGTGAACCCCGCACCTTGGCGCAACTGGCGCAGCACAACTGCCTGCTCTACATGTTGAGCAGTCGGGTGCATGACCATTGGAGTTTTCACGACGGCAAGCGCGACGTCGGCCTGACCGTCAGTGGCGATCGCTTCAGCGACGATGCCGATGTGGTGCGGCGCTGGGCCGTGGCCGGGGTCGGTATCGCCTACAAATCCTGGCTGGATGTGTCGGCCGATGTCCTCGCGGGACGCTTGCAGGTGCTGTTGCCGGAGTTGCGCTGTGAGCGTGCTCCGCTGAATTTGTTGTGCGCCCATCGCGCTCAATTGAGTAAGCCGGTGAATCTGCTGCGCGAGATGTTGAGCCGGCGGTGCGCGCAGCTGGGGCGACTGGCGCCGGTTTCCCGGTCATGAGACACGCGGATCCCGAAGAGGTTCTGTTACAACCCGTTCAGGAATAAAGGTCGGCTCCGCGCACATTGTGGTTTAGGCTGAAGACATTGGATCCAATATCCTTTCGGCGAATGAAGAATTTTGTTTCATTCGCCACCGTTGATTGCCGAACGACGAAAAAATCGCCCCTTTTTTGGCATTTTCGCGTCTTGGCTTGGGCGGGATTACTCCTCAGTATGCCCCGTGTGCGTTCGATCAATGTTTCAACAGGGAGTGAAGACATGGAATATGCACCTTGCGTCAGTCAGATTGCCACGTTGCTTGCAGACCCCAAGCGCAGTGCAATGATGTGGGCGTTGTTGGATGGCAGCGCCCGGGCTGCCGATGAGTTGGCCCTGTGCACGGGCCTGTCGCTGTCCTCGGCCAGCGCTCATCTGGCGCGCCTGAGTTCAGGCGGCCTGGTCCGTATCGAGGAGCGCGGGCGCAAGCGCTTCTTCCGCCTCGCCGCCCCGGAAGTCGGCACGGCGGTGCAAGCCTTGGCCAGTGCTTCATTGGCCAGTGCACCGCTGGCGATGGCCCATGCGGTCAAGGCGCTGGCCCCCGATGCCGACGCCTTGCTGCATGCCCGGGTGTGCCACGATCACCTGGGCGGTGAACTGGCCTGCGAGCTTTACCAGCGCCTGCTGGGGGCGGGCTGGGTCGAACAGCAGGAACTGCGGCTGCGGGTCACCAGCAAGGGCGCGGCGCGCCTGGCCGAGCGCGGCCTGTACATCCAGGCGTTGGCCCATGGGCAGCGCGAGATCGCCTGTGTCTGCCACGACCTGCAACGTCGCCCGCATCTGGGTGGCGCGCTGGGCGCCGGGCTGCTGCAACTGTTCCTGCAATCCGGTTGGCTGGCCTTGCGGGAAGACTCCCGGGCCTTGCAGGTGTCCGCGCTCGGGCAGCGGCAGATCGACAAGCTGGCCGGTGAAATCGAGCTCGAATTGGCCGGCTGAGCCCCGGTAGCCTGCCGCACGGATGCGGCGGGCGTCGCTCAAGACTGCAAACAGGTCGTATCCAGAAACAAGCCCTCCTGACGATACCGCACACTCGATCGAAGATTCGAATCGAGGGATATCCCATGGAAGCTCAAGGCTACAGCGCGGCGGAACGACTGGAACGCTTGCCCATCAGCGGTTATCACCGGCTGATTTTCATCATCATCGCCCTGGCGTTTTTCTTCGACTCCATGGACCTGGCGATGATGACTTTCCTGCTCGGCTCGATCAAAGCCGAATTCGCCCTCAGTAGCGCCCAGGCCGGTCTGCTGGCCAGTTCGAGTTTCTTCGGCATGGTGGTCGGGGCTTCGTTGTCGGGGATGCTCGCCGATCGTTTCGGGCGCAAACCGGTCTTCCAGTGGAGCATCGTGCTCTGGGGCGTGGCCAGTTACCTGTGCTCCACCGCGCAGACCGTCGAGACCCTGACGCTGTTTCGCATCCTGCTGGGGTTCGGCATGGGCATGGAGTTTCCGATTGCCCAGTCGATGCTTTCGGAACTGATTCCGGCCAAGCGCCGCGGGCGTTATATCGCGCTGATGGACGGCTTCTGGCCCCTCGGTTTTGTCGCGGCGGGGGTGTTGTCGTATTTCCTCCTGCCGCTGGTGGGCTGGCGGGACATCTTTCTGGTGTTGGCGATACCGGCGGTGTTTGTCCTGGCGATCCGCTTTTTTATCCCCGAGTCGCCACGTTGGCTGGAACAGGCCGGGCATCATGGGGCGGCGGACAAGGTGCTGGGGGATATCGAGGCGCGGGTGCGGGCCTCGCTCAAGCGCACCTCGCTGCCGATTCCTGTGCGTCTGCCCCGTGGCGTGGACCGCGCACCGAGTTTCTTTTCGGCCTTTCAACAATTGTGGTCGCCGCTGTACCGCCAGCGCACGATGATGATCTGGAGCGTCTGGTTCTTCGCCTTGCTCGGTTTCTACGGCCTGACCTCCTGGCTCAGCGCCTTGCTGCAGCAGTCGGGTTTCGCGGTGACGCAGTCGGTGTATTACACGGTGCTGATTTCCCTGGGCGGGATTCCGGGGTTTCTGATGGCGGCCTGGCTGGTGGAGCGCTGGGGGCGCAAGCCGGTGTGTATCGTGACCTTGCTCGGTGGCGGGGTCATGGCGTTTTTCTACGGGCAGAGCGCGGTGTTCGGCGGCAATGTCGGCTTGCTGGTGGGCTCGGGGTTGTTGATGCAGTTCTTCCTGTTCGGCATGTGGGCGGTGTTGTACACCTACACGCCGGAGTTGTACCCGACGTCGGCGCGGGCCACGGGTTCCGGTTTTGCTTCGGCGGTGGGGCGGATTGGCTCATTGCTCGGGCCGCTGGTGACCGGGTTGGTGTTCCCGGTGACGGGGCAGGGTGGGGTGTTTGCCCTGGGGGCGCTGTGCTTCGTGATTGCGGCGGCGCTGGTCTGGCGCTTCGGCATGGAAACCAAGGGCAAGGCGCTGGAGGAGTTGAGCGAGGCGGCGCAGGTATAGACACCGTCTCGCGTTGACTCGCAATTGCGCTCAACACAACCCCTGTAGGAACCGGCTTGCTGGCGATGAGGCCCGCAAGACTTGCATCGATTAGTCGGCCGCCATCGCCAGCAAGCCGGCTCCTACAGTTTGATGCTGTTGCTCAGGCCGGGTTTATCAAGGCTTGACCAACCGCGCATCCAGGCTGTTTTGCGCCAGGCGTTGAGCCTGTTCCTTGGTCATGCCCAGGTCGGTGTACAGGGCGTGGAAGTTCTCGGTCACATAACCGCCGAAGTAGGCCGGGTCATCGGAGTTCACCGTGACCTTCACGCCGCGTTCGAGCATATCGAGGATGTTGTGCTGCGACATGTGGTCGAACACGCAGAGCTTGGTGTTCGACAACGGGCAGACGGTCAGCGGGATCTGCTCATCGATGATCCGCTGCATCAGCCGCTCGTCTTCGATGGCCCGCACACCATGGTCGATACGCTGGATCTTGAGCAGGTCGAGGGCTTCCCAGATGTACTCCGGCGGACCTTCTTCGCCGGCGTGGGCGACGGTCAGGAAACCTTCGCCACGGGCGCGATCGAAGACCCGCTGGAACTTGCTCGGCGGGTGGCCCATTTCCGAACTGTCGAGGCCGACCGCGACAAACGCATCGCGAAATGGCAGCGCCTGGTCCAGGGTCTTCTGCGCTTCGTCTTCGCTGAGGTGACGCAGGAAGCTGAGGATCAGGCCGCTGCTGATGCCCAGTTGCTGTTCGCCGTCCTTGAGGGCCGCGGCAATCCCGTTGAGCACCACTTCGAAGGGGATTCCCCGGTCGGTGTGGGTCTGTGGATCGAAGAAGGGTTCGGTGTGGATCACGTTCTGCGCCTTGCAGCGCAGCAGGTAGGCCCAGGTCAGGTCGTAGAAATCCTGGGAGGTGCGCAGCACATCGGCGCCCTGGTAGTAGAGGTCGAGGAACTCCTGCAGGTTGTTGAAGGCATAGGCCTTGCGCAAGGTGTCCACATCGTTCCACGGCAGGGCGATCTTGTTGCGTTCGGCCAGGGCAAACAGCAGCTCCGGCTCCAGCGAGCCTTCCAGGTGCAGGTGCAGTTCCGCCTTGGGCAGGGCATTGAGCCAGTCGTACATGGTCTTTTTTCTCATCAGGTGCAGTGGGTGGACATTCTACAGATGTCTGTCGAAACACTGGCTAAATCCGCTGCGGGAGCAGCCCGTCGGCGCTCCTGCAGGGGTTGTTGCTTACCAGGGAATGGTCTCGCCCTTGTAGTTGATGAAGTGATGCCCGCCCCGGCCGGAATAGGCATTGACCTGATCGATCAGGCCGCGAACGCTGGTGGCCACGTCGATATCCGCGTCTTCGCCGCCCATGTCGGTTTTCACCCAGCCCGGGTGCATCGACAGGACGGTAAAGGTCGGCGCTTCGATTTCGCTGAGGAAAGTGCTGGCCATGGAATTCAGCGCGGCCTTGCTCGCCTTGTAGAAGGCCAGGTTCGGTGCGTCGGGGGTGGTCACGCTGCCCAGGCCCGAACTCATGAAGGCGACCACGCCATTGCCCGGGCGGATCTGCCCGACGAAGCGCTGGGCCAGGGCCACGGGGGCGACGGCATTGGTCATGAACAACTGGCCGATCTCGCTCAGCGAGGCATTGCCCGGGCGCTGGTCGTCAGGCCCCTTGACGCCGGCATTGACGAACAGCAGGTCAAAGACCTGGCCTTCCAGGCGTTGCGCCAGCGCGGCCACCGCCGCGTGATCGTCCATGTCCAAGGCTTCGATACGGACCGGTCCGACGGCCTTCAGGGCATCGGCCTTGTGGACGTCGCGCACGGTGGCGGTCACGTCCCAGCCGTCGGCCAGCAGTTGTCTGGCCAGCCCGAGTCCAAGGCCTCGGGAAGCACCGATGATCAATGCATTCTTACTGCTCATGAGCAAACTCCTTGTCAGATGAAAGTCCGGTTCTCAGAGGACAACTTTGCTGCAGGCGATGCTGCAATTCCAAACGCAACTCACCCAGGTCGGCGATGCGTGCTTCGATCAACGTGAGCTTGTCTTGCAGCAGTTGCGTGACGGCGCTGTCGGCATCCGGTGCATGCCACACGCCGGCGACGCTGCTGCCGATTTCCCCCAGGCTGAAACCCAGGCGCTGGGCGGTCTTGATGTACTGCACCAGTTGCACCATCTCGGGAGGATAGTCGCGATAACCGTTGGCGCTACGTTGGGCCACGATCAAGCCGCGCTGCTCGTAGAAACGCAGGGTGTCGCAACTGACGGTACAGGCCCGGGCCAGTTCACCGATACGCATGCTGTCTGTTCTCTGGAAAGGCTTGACCTTGGAGCATACTCCAGGCTTTAGCCTCTGTGTTCCTTGAATCGCTATGGAGATGCCTTATGTGGAGCACAGCGCAGTACCGTCGACTGGTCCGGGCCAGCGGTTGGTATGACTTGATCGTGACGGCGGCCTTTGTCACCCCCTGGAGTTTTCTTGCCTTGCATGCTGCCCTGCTGGCGCTGGCCGCCGCGCTGAACCTGCCGGGAAGCTTTCCGCCGTTTGCGCCTGTGCACCTGCTGATGGCGAACTTGTTGGGCTCGATCGTCTGCGTCTGGGCGGTATTGCGTATCCGCGATCCGCAACAGACATTCGGCCGCTATGACGCGGCGGGCCGGATGCTGTTCGCGACCTGGCAAGCCTACGCCCTGAGCCAGGGGGCGAGCATGATCATTGCCGTGTTCCTGTTCTTTGAACTGGCCTGGGGGATCGCGCAGTTGTTGCCAGTGCGCGGAGCGTCCGATGAAGCCATATTGGTCAATGCGATCTGATCAAAAAATGATCAATTTCGCGCAGGCGTGGCTGGATCGGCTACCCGGCCACCCTTGCACGGCTTATCCACAGGTTGCTCCACAGTATCTGTGCGCAAGCTTGCAGCATGGGTATAAAGGCCATTGGGCTATTTTCAAAACGCGATAAACCCGGGTAACTCGCTGTTTACTGGACGATTTTGCGCCGTTGGCGGGTGATTGGACAAAAACTGATCAGCGGCCGTAAAGCCACGTTGCAGAAGGGTTACAGCCGGATGTGCTCAGGTTATCCACAGTCGGGTGCACAGCGACTGTGGGCAACCGGCGGGGCGGTGAACAGAGGCCGGTTACGCCTCTCGCTGCAGGAGGATGCGTCCGCGGCTGAGATCGGCCAATTGCCGTTGCAGCGTATCGATCTGCGCTGCGCCCACTGCCAGTTGCAGCTCCACGCCATTGGCGGTGAACTGCTCTTCCAGGATCAGGCCACCCAGCTCGGCCACCCGTAGCTTGACCAGCGCCAGTTCGCTGAAGCCGCAGGCGCAGCTCAGCGCGACCCGGCTGATCAGCGGCAGTCGTTCGGCATTTTGCAGGCACTTGTTGGCGCCGCCGCCATAGGCACGGGCCAGGCCGCCGGTGCCCAGTTGGATGCCGCCGTACCAGCGAATGACCAGTACCGCGACCTGGTCGCAGTCCTGGGCCTCGATGGCCGCCAGGATTGGCCGGCCCGCGGTCCCGCCGGGTTCGCCGTCGTCACTGCTGCGGTACTGGTCGGCGAGTTTCCAGGCCCAGCAGTTGTGGGTGGCGTCCAGGTCGCTGTGTTGCTCGATAAAGGCCTGGGCTTCGGCGACGCTGGTGATCGGGGCGGCGAGGGTGATAAAGCGGCTTTTGCGAATTTCCTCGCGGTATTCGCAAAGGCCGGCAAGGGTAAAGGGCATACGGGATTCGGCTTCAGTTCAAAAGAGTCAGAGCGGCGGCGTCAGGCCGCAGCCCTTGAGGATAATACGGATCAGATTGTTGCCGGCGTCTTCCATATCCTGCTTGGTCAGCCGCGGGCGGCCGGTGACGCGACAGATCTGGGTGGCGAAGTCGGCGTAATGCTGGGTGCTGCCCCAGAGCAGGAAGATCAGGTGCACCGGATCGACCGGGTCCATCTTGCCCGCATCGATCCAGGCCTGGAACACATTCGCCCGGCCCTGGAACCAGGCGCGGTAGTCCTGGTTGAAGTGCTCGGTCAGGCATTCGCCGCCGCTGATGATCTCCATGGCGAAGATCCGCGAGGCCTGTGGCTGGCGCCGGGAAAACTCCATCTTGGCGCGGATGTAGCGGGCCAGCGCCTGCGCCGGATCGTCATCGACACTGAGGTGGTTGAAGGTGTCGTCCCACTGTTCGAGGATATTGCTCAATACCGCGATATACAGGCCCAGCTTGTGGGTGAAGTAATAATGCAGGTTGGCCTTGGGCAGTCCGGCGTTCTGGGCGATGGTGTTCATGCTGGTGCCTTTGAAGCCATGGCGGGCGAACTCGTCTTCGGCGGCCTTGATTATCGCTTCCTGGTTTTTCTGGCGAATTCGGCTGGCGGGCTTTCCGGCGTGGGCAGGGGCTTCAACGGTCATAGGCAGTTCCGAACGGGTCTGTGGGTGCAACCCGTGCACAGATAGCGTACCCAGGGGGTTGAGACAAGTCCTGTCATCATATAAAGCCTGGATCCGGGCCGATTCTGTCGCTTTCGGGGCAACTATTCGCGGCAGTGGCTTGGGCACGATATTTTGCTGGCGCCGGCTTGTTGGCGAAGAGGCCCGCAAGCCAGTTCAAGATTGCGCAAGCCTGTGGATATCTTCAGCGGGTTGCCGCCAGGCTTTCCAGGAAACTTTCCAGCACCAGGTGTGGGCGCCGCCCTTTACGTGTCACTGAAGCCAGGCTCAGGTCATAGAAACGGCTGCCGGCCTTGAGGGCGCGCAACCGACCCTGCTGGACCCAGAGATTGGCATAGTGATCAGGCAGGTAGCCGATATAGCGCCCGGTGAGGATCAGGAACGCCATGCCTTCGCGGTCCGAAGCGCTCGCGGTGCAATTGAGCGCCTGGTAATGCGCCTGGATCTCGGCCGGCAGGCGGAAGGTTGGGGCGATGGCGTCCTGGGCATCGAGCCGTTCATCGTCCAGTTGCTTGTCGTCCACATAGAACAGCGGATGCCCCACCGCGCAGTAGAGCAGCGAACGTTCGCTGTACAGCGGTTGATACTCCAGCCCCGACAAGGCGCTGGCTTGGGGCACCACCCCGACATGCAGGCGGCCGTCGAGCACGCCTTGTTCCACTTCGTTGGGGGCGATCATGCGAATCTGGATCTGCACATCCGGCCCGCGTTCCTTCAATTGGGCCAGTGCATGGGTGATGCGCATATGGGGCAGGGTGACCAGGTTGTCGGTCAGGCCGATGGTCAGCTCTCCACGCAGGTGCTGGTGCAGGCCGTTGACCTCGGTGCGAAAACTTTCCAGTGCGCCCAATAGCTGCAACGCCGAGTGATAGACCTCGCGACCTTCCTCGGTCAGTGAGAAACCGGCCCGTCCACGTTGGCACAGGCGTAGCCCGAGACGTTGCTCCAGATCGCTCATCTGCTGGCTGATGGCCGAGCGGCCGATACCGAGCACGCTTTCCGCGGCGGAAAAACCGCCGCACTCCACCACGCTGCGAAAGATACGCAGCAAGCGGATATCAAAGTCGCTGACTTGCGCCAGGGGATCGGGGCGGCGGCTGCTCATGGTTGGGTCATATTGTTTAGTGGCCTGCTGACTGAACATTAGAAAAGTTGCATTTCACCGACTTTATCGCCATGGCAATTTAGCTGCAAGAACGCTTTCAACTCCTGCGCCGCTTATTGCCCTGTGAGGTTTCGCCCATGAACATGCCTGAACACGCCCCCGGCTCCCTGGCCAGCCAGCTCAAACTCGATGCCCACTGGATGCCCTACACGGCCAATCGCAACTTCCAGCGTGATCCGCGCCTGATCGTTGCCGCCGAAGGCAGCTGGCTGATCGATGACAAGGGGCGCCGGGTCTACGACTCGCTGTCCGGCCTGTGGACCTGCGGCGCCGGGCACACCCGCAAGGAAATCCAGGAAGCGGTGGCCAAGCAACTGGGGACCCTCGACTACTCGCCGGGCTTTCAATACGGTCACCCGCTGTCGTTCCAGCTGGCGGAGAAAATCACCGCGCTGACGCCGGGCAACCTGAACCATGTGTTCTTCACCGACTCCGGCTCCGAGTGCGCCGATACCGCGGTGAAGATGGTGCGGGCCTACTGGCGTCTGAAAGGCCAGGCGACCAAGACCAAGATGATCGGTCGGGCCCGTGGTTACCACGGGGTGAACATCGCCGGTACCAGCCTGGGCGGTGTCAACGGCAACCGTAAACTGTTTGGCCAGGCGATGATGGATGTCGACCATCTGCCCCACACCCTGCTGGCGAGCAATGCCTTCTCCCGTGGCATGCCGGAGCAGGGCGGTATCGCCCTGGCCGATGAGCTGCTCAAGCTGATCGAACTGCATGATGCGTCCAATATCGCGGCGGTGTTCGTCGAGCCCATGGCCGGTTCCGCCGGTGTGCTGGTACCGCCACAAGGCTACCTCAAGCGCCTGCGGGAAATCTGCGACCAGCACAATATCCTGCTGGTGTTCGATGAAGTGATCACCGGCTTCGGGCGTACCGGCGCGATGTTTGGCGCCGACAGCTTTGGCGTCACCCCGGACCTGATGTGCATCGCCAAGCAAGTCACCAACGGCGCCATTCCTATGGGGGCGGTGATTGCCAGCAGCGAGATCTACCAGACCTTCATGAATCAGCCGACCCCCGAGTACGCCGTGGAATTCCCCCACGGCTACACCTACTCGGCACACCCGGTGGCGTGCGCCGCAGGCCTGGCGGCACTCGACCTGCTGCAAAAGGAGAACCTGGTACAGAGCGTGGCCGAAGTCGCGCCGCACTTTGAAAATGCCTTGCACGGTTTGAAAGGCAGCAAGAACGTGATCGACATTCGTAACTACGGTCTGGCCGGGGCGATCCAGATCGCTGGCCGTGACGGCGACGCCATCGTGCGTCCGTTCGAAGCCGGCATGGCCTTGTGGAAGGCCGGTTTCTACGTGCGCTTCGGTGGCGACACCCTGCAGTTCGGCCCAACGTTCAACAGCAAGCCGCAGGACCTGGATCGTCTGTTCGATGCGGTCGGCGAAGTGCTGAACAAGCTGGACTGATCCTTCTATATAGAAGACCAAATAGAAGACCAACACTATTTCCTGACAGGAGCGAGGCGACTCGCTTCTGTACGTCCATGTTCTGGAGCCCCGCAATGAGTGCAATTCAACATTTGATCGACGGCCAACTGGTCAGCGATTCCGGTCGCACGGCCGCCGTATACAACCCGTCCATCGGCCAGGTTATCCATCAGGTGCCGTTGGCGGATCGCGAGACCATTCAGCAGGCCATCGACTCGGCCAAGGCGGCTTTTCCGGCCTGGCGCAATACACCACCGGCCAAGCGTGCCCAGGTGATGTTCCGCTTCAAGCAACTGCTGGAACAGAATGAGGCGCGTATCGCCCAACTGATCAGCGAAGAACACGGCAAGACCCTGGAAGACGCCGCCGGTGAATTGAAGCGTGGTATCGAGAACGTCGAGTACGCCTGCGCCGCGCCGGAAGTACTGAAGGGTGAATACAGCCGTAACGTCGGTCCGAATATCGACGCCTGGTCCGATTTCCAGCCGCTGGGCGTGGTGGCGGGGATCACGCCATTCAACTTCCCGGCGATGGTGCCCCTGTGGATGTATCCGTTGGCGATCGTTTGCGGTAACTGCTTTATCCTCAAACCGTCCGAGCGTGATCCGAGCTCGACCTTGCTGATCGCCCAGCTGTTGCAGGAAGCCGGTTTGCCCAAGGGTGTGCTGAACGTGGTGCATGGTGACAAGACCGCGGTGGACGCGTTGATCGAGGCGCCTGAGGTCAAGGCCCTGAGCTTTGTCGGCTCGACTCCGATTGCCGAGTACATCTATGCCGAAGGCACCAAGCGCGGCAAACGTGTCCAGGCCCTGGGCGGAGCGAAGAATCATGCGGTATTGATGCCGGATGCCGATCTGGACAACGCGGTCAGTGCCTTGATGGGCGCGGCCTATGGTTCCTGCGGTGAGCGTTGCATGGCGATCTCCGTGGCTGTTTGCGTGGGCGACCAGGTGGCGGACGCGCTGGTGGCCAAGCTGGTGCCACAGATCAAGGCGCTGAAGATCGGTGCGGGTACTTCGTGTGGTCTGGATATGGGGCCATTGGTCACCGGTCAGCACCGCGACAAGGTCAGTGGCTATATTGCCGATGGCGTGGCGTCGGGCGCGCAGTTGGTGGTCGACGGTCGTGGCTTGAGCGTCAAGGATCATGAGGAGGGCTTCTTCCTCGGTGGTTGTCTGTTCGATCGCGTGACGCCTGAGATGCGCATCTATAAGGAGGAGATCTTCGGGCCGGTGCTGTGCATCGTCCGGGTCAACAGCCTGGAAGCGGCCATGCAACTGATCAACGATCACGAATACGGTAACGGCACCTGCATCTTTACCCGTGACGGTGAAGCGGCGCGTTTGTTCTGCGACGAGATCGAAGTGGGCATGGTCGGGGTCAATGTGCCGTTACCGGTGCCGGTGGCTTATCACAGCTTTGGTGGTTGGAAGCGTTCGTTGTTCGGCGACCTGCATGCCTATGGTCCGGATGGCGTGCGTTTCTACACCCGGCGCAAGGCGATCACCCAGCGCTGGCCGCAACGTGCCAGCCATGAGGCGTCGCAGTTCGCGTTCCCGAGCCTTTAAGCGTCGGTGGGTTACCAGGTCCGTATAGGTGTTGCCTATGCGGGCCTCTTCGCGGGCAAGCCCTGCTCCTACAGTCCTCTGTCGTTCCCCAATTTTGTGTACGACGCAAACCTGTAGGAGCAGGGCTTGCCCGCGAAGACGTCAGTACTAACGCTGCAACCCTCATTGTTTGCACCGTTTCCGGCTCTTATGACAGAAAAATGAAAATAAGCGTTGACGGGAAATTCCACAGCTCTATAATTCGCCCCACTTCCGGCGCAGTCGAAACGGAAAAGCCTTTGAGATTCAACGAGTTACAAAGGTTTTGAGAGTTTTT
>NZ_JALLIZ010000021.1:0-122916 GCF_023242345.1 Pseudomonas sp. MWU12-2037 | reverse complement strand
CACGAGCAGCTGTTCTTTACAATCAGTAAGGGCTTTATCGTCAGGGGCGATGCCGACCCGGTGTTCTACCGGGTGACCGTCCCAGGGCAAACTCACGAGGACTCAAGGCGGCTGAGGTTGTTCGTCAAGCTTGACCGCCCCGGCGGCTACGACGATACCCCGTCGATTCCCGGCCATTCAGGTCTGCTTTATGAGGTTCCACAAGAGATTATCGACAATGGCGTCGGACCGATTGAAGCCGATGCCGGGGTGGATATCACCATTCTCCATTACGAATTCATGCGTAAAAATGACCGTATCCGCCTGGCCTGGGGGCGAGTGATCGTGGAGCACACCGTCCAACCGGACGAGGTGGACACGGACATCCCGATCCATATCGACAGAACGGTCATCGAGGCCGCTCAAGACGGTCAGATCGACATCGCTTATCAGGTGGTGGATGTCTGCAACAACTATCCCGATGAGCGTGAACCCTGGTCCGCGATTACCACCGTGCAGGTCGACCTGGGCGGAGACTGGCTCGATGCGCCGCAGGTGCTGGTCAACGATCGTCCCGTCCGAGAGATTGACCTCGAACAGTTGGCGGGGGCCGATGTCATTTGCCGGGTGTACGTCAATGCAACCGATCATGCCGTCGGCGATACCCTGCGCCTGACCTGGGTCGGCACACCGGCCCAGGGCAATACGCCGGTGATCGTCGGCCCTCTCGACAGGACCGTCGAATTCATCCCTTTCCAGTACGACTTTCCCATCCCCTACGAATACGTGGAGGCGATTGCCAAGGGACGGGCGTCGGTGTCTTACCTGCGGGTCAGGAGCGGTGTGGCGGATCGCCCGTCGAAAAATGCCAACGTCACGGTGGTGGGGGACATTGCCTTGCCCGAACGCCCGAGTTTTGTGGAGTCGAGTGGCAGCGTGCTGGACCCGGACCTGAATTTCTACACCATTTCAGTGCCCTATTACCCAGGGCGCCAGCCCGGGGATCACCTCTACATCGTGTTTGAAGGACTTGACGCCAGCAACAACCCCACCGGTTTCGACATTAACGCGTATGTGAGTAATGAACCGAATGGCGATCCGGTTCTGCGTAATGTGGACAAGAATGAAATCAAGCGACTCGATGGCGGTTCGCTCACCGTTTACTACTGGATCAATAGCCAACGTAAATCACAGGAGTTGACCTTGTCCGTCGGTAGCGGTCAGCCCGACCTGGACAAACCCGACGTTATCCAGGCCAATAACGACGTCCTGAATCCGGACGATGTGAATCCGAGCATCGGGGCCGATGTCGTGGTGCCTTACACAGGCACACTGGTGAATGACATTATCGGGTTGCGCTGGAGAGGTTCGATCAGCAGTCCACCGGATCAAGAGACACCTCCGCTAAGCTCAGGCTCGGCCGGTAGACCCTACCCCTTTGTCGTACCGTTTCAGTATGTGATCGGTAACTTGAACGGCACGGTAAACACCGACTATTACATCAAGCGTACGGGCTCTCCGATTCAACGCTCGCTGGTACGTGAGCTGACCATCGGTGCGACCTCTGGGGGTGAACCGATCATCAGCGATATCCGTGACTCCAAGGGCAGCATTGCACCGGGCGGGAGCACGAGTGAAACGAGCGTCACCGTCATCGGTACGGCGATCAAGGGCGAGCAGGTCCAACTCTACGATACCGGCAACCCCGTTCCCATCAGCATACCGGCCACGGCGGATCCCACTACCGGTATCTGGCGCGTGGTGATCAGCGGGCTTGCCTACAAGCTCTATATCCTCAAGGCCAAGGCGCTTTACGGCACCGGCGCGGAGTCGTCCGAACGGCGTTTTACCGTTCGGGCGAGTGTCGCACCGACCCTGGACAACGTTAAGGACGGGAATGGGGCCGAGATTGCGAATAACACGACCACGGAATGGCCGAACGTGACCTTGCATGGCAGGGCCCAGGGTAACGAGAGACTCAACGTGTTTGATGGCCGTCAATTACTGGGTGTCGTCAATGTTCCCGCCAATGGCAATTGGCAATACCCGGTGAATCGATTGTTGTCAGGCCCCCATAGTCTGCATGTCGAGGCGCTTTATGGCAGTGGACTTCCGCCTTCGGCCACCCGCAGTTTCACGGTACGGCTGAATCTGCGCAGACCGTCGATACCCAAGGCCTATAACCCGCCGGCGAATGATCGCATCCGCATGAGTGATATCTACTATGACGATTACCTGGAGGTCGAAGTCCCGCATTACACCGGCATGGACCCTATCCATACGCTCAAGGTCCGCTGGGAAGGTCGGGTCGACTATCACGACGGCGCGATTGTCCCGGTGGGACCTAATCCGGGACCCAGGCGGCTGCGGGTGCCCAGGTTGGAAGTGGTCGACAATATCGGTCGCTCGGTCCAGGTGGGTTACAGCGTGAAGGAAACCGCCACCAGCGAGACATTGGAATCGGTGCGCACGACGCTGCATATCGATGCCCAGGCTTTGAATTTACCGGCGCCGGTATACTCCAGTGCGAACAGAAGAATCACCGTGAGCCATGCCGATATAAGGACCGGTTACAAAATCAGGATTCGATGGACGGGTGTTGTCGTTCACGACGGACCTGAAGTCGATCTGACAACGGGGCAGGCCTATCAGTTTGATGTGCCTGCTGCCTGGATCAGCGAGAACCAGGGCACAACGGTGCTGGTTAACTATACGGTCCACCGTACCGGTACAACTGATCTCCTGATGTTTTCGCAGGTGTTGAGGTTGCACTTTTAAACGAGCAATCAATAGCGCTTGTCGAGCGTGGGAGGGCCTTCGGGCTCTCCCTGTCTCGGTTGTTGACCTCTGTCATTACAGATCTTCTGTTCGAAGACAAGGGTGTTCACAATGAGAAAAATACACTTGGCCGGTCTGATGATCGCCTTCCTCGTCGGCTGCACGTCTTCTACGTTTCAGGCGACGAACGTTACGACGGCGAATATTAATCAACGCAGTGGTGAGGAAACGGCTGCAAACTTGACAAGGCAGTACAATAACACCGCTGCCAATTGCGGATCGTCGACCACGCCCGCTTTTCTGTGTTCGGGTGTTATCTTGAGAATAACGAAAACCAGCCCGAATTATGACCCTTGGGAGCATAGCGACTTTTCGAGGGAAACGGATGCGGTATCGTTTTCGTTTTTGAGGGTTGATACGAAGTTTGTGCGCACGCCTTGGGGGAGGGCTAATGGCCTTATCTTCTACCCTTATTTTTCTGCTCCCAGCGATAAAATCAGACCTGAGGTCATCTGTTATTTTCCCCTGGACGGTGCCACCTTTTATCGAACCGCACCGGGGCAGTTCGGTTGCCGTGACAGTATCATTACCTACCCCTACCCTGAAGTCAGTCGACCTTGTCGCGAACAAAATATCACCACGGCCGAAGAATGGATCGCGCATTATCGAAACCCTGCGGGAAGCGCCAGGCCGAATGCGTATTCGTGTTCTTTCATGGTCAGAAATGAGTTGAATGCAGAGGCTGTTCAGGCCTTCAATCAAGCCATTCGCGTCAGAGGATTGATGGGGGCGACAGCCTTTGCTGATCACAATGAACTTCGGATCAAGGCATGGCCTGAGAATCAACCTGCCGTCCTGCCGATCGAAGCGTTTTTCTACACCGTGATCGGTTCGGACAGCGGTTTGGACAATGCTCGAATAGACCAGCAAAAATACCATGACCGCACGAATGGTCTGGTTGTACCGATCATCCGCCTGACGCTTCCAGCGACGCAGGCAGACAACGCGACATTCAGTTATAACGCTGCGGATCAGGCCATATTACCCAAGCCGACCAAACCCCGGCCTTCAGTCCCCAAAGCCTATAGAACAGCTGGAAACGAGCAATGGCTCAGGATGGCGGATATCTACACGGACGATATCGTCAACCTCGAAGTTCCGCACTATACCGGGATGGACAAAGACGACACCCTCAAGCCGCGTTGGGAGGGCCGAGTCAGTTACAGCGGGGCGATTACCACCGTGGGCAACCCACCAGGAAAAAGACTGATCCCTATTCCGCGGATGGAGGTCATCGACAATATTGGCCGAACGGTTGACGTCGGATACTCCGTCAAGGAAAAAGGGGTCGGCGATACGATAGAGTCTGAAAAATTGACACTGCATGTCGACCCTCAGGCCGTGACATTACCGCCGCCTACTTATTCGGGTTCAACTGTGACCGTTAATGTCGGACAAGCCGGTTATACGGTCGGTGTTCGTTGGATGGGCGTAACCACTCGTGACACCGCTGTACAAAATGTCGTGGTCGGTCAACCCAATACCTTTGCCATCGACAATGCCTGGATCACCGAAAATCGCGGCAAGACCGTGCTGGTCAACTATTCGATAAAACGCTCGGACAATACAGGGGATCGGATGTTTTCCTGGGTGCTTCGGGTTCCGCTCTGAAGGCTCGCGTCTCTCAACATCATGGGGCCCCCATCGCGTGATACGCAGTGGGGGCTTGATGAGTGATGTGATTCAAAAATTGACCCTGAGCACCTGAGAGAACATCCGTTGTTCGCTACTGTTCGTGCGTACGATCGAATAGTTGATCAGCACGGTCTTGCCGCGATTTTCGGTGATCCAGGCAGTGGGGATATCAAAGGTATTGGATTGGCCGGTGGTCACCGCCTGTGTTTCAGTGTCGCGAGTGGTGGTGCCTGTCCAGCGAACCCTGACGTTATAACCGGTCTGTCCGCCATAATTCACGGTCACCTTATAGGTCGAGGCGGCGTACGTGGGGGCTGGAAGCGGATGAATCGCTTGAGGGTCGATATGCAGTGTCAGTCTTTCAGACTCTATTGTGTCGCCGACCCCTTTTTCCTTGACGGAGTATCCGACCTCGACCGTTCGGCCGACATTGTCGATGACCTCCAGGCGAGGAATCGGGATCAATCTTTTTCCGGGTGGATTACCGACTTCGGTAATCTCACTGTTATAGCCGACCCGGCCCTGCCAGCGCACCCTGATGGTATCGGTGGCGTGCATGCCCGTGTATTGAGGGATCTCCACATCCACGTGGTCATCGGTGTAGATATCGCTGATTTTCAGATGATCTCCCGCCGCGTTATAGGCTTTGGGGACCTTGGGTTTGAGTTTTGTCGGTGTGCCGGGCAATACCGCTTGATCTTCTGCTCGGTAGGCAAAGGTGGCGTTGCCCGACTGAGTCGTCGGTAAGGTGAGTAAAATGATAGGGGCGACAAGCCCACCTGTCTCGTTATAAAAGTCCTGTTGGTCATGCCGTGCAGTCGCCAATCCGCTGCCAAAATAGAAAAAGGCCTCGAGTGGAAGCGTGTTTCCGATACCCTGAGACCAGGTGGCCAGCCTCAGTTCATTTTGTACGGTGAACGACTCTGCGGCATTCAATGCCATGGCTTGCAGGCCGGCATTGAATGCGCTCACCGCGCCTGTGCCCAGCCCCGACCTGACATTAAAGCCACATTGGTGTCGTCTGCGAGGCTCTGCAGGGACGCTTAGATAATGTGCCTGCCACTGCGCGGCGGTCGTGATGCCTTGGTCCTGGCACTCTCGACTGCTGCTGGGATCGGCGATATTCGTATTGTAATCGCAGCCTTGCTTATTCGGTCTGTTGTCGGTGTCGGCATCGAGGGGGAATAGGCAGAGTACTTGAACATTTACTTTTCCCTCCGGGCGCCGGAGCGGAGGGTAAAAAATAAACCCATTATTGTAGCCGAAGGCTAACTTGTTATATTTTGAATCGGCCCGTAAGTAGGAAAACGAAACGCCACCGCTTATTTGAGAGGGCGGGCTTGGATCCCAGGCGTGATAACTGCCTGCTTTGGTCGCCCTGAAAATAATGCCTGAGCATAGAAAGGCCGCCAAGCTGGCGGAACCGCAATTAGCGGCCCTGTCGTTATAGCGCTCAGTCAACTGTCGGGCGGTTTCCGCGCCCGCGCGCTCATTGGCGTTATAGCTCTGAATATTCGCGGGTAACGTCGGCGACTGAACCGTACAGCCCGATAACAAAGCGAGTGTGAGGATTATAAGTGATGTCATTTTCATGACGTGACTCAGATAATATTCGACACGCATCATGTTCATCCAACTCCCGAAAGGGGTTTTCTGAGAACGGACCCTACCGAATTGCACCCTGCGTCGAGGGGGTTGGAGTCCGAGCCCAGGTTCAATAGAGCGAAATGGCGTTTCGTTCTCCTATAGGCGTGCGGATGTCCCATTGCCTCGGCTGGCTTGGAGCAAGCCTCAAGGATTGATCATGAAGGCGTTGGCCGCTCCCACGGCTCACCCGCTGGAGTTCCGTCTTGATTTCAGCTAGTTGCCCGCCGCGTTAGTAAGCCTCGGGTAACTAGGGCTCGAGTTTTTTCGGTGTGCCAGGAAGTACTGCCTGGTCCGCTACGTTGTAGGTAAACGTGGCGTCCTCCAAGGGGGTGCCAGGTAAGGTGAGACGAATGATGGGGACGACGATGCCCCGGGTTCGGTCATAAAATTTCTTCTGGTCGATTCGTGCATTTGCCAGCCCGGTGTCGGTATAGAAGAAGGCTTCAATCGGTAATATTGCGGGCTGAGTCTCAGGCCAGGCTTTGATGCGCAGTTCATTGTGATCGGCAAAGGCTTCAGTGGGTATCAGTGAGCGTACCCGAATGGCTTGATTGAAGGCCTGTACCGCTTCAGCGCCCAAGATATTGGCGACTATGAAGGCACAGGAGTGCGAGGTTCTATCTTGAGGGACCCCGTAATAGTGGGTCACCCACTGCTCGGCAGTGATAATGTTTTGCTCCCGACACGGCGTGCTGTCAGGAAAAACATGCGGAGGAACAATGCTGTCCCGGCATCCATACTGCCCAGGTGCATCCCGATAAAATGTGGCGCCGTCGAGCGGGAAATAACAGATCACTTCAGGTTTGATTTTTTCGACGGGGGTACTGAAGTAAGGGTAGAAAATAAAGCCGTTGGCCCCACCCCAAGGCGTGCGAGCGAGTTTCGCATCGGCTCTCAAAAAAGAAAAAGAGACCGCGTCGGTTTTTAGTGAAAAATCGCTGTGATTCCAAGGGTCGAAATTGTCACTGGTGGTGGTGATTCGTAATATCACGCCCGAGCAGAGGAAGGCCGGGGTGGTCGGCGTTCCGCAGTTGGCGGCGGTATTGTGATAGGCCATAGTCAGGCTTCTGGCAGTCTCTTCACCACTGCGTGAATAAGCAGGGTTGAGCGAGCGGTTCGATTCCGGGAGCGGAGACAGCGCACAGCCCACTAGCAGAAGAATAAATACCGTCATCAGGTATCGGGTTTTCATGTGTTTATCTTCTTGTGCCGGTTGAAAGGAGAGAGCACTGCGAAGTCAGAAAGGCCGTAGATGCTGGAGGTATTAACCTGCGGATAGGGGGCGGTGTCTACTGTCAGAAATGACAGGTCAAGGAGGGAAATGCGTACCATTGGTCGGATGGTCATGTCTGACAGCAGACGCAGTTTTTTATCGCGCGGGCTTGCCCTGGTGCCGTTCAGTCAAGGCAATTTGAAGTTGAACGCAGACTTGTGGCGAGCGGGCTTGCCCGCGTTGGGCTGCGAAGCGGCCCTAAAATCAGCGACTTCATTGTGTCAGGCAGAGCGCAATCACAGGTTTTGCGACTGCTTCGCAGCCGAACGCGGGCAAGCCCGCTCGCCACACGTCTTAGCCAGGCTTGACAGCGTGTTTGACTGACGGGCATTAACCCTTGCCCTGCCTCAGCTCCAGACGTGAACCGGCCACCCGGCCTTTTCCGCCTGCGCCCGCAGCACCGGATCGGGATTGACCACATGGGGATGATCCACCTTGAGCAACAACGGCAGATCATTGCGTGAATCCGAATAGAAACTCGCGCCTTCCAGGTTCTCGCCTTCGGCATCCAGCCATTCCATCAAGCGCACGATCTTGCCTTCGCGGTAGGTGAGGGTGCCGACGGTGTGGCCGGTGTAGACGCCATGCAGGATGTCGAGGTCGATGCCCAGCACTTCGTCGATGCCGACGCGCTCGGCAATCGCCTTGACCAGGTGGATGCCCGACGCCGAGATCACCAGGATCCGGTCACCCGCCGCGCGGTGGGCGGCAATCGCCTTGCAGGCGTCGCTGTAGATCAGCGGCTCGATCACGTCTTCGACCCAGGGCCCGACCAGGTGGGCGATTTCTTCCGGGGTGCGCCCGGCTATCGGCTCCAGGCTGAACAGCATGTAGTCTTCCATGGCCAGTTCACCCTTGCCGTAGGCGTCCATCAGCTCATTGTTGCGCTGCATGAACGTCTCCGGGTCGACCCAACCCAGGCGAACCATCTGCTCGCTCCAGAGCGTGGCGCAGTCGCCGTGGATCAGGGTGTCGTCCAGATCAAAAATTGCCAGGGCCATCAGTACTGCTCTCTCTTCAAACGCTCTAAGGACATCAGGCTACCTCACACAGGGCACTCGGATCGATAGACAGCGACAAACGCCGGCCTTCGGGGTGCAGGTCGGCGGCCGAGCGGTTGAGCACGTCCACCACCAGTTCCACGCCCCGGGCCTCGACCCGGTAACGAATCACGTTGCCCAGCAAGCTGTGACCGCGAATCAGCGCGTCCAGTTCACCCTCGGCACGCAGTTCGATGGCTTCCGGGCGAATGGCGATGCGGCTGTTGATCGGCCGTTGCAGCAGGCGGCTGGCCGCGTCGGCGTCGAGCAGGTTGTAGTTGCCGATAAAGCCGGCGGCAAACACGTCCACCGGAGCGGTGTAGAGGGATTCGGCGTCGCCGCTCTGGACGATCTTGCCCTGGTTCATCAGGAAGATCCGGTCACTCATGGTCAGGGCTTCTTCCTGGTCATGGGTGACGAAAATGGTGGTCAGGCCCAGCTCGCGCTGGATCGCCCGGATCTGCTCGCGCAGGTGTTTGCGAATCCGTGCATCGAGGGCCGACAGCGGCTCATCGAGCAACAGCAGGCGCGGGCGGGTGACCAGGGAGCGGGCCAGGGCCACGCGCTGGCATTGGCCGCCGGACAACTGGTGCGGGTAGCGCGCGGCGAAGTCGTGCAGCTCCACCAGCCTGAGGGCTTCCATGACGCGCTTGTGGCTGTCGTCGGCATTGACCTTCTGCATCTTCAGGCCGAAGGCGACGTTCTGTTCCACGGTCATGTTGGGGAACAATGCGTAGCTCTGGAACACCATGCCGATCGCGCGTTTCTGCGGGCTCAACGGGACGATGTCCTGGCCGTCGAGGAGGATCTTGCCGCCGTCCACCGAGGTCAGGCCGGCGATGCAACGCAGCAGGGTCGACTTGCCGCAACCGGACGGGCCGAGCAGGGTGACGAATTCACCCTTGGCGATTTCGCAGTTGATATCACTGAACACCGTGGTGCCGGCGTAGGTTTTTTTCAGGTTCTGGACACTGATGAAGCTCATTGGCTTTTGTCCTTGTTCAGGCGGTTGGCGACCCAGGTGAGCACCAGCACGAAGAGGAAGTAGGAGATCACGAGGGCACTGGTGAAGTGGCCGCTGCTGTTGCGCATGTTGTTCAGGTACACCTGCAGGGTTTCATAGCGGGTACCGACCAGGATGTTGGCGAACACGAACTCGCCGAACAGGAAGGAGAACGACAGCAGCAGCGCGACCATCAGGCCCTTGCGCAGATTCGGCAGCACCACCAGGAACGCTGCCTGCCAGGTGCTGGCACCGAGCAGGTGGGCGGCGTCCATCAGGTCGCGCAGGTTGATCGCCTGCAGGTTGTTGGTGATCGCCCGGTACATGAACGGCAAGGCCACGGTGAAGTAGCAACCGATCAGGATCCACGGCGTGCCGACCATGGCGAACGGTCCGGAACCGTAGAGCTGCAACAGGCCCACCGAGGACACCACCGGCGGCACCGCGAAGGGCAGCAGGATGAGGATGTTCATCAGCGCGTCGAGCTTGGGGAAGTGGTAGTGCACCACGAACAGCAGCGGCAGGATCAGCACCACCGACAACACCAGGGAGCCGACGCAGACGATCAGCGACTGGCCGAAGGCATTGAGGAAGCGCGGGTCGCTCCACAGTTGCAGGTACCACTTGAAGGTGAAACCGGCGGGCAGGATGGTCGCCGACCAACTGCTGGCCAGGGAGTAGACCAGGGTGCCGGCCAGCGGCAGCAGCAGGATCAGGAACAGCAGGTAGACCACCCCGCGGTGGTACAGGGCGGCGGAGCCGGGTTCAGCGCGCGACATGGTAGCTCCTTTTCAACAGCCACTGGTGGATCACGGTCACGAAGGTCATCAGGCCCACCAGCACCACCGCCAGGGCACTGGCCATGTTCGGGTCGAGGCTGATGTCGCCGGAGACCATGGCGGCAATACGGATCGGCAACACGTTGAAGTTGCCGGTGGTCAGGGCATACACCGTGGCGTAGGCGCCGAGGGCGTTGGCCAGCAGGATGACGAAGGTGCCCAGCAGTGCCGGGGTCAGCACCGGCAGGCCGATATGCCGCCAGAACTGCCAGCCGTCGGCGCCGAGCAGCGCGGCGGACTCGCGCCAGTCTTCGCGCAGGGCGTCGAAGGCCGGGTAGAGCAACAGCACGCCGAGGGGAATCTGGAAGTAGGTGTAGAGAATGATCAGGCCGGTTTTCGAGTACAGGTTGAAATCCTGAATGATCCCGGCCTGTTTCAGCATGATGGTGAAGGTGCCGTTGAAGCCCAGCAGGATGATGAACGCAAAGGCCAGCGGCACGCCTGCGAAGTTGCTGGTCATGTTGGCGAATGAGTTGACGAAGTCCCGCAGGCGCGAGTCGACCCGGCGCAGGGAGTAGGCCCCGAGCACGGCGATCAGCATGCCGAACACGCTGGACCAGAAGCTGATTTCCAGGCTGTACTGGATCGCCTGCAGGTAGAACTTCGAGCTGAAGATCTTGCTGAAGTTGGCCAGGCCCCAGCCGTCGTCTTCCGACTGCACGCTGTTGATCAGCACCCACACCAGCGGCGCGATCTCGAACACGATAAAGAACAGGGCAAAGGGCACCAGGCAGAGCACGGCGAGCCATTTGCCACGGGTGAGTGAATTCACTTCAACAACTCCCGGCATACAGGTTTGTCATGGGGGACGCCCAGCAGCTCGCAGATCGTGCCGCAGAGCTGCGTCTGTAGGGGCGTGGCGTCGGGGTTGAAACTGAAGGCATCGCCGAGGACGAACAGCGGCACTTCGCGTTCTTCGGCCAGCAGGCCGTTGTGCGAGCGGTCGTTGTTCATGCCGTGGTCGGCGGTCACCAGCACCTGGTAGCCGGCGTCGAGCCAGCCTTGCAGGTAGTCGGCCAGGATGATGTCGGCGGAACGCGCGCTGTTGCGGTATTGCGCGGTGTCGAGGCCGTGCTTGTGACCGGCGTCGTCGATGTTCATCGGGTGCACCAGCAGGAAGTTCGGCGCGTGTTGCAGGCGCAGGCTTTCGGCATCGGCGAACAGATGGGAATCGGGGTAGTGGTCGACCCAGTAGAAATGGCCGTGCTGGATCGCCAGGTTTTCATCCCGGGTGTGCCGGTCACGGGCGGCGACGAAGGGCGTGCGGTTGTACAGCTCGCTGACCCAGTGATAGGCCGCCGCGGCGGTGCTCAGGCCGGCGTCGCGGGCGTAATGGAACACGCTGCGCTGGTTGGACAGGCGCGAGACGTGGTTGTGCACGATGCCGCTCCGGATCGGAGCCACACCGGTCAGAATGCATTCGTAGAGCGGTCTTGAGAGCGAGGGCAACTCGCATTCCAGTTTGTACAGCGCCGCGCGTCCTGCGCCTGCGTAAGCCTGGAGATGGCCCATGGCATGGCGGGCGACCTCATAGTTCAGGCCATCGAGCACGACCAGGATAACGTTGTGCGGCATAGACCGGGCCTCGTCATGAAGGGGAATATCAACCTCCCCCGGTAGGAGCGAGCTTGCTCGCGATGGACGTCAACGATAACGCGGGAAACCTGATGCCCCGCGGTGTACCGGCGACCCTCGCGAGCAAGCTCGCTCCTACAGGGGAGCCCATTGTTCCCGCTATCGTGCGGGAACAATGGTTGTGGGTTATTGCATGTTGATGATGACTTCTTCCTGCCACTTCTGCGGCAGTGCCTTGGAAGTTTTTTCCCATGCATCGGCGTCTTTGATCGGCGTGACTTTCTTGTACTGCTCGTTAGGCAGCAGCTTGGCCTTCACGTCTTCCGGCAGGGTCAGGTGTTCGGCACGGATCGGACGGGCGTTGCCGCGCGCCAGGTTGATCTGGCCGGCGTCGCTGAAGATGTACTCACGCGCCAGTTTGGCCGCGTTCGGGTGCTTGGCGTATTTGTTGATGATGGTGGTGTAGCCGGAGATCACCGAACCGTCCGATGGAATCAGCACCACGTAGTCATCCGGGTTGGCCATCTTGGCCTTGTAGCTCAGGCCGTTGAAGTCCCAGACCACGCCGACTTCGACTTCACCCTTTTCCATGGTGGCGATGGTCGGGTTGGCGAGCGACAGGCGACCCTGCTTGGCGATCTCGGCAAACATCAGCAGCGCGGGCTGGATGTTCTTCTCGTCACCACCGTTGGCCAGGGCAGCGGCCAGTACGCCGTTGGCGGCCTGGGCGGCGGTGCTCACGTCACCGATGGAAACCTTGTATTTACCGGTCTTGAGGTCAGACCAGCTTTTCGGCGCTTCGGAGCCGTGCAGCAGCTTCTTGTTGACGATGAACGCGATGGTGCCGGTGTAGGCCAGTGCCCAGTTGCCGTCCTTGTCCTTCGCCCAGGCCGGAACCTGTTCCCAGGTGCTTGGCTTGTAGGGTTGGGTCACGCCCTGCTTGACCGCGATCGGGCCGAAGGCGGCACCGACGTCGCCGATATCGGCGCTGGCGTTGTCTTTCTCGGCGGCGAACTTGGCCACTTCCTGGGCCGAGCTCATGTCGGTGTCGATGTGCTTGAGGCCGTACTTGTCGCTCAGGTCTTTCCAGGTGCCGGCCCAGTTCGCCCAGTCATCGGGCATGCCGACGCTGTTGACGGCGCCTTCTTGCTTGGCGGCGGTTTCCAGTGCTTTCAAATCGGTGCCAGCAGCCATGGCCGAGGTGCACAGGGCAATGGTCGAGCCTAACAGTGATGCCAGGAAAAGCTGTTTCATCCGAAGCTCCTTTGGGCGTTTTCAACGCGGCGATTTTTATAAAAAGTAGTGCGGTGGTTTGAATCGTTTGGTCTAGGTCAGCAATACCTGAGCCAATTTAAGCTTGCTGGATGACACTTTGATGTCGGCATCAGTCCTGCAAGGTTTTTTATCGGTGGTGTTCATGACCACCCCGTTAAGCGTAGACCATGGTTAACTAGCTGATATTAAAGGGTTTGATCATTATGGAACGACCGTCCACGTGCACCGTTTCGTCGCTTTGTCACATATCAGTCATCTGTATTGCCTAGGCTGGGCATTACAACTGGAGACCGCGATCCCGTGCGGTTGTGCCCTAAAACAGTGCTGGTCTAGTCCAGATAGGTAACGTTGATGCGTGAAGAGGCTCCAAAGGCGGTGACAGCCATCGGTCAGGCCCTGCATGAGCAGATCGGACACGGCTTGTTGCCACCGGGTAGCAAATTGCCCGCCGAGCGCAAACTCAGTGAGTTGTTCGGTACCACCCGGATCACCGTGCGTGAGGCCTTGTTGCAACTGGAGGCCCAGGGGCTGATCTATCGCGAGGAGCGCCGGGGCTGGTTTATTTCGCCGCCGCGCCTGGCCTATAACCTGATGCAGCGTAGCCACTTTCACGCAATGGTCAGTGCCCAGGGGCGGGTGCCGTCGACCCAGGTGATTTCGGCGCGTTTGCAGCCGGCGTCGGCGGCGGTGTGTGACTGGTTGCAGTTGCCGGCCTTGTCCAGCGTGATCCAGATCTGCCGGGCGCGGCGGATCGATGAGCGGCTGGTGCTGTATGTCGAGCATTACCTCAATCCGCAGTATTTCCCGGGGATTCTGGAGTTTGATTTGAACCAGTCGATCACCGAGCTGTACGCCCGGCATTACGACCTGCATTACGGGCGGGTCAGGTTCGAGATTGTGCCGACGTCACTGCAGGTCGAGGCGGCCGCGGCGTTGCGGGTGTCGGTGGGGAGCCCGGGCTTGCGGATTGCCCGGGTCAACTATGACCAGCATGAACGGCTGATCGACTGCGATCTGGAGTTCTGGCGACATGATGCGATTCATGTCGGGGTGGATGTGGTTTAGCTATTCCCCCCTGTAGGAGCGAGCAAGCTCGCTCCTACAGGTTCGTGGCGCTCAGGATTTCGGTGCGGCTTCCGTTTCCGGACCGCCACCGGCGGTCACCACCTGCACACTCAAGCGCGGGGTCGCCAGGTCCAGTCCGGCCTCATCCATGGTGCGCTTGAGCGCCAGGTTGAAGGCCCGGGAAACCTCCCACTGCCGGATCGGCGCGGTCTTGAAGCGGGCACGCAGGATCGCGCTGCCGGACTCGAAACTCTCTACCCCCTGGATCTCCAGCGGCGACCAGATATTGCGCCGTTGCAACGGGTCGCTGCGCATCTTCTGGCCGACATCGCGCATCAGCTTGATCGCGTTGTCGATGGGCATGTTGAACGGGATCGCCACCCGGAAGATCGCGTAGCCGAACTCCCGCGAGTAGTTCTTGATGCTCTTGATCTCGCTGAACGGAATGGTGTGGACGATCCCGTCGATATCCCGCAGCCGCACCGTGCGGATGGTCAGCCCCTCCACCGTGCCGAGGTGGCCGCCGACGTCGACGTAGTCGTCGATGGCCAGGGAGTCCTCGATAATGATGAACAGGCCGGTGATCAGGTCCGCCACCAGCGACTGCGCACCAAAGCCGATCGCCAAACCGATCACACCGGCACCGGCCAGCAGGGGCGTGACGTTCATGCCCATGTTCGCCAGGGCGACGATCAGCGCAATGATGAAGATCGCCACGAACAGCACGTTGCGGATCAGCGGCATCATGGTCTGCGCCCGGGCATTGGCCAGGCCTTTGCGCGAACGGGTCAGGGCATGATGCACGGCGGTGTCGCTGAGAATCCACACCAGCCAGGCGAAGATCAGCGTGCCGCCGAGGCTGAACAGCCTGACGCTGACCTCATGCCCCTCGCCCTCGGTGAAGCCGATCAGCGACATGCCCCAGACCCGCAGGCCCAGTTCGATAAACACCAGCCACACCGCCAGGTGCACCAGGGTGTAGCCGAAGTTGTTCAGGCGCTCGGAGTACAGGGCATGGCGCTTGTGGCCGCGATGGGGCTTGAGGGCGTGGCGGCGCACCAACCCGTTGATCACCATGCACAACACCACCAGCACGGTGCAGATCAGCGACTGGCGCAGGGCCGTGCTGGTGTCGCCGGCCGAGATGAAGGTGGCGAACAGCGAGATCGCCACCAGGATCAGCGCCGGGACGAACCAGAAGGTGCCGAGGATCGCCAGGGTGTCGCTCAGGGCGCGGCGGTTCAGGCGCCGGGACAGCGGCTGGTTGCGGATCAGGTGGGCGATGGGGCGGCGGAACCGCACGATGAACAGTCCAGTGGACAGCGCCGCCATGACATTGGCGAAGGTCGCGGCGGTGTGGGCCAGGTGGCTGCCGAGGCTGGCGATCATCCGTGGGTCGCTGAGGGCCTCGCCAAAGGCGGCGAAGCTGCCGATCAGCCACAGCGGCCGAAAGGCCCGGCGGCGGAGGATGTACAGGGCCTGATGGCGATGCTGGCCGTCGAGCACGGAGAAGGCGATCACGCAGATGGCCGAGAACAGGGTGCCGACCACCAGGGCGTAGGCCAGCACCATCGCCAGGTTCTTGCCCAGGGACGAGGGCAGGGCGTAGCTCATGTACACGGTGATGAGCAGGGCGATCAGCCAGGGCCCGAGCTTGCGCAGGGCGAAGCGCAGCAGGTCGACGGTGCGCGGGTGTTGTGGCAACTCCTCGCTGAGGCCGAAGCGCAGGCGCACCTGGCGCCCGAGCCAGATCATGGCCCAGGCGAGGAAGCTCCAGAGCGCAAGGATCAGGGCGAAGGCGAAGACCATCGGCACCCACTCGCTAGCGGGCAGCGTCAGGTCCATCAGTTCACCCTTGGCCAGGTCGAATTCTTCCGACCAGCGACTGAGGGGGCTGTCGTCACCGGAAAACTGTTTTTCGAAGCCGGCGAGGGTGCTGCCGATCAGCCCCAGCACGCCTTCTTCGGTGGCCGGTTGGGCTTTCCTGGTGCTGTCGCGCAGCTTCTTCAGGTCGCTCAGCAGCTTGGCGCGTTGCTGGTCGTTCTCCAGGTTCTTGATTACCTCATCCAGGGATTGCGCCAGGGGCTCGCTGGGGACCGGCTGGGTTTTTTCCGCGCTGGCCAGCAGGCTCGGCAGGCCGGCTGCGTCGGCGCTGACCGATGGCAGGAGGCTCAGCAGACAGATGAATAAAACGACGGGCAAGGCGAGAAGGCGGGCAAACACTGGGCAGTCAACCATGGACGATACGGGTCGACGAAGTGTACGTCAGCCGTGGGGCCAATGCATTTAATCGGTCAACTGGGCGAGGATCTTGTAGACCACGGTGCCGAGGATGAACAGCATCCCGACCCAGATCAGCAGGACCCCGGCGTTGCGCTCGCGAAAGTTGAAACCGACGGCCAACATCAGCATGCCACCCAGGATGGGAATCAGCATGGTGTGGAAAGCGAAGGGCGTGATCATGACAACGACCTGATCGAGGGGGATACCTTGAGTCTAGGTCGGTTTGGCGGGTGTGTATCAGACCTGGAGGATAACGCTGAACTGTAGGAGCAGGGCTTGCCCGCGAATCGCAAGGACGCCGCGGTGTATCAGGGTAACCGCGTTATCGTTCTTCGCGGGCAAGCCCTGCTCCTACAGGTGTTGTGTCGCTCTCGGGTTCTATGGCAACTCGCGGCTGGCGTAGAACGCGCTCAACACTTTCACCAGGTGCGCCAGGTCATGGCTGCCGGCCAGTTCGCGGATCGAGTGCATGGCGAAGGTCGGCAGGCCGATGTCCACCGTACGCACCCCCAGGTGGCTGGCGGTGATCGGGCCGATGGTCGAGCCGCAACCCATGTCGCTGCGCACCACGAAGCTTTGCACCGGCACTTCCTCGGCCATGCACAGATGACGGAAGAACCCGGCGGTTTCGCTGTTGGTGGCGTAGCGCTGGTTGCTGTTGACCTTGATCACCGGCCCGGCATTGAGCTTCGGACCGTGGTTGGCGTCGTGCTTGTCGGCATAGTTGGGGTGTACACCGTGGGCATTGTCCGCCGAGACCAGCAGGGATTTCTGGATGGTCCGTACGAACTCGTCGCCTTCGGGCAGCAGGCGGCGCAGGGTCTGTTCCAGCATCGGGCCGTCGGCGCCGCAGGCGGAGCAGGAACCGACTTCCTCATGGTCGTTGCAGACCAGCACGCAGGTTTCTTCGCTGTCGGCGGTGAGCAGCGCTTGCAGGCCGGCGTAGCAGGACAGCAGGTTGTCCAGGCGCGCACCGGCGATAAAGTCGCCGTTCAGGCCGATGACCGCGGCGGCCTGGGTGTCGTAGAAACTCAGCTCGTAATCGAGCACCACGTCGGCATTGAGGCCGTGTTCGCGGGCCAGTTGCTCGGTGAGCACGGCGCGGAAGTCGACCCGCTCATCACCGGCGAACTGCGCGAGGATCGGCGGCAGCTCGTTCTGCGCGTTGATCGCCCAGCCCTGGTTGGCCTCGCGATTGAGGTGGATCGCCAGGTTGGGGATGATGGCGATGGGCAACTTGAAGTCGATCAGTTGGCTCTCGACCTTGCCGTCGCGGCGGAAGGTCACGCGTCCGGCCAGGGACAGGTCGCGGTCGAACCAGGGGGCGAGCAGGGCGCCGCCGTAGACTTCGACACCCAGTTGCCAGAAGCCCTGGCGTTGCAGTTCCGGCTGCGGCTTGACCCGCAGGCACGGGCTGTCGGTGTGGGCGCCGACCAGGCGGATGCCGCCCAGCAGCGGCGAGGCACGGCCGAGCTTGATGGCGACAATCGAAGAGTCATTGCGGGTGACGTAGTAGCGACCGTTGGCCTCGGTGTGCCAGGTCTCGCGCTCGTCGAGACGCTGGTAACCCGCCGCTTCCAGGCGCTGAACCAGGCTGGAAGTGGCATGGAACGGGGTAGGGGAGGCCTTGAGGAAGTCGATCAGGCCTTGGTTCAACTCTTCGCGCATAAGTAGCTCCAGACAGCAGTGCCAAGAGTTTACCGTATTTGCGGAGGGTTCCCACACACTCAGAAGGGGGCCGGGCACTCGAAGCGCAGGCGTTCGCCGCTTTGCGGGTGGGTGAAACCCAGCATGCTGGCGTGCAGGCACAGCCGTGGCCAGGCGGCCAGGGCCTGTGGATGGGCGTACAAACCATCGCCCAGCAACGGGTGACCGATGGACAGCATATGCACCCGCAGTTGGTGCGAACGCCCGGTGATCGGGGTCAGTTCCACCCGGCACCAGTCGCCGCAACGCTCCAGGACTTTCCAGAAGGTCAGCGCGTGCTTGCCGAACTCGTGGTCGACCACGTGGCGCGGCTTGGTCGGCGGGTCGTAGCGCAGGGGCAGGTCGATGCTGCCGCTGTCCAGTTCCGGTTGGCCCCAGCAGAGTGCGGTGTAGGCCTTTTCGGTTTCCCGGTCGTGGAACTGGCGCGACAGTTCGCGGTGGCTGTCCGGGTCGCGGGCCAGCAGGATGATCCCCGAGGTTTCCCAGTCCAGGCGATGGACGATACGGGCTTCGGGGTAGCCGTTTTCCTGCAGGCGGGTAATCAGGCAGTCCTTGTTGTCATCGGCCCGGCCAGGGACGGAGAGCAACAGGGTCGGCTTGTTCACCACCAGTACGGCGGCATCCTGATGGAGGATATGGATATTGGACAGCGGCATTAAAACAGTCTCGTAACAAACGCCAACGGCGACCCGAGGCCTAGCCTCCTGTAGGAGCGAGCTTGCTCGCGATGGTAGCCGGGACACCGCTGGGCATCAGCTGCCCCGCGTTATCGTTGACGTCCATCGCGAGCAAGCTCGCTCCTACAGAAAGGCCAGGTCCCGGGCCGCCGTGGCTCCGGCCGGATCGATCAACGATCGGGCAGGGTGATATTGAGTTCCAGGATCGAGCAGCTGCCCTGGTTTTCCAGCGCCACGTGCACGTCGTCGGACCCGATATTGACGTACTTGCGGATGACCTCCACCAGTTCCTTCTGCAAGGCCGGCAGGTAATCCGGGGTGCTGCGTTGGCCGCGTTCGTGCGCCACGATGATCTGCAGACGCTCTTTCGCGACCGACGCGGTGCTTACTTTTTTGCTGGCACGAAAGAAGTCAAAAAGGTTCATTGCTTAGTTGCCTCCAAACAGGCGCTCGAAGAGTCCTTTCTTCTTCACATCGAGGAAGCGATGTTCCACGGTCTTGCCCAGCAGGCGGTCGACCGCGTCGCTGTAGGCCTGGCCCGCATCGCTCTGGTCGTCGAGAATCACCGGCACGCCCTGGTTGGAGGCCTTGAGCACCGCCTGGGATTCGGGGATCACGCCCAGCAGGGTCACCGCGAGGATGTCCTTGACGTCTTCGACGCCGAGCATCTCGCCGTTGCTGACGCGCTCGGGGTTGTAGCGGGTCAGCAGCAGGTGTTCCTTGATCGGCTCTTCGTTGTTCTCGGCGCGGCGCGATTTGCTCGCCAGCAGGCCGAGCATACGGTCGGAGTCACGCACCGAGGACACTTCGGGGTTGGTCACGACGATGGCTTCGTCGGCGAAGTACATGGCCAGGTGGGCACCGGTCTCGATACCGGCCGGGGAGTCGCAGACGACGAACTCGAAATCTTCCTTGAGGGCCATCAGGACCTTTTCCACGCCTTCCTTGGTCAGCGCGTCCTTGTCCCGGGTCTGGCTGGCGGCCAGCACGTAGAGGTTTTCCAGGCGCTTGTCCTTGATCAGGGCTTGCTGCAGGTTGGCTTCGCCCTGGACGACGTTGACGAAGTCATACACCACGCGACGCTCGCAGCCCATGATCAGGTCGAGGTTACGCAGGCCGACGTCGAAGTCGACGATCACTGTCTTGTGGCCCCGCAGCGCGAGGCCGGTACCGATGGCGGCGCTGGTGGTGGTCTTACCCACACCACCCTTGCCGGATGTAACCACGAGAATCTTGGCCAAGGTGTATCACCCCTAAAGGAAAAAAGGACTTTCAGCCCCTGAAGAACGTCACTAAAAAATAACTGTAGTCGTGTAGCGTCGGTTGGAAATCGAGGAAAAGTCTGAAGAGCCTCGGGTTATTCTTACCTTTCGCGATTTCCCACACCGTTCGAGCTGTTTTCGCTACGAGAAGGTGACATTTTGGAAATGGCGGCAAGTATCCGTTAAAGCCGGATGATGTTCAACACGTCGCCCGACAAGCTGACCTGAACAGCGGTGCCCCACAAGGGATCGCGGCGCAAATCCTCGGAAACCTTGTACTGGCCGGCGATGGAGATCAGTTCGGCACTCAGTTGCTGGCAGAAAATCCGCGCCTTGGTATCGCCCTTGATGCCGGCCAGGGCGCGACCGCGCATGGGGCCATAAACATGGATGTTGCCATCGGCGAGAAGTTCCGCGCCGGGGCTGACGGAAGAGATCACCACCAGGTCGCCGCCCTGGGCGTAGATCTGCTGGCCGCCGCGTACCGGCGAGGTGATGATCTTCGTCGGTTTGATGGTCGGCTCGGGTGGTTTTTCCGGTTTTTTCTTTTCCAGGCCTTCAGTCGGGTCGACCGGCCGTTCGCGGGCGCCGGACGGCGGCAGTACCGGCAGGTCAATGGCAATCGCGGCGGCAATGTCTTCGATGCGGTTGGCGCGGATCGCCAGGGTGCGCAGGCCATGCTGGCGGCAGACGCGCATCAGCCCGGGCAGGTCGATGGGGCCCTGGCCGTCCGGCAGTTTGTCCAGCGCCAGCACCAGTGGGGTATTGCTGAAGAAGTTCGGGGCCTGGGCGACCTTGGCCGCCAGTTGCCGATCGAGGGCATCGAGGTTGTTCTGCGCCAGCTCCAGCACCGTGATGGCGAGCATACTGCCCTTCAGCTGGAACACGGGATCCTGGTCTAGCAGTTCGGTTTGGCTCATGGTCGGGATAACGCAGCTTGTCACTAAAAGTGCCGAGACTTATAACGAGAACGCCCTCGGGCCGCAAGCCGCCGCGAACCGTTGTAGAATGCGCGGCCTTGTTGTCTGTCCGGAATCACCCATGGATCGCCCGCGTTTTCGAGCTGCTTTTCTTCATCCCCGCTACTGGCTGCTATGGCTGGGGTTGGGCTTGCTGTGGCTGATTGTCCAGTTGCCCTATGGGCTCCTGTTGTGGCTGGGACGTTTTCTCGGGGCGGTGATGTATCGGGTGTCCGCCGACCGACGGACCATTGCCGCGCGTAATCTGCAATTGTGTTTTCCGGCGTTGTCCGACGCCGAGCGCGACCAACTGCTGCGGAAAAATCTCGCGTCCACCGGGATCGCCTTTTTCGAAATGGCCATGAGCTGGTGGTGGTCCAAGCCGCGCCTGGCACGGCTGGCTCATATCGAAGGCCTCGAACATCTGCAGAACGCTCAGCGTGAGGGCAAGGGCGTGATCCTGATGGCCCTGCATTTCACCACCCTGGAGATCGGCGCGGCCTTGCTCGGCCAGCGCCATACCATCGACGGCATGTACCGCGAGCACAGCAATGCGCTGTTCGATTTTATCCAGCGCCGTGGTCGTGAGCGGCACAACCTCGATTCCCTGGCGGTCGAGCGCGACGATGTGCGTGGCATGCTCAAGTTGCTGCGCGCCGGTCGGGCGATCTGGTACGCGCCGGACCAGGACTACGGGATCAAGCAGAGCGTGTTTGTGCCATTGTTCGGTATCCAGGCGGCCACGGTTACCGCCACCAGCAAGTTCGCCCGCCTGGGCAAGGCGCTGGTGGTGCCGTTCACCCAGCAGCGCCTGGCCGACGGCAGTGGTTATCGACTGGTGATTCATCCACCGCTGACGGACTTCCCAGGGGAAACCGAAGAGGCTGACTGCCTGCGGATCAATCAATGGGTCGAGGTGGCGCTGCGCGAATGCCCGGAGCAGTACCTCTGGGCCCATCGCCGTTTCAAGAGCCGGCCGCCGGGTGAGCCCAAACTCTATCCAAAACGCCGATAAAACCCTCCGGGTGTTGCGGCGGGGGGCAGGCGTGGTGTATCAGGATGTTACTGATTAATGGAGTGTCGCGATGAGCCCAGCTGAACCGGTCACCGGCCTGATTCTCTCTGGAGGGGGCGCGCGCGCGGCCTATCAGGTGGGGGTGCTGGCGGCGATTGCCGAGCTCTTGCCCGAGGGGGCGCCTAATCCCTTTCCGGTGATCGTCGGCACTTCGGCCGGGGCGATCAATGCGGTCAGCCTGGCCAGCGGGGCGATGGATTTCACCGCCTCGATCGAGCGCCTGACCGCGTTCTGGCAAGGGTTTCGCAGCCATCTGGTGCTGCGTAGCGATTGGCCGGGTGTGATACGCCAGGCCAGCCGTTTTGTCGGTCACAGCCTGTTGGGCATGGGTGCGCAAGTACCGGTGGCGTTGCTCGACAGCTCGCCCTTGCGCGACCTGCTCAATGACAAACTGCATCTTCCGGGTATCGACCACGCCATCGAGCAACAGCAGTTGCACGCCGTGGCGGTGACCGCGTTTGGTTATGAGTCCGGCCAGGCGGTGACCTTTTATCAGGGCAAGGGCGCTATCGACTCCTGGTTGCGCCATCGCCGGGTTGGCGTGCCGACCCGGCTGACGGTGGAGCACTTGCTGGCGAGTTCGGCGATCCCGCTGCTGTTTGCCCCGGTCAAGCTGGACCAGGAGTACTTCGGTGACGGTGCGGTGCGTCAGTCGGCGCCCATCAGTCCGGCGCTGCATCTGGGGGCGACCCGGGTGTTGGTGGTGGGGGTCAGTGGCAACCCGCGGGGTGTCGACACCGCCACGGAGCGGACGTATAGCGGACAGCAACCGAGCCTGGCGCAGATTGGCGGGCATATGCTCAACAGTACGTTTATCGACAGCCTGGAAAGCGATATCGAGTTGTTGCAGCGCTTGAATCAGTTCAGTCGGATGTTGCCGACACAACCGCGCAGCCTGGGCCTGGCGCCGGTGGATGTGCTGGTGATCGCACCGAGCCAGCCGATCGATGAAATCGCCGCGCGCCATCGTCATGAGTTGCCGGCGGCGTTGCGCTTTTTCCTGCGCGGGCCGGGGGCGACCCGGACCAGTGGCGCCGGGGTGCTGAGTTACCTGCTGTTCGAGGCGTCTTATTGCAGCGAGTTGATCGAGCTGGGGCGTCGTGATGCGCTGGCCAAGCGCGATGAGCTGTGCCGGTTCCTCGGGTTGCCGCAGGTCTCGCTGGTGGCACAGACGGCATCGGCGCTCTAGTTCCCGAGAACACGACACTACCTTGTAGGAGCCGGCTTGCTGGCGATGCGATCTGGTAGCCGACATCGTTGTTGCCTGGATAACCGCTATCGCCAGCAAGCCGGCTCCTACAGGGGACCGTGTTCAGTCTGTGGATTACGCTGTCAGCAGGTTCGCCGCCAGATAACGGGCCACTGATTCCTCGCTGCAACTGCCCAGGGTTTCATGCCCGGGCAGGGCCTGGAACACCTTGGCGTGAGCTGTGCCCATGACCAGCCCCTTGCCGATGCTCGAGAGCATTTCCACGTCGTTCATCCCGTCGCCAAATGCGATGCACTGGCTCAGCGGCACTTGCAGGAAGTCCGCGAGTTTCTTCAGGGCACTGCCCTTGGACACGCTGCTGGCCATCATTTCCAGGCAGAAGGGCGAGGAAAAGGTGCTGTGCACCTGATCGCCCACCAGGCGCTTGAGCTGTTCATCCAGGATCGCCAGGGCCTCATGGTCCTTGTCCTTGTGGATAAAGAAGACTTTCTCCACCGCCTCGATGGGGAACTCATCGCCAGTCACTACCGTGGGAGGAAAGCCTTCGTTCTGCATGAATCTCTTCAGCAACTGGCTATCGGCATTGGTGAACCATTGGGACTGGCCATACAGGTTGGTCACCAGGTTCGGGTCGTGCCGGGTGGCATCCAGCAGCGCTCGCACCGCCTGAGGTGACAGATGCTCGCTGGCGTCCAGGGTCTTGCAGGCACTGCTGACCCGTGCGCCGTTGGCGGTGATCAGGTGAACCTTCAGGTTGTAGGGCCGCAGGATCGCCTCGACATCGGGCTGGCTGCGCCCGGTGGCGATAACCACATGCTTGCCGGCCTCCAATAGGCGCTTGAGCACCCCATGGGAATAGTCGCCGATGCGGTCATCCGGTAGCAGCAGGGTGCCGTCCAGGTCGGTGGCGATCAGGTGGTACATGCTTATGTCCTTGTCAGGCCTGTTATCTGCAATCTTGAGAGCACCGTGCGCCTTGTAGGAGCCCGGCTTGCCGGCGATGGCGGCCGTAAGGGCAATGCAAGGCTTGAGGGCCTCATCGCCGGCAAGCCAGCTCCTACAGGTTTTGTGGCGCTTTAAAGGGTTTGTTATCTCAGCTTACCGGCAGCGCGACAGGTCCATCACCTGTAACATCCTGGCTTATTCGGCAATCTGCAACTTGCGCGCCTCGGTGTACACGTAGCGGACTTTCTCGTATTCGAACGGCGAGTTCAACTGACCGTAACGGAAGCTGGTGGTGTAGCGCTTGTCGATGGCCTCCAGCAGATAGATTTCCGGGTGGTCGGAACTGACCTGGGAAACGTTGAGGAAGTTGATCTGTGATTCGGCGGCGAAGTCGAACACCAGCCCCGTGGTATCGCGCAGGTTCGACGGCCCGAAGAACGGCAGCACCAGGTACGCCCCGCCCGGTACACCATAGAAGCCCAGGGTCTGGCCGAAGTCTTCGGTCTGGCGTGGCAGGCCCATCCTGGTCGCCGGGTCCCACAGGCCGGCGACGCCGATGGTGGTGTTGAGCAGCAGGCGCCCGGTGGTTTCCAGCGCGCGCTTGCCTTTGAACTGGAACAGGCTGTTGAGCAGGTTGGAAACGTCCCCCAGGTTACTGAAGAAGTGGCTCACCCCCTCGCGCAGGAAGGTCGGCGTGACGTAGCGGTAGCCATCGACCGCCGGCAGGAACACCCACTCGTCGAAGCGGTAGTTGAAGTGATAGACGTGGCGGTTCCAGGACTCCAACGGGTCGTAGACACTCAGGGCGTTGAGGGTCGAACGTTCGAATTCGCGCTGGTCCAGGCCCGGGTTGAACTTGAGCTTGGTCAATGGCTCGGTGAAACCGTCCGAGTCATGTATCACGGGGTCGTGGGCCTTGCTGTTGTCGGCCAGGGCAGGGGTTGCGCAGAGCAAGGCTGCGATCAACAAAAGAGATTTAGCCACGGAAGAACTCCAGCATGGCGTCGGCGTTGACGCGGTAATTGAGGTTGCCGCAGTGGCCGCCATGGGGGTAGACCGTCAGACGATTGCCAAAGGTGCTGCGCAGGAAACCCAGGTCGCCAGGGCCGAGGATGACGTCGTCGGCGTTGTGCATCACGGCGATTTTCGGGCTGTCGTGCAGGTAGTCCTTGAGGGCGTAGAGGCTGACCTGGTCGATCAGTTGCAGCAGGCTGCCGCCGTCGCTGCGGGCGCGCCACATCGGGATCACCTGTTCGGTCAGGTAGCAGTCGAAATCACACTGCAGGGCGCGCTTGAACATCGGCGTGAGGCTGGTGCCTTCGCTGATCGGGTATTTCGGCGGGGTGATCAGGCCGCGGCGGTTGATCAGGTCCGAGGTAAAGGCGATGTCCGCCGCCGAAAAGCGGAAGGTGGTGCCGATCAACATGGCCATCTGTTCATTGGTCAGGTGCTGCTTGGAATGCTGGAAGTCGTAGACCAGGGCGTCGTTGAGGTCGATGTAGCCCTTCTGCTGGAAGTAGCGGGTCAGCTTGCCCAGCACCAGCTCATAGAAGGTGGTGGTGTTGTTGATGCCCTTGACCTCGGTCTGGACCAGCTTGTCGAGGTTGGTGACCGAGGTGTAGAGGTTGACCGGCGGGTTGAGCAGCAGGACTTTCTTGAAGTTGAAGCTGCGCCGGGTTTCATCCAGCTTGCTGACGAAAGCGGCATCCAGGGCGCCGAGGCTGTAGCCGGTGAGGTAGTACTCGGTCACCGGCAGTTTCGGTTGTTGGGCGCGTACCGCCTGCATGACCCGGTACATGTCCTCGGCGTCTTCCTGGCTGATACCGGGGGTGGCGAAGCGCGAGGCGGCACTCATAAAGTCGAAGCTGGTGGGCGATGACAGCTGCACGACGTGGTAGCCGGCCTGGTAATAGAGCTTTTTCAGGTACTCGTTGATGCTGCTGTCATAACGTGCGCCGGTGCCGGAGATCAGGAAGATCAGCGGTGCCGGGTGATCCTGCTGGGCCAGGCGGTAGGTGAGTTTCTTCACCGCCCAGAAATTGTCCGGAAGGATGAAGTCGCGCTCGGGGCGCAACTTGAGGCTGTAGTCGGCCTGGTGGATGCTGTCGTCGTCGGGCAGTTTCGGCCGTAGCGCCGGTGGCGTGGTGGCGATGGTCGCTTCAAACGGGTTGGTCAGCGGGTAGCCATAACTGGCGGCGTCGACATCGACTGCCAGGGCGGACGCACTCAAGATGAGACCGCCGATAAAGGCAGCGAGGCGCAGAGAACGGAGCATGACTACATCCCTTTGAAGGAAAGCACTGAATGAGGTTCGCAGGCTATGACCATCGGGGTACTGCCGAAGTGCCATGTCCCGACGCTAAAAAAGCATTTTAGATGGGGGGGCGACGGGTAATTGCCTGGCAACGATACACTTTGCCGCAGTTTGCCGAACAGTTATATGTGGTGAGCGCTTGCATAGGTGGTTCTGGCGATTATGCTGGGCGCCGTTTTCGCTTATCGGAGTTGTCCATGTCTCGCCGTTTGCCGCTGGTTCTGCTGCTTATTGTCCTGCCGTTGTGGCTGGCTGCCAGTTATGGCGTGCGTTATGGATTGATGGAGGACGGGCAGTGGGTCGGGCTGTGCCTGGACGAGGCGTCGCGCTGGCAGTGCCAGGCGCGCTCCAACCTGGGCTGGTTGATCCACTTCAAGGCGCTGGGCTGGACGGCGTTGGTGGCGGCAGTGTTGGCTTTTGTCGCGCCGGGGCGTTTGGGTCGAGGCCTGGCGGTGCTGGCGCTGCTGGCCGGATTTCCGGCGCTGGCGTTGTACAACACCAGTCTGGCGGTGTTTGCGCTGGTGATGGCGGGGTTGCGGTTGGTGCGGGCGGCTTGATGGGGTGGTGGATACCGTCTTGACCCTTGCCTCATCGTTACGGTCAATGCGGTCATTGTGGGAGCTGGCTTGCCGGCGATGGCGTTCCCACGAACGGTGCAAGGCTTGAGGGCCTCATCGCCGGCAAGCCAGCTCCTACAAGGACGGTGTTTCAGCGCGCAATAGCGTCGAGCCCTGAAGTCGGGTTTGTCTGTTATTTGCGAACCCGCACACTACGCCACAGCGCGGCCACCATCAGCACGCAGACCAGCGCCCAACCCCAGGCCTGCTGGTTGGCCAGGCCTTCACGGTACAGCTGCGGGGCAATACCGGCGCCGATGATCAGCGCCAGCAGCCCCATCTCCCGACGCGGGCCGCGCACCGGACGCACCAGGAACACCAGCGCCGGCAACAGCAAGGCTGCGCTCGGGAAGCTGCGGTAGCGTGGATCGAATACCAACTCCAGCATCATCACCGCCACTGCAAAGCCCGAGCCTGCCAGCAGCCAGCCGGCGCGTTGCTCCAGGGATTTGGACAGGCCGGCGCGCCAGCCGGCCTGGCTACCCAGGGTCAGTGCCGCATGGGCCAGCACCAGCAGGTTCAACAGCACCAGCAGGCCGGCCCAGACCCACTCGCTGGTAAACCGGCTGGTGACCCACGCCAATTCGCCCCAGGCACCTATGGAGCAACCTGCCAGCGCCCCCAGCAGCGGCAACAACAGCGCCGCCCGGGTATTGCGCACTAGCCCGGCCAGCAGCAAGGTACCGAGGAATATCACCCCACCGAAACCCAACCACAGCGGCCATTGCGGCAGGTTCGAAACCGGCCCGGCCAACACGCCCTTGTCCTGGCGGTCGGCATCGAACAGCCCCCAGTAACCGCCGACCGCACCTTCGCTGCCGCGTTTCCACGGTTGGTCGAAGGCCTCGATCAGGTTGTAGTGCCAACCGTTCTGCTCGGCCAGGGTGACAAAACCGCGAATGAACTTCGCTTCGTTGACCCGGCTCGGCAGGGCGGTTTCACGCTGGCGGCCTTCGCTCGGCCAGCCGGTTTCACCGATCAGGATGTCCTTGGGGGCGAACCGCTTGCCGAATACCTCGCGGACCTGGGCGACATGTTCGATCGCGCGGTCGATCCCGGCAGGGTCATCTTCCCAGTACGGCAGCAGGTGAATGGTCAGGAAGTCCACGGCCGGGGCGACCTGCGGATGCTTGAGCCAGAATTCCCAGACGTCGGCATAGGTCACCGGCTGCTTCACGTTGGCCTTGACCTTGTGGATCAGCTTGACCAGTTGCGACTCGGTGATTTCCTTGCGCAGCAAGGCTTCGTTACCGACGATCACCGCGCTGACCACATCGGCGTTGGCGTTCGCCGAGGCGATCAGGGCGTCGACTTCCTGCTCCGTGGCCACGGGATCGCTGCTGACCCAGGCGCCGATCATCATTTTCAGACCATGCTTGCGTGCCAGTTCGGGAAGCTGTTCCAGGCCGGCCTGGGAATAGGTGCGAATACACTCGAAGTTCGTCGCCAGCAGCGCCAGGTCGGCATCCATGCGTTCGACACGAGGCTTGAACGGCTGGTCGAACGGCGATTGGTCCTTGGCGAACGGCGTATAGGAGGCGCATTGCAGCTTGTGGGTCGGCGTCGCCGCATCGGGCAGGATCACCGGCTGGCCGAGGCCATACCAGAAGCCGCAAAGTGCAAGAAGTCCGAGCAGGCTGGCGAACAAGAACGGGAGGAGCGGGAAACGGGCAGTGGCGGACATGGTCGGGCCGTATGGGAACAAAGCCGCGCATGTTACCCGGATTTCTCCGGGTCGAGGGCCCTCGCAGTATTTTGTCATGCAAAGTTTTGGCGCAGTAACGGCAGAAGTGAACTTGTGGTACGGGTTTCACGGCGAACTATCCGACATGGACTACATGGCGCCCGCTTTTATCTATCGCGGGCGCCATATTCTACGTCTTGTGGACAGGCGCTCTTATTGGGCTGAATCCGTTGGCGTCGAGCCTCCACTTGCAGGGCTATCAAATTTATACAGTTTGGAACATTTTGTATCATGAAACGAGTCGTCGAATATATATTCGATCTCAATAAGGCCCTGCCAGTCTGTTGCCGTATTTCTTGATACGTTAAGGCTATGCCACTGCGCATCCTGTATCATGGCGTCTGGAGACTTATACCAGGCGAGATACCCTGTTCCATTCGAGTCGTATTTTCCGATGCGAAAATTGATGTTTCCTTTGTTTCTTCCGTTGTTGGGGCTGATTTTATAAGCAATCGTCTCGACAAGAAAAGTATAGTGCCCATTGCTAGGTAAAAATCGAGCACTGACCTGCATATCCCCGTTATATCCATTGGCGGAGCACGGGATAGACCACTGAGTTTTACCGTCACGCGATTTGGACAGTAAAGCCTTGATTGCGCCACCAGGTGGTTCAGGCATGCCAGGTTTGGCAGACTCTTCTGCGTGGACGCTGAGCACAAGTGCAGAAGCACTGATGAATGATAGAAAGTAAGACAGTACTCTGATGATTTTCATTTTTTTCGCCCTTTTCATTGAGAGATATCCCCCCAAACTTGAGCGTCTGAATCCTGAATTGCTCGGCTTGATAGCGCGAAATCAACAGACTTACTCTTTTGATAGCAGGCTGTAGGGGTTCTGTCTAGGCTGAACGGTGTCAGTTTGTCATATTCATTTAATGACGGGATTTCCCCCAGCCCCCGATTGCTGGCGTTCTGATGTCGTTTCTCGTTGCCTTGAGGTCGCTGTCAGAGCAGGTCGATGGGCGAGGCGGGTTGATGATCAGGGTATCAGTACTCCGCTGATGATCGAACGGGTTTGGCGGTGAGGCGTGATGGGGGCGCTGTGCACCATAACAATACGTTGACGTCGCCCGGCAGTCGTCGGGTGCAGCATTTCGGGGAAGTAACGATGAAGATGCGACGACTCTTAGGCGCAGGTGCCGCTCTGGTACTGGCGATCAGTTCCAACCTGGCCGGTGCGGCGGCCAAGGAAGTATCCATCGGTTATGTCGATGGTTGGTCTGACAGCGTGGCCACTACCAACGTGGCGGCCGAGATCATCCGGCAGAAACTGGGTTATGACGTCAAGCTGCAAGCCGTCGCGACCGGGATCATGTGGGAGGGGGTTGCCACCGGCAAGCTCGATGCCATGCTTTCGGCCTGGTTGCCCGTGACCCATGGTGAGTACTGGGCCAAGAACAAGGACAAGGTGGTTGACTACGGCCCCAACTTCAAGGATGCCAAGATCGGTCTGATCGTGCCGGAGTACGTCACGGCCAAGTCCATCGCCGACCTGAAGACTGACACCACCTACAAGAACAAGATCGTCGGCATCGACGCCGGTTCAGGCGTGATGCTCAAGACCGACCAGGCCATCAAGGACTACGGTCTGGACTACAAGCTGCAAGCCAGCTCGGGGGCGGGGATGATCGCCGAACTGACCCGTGCCGAGAAGAAGAACGAATCCATTGTCGTCACCGGCTGGGTGCCGCACTGGATGTTCGCCAAGTGGAAACTGCGCTTCCTGGACGATCCGAAGGGCGTCTATGGCGCCGCTGAAACCGTGAACAGCATCGGCAGCTTGAAGCTGGAAGCCAAGGCGCCGGAAGTGGCGGCGTTCCTGAAGAAGTTCCAGTGGGCCTCCAAGGATGAGATCGGCGAAGTCATGCTGGCGATCCAGGACGGCGCCAAGCCGGATGTTGCGGCCAAGGACTGGGTCGCCAAGCACCCGGACCGCGTAGCCGAGTGGACCCAGTAACCCACCTGCCCGCGTAGTACCCCGAAAAGGCCGCATGATATTCCGTCATGCGGCCTTTTTGCGTCTGGGTGTCTGTCATCACCGCCTACACTGATTCAGAGCGTCTTCGCCTGAAAACTGGCGAAACGGTAATGTCGTTCTAATACTAAGGTCGTCTGGTTTCGCTTCCCCAGCCGCCTAAAGTGAAAAAGGTTTCATCTCATCTGTGCTGCGAGGATAAAAACAATGAACGACAGCATTTACCTCTCGATTCAAAACAGCCCCCGCTTCAAGGAGCTGGTCAGGAAACGGGAACGCTTCGCCTGGACACTGTCGGCGATCATGCTCGGACTTTACTCGGGTTTCATTCTGTTGATCGCCTATGGGCCACAGATCCTGGGCGCCAAACTCAGTCCCGGCTCTTCCATTACCTGGGGCATCCCGTTGGGTGTCGGACTGATCGTTTCGGCGTTCGTCCTGACGGCCATCTATGTGCGTCGCGCCAATGGCGAGTTCGACGACCTGAACAACGCGATTCTCAAGGAGGCCCAACAATGATCCGGCGTCTATTGGCAGTATTGGCCGGCTCGGCTTTCGCGCCCCTGGTCCTGGCGGCTGACGCCCTGACCGGCGAAGTGCACAAGCAACCTCTCAATCTGGCGGCCATCGCGATGTTCGTGGTGTTCGTCGGCGCCACCCTGTGCATCACCTACTGGGCCTCCAAGCGCAACAAGTCGGCTGCCGACTACTACGCGGCGGGCGGCAAGATCACCGGTTTGCAGAACGGCCTGGCGATTGCCGGCGACTATATGTCGGCGGCGTCCTTCCTGGGGATTTCCGCGCTGGTCTATGCCTCGGGTTATGACGGCCTGATCTACTCCATCGGCTTCCTGGTGGGCTGGCCGATCATCCTGTTCCTGATCGCCGAGCGCCTGCGCAACCTGGGCAAGTACACCTTTGCCGATGTGGCGTCCTACCGCCTCGGGCAAACCCAGATCCGTTCGCTGTCGGCCTGCGGTTCGCTGGTGGTGGTGTCCTTCTACCTGATCGCCCAGATGGTCGGTGCCGGCAAGCTGATCCAGCTGCTGTTCGGCCTGGACTACTACGTGGCGGTGATCCTGGTGGGGATCCTGATGTGCCTCTATGTGCTGTTCGGCGGCATGCTGGCCACCACCTGGGTGCAGATCATCAAGGCGGTGCTGTTGCTGTCCGGTGCCTCGTTCATGGCGCTGATGGTGATGAAGCACGTCAACTTCGACTTCAACATGCTGTTTTCCGAAGCGGTCAAGGTTCACCCCAAGGGTGAAGCGATCATGAGCCCCGGCGGCCTGGTGAAGGATCCGATCTCGGCCTTCTCGCTGGGCCTGGCGCTGATGTTCGGTACTGCCGGGCTGCCCCACATCCTGATGCGTTTCTTCACCGTGAGTGATGCGAAGGAAGCGCGCAAGAGCGTGTTGTACGCCACCGGGTTCATCGGCTACTTCTATATCCTGACCTTTATCATCGGTTTTGGCGCGATCCTGCTGGTCAGCACCAACCCGGCGTTCAAGGATGCGGCGGGCGCGCTGCTCGGTGGCAACAACATGGCGGCGGTGCACCTGGCCAACGCGGTGGGTGGCAACATCTTCCTCGGCTTTATCTCGGCCGTGGCCTTTGCCACCATCCTCGCGGTGGTGGCCGGTCTGACCCTGGCCGGCGCCTCGGCGGTGTCCCATGACCTGTATGCCAGCGTGATCAAGAAGGGCAAGGCCAACGAAAAGGATGAGATCCGCGTCTCGAAGATCACCACCATCGCCCTTGGTGTGCTGGCGATCGGCCTGGGCATCCTGTTCGAAAGCCAGAACATCGCGTTCATGGTCGGCCTGGCGTTCTCGATTGCCGCCAGCTGCAACTTCCCGGTGCTGCTGCTTTCCATGTACTGGAAGAAGCTGACCACCCGTGGCGCGATGATCGGCGGCTGGATGGGCCTGGTCAGTGCGGTAGGGCTGATGATCCTCGGCCCGACCATCTGGGTGCAGATCATGCATCACGAGAAGGCGATCTTCCCGTATGAGTACCCGGCGCTGTTCTCGATGATCATTGCGTTCGTCGGGATCTGGTTCTTCTCCATTACCGACAAGTCGGTGGCGGCGGAGAAGGAGCGGGCGCTGTTCTTCCCGCAGTTCGTGCGTTCGCAGACCGGTCTGGGGGCGAGTGGGGCGGTTTCTCACTAAGGGTTGTATAGGCTTCTCTATATAAGCTGTGTTGCAACGAAATGCCCCGGTCGAGAGGCCGGGGCATTTTTGTTGGCTGTCTCGGTCATTGTAGGAGCAGCCGGCATTGGGCAACCGGATGTCCACAAACAGAAACGGCCTCTATCAAGAGGCCGTTTCCGGTGCAGCTAAGGTGTCAGCGCGAGGCAAACCTTACTTGCGGTCTTCCAGCTTGGTGATGTCACGCGACTCGTAGCCGGTGTACAGCTGGCGCGGACGGCCAATCTTGTACGGGCTGGAGAGCATTTCCTTCCAGTGGGAGATCCAGCCCACGGTCCGCGCCAGGGCGAAGATCACGGTGAACATGCTGGTTGGAATGCCGATCGCCTTGAGGATGATCCCCGAGTAGAAGTCGACGTTCGGGTACAGCGAACGCTCGATGAAGTACGGGTCGGTCAGGGCGATCTCTTCGAGACGCATGGCCAGTTCCAGCTGCGGATCGTTGTTGATGCCCAGCTCTTTCAGGACTTCGTCGCAGGTCTGCTTCATCACGGTGGCGCGTGGGTCGCGGTTCTTGTAGACCCGGTGACCGAAGCCCATCAGCTTGAACGGATCGTTCTTGTCCTTGGCCTTGGCGATGAACTTGTCGATGTTCGAGACATCGCCGATTTCATCGAGCATGGTCAGGACCGCTTCGTTCGCGCCGCCGTGGGCAGGGCCCCAGAGCGCGGCGATACCGGCGGCGATACAGGCGAACGGGTTGGCACCCGAAGAGCCCGCCAGGCGCACGGTGGAGGTCGAAGCATTCTGCTCGTGGTCGGCATGGAGGATGAAGATCCGGTCCATGGCCTTGGCGAGCACCGGGCTGATCGGTTTGATCTCGCACGGGGTGTTGAACATCATGTGCAGGAAGTTTTCCGCATACGACAGGTCGTTGCGCGGGTACATCATGGGTTGACCCATGGAGTACTTGTACACCATCGCGGCCAGGGTCGGCATCTTGGCGACCAGGCGAATGGCGGAAATCTCGCGGTGCTGGGCGTTATTGATGTCCAGGGAGTCGTGGTAGAAGGCCGACAGGGCGCCAACCACGCCGCACATCACGGCCATCGGGTGGGCGTCGCGACGGAAACCGTTGAAGAAGGTCTTCAACTGCTCGTGCACCATGGTGTGATTCTTCACGGTGCTGACGAACTGGGCCTTCTGCTCGACTGTCGGCAGTTCGCCGTTGAGCAGCAGGTAGCAGGTTTCCAGGTAGTCGGATTTCTCGGCGAGTTGCTCGATCGGGTAGCCGCGGTGCAGCAGGATGCCGTTATCGCCGTCGATATAGGTGATCTTCGACTCGCAGGAAGCGGTCGACATGAAGCCAGGGTCGAATGTGAACCGGCCCGTGGCCGTCAGGCCCCGCACGTCGATTACATCGGGACCAACGGTGCCGGTTAAAATGGGCAGCTCGACGGGGGCTGCGCCCTCGATGATCAACTGCGCTTTTTTGTCAGCCATGTGGCCTCCTATTTATGCTTGAAATCATCAGACAGGCCCCCCACGCAGGGCCCGCACCACTATAGTGAGATAAATTCGAATGTCAATTTGCCAAAAGTCTTGTCGTAGGCGGCTTTGGGCGGACCTTTTCCTCGAAATTGACGGCTATTTACGCCTTTTATCCGGCTAACGCAATGCGCTATTAGGGGTAGTCCTTTGCGTTGTCATTAGTAGCCTAACTGTCTATACTCGGCACCCGACCGCCAGGGGCTTTTGGGCCTGTTTTACTGGGGGTCGTCACTCCCTGGGTGGTGGGTACCTGACCAGTGCACTTGCCCAACAACTTTGCCCTGATCGTTAGGGCTCATCAGTGAAAAAAAAGCCGTGAAAAGCCAACGACCTGTAAACCTAGACCTAAGGACCATCAAACTCCCCATAACCGGCGTTACGTCGTTTCTTCACCGTGTATCCGGCATCATTCTCTTCCTGGGCCTTGGCTTCATGCTGTATGCATTGGGCAAATCCCTGGGTTCGGAGGAAGGTTTCGCCGAGGTGAAGGCGTGCTTGACCAGCCCGCTGGCCAAGTTCATTGGATGGGGGCTTCTGTCCGCCTTGCTGTATCACATGGTGGCTGGTGTGCGCCATCTGATCATGGATATGGGCATCGGTGAAACGCTGGAAGGCGGCAAACTGGGCTCTAAAATCGTCATCGCCATTTCCGTGGTGCTGATCGTTCTGGCGGGAGTTTGGATATGGTAACCAGCGTTACGAACCTATCGCGTTCGGGCCTCTACGACTGGATGGCGCAGCGCGTATCTGCTGTCGTTCTCGCGGCTTACTTCATCTTCCTGATCGGATACGTCGTTGCGAATCCGGGCCTGGGCTACGCCCAGTGGCACGGGCTGTTCGCCCACAACGGGATGCGCATCTTCAGTCTGTTGGCCCTGGTGGCCCTGGGCGCTCACGCCTGGGTCGGCATGTGGACCATTTCGACCGACTACCTGACGCCGATGGCGCTGGGCAAGTCCGCGACAGCAGTGCGTTTCCTTTTCCAGGCAGTATGCGGCGTTGCGATGTTCGCCTACTTCGTCTGGGGTGTGCAGATTCTCTGGGGTATCTGATTCATGGCTAACATTCCAACGATTTCTTTCGACGCCATCATCATTGGCGGCGGCGGTGCGGGCATGCGTGCCGCGCTGCAACTGGCCCAGGGTGGTCACAAGACGGCCGTGATCACCAAGGTGTTCCCGACCCGTTCGCACACCGTATCGGCCCAGGGTGGCATCACCTGCGCCATCGCGTCCGCCGACCCGAACGATGACTGGCGCTGGCACATGTACGATACCGTCAAGGGTTCCGACTATATCGGTGACCAGGACGCTATCGAATACATGTGTCAGGAAGGCCCGGCTGCCGTTTACGAGCTGGACCACATGGGCATGCCGTTCTCGCGTACCGAGCAGGGTCGTATCTACCAGCGTCCATTCGGCGGTCAGTCGAAGGATTACGGTAAAGGCGGTCAGGCCGCACGGACTTGCGCCGCTTCCGACCGTACCGGTCACGCGCTGCTGCACACCCTTTATCAGGGCAACCTGAAAGCCGGGACCGTGTTCCTGAACGAGTACTACGCTGTCGATCTGGTGAAGAACCAGGACGGCGCGTTTGTCGGTGTGATCGCGATCTGCATCGAAACCGGCGAAACCAGCTACATCCGCGCCAAGGCCACCGTCCTGGCCACCGGCGGTGCCGGTCGTATCTACTCGTCCACCACCAATGCCCTGATCAACACCGGTGACGGCGTCGGCATGGCCCTGCGTGCTGGCGTGCCGGTACAAGATATCGAAATGTGGCAGTTCCACCCGACCGGCATCGCCGGCGCCGGTGTACTGGTCACCGAAGGTTGCCGCGGTGAAGGCGGTTACCTGATCAACAAGCATGGCGAGCGTTTCATGGAGCGTTATGCTCCGAACGCGAAAGACCTGGCCGGTCGTGACGTGGTAGCACGTTCGATGGTCAAGGAAATCATCGCCGGCAACGGCTGTGGCCCGAATGGCGACCACGTGCTGCTCAAGCTCGACCACCTCGGCGAGGAAGTGCTGCACAGCCGCCTGCCAGGTATCTGCGAACTGTCCAAGACCTTCGCCCACGTCGACCCGGTCGTTGCCCCGGTTCCGGTCGTTCCAACCTGCCACTACATGATGGGCGGCGTTGCCACCAACATCCATGGCCAGGCGATCACCCAGGACGCCGAAGGCGTCGACACCATCATCCCGGGCCTGTTCGCGGTCGGTGAAGTGGCGTGCGTATCGGTTCACGGTGCCAACCGCCTGGGCGGCAACTCGCTGCTCGACCTGGTGGTCTTCGGCCGTGCGGCCGGCCTGCACCTGGAAAAAGCCCTGACCGACGGTATCGACTACGACGACGCCACCGACGCCAACATCACGGCGGCACTGGCACGTCTGTCCGCTCTGAACGAACGTACCGACGGCGAAGACGTGGCGACTCTGCGTCGCGAGCTGCAAAGCTGCATGCAGAACTACTTCGGTGTATTCCGTACCGGCGAATACATGCAGAAGGGCATCGCCCAGTTGGCTGACCTGCGCACTCGTATTGCCAACGTCAAGATCAACGACAAGTCCCAGGCCTTCAACACCGCGCGTATCGAAGCCCTCGAGCTGCAAAACCTGCTGGAAGTGGCCGAAGCCACGGCGATTGCCGCTGAGCATCGCAAAGAGTCCCGCGGCGCCCACGCCCGTGAAGACTTCGAAGAGCGCGACGACGAAAACTGGCTGTGCCATACCCTGTTCTTCCCGGGTGAGAAGCGTGTGACCAAGCGTGCCGTTAACTTCTCGCCGAAGACCGTTCCGACTTTCGAACCAAAAGTCCGGACTTACTAAAGGGTGATCGATATGTTGCAAGTCGAAGTTTATCGTTACAACCCTGACACCGACGCCGCGCCGAAAACCCAGGTTTTCCAGGTCGACACCGGTGGCAAGGACTTGATGGTGCTGGACGTACTGGCCCTGATCAAGGAACAGGACGAAGGTTTCTCCTATCGTCGCTCGTGCCGTGAAGGCGTGTGCGGTTCCGACGGCATGAATATCAACGGCAAGAACGGCCTGGCGTGCATCACGCCGCTGTCCGCCGTGGTCAAGGGCAACAAGCTGGTGGTGCGTCCGCTGCCTGGTTTGCCGGTGATCCGTGACTTGGTCGTCGATATGAGCATCTTCTACAAGCAATACGAGAAGGTGAAGCCATTCCTGCAGAACGACACGCCGGCGCCGGCCATCGAACGTCTGCAGACGCCGGAAGAGCGCGAGAAGCTGGACGGTCTGTACGAGTGCATCCTGTGCGCTTGCTGCTCGACTTCCTGCCCGTCCTTCTGGTGGAACCCCGACAAGTTCCTGGGCCCGGCCGCCCTGCTGCAAGCGTACCGCTTCCTGGCAGACAGCCGCGACACCAAGACCACCGAGCGTCTGGCTTCGCTGGATGACCCGTTCAGCGTATTCCGCTGCCGCGGGATCATGAACTGCGTCAACGTCTGTCCGAAAGGCCTGAATCCGACCAAGGCCATCGGTCACATCCGTAACATGTTGCTGCAAAGCGGCGTGTGATTCAGCGGCTGTAACCTGGCTGTTGTAAAACGGCAGTTGTAAATAGTGGCACCGCTGTAACCGTAGAAAGGCCAGGGCGCGGGCTTCAACCCGCGCCCCGGCTATAACCAGAGCAACGGCTCATAAAGCTGTGGCTCTTATTTTTGAAGAAATGAGACCAGCAGGGGCATCCGGGCTGGTACCCGGACTATCAGCGTGATCCCAAGTGGCTTGTTCTGGTCTCGGCATTCGGACTGTTGCAAGCGTGCGTGGTGTTTTCGCCGGTGGTGTCCCCTAACCGAGGGTGACCAAGCATGCAAGAAAGCGTGATGCAGCGCATGTGGAACAGCGGCTATCTTTCAGGTGGTAACGCTGCCTATGTGGAAGAGCTCTACGAGCTCTACCTGCACGACCCTAACGCTGTGCCAGAAGAGTGGCGCACCAAATTTCAGACGTTGCCCGCTGACGGCAACGCTGCCACCGATGTTTCGCACTCGACAATCCGCGACCATTTCGTCTTGCTGGCAAAGAACCAGCGCCGCGCCCAACCGGTTTCCGCCGGCAGCGTGAGCAGTGAGCACGAGAAGAAGCAGGTTGAAGTGCTGCGATTGATCCAGGCCTACAGGATGCGTGGCCACCAAGCAGCCCAGCTCGACCCGCTGGGACTGTGGCAGCGTCCTGCACCCGCAGACCTGTCGATCAATCATTACGGCTTGACCAATGCCGATCTTGATACGACCTTCCGTGCCGGCGACCTGTTCATCGGCAAAGAGGAAGCGAGCCTACGCGAAATTCACGAAGCGTTGCAGCAGACATATTGCCGCACCATCGGCGCTGAATTCACGCATATCGTCGATACCGAGCAACGCCACTGGTTCCAGCAGCGTCTGGAAAGCGTGCGCGGCCGTCCGATCTTTTCCGCGGAAATCAAGAGCCACCTGCTTGAGCGCGTCACCGCCGCCGAAGGCCTGGAAAAGTACCTGGGCACCAAGTACCCGGGCACCAAGCGTTTCGGTCTGGAAGGCGGCGAGAGCCTGATTCCGATGCTCGACGAGCTGATCCAGCGTTCCGGTTCCTACGGCACCAAGGAAATCGTCATCGGCATGGCCCACCGTGGCCGTCTGAACGTGCTGGTCAACACCTTCGGCAAGAACCCGCGCGAGCTGTTCGACGAGTTCGAAGGCAAGAAGAAGGTCGAGCTGGGTTCCGGTGACGTGAAATACCACCAGGGCTTCTCGTCCAACGTGATGACCACCGGCGGTGAAGTTCACCTGGCGATGGCGTTCAACCCGTCCCACCTGGAAATCGTTTCCCCGGTGGTCGAAGGTTCGGTTCGCGCCCGTCAGGACCGTCGCAACGATGCGGCCGGTGACAAGGTTCTGCCGATTTCCCTCCACGGTGACGCGGCGTTCGCCGGTCAAGGCGTGGTCATGGAAACCTTCCAGATGTCGCAGACCCGCGGTTTCAAGACCGGCGGCACCGTGCACATCGTGATCAACAACCAGGTCGGTTTCACCATCAGCAACCCGCTGGACTCGCGTTCCACCGAGTACGCCACCGACGTTGCGAAGATGATCCAGGCGCCGATCCTCCATGTGAATGGCGATGATCCGGAAGCCGTCCTGTTCGTGACCCAGCTGGCCATCGACTACCGCATGCAGTACAAGCGCGACGTGGTGATCGATCTGGTCTGCTACCGTCGTCGTGGTCACAACGAAGCGGATGAGCCTAGCGGCACCCAGCCGTTGATGTATCAGCAGATCACCAAGCAGCGCACCACCCGTGAGCTTTACGCCGAGCGCCTGGTTCAGGCCAAGGTGCTGGACGAAGAGCGTGTCCAGGCGAAGATCGACGAGTACCGCAACGCCCTGGACAACGGTCTGCACGTGGTAAAAAGCCTGGTCAAGGAGCCGAACAAGGAGTTGTTCGTCGACTGGCGCCCATACCTGGGTCACGCGTGGACCGCACGTCACGACACCCGCTTCGATCTGAAGACCTTGCAGGAACTGTCCGCCAAGCTGCTGGAAATTCCGGAAGGCTTCGTGGTCCAGCGCCAGGTCGCGAAGATCTACGAAGACCGTCAGAAGATGCAAGCCGGCGGCCTGCCGATCAACTGGGGTTACGCCGAAACCATGGCGTACGCGACCCTGGCGTTCGAAGGTCACCCGATCCGCATGACCGGCCAGGACATCGGCCGCGGTACGTTCTCGCACCGTCATGCCGTGCTGCACAACCAGAAAGACGCGGGCACCTACATTCCGCTGCAGAACCTGTACGAAGGTCAGCCACGCTTCGACCTGTACGACTCGTTCCTGTCGGAAGAAGCCGTGCTGGCGTTCGAATACGGTTACTCGACCACCACGCCTGAGGCGCTGGTGATCTGGGAAGCCCAGTTCGGCGACTTCGCCAACGGTGCCCAGGTGGTTGTCGACCAGTTCATCACCAGTGGCGAGCACAAGTGGGGCCGTCTGTGCGGTCTGACCATGCTGCTGCCGCACGGTTATGAAGGCCAGGGTCCGGAGCACTCCTCGGCCCGTCTGGAACGCTACCTGCAGCTGTGCGCCGAGCACAACGTCCAGGTCTGCGTGCCGACTACCCCGGCACAGATCTACCACCTGCTGCGTCGTCAGGTCATCCGTCCGCTGCGCAAGCCGCTGATCGTGCTGACTCCGAAGTCGCTGCTGCGTCACAAGCTGGCAATCTCCACGCTGGAAGATCTGGCCGAGGGTTCGTTCCAGACCGTTATCCCGGAAATCGACGCCCTGGACCCGAAAAAGGTCAGCCGTCTGATTCTGTGCAGCGGCAAGGTCTACTACGACCTGCTGGAAAAACGCCGTGCCGAAGGCCGTGACGACATCGCTGTGGTGCGTATCGAGCAACTGTATCCGTTCCCGGAAGACGACCTGATCGAAATCCTGGCGCCGTACAAACACCTCAAGCACATCGTCTGGTGTCAGGAAGAGCCGATGAACCAGGGCGCCTGGTACAGCAGTCAGCATCACATGCGTCGCATCGTTGGCGGACACAACAAGTCGCTGGTACTTGAGTACGCCGGCCGTGACGCCTCTGCCGCACCGGCTTGTGGTTATGCATCGATGCACGCTGAGCAGCAGGAAAAACTGCTGCAAGATGCCTTTACTGTTTAACGCCTTCGCGCACCTGAAACCGAATTTAAGGAACCACAGATAATGGCTATCGAGATCAAAGCCCCCACTTTCCCGGAATCGGTTGCCGATGGCACCGTTGCCACCTGGCACAAAAAACCGGGCGAAGCTGTCAAGCGTGACGACCTGATCGTCGACATCGAAACCGACAAAGTGGTCCTGGAAGTACTGGCTACCGCTGACGGCGTGCTGGGCGCTATCGTCAAGAACGAAGGCGACACCGTTCTGTCCGACGAAGTCCTGGGCTCCATCGTTGAAGGCGGCGCTGCTGCTGCCGCTCCTGCCGCCGCCGCTGCTCCTGCGGCTGCCCAGGCTGCTGCTCCGGCCGCTGCTGGCGAAGACGATCCCGTGGCCGCACCGGCGGCTCGCAAGTTGGCTGAAGAAAACGGCATCAACATCGCTTCCGTTGCCGGCACCGGCAAGGGCGGTCGTGTGACCAAGGAAGACGTGGTGGCTGCTGTTGCCGCCAAGAAAGCCGCGCCTGCCGCTGCTCCAGCCAAGGCTGCTGCTCCGGCTGCCGCCGCCCCGGTGTTCGCTGCCGGCGACCGCGTCGAGAAGCGTGTGCCGATGACCCGCGTTCGCGCCACCGTGGCCAAGCGCCTGGTTGAAGCACAGTCGAACATGGCGATGCTGACCACGTTCAACGAAGTGAACATGAAGCCGATCATGGACCTGCGTTCGAAGTACAAGGACCTGTTCGAGAAGACCCACAACGGCGTGCGCCTGGGCTTCATGTCGTTCTTCGTGAAAGCGGCCACCGAAGCGCTGAAACGCTTCCCGGCAGTCAACGCTTCCATCGACGGCGCCGATATCGTCTACCACGGCTACTCCGACGTCGGTGTCGCGGTGTCCAGCGATCGTGGCCTGGTGGTCCCGGTCCTGCGCAACGCCGAGCTGATGAGCCTGGCCGAGATCGAAAACGGCATCGCCACCTACGGCAAGAAAGCCCGTGACGGCAAGCTGTCCATCGACGAGATGACCGGTGGTACGTTCACCATCACCAACGGTGGTACATTCGGTTCCCTGCTGTCGACGCCGATCGTCAACCCGCCACAAGCCGCCATCCTGGGCATGCACAACATCAACGAGCGCCCGATGGCGGTCAAAGGTGAAGTGGTGATCCTGCCGATGATGTACCTGGCGCTGTCCTACGATCACCGCCTGATCGACGGTAAGGAAGCGGTGTCTTTCCTGGTGACTATCAAGAACCTGCTGGAAGACCCGGCTCGTCTGCTGCTGGATATCTGATTGCGCCCAGGGGGGCAGGGCGCTGGCGCCTTGCCCGCTTGAACGATCAGCTTCGTCCCACGACGGTCCCCATGCGGGGCCGTCCGGTTTGATTCGATAAGGAATGACACATGACTCAGAAATTCGACGTGGTAGTGATTGGCGCGGGCCCTGGCGGCTATGTAGCCGCCATCAAGGCAGCGCAACTTGGTCTCAAGACTGCCTGCATCGAGAAGTACCAGGATAAAGAGGGCAAGCTGGCCCTCGGCGGTACTTGCCTGAACGTTGGCTGCATTCCATCCAAGGCGCTGCTGGACAGCTCCTGGAAGTACCATGAAGCCAAGGATGGGTTCGCCATCCACGGTATCTCCACCGGCGCCGTGAAAATGGACGTCGCCGCGATGGTTGGCCGCAAGGCCGGTATCGTGAAGAACCTGACCGGCGGCGTGGCCATGCTGTTCAAGGCCAATGGCGTGACTTCGATCGAAGGCCACGGCAAGCTGCTGGCCGGCAAGAAAGTCGAAGTGACCAAGCCTGATGGCACGGTTGAAGTGATCGAAGCCGAGAACGTGATCCTGGCTCCAGGTTCGCGTCCGATCGACATTCCACCGGCCCCGGTTGACCAGAACGTGATCGTCGATTCGACCGGCGCCCTGGAATTCCAATCCGTACCGAAGCGCCTCGGCGTGATCGGCGCGGGCGTGATCGGTCTGGAACTGGGTTCCGTCTGGTCCCGTCTGGGTTCTGAAGTGACCGTGCTGGAAGCCCTGGATACTTTCCTGATGGCTGCCGACACCGCCGTCTCCAAGGAAGCGCTGAAAACCCTGACCAAACAGGGTCTGGACATCAAGCTGGGCGCTCGCGTGACCGGTTCCAAGGTAAACAAGGGCAAGGAAGTGGTGGTGACCTACACCAACTCCGAAGGCGAACAGACCATTACTTTCGACAAACTGATCGTGGCCGTTGGCCGTCGCCCAGTGACCACCGACCTGCTGTCCGCTGATTGCGGCGTGACCCTCGACGAGCGCGGTTTCGTCCACGTTGACGATCACTGCGCCACCACCGTGCCGGGCGTCTACGCCATCGGTGACGTGGTTCGCGGCATGATGCTGGCACACAAGGCCTCGGAAGAGGGCATCATGGTTGTCGAGCGCATCAAGGGCCACAAAGCCCAGATGAACTACGACCTGATCCCGTCGGTTATCTACACCCACCCGGAAATTGCATGGGTCGGTAAAACCGAACAGGCTTTGAAAGCCGAAGGCGTTGAAGTTAACATCGGCACCTTCCCGTTCGCCGCCAGTGGCCGTGCCATGGCAGCCAACGATACCGGCGGTTTCGTCAAGGTCATCGCTGATGCCAAGACCGACCGCATCCTGGGCGTCCACGTGATTGGCCCAAGCGCTGCCGAGCTGGTACAGCAAGGCGCGATCGGTATGGAATTCGGCACCAGCGCCGAAGACATCGGCATGATGGTTTTCTCCCATCCGACCCTGTCCGAAGCGTTGCACGAAGCGGCGTTGGCAGTGAATGGCGGCGCCATCCACATTGCCAACAAGAAAAAACGCTAAGTAGATAATAAGAAACCACGGCGGTCTGCCCGTCGTGAGCCTTGTGCGCAAGACTCACCGCGGAACGTCCGCTGGACGCAGTCTTGCGTCGTCGGGCCGGGCAACCGGAAAACGACGCAAGCAGCAGTCACAGGTGGTGCGGCACTGCAATCAGTGCAGCACCGAATGCGCAGTACCTAACGAAGACGGTAAAAAGCATGAATCTTCACGAGTATCAGGGTAAGCAGCTGTTCGCTGAGTACGGCCTGCCAGTATCCCAGGGTTTTGCGGTAGATACCCCGGAAGCAGCAGCAGAAGCTTGCGACAAGATCGGTGGGACCGAGTGGGTTGTCAAAGCCCAGGTCCACGCTGGTGGTCGCGGTAAAGCGGGCGGCGTTAAGCTGGTTCGCAGCAAAGAAGACGCTAAAGCCTTCGCACAGCAGTGGCTGGGCAAGCGTCTGGTGACCTATCAGACTGATGCCAATGGCCAGCCTGTCACCAAGATCCTGGTTGAATCGTGCACTGATATCGCTAAAGAGCTGTACCTGGGCGCTGTCGTTGACCGTTCGAGCCGTCGCATCGTGTTCATGGCTTCCACCGAAGGTGGCGTGGACATCGAGAAAATCGCTCACGACACCCCTGAGAAAATCCTCAAGGCCACTATCGATCCACTGGTTGGCGCTCAGCCATTCCAGGGTCGCGAGCTGGCATTCCAGCTGGGTCTGGAAGGCAAGCAAGTGACTCAGTTCGCCAAGATCTTCGTTGGTCTGGCCAAACTGTTCAAGGATCACGACCTGGCCCTGCTGGAAGTGAACCCGCTGGTGATCAAGGCCGACGGCGATCTGCATTGCCTCGATGCCAAGATCAACATCGACGCCAACGCCATGTACCGTCAGCCCAAGCTGAAAACCTTCCACGATCCGTCCCAGGACGATCCGCGCGAAGCGCACGCTGCCAAGTTCGAACTGAACTACGTAGCCCTGGAAGGCAACATCGGTTGCATGGTCAACGGTGCCGGCCTGGCCATGGGTACCATGGACATCGTCAACCTGCATGGCGGCAAACCAGCCAACTTCCTCGACGTGGGCGGTGGTGCAACCAAGGAACGCGTAACTGAAGCGTTCAAGATCATTCTGTCCGACACCAACGTCGCGGCCGTACTGGTCAACATCTTCGGCGGCATCGTTCGCTGCGACATGATTGCCGAAGGCATCATCGGCGCTGTGAAAGAAGTCGGCGTGAAAATCCCGGTTGTTGTTCGCCTTGAAGGCAACAACGCTGAGCTGGGCGCTAAAGTACTGGCAGAAAGCGGTTTGAACATCATCGCGGCTACCAGCCTGACCGACGCTGCTCAACAAGTTGTCAAAGCTGCGGAGGGCAAATAATGAGCGTCCTGATCAATAAAGACACCAAGGTTATCTGCCAGGGTATCACCGGTTCGCAGGGTAGCTTCCACACCCAGCAAGCCATCGAATACGGCACCAAGATGGTTGGTGGCGTAACTCCGGGCAAAGGCGGCACCGAGCACCTGGGCCTGCCCGTGTTCAACACCGTGAAAGACGCTGTAGCCGCTACTGGCGCCACCGCCAGCGTGATCTACGTTCCAGCTCCTTTCTGCAAGGACTCGATCCTGGAAGCAGCATTCGGCGGCATCAAGCTGATCGTCTGCATCACCGAAGGCATTCCGACCCTGGACATGCTGGACGCCAAGGTCAAGTGCGACGAGCTGGGCGTGATCCTGATCGGCCCTAACTGCCCAGGCGTGATCACTCCAGGCGAATGCAAGATCGGCATCATGCCAGGTCACATTCACTTGCCAGGCAAGGTCGGTATCGTTTCCCGTTCCGGCACCCTGACCTACGAAGCTGTGAAGCAGACCACTGACGCCGGTTTCGGTCAGTCGACTTGCGTCGGCATCGGCGGTGACCCGATCCCGGGTTCGAACTTCATCGACATCCTGAAGCTGTTCCAGGAAGACCCGAAGACCGAAGCGATCGTCATGATCGGTGAGATCGGCGGTTCGGCTGAAGAAGAAGCGGCGGCCTACATCAAGGCCCACGTGACCAAGCCGGTTGTTTCCTACATCGCTGGTGTGACTGCCCCTGCGGGCAAGCGCATGGGCCATGCGGGCGCAATCATCTCCGGCGGCAAGGGCACTGCGGACGAGAAGTTCGCGGCTCTGCAAGACGCAGGCGTGAAAACCGTGCGTTCGCTGGCAGACATCGGCAAGGCCCTGGCCGAGCTGACCGGTTGGGCGGTCAAGTAAGCCTCGCGCTTAGCTGACGCAATACCGGCAAAGGCCACCTTCGGGTGGCCTTTGTGCTTTCTGGGTTTCATATGAAAACGCGACCCGAAAGTGTCGCTCGCAGGACATGATCGCCCTCAAATAGTGCGCCTTGCACCTGAGTTTGCTAGGATGCCCGCCTCTTTGCGTCCGCTGCCCACAAGGCCGCCGCGCGCTAAACGGGTCAACCCCATACGGGTCGACAGCATTTCCCTCACCCCACGGGAAATCCCTCTCTAAATTCCGATTCAGCAGTGTGGTATTTCCTGAAATGAAAGTGTTGAAAGGCCAGGACATCCTGGCACTTGGCTTTATGACCTTCGCCCTGTTCGTCGGGGCCGGCAACATCATCTTCCCCCCGATCGTCGGTTTGCAGTCCGGACCCCATGTCTGGATGGCGGCGTTGGGCTTCCTGATCACCGCGGTCGGCCTGCCGGTCATCACCGTGGTCGCGCTGGCCAAGGTCGGCGGTGCCATGGATGCCCTGAGCAGCCCCATCGGCAAGGTCGCCGGCGGTTTGTTGGCCGCGGCCTGCTACCTGGCGGTCGGCCCGCTGTTCGCCACCCCGCGCACGGCCACTGTGTCCTTCGAAGTCGGCCTGGCGCCGTTGACCGGTGAAAGCCCACTGGCGCTGCTGCTCTACAGCTCGGTGTACTTCCTGCTGGTGTTCTTCATCTCCCTGTACCCCGGGCGCCTGCTGGACACTGTCGGGCGTTTCCTCGCACCGCTGAAGATCATTGCCCTGGCGGCCCTGGGCATCGCGGCGTTTGCCTTGCCGGCCGGCGATATCGGCACGGCCACCCCCGAGTATGTCGCGGCTCCGTTCTCCCAGGGTTTCATCAATGGCTACCTGACCATGGATACCCTCGGCGCCCTGGTGTTCGGTATCGTCATCGTCAATGCCATCCGTTCCCGCGGTGTCGATTCGCCCCGGCTGATCACCCGCTACGCGATCATTGCCGGGTTGATTGCCGGGCTCGGCCTGGCGCTGGTGTATATCAGCCTGTTCCGCCTGGGTTCGGGCAGCCATGAAATCGCGGCCGGTGCCAGCAATGGCGCGGCGGTGCTGCACGCCTATGTGCAACATACCTTCGGCTCCCTGGGCAGCGGTTTCCTCGCGGTGCTGATCTCCCTGGCGTGCCTGGTGACGGCGGTGGGCCTGACCTGCGCCTGCGCCGAGTACTTCAGCCGTGTCCTGCCGCTGTCCTACAAGAGCCTGGTGATCATCCTGGCGGCGTTCTCGCTGCTGGTGTCGAACCTGGGGCTGACCAAGCTGATTGCCTTCTCGATCCCGGTCCTGACCGCGATCTACCCGCCGTGCATCGCCCTGGTGGCCCTGAGCTTCTGCCAGTCGTTCTGGCATGCCCAGGGGCGGATCGTCGGGCCGGTGATGCTGGTGTCGTTGCTGTTCGGCATGATCGACGCCCTCAAGGGCGCCGGGCTGGCGGACTGGATGCCGGCGCAGCTGTCGCACCTGCCGCTGAGCGAGCAGGGCCTGGCCTGGCTGGTGCCGTCGGTGGTGATGCTGGCGATTGCGGTGGTGATCGATCGCCTGCTCGGCAAGCCTGACGAAGTCCTGGCCTGATCGGCTCCCTTGCTGGCGATTGCGGTCTTGGGGTCTGCGTCGCCCAAGCTGGCCTCTTCGCGGGCAAGCCCTGCTCCTACAGTACGTCGTCGTCCACCGATTTTGCGAACGACACAACACTGTAGGAGCAGGGCTTGTCGGGACGCCGCACCGCCGCGAAGAGGCCCCAGAGTCTTCTACAGATTCCAGGCAAAATAAAACCCGCACTTGGCGGGTTTTATTTTGCGTGAAGGTTTTTGCCGGTGAGTCCTGGCAAGAACCTCCAGGGCAATCAGGAGCCGGTGGCTTCCTTGGATTGCTCTTCAACCGCCGCTTTGTTGGATTCAGCCTGAGCTTTGGCAGCTTCGGCGTTTTCCTTGGCGGCCTCGTTCACCTTATCCTGAGCTTCGTTCATGCTCTTCTGAGCTTCCTGAGCATGTTGGTTGGCGTCTTGAGCTTTGTCCTCGGATTTTTTATCGCAGGCGGCGAGACCGAGGGTAGCGGTCAACATCAAGGCAATAGCTAAAGTCTTACGCATGGGGGTGTTGCTCCTGTGTGGATATCACTGACTACTGGCCTTCAGAACACAGCCCCAAGGGATTAGTTCCTTGATTTTAAAAGATATATAAGTGCCGACCGAGCGGAACTTTTTCCTGATGTTTCGTTTTTATGGACGTTTTTCTCCGGATGAGAGCTATCAGTTCATGAGCCAGAACCCGATTTTCGAGCGTGCCACACGCTTTCTCAGCGCCATCCGCCACTGCCAGGTCCTCGGGCTGCGTTTGCACAGCGCCGATGCCACGGGGTTGACTGTGATCCTGCCCTACAGCGCCGAGATCGTCGGCGACCCGAACTCCGGGGTGATCCACGGCGGGGTGCTGACGACCCTGATGGACACCGCCTGCGGCATGGCCACCCTGTGTGTCCTGCCCGAGTTCGAGGTCTGTCCGACCCTGGACCTGCGCATCGACTACATGCACCTGGCGGCACCGCACAAGGACGTCTACGGTTTCGCTGAATGTTATCGGGTGACCCGCGACATCATCTTCGCCCGCGGTTTTGCCTATCAGGATGATCCCCAGCAACCCATCGCCCACGTGGTCGGCACCTTCATGCGCATGGGCAAGGGCATCAAGGGTGCCCACAGCTTCAGCGGCTCGCTCAACGGCGGTGCGGCATGAGCAACGACTTCAAGAAAATGTTGCAACAAGCCCATCAGCAGGGCGACTACGGGCAATTGCTGGAGCTTATCCCCTACGCCAAGTTGATCGGTATCCAGTGCTCACGCCAGGGCGACGAGCTGTTGTTCTGCCTGCCGGCAAACAAGGACAATATCGGCAACCCGTTGCTGCCGGCGATTCACGGTGGCGTGATCGCCGGTTTCATGGAACTGGCCGCCGCCCTGCACCTGCTGGTGTTTACCGGTTCGCCGGGGGTGCCCAAGGTCATCGACTTTTCCGTCGACTATCTGCGCGCCGGGCAATATCGCGACACCTACGCCCGATGCGATCTCTGTCGCCAGGGCCGGCGGGTGGCGAACGTCGCCATCACCGCCTGGCAAAGTACCGAGGCCGAGCCGATTGCCACCGCCCGGGCTCACTTCAAGATCGAGGAAACACTTCCGGGCACTTGAAATCCCCGTCATAGCCCCCAACTTTGATGACAACCCGCCGCCAACCCTTTCGGGGGCGGTCACTGCCATCCAATTGGAGTTTGATGACCATGAGTGTGGAAACTCAAAAGGAAACCCTGGGCTTCCAGACCGAGGTGAAGCAACTGCTGCACCTCATGATCCATTCGCTGTATTCCAACAAGGAAATTTTCCTTCGCGAATTGATCTCCAACGCCTCCGACGCTGTCGACAAATTACGTTTCGAAGCCCTGTCCAAGCCTGAGTTGCTGGAAGGTGGCGCGGAACTGAAAATCCGTGTGAGCTTCGACAAGGACGCCAACACCGTCACCCTCGAAGACAACGGTATCGGCATGAGCCGCGACGATGTGATCACCCACCTGGGGACCATCGCCAAATCCGGCACCGCCGATTTCATGAAGAACCTCTCGGGCGACCAGAAGAAGGACTCGCACCTGATCGGTCAGTTCGGCGTGGGCTTCTACTCGGCCTTTATCGTCGCCGACCAGGTTGAAGTGTTCAGCCGTCGCGCCGGCCTTTCCGCCAGCGAAGGCGTGCACTGGTCGTCCAAGGGCGAGGGCGAGTTCGAAGTCGCCACCGTCGAGAAAGCCGACCGTGGTACCCGCATCGTCCTGCACCTGAAGTCCGGTGAGAACGAGTTCGCCGATGGCTGGCGTCTGCGCAATATCATCAAGAAGTACTCCGACCATATCGCTTTGCCGATCGAGCTGCCGAAAGAAGTGGCCGCTGTCGAAGGCGAAGAGAAACCTGCCCCGGAATGGGAAACCGTCAACCGCGCCAGTGCCCTGTGGACCCGTCCGCGCACTGAAGTGACGGATACGGAATACCAGGAGTTCTACAAGCACATCGCCCATGACTTCGAGAACCCGCTGAGCTGGAGCCACAACAAGGTCGAAGGCAAGCTGGAATACAGCTCGTTGCTCTACGTACCGGCCCGTGCCCCGTTCGACCTGTACCAGCGTGAAGCGCCGAAAGGCCTCAAGCTCTACGTGCAGCGCGTGTTCGTCATGGACCAGGCCGAGTCCTTCCTGCCGCTGTACCTGCGCTTCATCAAGGGTGTGGTCGACTCCAACGACCTGTCCCTGAACGTGTCACGGGAAATCCTGCAGAAAGACCCGATCATCGACTCGATGAAGTCGGCGCTGACCAAGCGTGTCCTCGACATGCTGGAAAAACTGGCGAAGAACGAGCCCGAGCAATACAAGGGCTTCTGGAAAAACTTCGGCCAGGTCATGAAAGAAGGCCCGGCTGAAGATTTCGCCAACAAGGAAAAAATTGCCGGCCTGCTGCGCTTCGCCTCCACCCAAGGTGACGACGGCGAGCAAGTGGTGTCCCTGGCCGAGTACCTGGCCCGCGCCAAGGAAGGCCAGGACAAGATCTACTTCCTGACCGGCGAAACCTACGCCCAGGTCAAGAACAGCCCGCACCTGGAAGTCTTCCGCAAGAAAGGCATCGAAGTGCTGCTGCTGACCGACCGTATCGACGAGTGGCTGATGAGCTACCTCAACGAGTTCGACGGCAAGAGCTTTGTCGACGTGGCCCGCGGTGACCTGGACCTGGGCAACCTGGACTCGGAAGAGGACAAGAAGGCTGCCGAGGAAGTCGCCAAGACCAAAGAGGGCCTGGTTGAGCGCATCAAGACCGCCCTGGGCGACGCTGTCAGCGAAGTGCGGGTTTCCCACCGCCTGACCGACTCCCCGGCAATCCTGGCCATCGGTGAGCAGGACCTGGGCTTGCAGATGCGCCAGATCCTCGAAGCGAGCGGGCAGAAGGTGCCGGACTCCAAGCCGATCTTCGAATTCAACCCGACGCACCCGCTGATCGAGAAGCTCGATGGCGAGCCGGACGAAGACCGCTTTGGCGACCTGTCGCACATCCTCCTCGACCAGGCAGCCCTGGCGGCCGGTGACAGCCTGAAGGATCCGGCGGCTTATGTGCGCCGCCTGAACAAGCTGTTGGTTGAGTTGTCGGTTTAAACTGGTTGTACGAAAACCCGCTTCGGCGGGTTTTTTTATCCTTGGATGTTTTTATCGGAGTCCGAAATGAGCCAAGTTACTGTGAGTTCGGTGGTCTATCAGATCGATGGCCAATCCTATGAGAGCCGTCTGGCCTTTGATGCCGGCCACAAGGGGCCACGTCCGGGCCTGCTGATGGCGCCGAACTGGATGGGCGTCAGCGCCGGTGCCGAGACGATCGCCCAGGCGGTCGCGGCCAAGGGGTATGTGGTGTTGATCGCCGACCTGTACGGTCAATCGGTTCGTCCGAGCAATGGCGATGAGGCTGGCGCGGCGATGATGCCGTTGAAAAATGACCGTGCCTTGTTGCGCAAGCGCATGCAGGCGGCGTTTGAAGCGCTGCAAAGCCAGGGGCTGGCCGTGGTGGATCCGGCGCAGCTGGCGACCTTCGGTTTCTGCTTCGGCGGTTGCTGCTCGCTGGAACTGGCTCGCACCGGCGCGCCGTTGAAAGCGACGGTGTCGTTCCACGGCACGCTGGATACGCCGAATCCGGCGGATGCACAGAACATCAAGGGCTCGGTGCTGGTGCTGCATGGCGCCTCCGACCCGTTGGTGCCGAAAGAGCAACTGCCGGCATTCGAAGAGGAAATGAATGCCGCGGGTATCGATTGGCAGCTGTTGAGCTACGGCGGCGCGGTGCATTCCTTCACCGACCCGCATGCCAATGTGCCGGGCATGATGATGTATGACGCGAAGACGGCCGGCCGTGCGTTTGTGTCGATGCACAATCTGCTGGAAGAAGTGTTCAAGGGTTAAGCGTTCTGGCGGTCTTGAGGGCCTCTTCGCGGGCAAGCCCTGCTCCTACAGGGTGGTGTCGTGCACAAATCTTGTGAACGACAAAAAACTGTAGGAGCAGGGCTTGCCCGCGAAAGCGTCCTCAAGCACGCCGCAGACTTCGCTGATAAACCCGACTCGTAAGGTTTCTCTGATTCAGATTTTTTCCGCCGCGGGCTTGCGCGGCAACTCGATCCGCTCGCTTTCCCCCGGCACCGTCGGCCAATCCCTGGCCGCCCAGCGTGCCCGTGCCTGATCGATCAACACCGGATCACTGGCCACGAAGTTCCAGTTCATCCGTCGTGGCCCATCCAGCGGCGCCCCGCCGATCACCACCAGATGACATTCACCCTCGGCGAACAGCGTGAGGCTTTCCCCGGTCGGCAGCACCACCAGGCTGCGCGGCTCCAGCGCTTCACCCTCCAGCTGTGCCTCGCCTGCCAGCACATAGACCGCACGCTCCTCATACTCATCCGCAATCAGCAGGGTGGTCCCGCTTTCCATGTGGATATCGGCATACAGCGTCGGCGACAGCACCGGCACCGGTGAGGTCAGGCAAAAGCCGCTACCGGCCACCAGGCGGATGCGCACCCCCAGATTGTCACTGACGGGCAGGCTGGCCGCCGGGTGATGGCTGTAATGCCCTGGCCCCTGTTCCAGCGCCTTGGGTGACGCCAGCCAGATCTGCAAGCCATGCAGGCTGGAACCACTGGCGACCAGGTCGGCCGGGGTCCGTTCGACATGGGCGATGGCGCTGCCGGCGGTCATCCAGCTGACATCGCCAGGCTTGACGTGCTGCTCGGAGCCGAGACTGTCCTTGTGCACAATCTCGCCGTCGAACAGGTAGGTCAGGGTCGACAGGCCGATATGCGGGTGCTGCCGCACATTCATCCCGTGCCCCGGTGGATAGCGGGTTTCCAGCATATGGTCGAAAAACACGAAGGGTCCGACGCTGCGGCACTGGGCCGAGGGCAGGGGCCGCAGGATCGGTTGGCCTTCGACCTCCTCGGCGCGAGGACGGATCACCAGTGGTGTGTTCATGGCAGGGCTTCCTGGCTCAGCGGGCGATGCGCAGAGCATAACCCGCTTTTTCGCCGCTGCCCTTACTGGCTGAACGCACCTTCGGACAACAGGGTTTCGATGCTGACTTCGGTGGTGGTCATCAACTTGTGGATCGGGCAGCGATCCGCGACTTTGTGCAGCTCTTCGCGCTGGGCATCGCTGAGCACGCCCTTGAGGGTCAGTTTGACCAGCAGGCCGTACTTGCCTTTCTGTTCCTGGCTGTTGTCGCGCTTGACCTCGACGGTGACCCCGGTCAGCGGGATGCCTTTCTTCTGGGCATAGAGCTTGAGGGTCAGGGCCTTGCAGGTCCCCAGGGCGGCGTCGAAGTAGTCGTGGGGTTCCGGTGCGGAGCCTTCGCCCCCCGCGCTCTTGGGCACATCGGCAAACAACTGGTGGTCATCGATCTGCACGCTGTGACGAAAACCTTCGCTGGATTCGGTATTGATGGTGATGGTCATGACAAACCTCGTGGACAGTGGCGGGAAAAGACCCTGAACTTTATAGATCACTACGCCTGAGTGATGTTCAGCTTTTTTCCCGCTCACGCCCGCGGCCTTTCACGTTGTGGGCATCGACCTGATCAAGGACGAGGTCTTCCACCATGCCCGCCATCGCCTGCTGGAGGCTTATGAGGGGGTTTATGAGGCGGCTTGTGATGGGGTGGCTTATGAGGCGGCTTATGGTGTTGGGGTGGCCGATGGTGGCTCCACCCTGGTTTTTGAAAATGCCAACCGTGGGGCCCGTGCACCCAACGCGCAGGGGTGTAGGTGTACCCAGGTCGGGCGGGTACCCAGAAACCGTTTACCCATACACGGTGACCGCCTACCAGATTCCAGTACCCGGGTGCCCAGATATACCCGGGGCGCGGTGGCGGAACAACATAACTCGGTGGGGGAGGTGCCCCCAAATTGATATGAATACCCACTTGGGCATTTGCAAGGGAAGGCAGGCCACTTACAGCGCAGATGACAAGGAAGGCGAGGGAGCGGAGAAGACGTTTCATGTTGGCTCCTTTTCAGGAGATTTGCTCACAGTGAGTATAGAGCAACGGCATTGTTTGCAAGTATCTGGCGGGATCTGCTGCAGAACTTGCGCAAAACCGCTCGCCACAGAACCGTGTTCCCTTACAGCAGGTAAAAAAAAGCCCCGAACCGGTCGGGGCTTTTTTATCTCGCGATCAAGCCGGGCTTACTTGCCCTGCCAGCGCTTCAGGACCAGGGTGGCGTTGGTGCCGCCGAAGCCGAAGCTGTTGCTCATCACGTTGTTCAATTCAACGTTTTCGCGGGTCTTGGTCAGTACCGGCATGTCAGCGACTTCCGGGTCCAGCTCTTCGATGTTGGCGGAGCCGGCAATGAACTTGCCTTCCATCATCAGCAGGCAGTAGATCGCTTCGTGAACGCCGGCGGCGCCCAGGGAGTGACCGGACAGGCTCTTGGTCGAACTGATGACCGGGGCCTTGTCGCCGAAGACTTCACGTACACCTTTCATTTCCGCGACATCGCCAACCGGAGTCGAGGTGCCGTGGGTGTTCAGGTAGTCGATCGGACCGTCGACAGTGGCCATGGCCATCTGCATGCAACGGACCGCGCCTTCGCCGCTTGGCGCGACCATGTCGTAGCCGTCGGAAGTTGCACCGTAGCCGACGATTTCCGCGTAGATCTTCGCGCCACGGGCCAGAGCGTGTTCCAGCTCCTCGACCACCACCATGCCGCCACCGCCGGCGATGACAAAACCGTCACGCTTGGCGTCGTAGGCGCGGGAGGCCTTTTCCGGGGTTTCGTTGTACTGGGTGGACAGCGCGCCCATGGCGTCGAACAGGAACGACTGGCTCCAATGTTCTTCTTCACCGCCACCGGCGAAGACGATGTCCTGCTTGCCCATCTGGATCTGCTCCAGGGCGGTGCCGATGCAGTGAGCGCTGGTGGCGCAGGCGGAGGAGATCGAGTAGTTCAGGCCCTTGATCTTGAACGGAGTGGCCAGGCAGGCGGAAACGGTGCTGCCCATGGTCCGGGTCACACGGTACGGACCGACGCGCTTGACGCCTTTTTCGCGCAGGATATCCAGCGCTTCCATCTGGTTCAGGGTCGAGGCGCCGCCCGAGCCGGCCACCAGGCCGGTACGCGGGTTGGACACCTGCTCTTCGCTCAGACCGGAGTCGGCGATGGCGTCTTTCATGGCCAGGTAGGCGTAAGCCGCCGCGTGGCCGACGAAGCGATAGATCTTGCGATCGATCAGCTCCTCGAGATTGAGGTCAATGGAGCCGGAAACCTGGCTACGCAGACCCATTTCGGCATATTCCGGGTTGAAGCGGATGCCAGGGCGGCTTGCACGCAGGTTAGCGGAGACGGTCTCTTTGTCATTGCCCAGGCACGAAACGATGCCCAGACCAGTGATAACGACGCGGCGCATGCGAATAACCCTTAGAAGTTGTCAGTGGAGGTGAAAACGCCGACCCGCAGGCCTTCGGCGGTGTAGATCTCGCGACCGTCGACCGTTACCGAACCGTCGGCAATGGCCAGGTTCAGCTTGCCTTTGAGGACGCGTTTGATCTGAATGTTGTAGGTGACTTTCTTGGCGGTCGGCAGGACCTGGCCGAAGAATTTCACTTCGCCCGAGCCCAGCGCGCGGCCACGGCCCGGCAGACCCTGCCAGCCGAGGAAGAAGCCGACCAATTGCCACATGGCATCGAGGCCCAGGCAGCCTGGCATCACCGGATCGCCTTCGAAGTGGCACGCGAAGAACCACAGGTCCGGGTTGATATCCAGTTCGGCGACCAATTCACCTTTGCCGTACTTGCCGCCTTCTTCGCTGATATGGGTGATGCGATCCACCATCAGCATGTTCGGGGCGGGCAGTTGCGCGTTACCTGGGCCGAACAGCTCGCCGCGACTGCAGCGCAGCAGATCTTCCCGGGTAAAGGCGTTTTGTTTGGTCATGCGAGCTCCTCAATAGTCCCATGCGGCAGGTGGGGCAAATCTTCCCGGCCGATCGAAGCGTTCATGCCTCGAAGCGACAGCCTACTCATAGACTATTGCGTTGTGGTGAAAGTCACAGCACCAAGGACATGAATGTACACTTGTGCACTGAAATTTTTATTCAAGCCGGTTTTCCAGCTCATTCGGGTGCCTAAGACTGCCGCACTTTCGTCTTTCACGCCAGTCGCACATCGTATTCAGGGCAGCCATTGCTGGAGAACCTGTTGTAAATCCACGCGTTTGAAGGGCTTGGACAGGTAGTCGTTCATGCCCGCGCGCAGGCAGCTTTCGCGGTCGCCCTGCAAGGCGTTGGCGGTCAGGGCGATGATCGGTACCTGAGCGTACTCCGGCAACTGGCGGATTTGCCGGGTGGCTTCGTAGCCGTCGACGATCGGTAGCCGGCAGTCCATCAGGATCGCCGCGAACAGGCCGTTGCGGGCCCGGTCGATGGCCTGGGCACCGTCGGTGGCCAGGCTGACATCGAAGCCCAGGCCACGCAACATGGCGTCGATGACCGTCTGGTTGACCGGGTTGTCCTCCACCAGCAGCACCTTGCGTCCTTCGCCATGGCCGCTGGGCGCGGGCGCCAGGACGGCGGCTTGGGTCGGGTGGTGCAGGGCCAGGGGGATTTCCAGGGTGAACACCGAGCCCCGGCCTTCTTCGCTGCGGGCATGCAGGGTGCCGCCCATGCGCTCGGCCAGGGTCCGCGCAATCGGCAGGCCCAGGCCGGTGCCGCCGTAGCGCCGGGAGATCGAGCTGTCGGCCTGCTGGAAGGCGTCGAACATCAGTTCCAGGCGTTCGCTGGAAATACCGATGCCGCTGTCGCGCACCGTGCAGGTGAACCACAGCACATCGTCGTCCAGCGCCTGCCAGTGCGGCTCGATGCCGACGCTGCCATGTTCGGTGAATTTCAGCGCATTGCCGATCAGGTTGACCAGGATCTGGCGGATCCGCGTCGGGTCGCCCTTGACCTGCAAGGCCTGCATGTCCGTGGGGATCTGCAGGTCCAGCTCCAGGCCGCGCTGGCTGGCGTTGTGCTGGAAGGCCTGGGCGCAACTGCCGATCAGCTCGGCGAGGTTGAACGGAATATGTTCCAGCTCCAGGGCCGAACGTTCGATCCGCGAGAAATCGAGGATGTCGTTGATCACCTTGAGCAGGTGTTCGGTGGACTCCGAGGCCAGGGCCGCGTATTCGCTCTGTTCCTCGGTCATTTCGGTGGTTTCGAGCAGTTGCAGCATACCCAGTACACCGTTCATCGGCGTGCGCAGTTCGTGGCTCATCATGGCCAGGAAGTCCGACTTGGCATTGTTCGCCCGCTCCGCCTCTTCACGGGTCTGTATCAGTTGGGCGATGGCCTGGTGCTGTTCGCGACTGGCCTGGTCGAGGGCGCCGGCGAGGTTGTTGATATGCCGCGCCAGGGCGCCGAGCTCGGCGTCGTCGACCACTGGCAACTGGGTCTTGTAGTCACCCTGTTGAATCGCCTTGACCGCCAGGCCCATGGCGCTGATCGGCTGCGCCAGGCTGGCCGCCAGGCGCCGCGCGAGGAGAAAGGTGAAGATCAGGGCGAACAGCGCGAGGATCCCGGCCTTGAGCAGTATTTCCTGTTGCCGCTGGCTGAAGGCGTCATTGGACATGCCGACAATCACCCGCCCCAGGTAGTCCTCGCTCTGCGTTACGCCGGGTGCGCTGCCTTCCTGCAGGAAGTCATTTTCCAACTGAATCCGTTGCAGGCGTACCGGCGCCTGGAACAATTTCACCGACTGCAGCCGGAAGTGTTCCTGGGAGGGCTGCTCGACATACACCAGGATATTGTTGCTGCGGTCCTGAACCTCGAGGAAACGCACGTGGGGGGTGGCCAGGGTCGCCCGCATCAGGCTTTCGAGGACTTCGTTGTTGCCGGAAATCACCCCGTATTCGGTGGCCGGCGCCAGTTGGTTGGCGATCAGTTGACCGGTGTGGTCGAGTTCCTGGCGCAGGTCCTGGATCCGCACGAAGGTGAAGAAACTGATCAGCAGCAAGGTCAGCAACAGCGCGGGGCCGAGGCTGATCATCTGGGTCCGGGCGCTGATGCCCCAATACCGTCGCAGGGTCATGGGCGGGTCTCTCCTTCGGCCAGCCGGGAGGCGAGCGAGGCTTCGTCGATCGGTTCGATACCCAGGGAGCGGGCGACTTGCGGGTTGCTCAGGACCTTGAAGCGTTGCGGGTACAGGCTGCCCGGCCAACTGGACGGGGCGCGGTCGAGCAACTGGTCGAGAACCGCCAGCCAGTCGGTCTGGTCGCTGAAGGTGCTGGCCAGGCTGCCGGCCTTGACGAAGCCGGCATTGGGGCCGATCAGTGCCAGTTGCCGGGCATAGCTGCTGAGCAGCAGGTTCTTCGCGGTCCTGGGGTTGTACAAGGTCGGGTCGTCCAGCCCGAGCAGCACGTCGCAGCTCTTGAGCAGGGTTTGCAGGGGCCGGCTGTCGCCGGTGTCGTCCCAGCGCTGGGGGACGATCTCCAGTCCCAGGGGGCGGGCCGCCTGGTTCAGTTCGGCCAGCAGGAATTCGCTGTCGCGGGTATAGAGCACGCCAATCCGCCGTGCCTGGGGCATCACTTCGCGGATCAGGCGCAGTTGGCGTGACAGCGGCGGGTCGCTCCAGAGCAGGCTGAGATTGGCGGTCGCTGCGCTGTCCAGGCGTTGCATGGCCTGCAGGCGGCTGATACGCAGGACCAGGGTCGCCGGCCCCTGTTTATCCTTCAGCCGCCAGTCCAGGCTGGGTGGGTCCAGCAGGATCAGGCGGGTGGCCGGGGGCAGGCGGCTGGGTTCGGGCATCTGCGCCAGGGGCACGAAGCGTATCTGGTCGTGCGGGCGCTGTTGCGCCAGGGCGGCGGTAAAGGCCTGGACCCCGGGGCTGTCCTCGACGCCGGTCAGCAGCACCTCGGCCGAGCGAGCCGGGAGGCTCGCCAGCAGCACGAGCAGGGCCAGGCCCAGTCGCCTCAGGCGCCAGCTCCATGCCGATGTCATCCTTGACCCCAGGCGGCTCATGTTCAGAACTCCAGTTCTGCGCTGAAGTACAGGGCACTGCGCTGGTTGTAGTTGTTGTCGGGCCAGGTGATGGGCTGGTCGTCGAGACGTTGTTGCAGCATCCCGGCCAGTTCCAGGCTGGCCCGGCGAAAGGGAATCCGCTTGGCCAGGCGCAGGTCGACCCGTTCGAAGCGATACTGGTTGATGGCGTCGTCGCCATAGTAGAAGACCGAACTCGACCAGCCGCCGCCCCAGTCGCGCATCCAGCCGGCCGAGCCACTGTTGCGGGCGGTGAACTGCTTGTCGACCGGGTTGCTGGCCTGGACATCGACATAGGCATAGGTCAGGCGCAGGCGGTCGGCATTGTCCAGGCGCCAGTCGAACTGGGCTTCGCTGCCGGTGAAGCGGGAGCTGTTGGCGTTGCTGGCGATAAACTGGTTGTTGCGCAACGGCGTGCTGATCATGTCGCTGATTTCGTCATAGAACAGCTTCACGTCCAGGCTCAGGCCGATCTCGGCGAAGAAACCGTTGTAGCCCAGTTCCCGCGAGCGCATCCGCTCCTTGTCCAGGTTTCCCGGGCCACGGGTCTGGACGAAATACTGGCCGCTGGTCTGGCCGTAGGTCGGCGAGCTCAGGTTGGTGACCTTGTAGCTCCAGTTGACGTTGTTCTCGAACATGTCCGGCGAGCGGATCGCTTCGGAATAGACCGCGCGCAAGCCGTGCCGGGGATTGATCAGGTAGTTGACTGCAAAGCGCGGGGTCAGGGAGGCGCCGGTCAGTTGCGCGTCTTCGTACATGGCACCACCCTGCACCAGCCAATGCTCGCTGGCGCGCCATTCGAGCTGGCCGAACAGGCGCCAGGTACTGTCGTCGATGGTGCCGTTGAAATAGGTCTCGGAGTCGGCCTTGTCATAACGATAGTTCATGCCGCTGACCAGGCGCAGGCTGTCCGAGAGGCTCAGGGTGTCCTGCAGTTCGAGGTCATAGCGGGTCTCGCGGGTGCTCTGGTCGATATTGCCGCAGACCGTCTGGCTGGCGCCCTGATTGAACCATTGGTCCAGAACCTGATTGGCCAGTGCCTGTTCCGAGACGCCACCCGGAGGGGGCCTGCCGACTGCGTACTGGGTCATGTTACGTGCCAGGTTTTCGGCATAGTTGGGGTTCAACTGCCACAACTGAGTCAGTTGTGGGCTGAATGACACCTTGGCATCACAGGCTTGCCAGACCTGCTGGCGATCCCAATGTTGGGCCGAACCCTGGATATACAGGCTGTGTTGGGGATTGATATCCAGGTTCCAGCGCAGGGAACCGGCGTAGTCCTTGGCCAGCACATCGGAGTTGTCGCCGGCCGCGGTGATCCCGGGGAACACCGCCTGGTAGGTATAGGGCCGCTGGTTGGTGCCGTCCTTGACGTTCAACTGCCAGTCGATGCTCTGTTGTTCGTTGAGCATCTGGCTGACCGAGAGGCTGACCCGGGTGACACGCCGGCCGTCGCGGTAGTCATTGCCCAAGTGGTCGCTCTGGAACCCCTCGTCCTCCTCGCCGGACATCGACAGGCGCAGGTCGCCGGTACCCCAGCCGGTGCCCTGGCTGGCGTACCAGTCATTGATGCCGCGCTCGCCGCGGGTGATCTTCAGGGTTGAGCCATGGGTGCTGCCCGGTGACTTGGTGAGGATATTGACCACCGCCATCAGCGCATTGGCGCCATAGCTGACGGTGTTCGGGCCGCGAAATACCTCGATGCGCTCGATATCCTCGAGGGCTACCGGGATATCGCTCCAGTCCACGGTCGCCAGGCCCGCGCGATAGACCGAGCGGCCATCGATCAGCACCTGCATGCGCCGGGCGTTGGAGGCATCGGTGCCATGGTAGTTGATGCTGGCCTGGTTGCCGTTGGTGTAGCCGACCATCATCCCCGGCACCAGGCGCAGCAGCTCGCTGATATCCCGGGCGCCGCTGGCCTTGATCAGTTCGTTGTCGATGACCGTCATGCTGCCGGGTACCGCGGCCGGCGATTGTTTCAGGCGGGTGGCCGTCAGCACCTCGGGCAGGGGCTGGTTTTCCATAAACAGGTCGTCAGCCAGCAACGGGCCGCTGAACATCAGGGCCAGGACGAAGGAGGAACGCGTGGTGGGAGGGCCAAAAGACACGGCACAGCCTTGAAAAAAATAATAGCCGTGCATGTTAACCGAGCTTGCCGGGTTTGCCATGGCGTATGGCCGTCATTGTATAGGCTGAATCGGTCAAGCGCTCAGGCCAGGGGATTCGTATTGGGGCTGGCTGCCGGTGGCGTGCTCCGTATAATGCAGCCATCGCCATTGGTAGGGATAGACGGGTTACATATGACTGAACAGTACCCAATCGCGGTTCTGGGGGGCGGAAGTTTCGGCACCGCCATCGCCAATCTGCTGGCCGAGAACGGTCACCGGGTGCGCCAATGGATGCGCGATCCCGAGCAGGCCGAGTCCATTCGCGTCAATCGTGAGAATCCGCGTTACCTCAAGGGCATCAAGGTGCATCCGGCGGTCGAGCCAGTCACCGACCTGGTCGCGACCCTCGAGGACTGTGAACTGTTTTTTGTCGCCTTGCCCTCCAGCGCCTTGCGCAGTGTGCTGGCGCCCCATGCCGGGCGCCTGGTGGGCAAGCTGCTGGTGAGCTTGACCAAAGGCATCGAGGCCCACACCTTCAAGCTGATGAGCGAGATCCTCGAAGATATCGCCCCGCAAGCACGGATCGGCGTGTTGTCCGGGCCGAACCTGGCCCGCGAAGTGGCCGAGCACGCCTTGACCGCCACGGTGGTCGCCAGCGAGGACGAAGAGCTTTGCAGCCGTGTCCAGGCCGCGTTGCATGGGCGGACCTTCCGCGTCTATGCCAGCGCCGACCGCTTCGGCGTCGAGCTGGGCGGAGCGTTGAAGAACGTCTACGCGATCATTGCCGGCATGGCGGTGGCGCTGGACATGGGCGAGAACACCAAGAGCATGCTGATTACCCGGGCCCTGGCGGAAATGACCCGCTTTGCCGTCAGCCAGGGCGCCAACCCCATGACCTTCCTCGGCCTGGCCGGGGTCGGCGACCTGATCGTCACCTGTTCCTCGCCGAAGAGCCGCAACTATCAGGTCGGCTTTGCCCTCGGCCAGGGCCTGAGCCTGGAAGAGGCGGTCACCCGCCTGGGTGAAGTCGCCGAAGGGGTCAATACTCTCAAGGTGCTGAAGGTCAAGGCGCAGGAAGTCGGAGTCTATATGCCCCTGGTGGCCGGTTTGCATGCCATTCTGTTTGAAGGGCGAACCCTGACCCAGGTGATCGAGCTATTGATGCGCGGCGAGCCGAAAACCGATGTCGATTTTATTTCCACCAGCGGTTTCAACTGATATTCAGCGCCACGGGAGCGAGCCATGAACGAGTCCAAGTACGAATCCATTGTGTTGCGCATTGTCTGGATGCTGGTGTTCCTGCTGGTCTGGCAGGTCGCGCAGTTCATCCTCGGCGGGGTGGTGCTGGTGCAGCTGGGTTACAGATTGTTCTACGGCGCGCCAAGCGCCAACCTGATGAACTTCGGCGACAGCCTGAGCCAGTTCCTGGCCCAGATCGGTCGCTTCGGCAGTTTCCATACCGAACAGAAGCCTTGGCCGTTCGCCGATTGGCCGAGCCCACGGGCTCCGGAAGGCGAAGCCCCGCATGTGGTGCCGCCAGCGCCGCATCCGGCCCGTGATGAGGAGCCCAAGCTATGAAAGTCTGGGTTCTGCGTCATGGTGAAGCCGAACCCCAGGCCCGCAGCGACGCCGAACGGGCGTTGACCGCCCACGGCCGCGAGCAGGTCCTGCGCAGTGCCGCGCACCTGATCGGCCAGCCGTTGCAGGCGATCTACGCCAGTCCTTACCTGAGGGCGCAGCAAACCGCGCAGCTGGTACGTGATGCGCTCGGTTTCGATGCAGAGATCATCACCGTGCCCTGGCTGACCCCCGAGGGTAATCCGCGGGATGTCAGCCAGCGGCTCGACACCGGCGAGAACCTGTTGCTGGTCAGCCATCAGCCGTTGGTGGGCAATCTGCTCAGCCTGTTGCAGCACGGCCATGTGCGCCAGCCGGAGCCCATGGGCACGGCCAGCCTGGCCGAGCTGGAAGGGGAGTTGCCGCTGGACGGGGCGATGACGCTGCTGGGCGTCAGGCACCCCTGAGGTTCAGTGACTCAACACCGCGCCGAGCAGGTCGGTGCGGGTGTTTTTCAAGGTCGCGGCGTTGACCTTGGCGCCCTTGAACAGACAGGCTTCAAAGTGACCTGAGAGCACCGCATTCCTCAGGTCGCAATGGCTGAAGTCGTTGCTTTTGAAACCACTCGAGAGCAACGCGCCGTTAAGGTTGGCCGCCCTGAAGTCGGCCTCCTGGTATTGCCCGAAAAATCTCACCCCGCGTAAATCGCCACCGCTCAGGTCGACGCCGATCATATTGACGTTGGTCACCTGCAAGGTCCGTAACGCCTGGCAGATGGAAGCCTTGCTCCAGTACCTGAACGCGCGACGGGTTTCGTCGTCCTGGAATGGCAGGCACGCGACGGCTTGATGATCCTTGGTGGCAATGTTCTGGGCGCAGCGCTTCAGGGCGTTGGTCAGTTGCGGTGACAGCGAGGGCGGCACCCGCAAGTCGAAGAGTTTCTTCTGCACATGCAGGGATACCCGGCCGCCACCGTCCAGGTGAACGCCGTCCCAACTGTTGAGGATGCCGGTAAAGCGCGCGGCGGCGGCCACCATCAATTCCAGCAGGTCGGCCAACGGGTACTGGCGCAGGGATGGCGCGCTGCCGAGGAACACCCGAGCCTGGGCCAGTGAGTCCTTCAAACCCAGCAGGGTCAGGTCCCGTTCGATCTGCGAGAAATCGTCTGGCATCAGCTCGCAGATCGTGCGGCTGTGCAGCTCGCTCGGGTGGGGGGTTGAGAGAACGGGGACCTGGGGGTCACCCGAGGGCATGAAGCGACGAAGAAGACGGCCTATCGTTGCCATGGAGATCTCTTGCAAGGGCTGGAAGGCGGAAATTCGACGCGATATGCCCCTTGGCGACTATCAGATTCCGCCCGGATTTCCTCGTGTGGGCTGTTGCCTCCTGCGTGCCGCGGGGCCTTTTTCAGCTTGCGAGCTTCTGTTCTTCCGTGAAATAGTCGACCGAGCGTCTGCTTGGTTGGCTGGCCGCCGGCATGACGAACAACCACAGTAGGGGAATCAACCATGGCTTTGTGGCGCACCGTACCGAATCTCGAACAACTCAATGCCTCGCAGAAAAACACCATCGGCGAACTGCTGGATATTCGCTTCGAAGCCTTTGACGATGAATCGCTGACCGCCAGCATGGTGATCGATCATCGCACCCACCAACCCTACGGGCTGCTGCACGGCGGCGCCTCGGTGGTGCTGGCCGAAAGCGTCGGCTCGATGGCCAGCTACCTGTGCATCGACGCGAGCAAATTCTATTGCGTGGGCCTGGAAATCAACGCCAACCACCTGCGCGGCTTGCGCAGCGGGCGGGTGACCGCCGTGGCCAAGGCCATTCATATCGGTCGCACCACCCATGTCTGGGATATCCGCCTGAGCAGTGACGAGGGCAAGGCCAGCTGCGTGTCGCGCCTGACCATGGCCGTGGTGCCGCTGGGGCAAACACCGCCGGCGCGCTGAGCCGGGTCATAGCCATGGCCGGACTGTCATCATTCCTGGCAGTTACGGTCATTGCTGTGGGACCCGTGCGTGCCGACAATGAACACTTGTTTTTTTCGAGATGCTCCCGGTATGTCGCAGCCCGTGTTCTTTGCCCACGCCAACGGTTTTCCCTCGGGGACCTACGGCAAGTTGTTCGCCGCGCTGGCCCCGGAATATCAGGTGGCGCATCTGCAACAGCATGCCCACGACCCGCGTTTCCCGGCGGACGATAACTGGCACAATCTGGTCGACGAACTGATCCACCATCTGGAGCAGCAGCCCGAACCGGTCTGGGGTGTCGGCCATTCCCTGGGCGGCGTTCTGCATCTGCACGCGGCCCTGCGTCGCCCGCAGCTCTACAGGGGCGTGGTGATGCTTGACTCACCGGTGCTGACCCGTGCCGACCAGTGGGTGATCCGCGCCGCCAAGCGCCTGGGTTTTATCGATCGGCTGACGCCGGCCGGGCGCACCCTGGGGCGTCGGGAAGAGTTCACCGACCTCGCCGCCGCGCGTCAGTACTTTGCCGGCAAGACCCTGTTTCGCGGCTTTGATCCGGAGTGCTTCGACGCGTACCTGCAACATGGTCTGCGCCAGGACGGCGGGCGCTTGCGCCTGAGCTTCGATCCGGCCACGGAAATCAGCATCTATCGTGGTGTGCCGCACACCAGCCCGGGCCTGGCCCGGCATTTGAAGGTGCCGCTGGCGGTGGTCCGTGGCCAGCAGAGCCGGGTGGTCATGCCCCATCACACCCGCAGTGTCGGCCGCCTGCCCCATGGCGAATCCCTGAGCATGCCCGGCGGTCACATGTTTCCCCTGGAGCGTCCGCAGGACACCGCGCGTTTGCTCAAGGATATTTTCGCCCGCTGGGAACGCCAGGACGGGCAGGGACGTTGCGCATGAGCCATCCGGTCGAAGAGGTACGCCTGAGCCTGCCGCATATCGAGTTGGCGGCTCATCTGTTCGGTCCCGAGGACGGGCAGCCGGTGATTGCCCTGCATGGTTGGCTGGACAACGCCAACAGCTTCGCGCGCCTGGCGCCGAAGCTGCACGGCCTGCGTATCGTCGCCCTGGACATGGCCGGGCACGGGCATTCCGGACATCGACCGGTGGGCGCCGGGTATGCGTTGTGGGACTACGTCTACGATGTCTTGCAGGTGGCCGAACAGTTGGGCTGGAAGCGCTTCAGCCTGTTGGGGCATTCGTTGGGCGCGATTGTCTCGATCGTGCTGGCCGGTGCCTTGCCGGAGCGGGTGACGCGCCTGGCCCTGATCGACGGCGTGATTCCCCCTACCAGCAGTGGCGAAAACGCCGCCGAACGCCTGGGCATGGCCTTGCAGGCGCAGTTGGAATTACAGGACAAGCGCAAGTCGGTGCATGGGACCCTGGACCGGGCCATCGAAGCGCGCATGAAAGGGATGGTGGCGGTCAGCCGTGAAGCCGCTGAGTTGCTGGCCCAGCGCGGACTGATGCCGGTGCCCGGCGGCTACACCTGGCGCAGCGACAACCGCCTGACCCTGCCGTCGCCGTTGCGCCTGACCGAGGAGCAGGCCATGGCCTTTATCCGTCGTATCGCCTGCCCGGCGCAGTTGGTGGTGGCCGAGCAAGGCATACTGGCCCAGCACAAGGACTTGCTCGATCGTCTACCCTTTAGCCTGGAGCACCTGCCGGGTGGGCACCATCTGCACTTGAACGACGAGGCCGGGGCCATCCTTGTCGCAGACTGTTTCAATCGCTTTTTCTCCACGCCTTGACTTGTCGCCTGCAACTGTCGAGGCTTGGTGGGTTGAAAGGGAGACAACCATGCCAGACCTCGACCTCCACACGACCTTGAGTCGTCCTGTTCCGGCACGTTCTGTTCCGGTTATCGCGCTTACCGTTCAGGCCCTGTCTATCCGATGATGAAGTTATCCACAGCCCTGGCCTGCGCCTTTGGGATGGCCTGCTGCAGTTCGCCGCTTTTCGCCGCCGATGTACCAGGCAGTCATGACCTGGCGCTGGTGCCGCGTCTGGCCGATGCGCAGATCGTCGACTATCGGGCGCCGGCCGAGCTGGAACGGATTTATCCACAGAGCGCGATCCGCAAGATCAGCAACCGCCTGCGCACCGATGCCCAGGTCAGCGCCCGTGGGCAGATGACCTCGGTGACCTATGAGCTGCCGCCCGAGCATGGCGCCGACGAAGCCTTCACCGCGGCGCGCGAAGCCTTGCAGAAGGAGGGCGCGCAGTTGCTGTTCTGGTGCCAGGCCCGCGACTGTGGGGAAAACAGCCTGTGGGCCAATGAAGTGTTCGGTAATTCCACGTTGTCCGGTGCCGACGATCAGCAGGCTTACCTGCTGCTGCGCCTTGCGGCCCCGGCGGACAATTCGCTGGTGGCGTTGTACAGCATCACTCGCGGCAACCGCCGGGCCTACCTGCATGTGGAGCAGTTCGCCTCCGCTTCGCCGCTGGGCGAATTGCTGCCCACCTCCGCGACCTTGCTGCGGGAACTGCGCGATACCGGCAAGCTCGACTTCCCGAAATTGGCCGGCGCCCCCCAGGATGCCTGGGTCACCCTGATTTCCCGGGGCCTGAACCTGGACGCTACCTTGCGGGTCAGCCTTTCTGGAGCCTCCGCCGAGGCCTGGCGCCAGGCGCTGATGGCCCAGGGCGTGAGGGCCGCGCGCCTGGAGGCGGGCAGCGCCACCTCCAGTGGTTTGCATATCGAATTGCTGCGTTAGACGCTGTACGAATGACCACCGAGAGACGATCATGCGCGTTTACCGCTGAACCCGGGTCGTCTGTCGGTAAACGCCTGACCCGGGCTTGGCCTACGCTTTCATTGCCGTCTCCTGTCTGGAAAGACCATGCCCAATAATGATCGTCTGCTGGTGCAGATACTGCTCCTGGTACTGTTCGGTGCCACCTTGTGGGTGCTGGCGCCGTTCTGGTCGGCGCTGTTCTGGGGCGCCGTGCTGGCGTTTGCCAGTTGGCCGCTGATGCGCCTGTTGACCCGTGTGCTCGGTCACCGCGAATCCCTGGCGGCCGGGCTGCTGACGTTGGGTTGGATGTTGCTGGTGGCCGTGCCCCTGGTCTGGCTGGGGCTCAACCTGGCGGACCATGTGCGCGATGCGGTGACCTTTATCAAGGATGCCCAGGTCGACGGGCTGCCCGCGGCCCCGGCCTGGCTGGGCAGCTTGCCGATCGTCGGCGAACGCCTGGTGGGTCTCTGGAACACCATCGACCAGCAGGGCGCGGCCTTGCTGGTGACGATCAAGCCTTATCTGGGGCAGGTCGGCAACTGGTTGCTGGCGCGCAGCGCGCAGATCGGCGGCGGGATCCTCGAACTGACCCTGAGCATTGTCTTCGTGTTCTTTTTCTATCGCGACGGTCCGCGACTGGCGACCTTTATCCACGGCTTGCTGGAGCGGCTGATCGGCGAGCGTGCCGATTACTACCAGGAGCTGGTGGCGGGCACGGTGCAGCGGGTGGTCAACGGGGTGATCGGCACGGCGGCGGCCCAGGCCCTGCTGGCGTTGATCGGCTTCCTGATCGCCGGTATTCCCGGGGCCCTGGTACTGGGCATCGCGACCTTCCTGCTCAGCCTGATTCCCATGGGACCGCCGCTGGTCTGGATTCCCGCCACGGCCTGGCTGGCCTGGAAAGGCGAGTACGGGATGGCGGTGTTTCTCGGGATCTGGGGCACGTTCATCATCAGTGGCGTGGACAACGTACTCAAGCCGTACCTGATCAGCCGTGGCGGCAACCTGCCGTTGGTGATTGTGTTGCTGGGAGTGTTTGGCGGCTTGATCGCCTTCGGCTTTATCGGCCTGTTTATCGGCCCGACCTTGCTGGCGGTGGCCTACAGCTTGCTGATCGACTGGAGCGCGAGCCAGTCGCGGCGTGAAGAGAAATCCTGACCTTCGTTCGATCTTGAAAGCAGCACCGAACCTGTAGGAGCGTGGCTTGCCCGCGAAGAGGCCCTTGAGACCGCTAAAAGCTTCGCGGGCAAGCCATGCTCCTACAAGGTCAGGTGTGTTCTTACAGCCGATGGATCAGGCCGCAGCGGCAGTGACGTTACCGCTCTGTGCCACGGTCTGGCTCTTGAGGTTGACCATCAAGCGGCTCAACGCCTCTTTGATGTTGTCCTGGGCGGTCTGGCTATTGGTGCCCGAACCGGTACCCGAGCCGCTACCGCTGTTGCCGCTCGCATTGGCCAGGGCCTGGAGCAGGAACGTGGTGGCGTTGAAGCTGGAACTGCTTGTGCTGCTGGTGCTGGTCGTGTCAGTGGTCGACCCCGTCGAACTGCTGCTCGAAGTGCCCTGCAAGGCGCTGGTCAACTCGGCCTGGCTGATGCTGCCGTCGCCATTGGTGTCCAGTTCACTGAACAGGTCAGTGGCGGACACGGTTTGTGGCGGTGGTGGTGGCGGCTGGATCCCGGACAGGGCCGAAGCCAGTTCGCTGCTGCTGATGCTGCCGCTGTTGTCGGTGTCCAGAGCGCTGAACAGCGAGGAACTGTCGGCGGTGCTGCCGGCGTTGGTCAGCCCGGCGGCCAGTTCGCTGCTGCTGATGGAACCGTCACCATTGGTGTCCAGGGACTGGAGCAGCTCATCGGCCAGTTGGGTATCGGGCTTGCCGCCGCCATGACCGCCGTGGGCGTGGGGCTTCATCGCCGACAGTTCGGTGGCACTGATGGTGCCGCTGCCGTCGGTGTCCAGCGCGCTGAAATTCTGACTCAGGTCATTGAGCACTTTGCTGCCGCTGTTCTGCGACAGGGCGGCGTTCAGTTCGTCCTTGCTGATGGAGCCGTCACCATTGGTGTCGAGCTTGGCCAGCAGTTGCTTCTGGAACTGTTGCTGGCGTTGTGTCGCTGTCGTGCTGCTGGTGTTGTAACCGGTATAGCTCGAGTAGTTGCTGACGCTACTGATCGTGCTCATAAGTGCACACTCCCTAAGTGTTGGCAAAGCCAATGACAGTGCATCGGCTTGTGCAGACTCCAAGGCTCAGGTGTCGAGGGTGTGTGGGCTTTGTACCAGTCGTTACACAGAGGGCTCAGGCCCGGGGCAGACGGACCACGGCGGTCAGGCCGCCGCCCGGGGTTTCCTCCAGGGTCAGCTCGCCGCCCAGGCGCTGGGCCGCTTCCCGGGCGATAGTCATGCCCAGGCCGACGCCGCCGGAATTGCGGTTGCGCGAACCTTCCAGGCGATAGAAGGGTTCGAACACCGCCTCGCGTTTTTCCGCGGCAATCCCCGGACCATGGTCGATCACCCGGATCAGCAATTGCCGACGGCTGTCTTCCAGGGTGATCAGGGCGTCGCCGGCATAACGCAGGGCATTGTCCAGCAGGTTGTTCAGGCACGAACGCAATGCCATGGGCTGCACCAGCAACGGCGCGCAGTGGCCGCTGGCCTGGACCTGCGAGCCCTGGTCCTGGGCGTTTTCGCAGAGGGATTCGACCAGCGCCTGGACGTCCATCCATTGCATGGCTTCGCTGGTGCGCTGCTCATGCAGGTAACTGAGGGTGGCATCGAGCATGCCGATCATGTCGTCCAGGTCCTGGCGCATCTGGCCCTGGAGTTTCATGTTGTCGACCTGTTCGAGCCGCAGCTTGAGGCGTGACAACGGCGTGCGCAGGTCGTGGGAGACCGCGCCAAGCATGCGTCCGCGTTGCTGCACCTGTTCGCGGATGCGCTGCTGCATCAGGTTGAAGGTGTTGGCCGCCAGCCGTGCCTCACGCGGGCCGGTCTCATCCAGCGGCGGGCTGTTGAGGTCTTCGCTGAGACGTTCGGCGGCGTCGCTCAGGCGCTGGATCGGCCGCGATAGCAGCTTGGCGCCATACCAGGCGACAATCACCAGGGAAATGATCTGCAGCGTCAGCGGCACCAGCGGTCCGCCGAACCAGGGGCGGGGCGGGCGGCGGTGGGGCGGCGGATGGTCGGGGTCGAAATTTTCCATCATGCCGGGAGGTGGCGGCGGTGGTGGCCCGCCACCGTAATGATGGAACCAGAGAAAACCCAGCAAATGGGCGAGGATGATCGCCACCAGCGACACGCCGAACAGGCGACCGAACAGCGTGTCGAGGCGTGCGCGCATCAGCCGATCTCTTTTGCGTCGAACAGGTAGCCTTCACCGCGCACGGTCTTGATCAATTGCGGCGATTTCGGGTCGTCGCCGAGTTTCTGCCGCAGACGCGAGACCAGCAGGTCGATGCTGCGGTCGAAGGCCTCGATGGAGCGACCCCGGGCGGCATCGAGCAACTGCTCGCGGCTGAGGACCCGGCGCGGGCGTTCGATAAACACCCAGAGCAGGCGGAACTCGGCGTTGGACAGCGGCACCACCAGCCCGTCGTCGGCGATCAGCTGGCGCAGCACACTGTTCAGGCGCCAGTTGTCGAAGCGGATATTGGCCCGCTGTTCGGTGCGGTCGTCACGTACCCGGCGCAGGATGGTCTGGATCCGGGCCACCAGCTCACGGGGCTCGAAGGGCTTGGCCATGTAATCGTCGGCGCCCAGTTCCAGGCCGATGATCCGGTCGGTGGGTTCGCAACGGGCGGTGAGCATCAGGATCGGGATGTCCGATTCGGTGCGCAGCCAGCGGCACAGCGACAGGCCGTCTTCACCCGGAAGCATCAGGTCGAGGACCACCACGTCGAAGGTTTCAAGCTGCAAGGCCTGGCGCATGCCGGCGCCGTCGGTGACACCGGTGGCCTGGATGCTGAAGCGTGCCAGGTAGTCGATCAGCAGTTCGCGGATGGGAATATCGTCATCGACGATCAGCGCGCGGACATTCCAGCGCTTGTCATCGCTCGGTGGGAGCGGTTTGTTGACATCAGCCAGAGGAGCGGGAGTGTTCTGCATGCGGGCGATTATCTACCGGTAAGCGGCCAACCACGAAAGAGGGGCCGCGAATTGTTGCAGGATAGGTACCCGGTCCGAAGGCCGGAATCCCTTTCAAGTGTAGCTATGCACGAAGCTACAGGGGGCGGATGTTGGCCGCTTGTCGGTTTTGTATCGAGACTGATACAAGCGGCCCGCGTCAAATCGGTCATCTCCCTGGAACTCCTACGGATTCTAGGGTGTAACTCCTACGTAAAGTCACTCTTTACGCCTTCTTTACGCATCGCCCCCGGCCTCGCCCTCGTTCCTTTACGGCCTCCCTCACGACAATAAGCCCCACACACGGCCGTTGCCGTACCAAGGGGAAATTCCATGAGCATTCTGGACGGGGTGTCACTGCTGCTGGCTGTGGCGCTGTTCATTTATCTACTGGTTGCGCTGTTGCGCGCGGACCGGAACTAGGAGCGGCAGGTATGCACAGTTATGACTATTTGCTGATCCTGGCGTTTCTCGTGCTGGTGCTTGCGCCGGCACCGGCATTGGGGCGGTTCTACTACAACGTGATGGAAGGTAAGCGGACCTGGCTGACGCCGGTGTTCGGGCCGCTGGAACGGGCCTGTTATCGCCTGTCCGGGGTCGATGCCAGCAGCGAGCAGAGCTGGCAGAAATATGCCCTGGCCTTGTTTGCCTTCAACCTGGCGGGGTTTGTGCTGCTATTCGCGATTCTGCTGTTCCAGCAATACCTGCCGCTCAACCCGCAGAATCTGCCGGGCCTGGAGTGGACCCTGTCGTTCAACACCGCCATCAGTTTCATGACCAACACCAACTGGCAGAACTACAGTGGTGAAGCGTCCCTGAGCTACCTGAGCCAGATGGCCGGCCTGACCGTGCAGAACTTCGTCAGTGCCGCCACCGGCCTGGCCGTGCTGGTCGCCTTGTGCCGTGGCATCAGTCGGCGCTCGACGGCGACCCTGGGCAACTTCTGGGTCGACATGACCCGGGCCACGCTCTACGGCCTGCTGCCGATGTGCCTGATCATGGCGCTGTTCCTGGTCTGGCAGGGTGTTCCGCAGACCTTCGCGCACTACGTCAATGCCGTGACCCTGCAGGGCGTCGACCAGGTTATTCCCCTGGGCCCGGCGGCCAGCCAGATCGCGATCAAGCAACTAGGCACCAACGGCGGCGGTTTCTTCGGCGTCAACTCGGCCCATCCGTTCGAAAACCCCACGGCCCTGAGCGACCTGATCGAGTTGGTGTCGATCATCCTGATTCCGGCGGCACTGGTCTTCACCTTCGGCCATTACGTCAAGGACCTGCGCCAGAGCCGAGCCATCATGGGCTGCATGCTCGCCCTGCTGCTGATCGGCGGCGCGGTCTCGCTGTATGCCGAGTATCAGCCGAACCCGGCGCTGCACAATCCACTGGTGGAGCAGACCGCTCCGTTGGAGGGCAAGGAAACCCGTTTCGGTACCACCGCCAGCGTGCTTTGGGCAGTGACCACCACGGCCGCCTCGAACGGCTCGGTCAACGCCATGCATGACAGCCTCAATCCCCTGAGCGGGATGGTGGCGCTGGTCAACATGATGGTCGGCGAAGTGATCTTCGGCGGCGTCGGCGCGGGCCTCTACGGCATGCTGCTGAACGTGCTGATCGCGGTATTCCTCGCGGGCCTGATGATCGGTCGTACTCCGGAATACCTGGGCAAAAAACTCCAGGCCAAGGAAGTGCAACTGCTGGTGGTGACCTTGCTGGTGATGCCAGTGGGCACCCTGGTGCTCGGCGCGCTGGCTGCCAGCCTGCCTGGACCTGCCGCGGCCGTCAGCAACCCGGGGCCCCATGGCTTCAGTCAACTGCTGTACGCCTACACCTCGGCCACCGCGAATAACGGTTCGGCGTTCGGTGGTTTCAGTGCCAACACCACGTTCCACAACCTGATGATGAGCCTGAGCATGCTGCTCGGTCGCTTCGGTTACATCTTCCCGGTACTGGCCCTGGCCGGCAGCCTGGCGATGAAGAAGACCGCACCGATTGGCCAGAACAGTTTTCCGACCCATGGCCTGCTGTTTGTCACGTTGCTGACGGTGACCATCCTGCTGGTGGGTGGCTTGACCTTCCTGCCGACGCTGGCGCTGGGCCCGATTGCCGAACATCTGAGCATGGGTTTCTGAGGAAATAATGATGAATATGCCTCTTCCCGCAGCAAAAACGGCGCAAGCCAGACCGGCCGAGCCAGCCAAGACCGCGATGTCCGCCCTGTGGCGTCCGGCCCTGGTCCAAGCTTTCGTCAAGCTCGACCCGCGCCAGTTGCAACGTGCACCTGTGATGTTCGTGGTCGAACTGACGGCGATCCTGACCACTGTCCTGTGCTTTGTGCCGGACAGCACTGTTTCGATCTTTATCTCCGCCCAGATCGCCCTCTGGCTGTGGTTCACCGTGTTGTTCGCCAACTTTGCCGAGGCCCTGGCCGAAGGGCGCGGCAAGGCCCGCGCCGACAGCCTGAAGGCCGGCAGCGAAGGCCTGGTGGCCCATCGCCGCAAGGCCAATGGCAGCTTCGAATCGGTTCCCGCCGCCAACCTGCGCAAAGGTGACGTGGTACGGGTGGCCGCCGGGGAAATGATCCCTGGCGACGGCGAGGTGATCGAAGGGATCGCCGCCGTCAACGAAGCGGCGATTACCGGTGAGTCCGCGCCGGTGATTCGTGAGTCCGGCGGCGACCGCTCGGCGGTCACCGGCAATACCCGCCTGGTGTCCGACTGGCTGATCGTGCGCATCACCGCCAACCCCGGTGAATCGACCCTGGACCGCATGATCGCGTTGGTGGAAGGTGCCAAGCGCCAGAAGACCCCCAACGAAGTGGCGCTGGATATCCTGCTGATCGGCTTGACCCTGATCTTCCTGCTGGTGGTGGTGACCCTGCAGCCGTTCGCCCACTTCTCCGGTGGCAGCCTGCCGCTGGTGTTCCTGGTGGCATTGCTGGTGACCCTGATTCCGACCACCATCGGCGGCCTGCTCTCGGCCATCGGTATCGCCGGGATGGATCGCCTGGTGCGCTTGAACGTGATCGCCAAATCCGGTCGCGCGGTGGAAGCGGCGGGTGACGTGCATGTGCTGTTGCTGGACAAGACCGGCACCATCACCTTCGGCAACCGTCGCTGCACGGCGGTCTACGCCACCCCTGGCGTCAGCGCCAAGGAGCTGGCTGAAGGCGCCTTGCTGGCTTCGCTGGCGGACGACACCGCCGAAGGCAAGTCGATTGTCGAGTACCTGCGTGAACTGCATCCGCAGCAAGAACCGACCGCGGCCGAACTGACCGCCGTGCCGTTCAGCGCCGAAACGCGGCTGTCGGGTGTCGACTACCAGGGCCGGGTCTATCGCAAGGGCGCGGTGGATTCACTGCTGGCCTTTGTCGGCCAGAAACGCAGCGACCTGTCGCCGGTTTTGTCCCGGGAAGTCGACCGGATCGCCCAGAGCGGTGGTACGCCGTTGCTGGTCTGCGCCGATGGTCGTCTGCTGGGGGCCATTCACCTGAAGGATGTGGTCAAACCAGGCATTCGTGATCGCTTCGCCGAATTGCGCAAGCTGGGTATCCGCACCGTGATGGTGACCGGCGACAACCCGCTGACCGCCGCCGCGATTGCGGCCGAGGCGGGGGTTGACGATGTGCTGGCCGAAGCCACCCCGGAGAAGAAGCTGGCGCGAATTCGCCTGGAGCAGAACGACGGTCGTCTGGTGGCGATGTGCGGTGACGGTGCCAACGACGCCCCGGCACTGGCCCAGGCCGACGTCGGCATGGCGATGAACGATGGCACCCAGGCCGCGCGTGAAGCGGCGAACATGGTCGACCTCGACAGCGACCCGACCAAGCTGCTGGACGTGGTGCAGATCGGCAAGGAATTGCTGGTCACCCGAGGGGCGCTGACCACCTTCTCGATTGCCAACGACGTGGCCAAGTACTTCGCCATCCTGCCGGCGCTGTTCGCCTCGATTTATCCACAGCTGGGCGTGCTCAACGTCATGCACCTGACCAGCCCGCAGAGCGCGATCCTCTCGGCGATCGTGTTCAACGCCCTGATCATCGTCGTGCTGATCCCGCTGGCCCTGCGTGGCGTGCGGGTGCAGGCGGCGAGTGCCGCCCACCTGTTGCGGCGCAACCTGCTGATCTACGGGCTAGGCGGGATCGTGGTGCCGTTCGTGGGGATCAAGGCCATCGACATGCTGCTGACGGCGCTGCACCTGGTGTGACGCGTTTTTCTGCAGGGGCCGGCAAGCCGGCGCCTGCAGGTTGTGTACCCCTGAATTTGAGGAATTGAACATGTCCAGCGTAGTACGTCCGGCCTTGAGCCTGTTGGTCCTGATGACCCTGATTACCGGTGTCGCCTATCCCCTGGTGGTCACCGGCGTGGCCCAGGTGGTCTTCCCGGCGCAGGCCAATGGCAGCCTGGTGCGTGATGCCGACGGCAAGGTCCGTGGCTCGAGCCTGATTGCCCAGGATTTCACCGGTGACACCTGGTTCCATCCGCGGCCTTCGGCGGGGGCCTTTGCCACCGTGTCGAGCTCGTCGAGCAACCTGAGCCCGAGCAACCCGGCCCTGGCCACGCGGATCTTCGACGATGCGACCAAGCAGGCGGTGCCCGGCCAGGGCCCGGTGCCTCTGTCGATGCTGACCACCTCGGCCAGCGGCCTCGATCCGCACTTGCCACCTGAAGCGATTCGCTATCAACTGGCGCGGGTAGCGCAGGCGCGCAACCTGCCGACGGCCGATGTCGAGCGCCTGGTTGAAATGCATATCGAGCAACCGCTGATTGGCCCACCGGTGGTCAATGTGCTTGCCTTGAATGCGGCCCTGGCCGAAGTTTCGAAGTAACGCGGCCAATGCCGCCAACACCGCGAACCTTGTAGGAGCCGGCTTGCTGGCGATGCGATCTGGTAGCCGACATCGTTGTTGCCTGGATAACCGCTATCGCCAGCAAGCCGGCTCTTACAAGGAGCGGTGGTGTCAGCTTCATAAGTGAGAACCGATGACATGAGTGATTCCGGTCGCGCCGACGCGCTCCTAGCAGAACTGCCCCGCGACGGTCGTGGCCGGCTCAAGGTCTTCCTCGGCGCTTCGCCCGGTGTCGGCAAGACCTACGCCATGTTGCAGGCCGCCCACACTCAACTGCGCCAGGGTGTGAAGCTCCTCGCCGGGGTGGTGGAAACCCACGGCCGCGCGGAAACCGAGGCGCTGCTCAGCGGTTTGCCGCAGCAGCCGCTGGTGCGCTCCGAATATCGCGGGGTCCTGCTTGAAGAAATGGACCTCGACGGCCTGCTCAAGGCCAAGCCCAAGCTGGTGCTGGTCGATGAATTGGCCCACAGCAACGCCCCCAACAGCCGTCACGTCAAACGCTGGCAGGATGTCCAGGAGTTGCTGGCCGCCGGTATCGATGTGTTCACCACGGTCAACGTCCAGCACCTGGAAAGCCTCAATGACCAGGTGCGCGGTATTACCGGTGTGCAGGTCCGTGAAACCTTGCCGGACTGGGTCCTGCAGGAGGCCGACGAACTGCTGCTGATCGACCTGCCGCCCCGGGAACTGCTGGAGCGCCTGCGCGACGGCAAGGTCTATGTGCCGGAGCAGGCCCGCGCCGCCATCGATGCATTTTTTACCCAGACCAACCTCACCGCCTTGCGCGAACTGGCCATGCAGACGGCCGCGGCCCAGGTCGACAACGACCTGGCCCTCGGTTACCGGACCCTCGGCCAGGCGGCGCCGGCCCTGCGCGGACGCCTGCTGGTGGGAGTGGATGGCGATGCCCAGGCCGAGCGCCTGGTGCGCCATGCCAGTCGGGTCGCCCAGCGCCGGCATCTGCCCTGGAGCCTGGTGCATGTGGACAATGGCAGCGTGCGCGACGAGCAGTCGCGCCTGCGTCTGCAAAGTGCCCAGCAACTGGCCGAGCGTCTCGGCGGCGAAGTAGTGCTGCTGCGCGCCGGGGAAGTGGCCAAGACCCTGATTCAACATGCCGCCGAACGCCGCGCCAGCCTGGTGCTGGTGGGGCAGTCACGGCAACGTTGGCATCGCCGACTGTTTGGCGGAGGCCTGGCAGCGCGTTTGTTGCGCAATGCCCACGGCCTGGAAATCAATGTGCTGGACCGTGACGAAGAGCAACAGGTGGCGCGTACCCGCGATCCGCAAGCGGTGGTCTGGTTCGACTACGCGATGGCTCTGGTGGCGACGATCCTGGCCACCGCCCTGGCCTGGGGCGTGGCCAGTGTGCTGCCATTGCCGAATATTTCCCTGGTGTTCCTCGCCGCCGTGTTACTGGTGGCAGTGCGCAGCAGCCTGGGGCCGTCGCTGGCCTGTGCGGTGCTGTCGTTCCTGAGTTACGACTTCCTGTTTATCCCGCCGAAATTCTCCTTCGCCATCCAGCGTGAGGAGGATGTGCTGACGCTGCTGTTTTTCCTCTTGATGGCAGCGCTCACCGGTAACCTCGCGGCGCGTCAGCGGCGGCAGCTGGAGGCCCTGCGCGATACCCAGGAAGAAACCAGCGAACTGCTCGACCTGTCGCGCAAGCTGACCGCGGCCACTGATCGCCAGGCGGTCATCAGTGCCGCTTCACAGCACCTCAGTGGTTGGGAAGAGCTGCAAATCTGTCTGCTCAATCGCGACGGCCAGGGCGGTTGGAAAGTCGAGACCGGCGGCCCGCAGACCTTCTCCGAGTCCGAGCGGGCCGCCGCCGACTGGGCCTGGCAGCACGACCAGCCAGCGGGCATGGGCACCGGCACCTTGCCGTTCGGGCGTTGGTGGTGGTGGCCGTTGTCGGCGGAAGAGGGGCCACTGGCCCTGTTGGGGGTCTCCCCCAAAGAGGGACAGACCCTGAGCGGGCAGCGTCGCCGTTTGTTGACCGCCCTCAGCCAGCCGCTGGCCCAGGCCCTGGCCCGGGCGCAGTTGGCCGATGACCTCGAGGCCGCTCGCCTGCACGGCGAAACCGAACAACTGCGCAGTGCCTTGCTCGCCTCGGTGTCCCATGACTTGCGTACCCCGCTGACGTCCATGCGCGGCAGCATCGACAGCCTGTTGGCGCTGGGCGAGGCGATTCCCCTGGAAGATCGCCGGGAACTGCTGGAAGGCACCCGCGACGAAGCCGAGCGCCTGGACCGTTATATCCAGAACCTGCTGGACATGACCCGGCTCGGCCACGGGGCGCTGAAGCTGGCCCGCGACTGGGTCGCGCCGGCGGATATCATCGGCAGCGCGCTGAACCGGCTGCGGGCGGTGTTGGCGCCGTTGCAGGTCAGTACCGAGTTGCCGGCGGATTTGCCACTACTCTATGTACACGCGGCGCTGATCGAACAGGCGCTGATCAACGTGATGGAAAATGCCGCGCGCTTTTCACCGCCCCAGGGGCGCCTGCAACTGCGTGCCGGCACCACCGACAAGGAGCTGTTTTTTTCCGTCAGTGACGAAGGACCGGGGATTCCGCAAGATGAGCGGCACAAGATTTTCGACATGTTCTACACCGCCGCCCGTGGCGATCGCGGCGGGCAGGGTACGGGCCTGGGCCTTGCGATCTGCCAGGGGATGGTCGGCGCACACGGCGGACATATTGCCGTGGATGATGGCATTGACGGCCATGGCACCTGTATCACCCTGTTCCTCCCTTTGCAGGAGCAACCGGGCATTGAAAGTGAAGCCTGATATGCTTTGGCCACCGATTGCCATGATGTTAAGACCATGACCCAGACCGCGACCATCCTGGTCATCGACGACGAACCGCAGATCCGCAAGTTCCTGCGCATCAGCCTGGTGTCCCAGGGCTACAAGGTGCTGGAGGCCGGTACCGGCGCCGAGGGCCTGGCCCATGCCGCCCTGAACAAGCCGGACCTGCTGGTGCTCGACCTCGGCTTGCCGGACATGGACGGCCAGCAGGTGCTGCGTGAGTTTCGCGAATGGTCCACGGCGCCGGTGCTGGTGCTCTCGGTGCGGGCCGGCGAGGGGCAGAAGGTCGAGGCGCTGGATGGCGGGGCCAACGACTACGTGACCAAGCCGTTCGGTATCCAGGAGTTTCTCGCGCGGATTCGCGCCCTGTTGCGCCAGGCGCCCAGTGGCGAGGCCCAGGAGGCGGCGTTGACCTTTGGGCCGCTGACCATCGACCTGGCCTACCGGCGGGTGTTGCTCGATGGCGCGGAAGTGGCGCTGACCCGCAAGGAGTACGCGGTGCTGGCGCAACTGGCGCGGCACCCCGGGCGGGTGATCACCCAGCAGCAGTTGCTCAAGGATATCTGGGGCCCGACCCATACCGAAGACAGTCACTACCTGCGGATCGTGGTCGGGCATCTGCGCCAGAAGCTGGTGGATGACCCGACCGCGCCACGGTTTATCGTGACCGAGGCGGGGGTCGGTTACCGGTTGCTCGATAACTAGCCCTGGCGCCCTTCTTCCTCATAGCGGTCCAGCGTATCGCTGGCAATCAAGCGTCCCAGGGCGATCAGCTCCGGGGCCTTGTAGAACTCGAAGAAGCGGCACACCCGCTTGGGCACGTTGATCAGGATATCCGGCGGGTAGCCGGCGATCTTGTACTGCGCCAGCGAGGTCTGCATCACCTCGAAACTCTGGTTGATCAGGTCCAGCAGCGAGGCCGGGCCGACGTTGTCGATGATGAACGAGCCGGTGGCGGACTTCGGCGCGCCGTCGTTTTGTGGTGTGGCAGCCGGTTGCCGGGCCTGGGGTTCCTGGCCATCGAGCCAGGGATTGCCGACCTGGGCAGCCTCGCTGGCGAGGGTCTGTTGTTCCAGGCGCAATAGCTCCTCGGCCTGTTTACGGCGGAACGGCAGGCGCGAGCCCATGGAACTGAGCAGGTTGTTGAAGCGGCTCTTGAACGCCGGCGGTCGTTGGATCACCGGTAGCTGGTACTGCTTCTGGTTGGTGGCGTTGAGGTTGACGGCGATGATCAGGTCGCAGTGGCTGGAGACCACCGGAACGATCGGCAAGGGATTGAGAATGCCGCCGTCCACCAGCATGCGGTTGCCTTGCATCACCGGGGTGAACAGGCTGGGAATCGCCGCCGAGGCGCGCATCGCCTGGTGCAGGCAACCTTCCTGGAACCAGATTTCCTGCTGGTTGGTCAGGTCGGTGGCGACAGCGGTGTAGGGAATACGCAGGTCCTCGATATTGACCTCGCCGACGATCTTGCGGATCTGCCCGAAGACCTTTTCGCCGCGAATGGCGCCCAGGCGAAAACTCACGTCCACCAGGCGCAGCACATCCAGATAGTCCAGGCTCTCGATCCAGCGGCGGTAGTCGTCGAGTTTGCCGGCCGCATAGATGCCGCCGACCACCGCGCCCATGGAGCAACCGGCGATACAGGCGATGTCATAACCGCGTCTTTCGATTTCCTCGATCACCCCGATATGGGCATAACCCCGGGCCCCACCCGAGCCCAGCACCAGCGCAACACGTTTTTTCATGAGTCAGTCCTTGAACAAGCGGTTGTTAACAATGCACCTCCGGCGAGGCGGGTACAATCGTGGCGTCGGCTGTTCTTTGCCGTTGAATTGTCTCGACTGCACCCATCGTCATCTTGATTGGCTAAGCTTGAGTGAAAGACCAAGGCACTTTTTGCCTGGCGTGCCGTCATAACCTGCACAAGTATTTATTTTCTCCTGAGGTGTCATCGATGAAAGCCTGGATCTGTGTGCCATTGATTGCGTTGGCGTTGGCCGGTTGTGCTGGCAAAACTGCCTACCGGGACAGCTGTGGTACCGAACTGGATGCCGCCTGGCACGAGCTGGACCTGGCCAAGGCCGAAGGTTTTGCCGGGACCGTGAGCTACTCCAAGGCGCTGTCGCTGCTGACCGGGGCCAAGACCCAGCAGCAGTTCGAAGCCTATGAGGGCTGTACCAACAAGGCCGAGAAAGCGCGTTTCTACATCCGTGAGTCCCGCGCCGGACGTTGAGCCCATTAGTGCGGTCCCTTATAGACGCATGGCATGCCCAATGCCCGTCAGTCAAGGCCGAACACAATCCCCGTAGGAGCAGGGCTTGCCCGTGAGGCGGCCAAAAGCTTCGCTGGCAAGCCCTGCTCCTACAGGTTGGGTGTTGTTGCAGAAAGCAGGTTCGGTGTTGTTATGGAAAATAGCGCTATTTCACAAACCTGCATTGCAGTAGAAACACGGTAGTATCTTCGGCTTCTCCCAAGTTCGGATGTCTGCCTATGCGCAGTAAACTGGAAGCCTGTCTGCAGGCCGTGAACCAGGTGGTGTTGGGCAAGGATGCGCAGGTTCGCCTGGCCCTGACCTGCCTGCTGGCCAACGGTCATCTGCTGATCGAAGACCTGCCCGGCATGGGCAAGACCACCCTCAGCCACACCCTGGCCAAGGTCCTTGGCCTGAGCTTCCAGCGTATCCAGTTCACCTCCGACCTGTTGCCCAGCGATATCCTCGGCACCTCGGTGTTCGACAAGGACAGCGGGCTGTTCGTGTTCCACCCGGGACCGATCTTCGCCGAGCTGGTGCTGGCCGACGAAATCAACCGGGCCACGCCCAAGAGCCAGAGCGCCTTGCTCGAAGCCATGGAAGAAGGCCAGGTGACCATCGAAGGCGCCACCCGGCCCTTGCCGTCGCCGTTCTTCGTGATCGCCACGCAAAACCCCAGCAGCCAGGGCGGCACCTTCGCCTTGCCGGAGTCGCAACTCGATCGTTTCCTGATGCGGGTATCCCTCGGCTATCCGGCCCGGGCCGCGGAAAAGGCCCTGCTGCAAGGCGTGTCGCGCCGCGACCTGCTGCCAAAACTGCAACCGCTGCTCAACCATGCCGAATTGTCGGCGCTGCAACAGCAGGTCAAGCAGGTGCGCACCAGCGATTCGTTGGTGGACTATGTGCTGCGTCTTGTTGGCGCGACCCGCGACCAGCCGCAATTCGCCTGGGGACTGTCACCACGCGCGAGCCTGGCGATCCTCGCCGCCGCCCGGGCCTGGGCGCTGTTGGCGGGGCGCGACTATGTGGTGCCGGAAGACGTCCAGGCGGTCCTGCCCTCGGTGGTCAGCCATCGCCTGCGCGAGCGTGCCGATCCCACCGGGCAGGGCGGTGGCGCCCTGGTGCAGTGGCTGCTGCGCGAGGTGCCGGCGCTTTGATCCGGCGCCTGCGCGAGTACTGGCAGGCCTGGCTGGCGCGGCGCCTGCCGCCCTCGGCGCGGATTCAACTGACCCAGCGGCAGATCTTCATCATGCCCAATCGCGCCGGCGGGGTATTTGCCGCGCTGCTGGCGCTGATCCTGATGGTCGCCATCAACTACCAGAGCAGCCTGGCCTACGCCCTGTGCTTCCTGCTGCTGTCGGTGTTCGTGGTGGCGATCCTGCATACCTGGCGCAATCTGCAGGGGCTGGTGCTCAGTGCCGGGACCGGGCCTGCGGTGTTTGTCGGCGAGCAGGCGCGTTTTCTCGTGCGCCTGGAGAGTGCCGGCAAAGCCCATCAGTCCATTGGCCTGGGCTGGTCGGCGCAGGCTGTGCACAGCGTCGATGTGCCGCCCGCGGGTTTCTGCGAACTGGAGTTGAACCGGCCGACCCTGGTGCGCGGCTGGCTGCACGCGCCGCGCATCGGTGTCGAAAGCAGTTTTCCGCTGGGGATCCTGCGGACCTGGAGCCGGCTCGACCTGGGCCAGAAGGTGCTGGTTTATCCACAACCCCTGGAAGGCGAGCTGCCGACCCTGGCCAGCGTGCTCGCCGATGACCGCGAAGAGGGGATGCGCGCCCACGGCCAGGGGGTCGATGACTACCAGAGCCTGAAGGTCTATCAGCCCGGCGACTCCTGGCGGCGCCTGCACTGGAAAGCCTACTCCCGTGGCCAGGGCCTGCTGATCAAGGAATTCGCCCGGCTCGACGGTCGTGAGCTGTGCCTGGACTTCCTGGCCCTGGGCGGGGATGCCGAGCAGCGCCTGTCACGCCTGTGTTATTGGGTGCTGGAGTTGTCCCGTCGCGAGACCATGTTCTCCCTGCATCTGCCTGACCAGATGCTGGACAGCGATACCGGTGCGGCCCACTGCGAGGCCTGCCTGCGGGCCCTCGCGCTGTTCGGGAAAAGCCCATGAGCGCCGCGCCACTGATTTCCCGCGCCAGCCTGGTCTGGTTGCTGGTGGCCCAGACCCTGGTGATGCTGCCGTTCTGGTTCCATGTGCCGCCGTGGATGGTCGGGTTGTGGCTCGGCTGCACGGTCTGGCGGGTCCAGGTCTACCGCATGCGCGCGCGTTTTCCCGGACGCCTGATGGAACTGCTTCTGTTGCTGGCCACCATCGGCGGTATCTGGCTCTCGCGCAGCAGCCTGATCGGACTGGACGCCGGGGCGGTGCTGCTGGTGGCGATGTTTATCCTCAAGCTGGTGGAAACCCGCACTCGCCGCGATGCCCTGGTGCTGATTTTCCTCGGGCTGTTCTGTGTCGCGGTGGCCTATCTGTTCGAGGACAGCTTGCCCTGGGCGTTCTACAGCCTGCTGCCGGTGGGGGCGCTGCTGGCGGCCCTGGTCGGTTTGCAGCAGGGCGCGACGACCCGGCCGCTGAAGACCTTGTGGTTGTCCATGACCCTGTTGCTGCAAGCCTTGCCGTTGATGCTCCTGCTGTTCCTGTTTTTCCCCCGTATCGCGCCGCTCTGGTCATTGCCGTTGGCTATCGACAAGGCACAGAGCGGGTTGTCCGAAAGCATGTCGCCGGGGGATGTGGCCGAGCTTGGGCGTTCCGCGGAACTGGCCTTTCGCGCCAGCTTCGAAGGCCCCATGCCGGCGCGTCGCGACCTGTATTGGCGGGCGCTGACCCTGGAGCAATTCGATGGCCGGCGTTGGAGCCAGGCGCCATCGGTGAACTACAGCCAGGCGCCGAAATGGCAGGCCGCTGGCGAGTCCTGGCGCTACAGCATCATTCTCCAGGCCAGCGGCAAACCCTGGTTGCCGGCACTGGATGTGGCCCGCACCGATCAGGTCGATGTGCACCAACTGGCGGACTATCGGGTGCAACGCCAGCGGCCGGTGCAGCAGGTCTTGCTCTATCGGGCCGAGTCCTGGCCGCAGGTGATGCGCGATCCGCAACTCAGTGACCGGGCCCGGCGCCAGGCCTTGCAGTTGCCGACCCAGGGCGATCCGCGCAGCCGGCAGTGGGCAACACAGTTGCGGCAAACTTATCCACAACCCCAGGCGCTGGTGGCGGCGCTGCTCAAGCATTTTCACGACGAGCCCTATTACTACACCCTCAAGCCGCCAACCCTGGGCGCCGACAGTATCGACGCTTTCCTCTTCGACAGCCGCCAGGGCTTCTGTGCGCATTATGCCGGGGCCATGGTCTACGTGTTGCGGGCGGCGGGAATTCCGGCGCGAATGGTGGCCGGCTATCAGGGCGGTGAGCTGAATCCGGGGGGCAATTTTCTCACGGTGCGTCAGTTCGATGCCCACGCCTGGGTCGAATACTGGCAGGACGGACAGGGCTGGCGCAGCGTCGATCCGACCTATGCGGTGGCTCCGCAGCGTATCGATCAGGGCCTGGAACAGGCCCTGGCGGCCGACGAGGATATGCTCGGCGCCTCGTCACTCTCACCGCTGCGTTACCCGCATCTGACCTGGCTCAATAATCTGCGCCTGGGCTGGGATAATCTCAATTACGGTTGGCAGCGCTGGGTCCTGGGTTATCAGGGTGACCAGCAATTGCAGCTGCTGGGGCGCTGGTTCGGCGATCTCACCGCCTGGGTCCTGCCGGTCGGTCTGGTGCTGATCCTGGGGCTGCTCTCGCTGTTGCTGCTGCGCCCCTGGCGCAACACCTCCGATCCGTCGCTACGGGTATTCGCCGCCTTTGAAAAGCTCCTGCGTCGGCGTGGGCTGGTGCGCGAACCGGGCGAGGGCCCGCAGGCGTTTGGCGAGCGGGCGGCCCGGGAATTGCCGCGCCAGGCGGAAAATATCAATGCATTTGTCCAGAGCTTCGTGGCCCAGCGCTATGCTGAACAGGCCCCGTCGATGGATGCATTGCAACAGCGGTTGCGGTCATTGCGTCGTAGTCTTGGAAGTTCGATTTGGGAGTAAGTGTCGAATGTCTGCCCTGGTGGATGAATTGGTGGTTCAGGTCCTGAGCCTGGAAGTGCGCTTGTTGGCCTGTCATGCGCGGGTGGATGCGCTGACCGACGAGGAGGGCCTGCATGATTTACGCACTACGGTACGACGTCTGCGCAGTTTGTTGCGGCCGTTGCGTGGCTTGCCGGGTGTCGAACAGGTCGAGCAGGCGGCGCAGCAGGTCGGCAGCCTGACCACGCCGATTCGCGATCGTGAAGTGCTGGCCGCCTACCTGCATCGGCAGGGGCATCATGTGGCGGCGGCGCGGCGTACGGAACAGTTGTCCGATGAGTACTGGGCGGTGGCGCGCAGTGCCGAGCTGAAACAGTTGTTCAGTGTGCTCGATGCCTTTCCGCGTTTTCTCCGGGCTTCGCAACACCAGGGCCTGTTGAAGGGCCTGCACAAACGCATCGAAAAGCGCTTGACCAAACAGTGGGAGGCCCTGGATGAAGCCTTGCATGACCCGCTGCATGACCGCCATCGGTTGCGGCTGTTGATCAAGCGCGTGCGTTACGCCGCCGAGGCCTATCCGCATCTGAATCGCTTGCCGGCGCCAGCCTTGAAGTCCCTGAAGTCGGCCCAGGAAGCGCTGGGTGATTGGCATGATTGCTGGCAATGGTTGCTGCGGGCGGAACAGGAGCCGGACCTGCAATCCTGTGTGACGGGTTGGCGCAGGACCATGGCCCTGGCCGAGAACAAGGCCGACCGGGTGCTGGATCGGTTGAGCGAGACCTGTTTCAGCTGAGTGCCGGCGGCCTGTTTGACCGCTGCTTTGGCCGGTATGAGTGCTGTGTGGCGCGGATGAGCTGGTTACTATTCTGTAGGACTTTTTCCAGCTGAGGTCAGCATGCGCTTTTCAGATTTGCTCGATGCGGTTCGCCGCGAGCCCAAGGGGCTTTCCATTCCTGCCGAGTGGGCGCAGGGACGGGCCACGTTTGGCGGCCTGATGGTGGCGCTGCAATACGAGGCGATGCGCGCCCGGGTACCGGCCGAGCGGCCGGTACGTTCGCTGGCGATCACTTTTGTCGGGCCGGCCGAGCCTGGGGTGCCCATCGATTTTGAAGTCGAGGTGTTGCGCGAGGGCAAGGCGGTCAGCCAGGTGCTGGGCCGGGCCATGCAAAATGGCCAGGTGGTGACGTTGGTTCAGGGTAGCTTTGGCGCGTCGCGGGAATCGGTGGTGGAGGTGGCGGCTGAGCCGGCACCCGCGTTCAAGCATTGGGACGAATGCCCGGAGGCGCCCTATATCCCGGGAGTGATGCCGGAGTTCATGCGTAATCTGTCGATGCGCTGGGGCGTGGGTGGCATGCCTTTTACCGGCAACAAATCCCGCGAGATGGGCGGCTGGGTGCAACTGCGTGGGGATGTCCGGCAAGAGCCGCTGACCGAGGCGCACTTGCTGGCCCTGGTGGACGCCTGGCCGCCGGCGGTGTTGTCACACCTGGGCAAACCGGCGGCCGGCAGCACCCTGACCTGGACGGTGGAGTTCGTCCAGCCATTGCTGGAACTCGATACCCTGGACTGGTGCAAATACCGCGCGGTGATCGAGCATGCCCGCGACGGCTATGGCCATGTGGCGGCGGCGTTGTGGAGCGCCGATGGACGGCTGATCGCATTGAGCCGGCAGACCGTTACCGTGTTTGCCTGAGGCCGGCAAGCCGGCCTTCAGGGGAACGGTGCTGGCTCAGGCTTCCAGTGCCAGGCTCTGGCCTTTGCTGCGCAGGCTGAATGCGGCCACCAGGCCCAGCACGCCAACGGCGAAGTTGGTCGGGTTCTGCGCGAACACGCCGGAACTCACCAGCAGGAAGGACAGTGCGAACAGGGTCAGCGCCAGCAGTTGCATGCCTTCGCGGGTGCCATCGTTCGAAGCTTGGGGGGCAACCCGCCATTGCCAGGCGGGGAAGTTGGGGTGACGTTGGCCCATGATCGTGTCCTCTGTTCGTGTAGTAGGTGAACAGAGAGTAAGCCCGGCTAGCTTTCCGGGCGAATCAACTCTTCCTATCGATCCTATAGTTTGAGCTGGCCAATCGCCTTGCTCAGCTCTCCCGCCAGCTTCGCCAGGTCATGGCTGGTGGTGGCCGAGTCCACGGTCTGTTGCACGGTGTTCTCGGTCACGTCGCGGATGCTCACCACCGCCCGGTTCATTTCTTCCGCGACCTGGCTCTGCTGTTCGGCGGCCACGGCGATCTGGGTGTTGCTTTCGCGCATCTGGGCCACCGCGCTGGTGATCTGCGCCAGCGCTTCCCCGGCTTCCTGGGCCTGTTGCACGCAGTCGTCGGCCTTGAACGAGCTTTCCTGCATAAAGTCCACGGCGTCGCGGGTGCCGGCCTGCAAGGCGGACACCATGGTGGTGATCTCGTCGGTGGAACTCTGTACGCGCTTGGCCAGGTTGCGCACCTCATCGGCGACCACCGCGAAACCTCGACCCATTTCCCCGGCCCGGGCCGCTTCGATGGCGGCGTTCAGTGCCAGCAGGTTGGTCTGTTCGGCGATGCTGTGAATGACACTGACCACGCCATTGATCTTCTGACTGTCCTCGGCCAGTTGCTGGATCATCGTCGCGGTCTGCTGCACGCCGCTGGACAGCCCGGTGATCGATTGCTGGACCCGGTTGACTACGACGTGCCCGCTGCCGGCCAGGTCGTCGGCGGTTTTCGACAGGTCACGGGTGGCGCCGGCGTGCTGGGCGATGTGATAGACCGTGGCTGACATTTCGTTGATGGCCGTGGCGGCCTGGTCGGTTTCGCTCTGCTGGCCGAGCATGCCGTGGCGCACGTCGTTCATGCTCGAGGCCAGGCGCGCCGCGCCGACATCCAGTTGCGCCGCCGTGCGCGCCACCGTGCTGACCACCCGCTGATAGCCGGCTTGCATGGCATTGAAGGCGCTGGCCATTTGTCCGACTTCGTCCTTGCCGGCCAATGGCACACGGGCCGAGAGGTCGCCGGTCTTCTCCACGTGGAGCATCACGTCCTTGAGGGTATTGAGCTGGCTGAGCAGGAAGCGGATCAGCAACTGCGAGGCGCCGAGCATCGCCAGCATCAGGATGAAGACGGCCACCGCATAGTTGGCGAAACGTTCGCTGAACACCTGGGCCAGGCTTGGCGCATAGGCGAGTACGGCGACCTGCTGTTCTCCACGGCCGAGCACTTGTGCGCCGAGCAGCGGGTTGTCGCCGAACAGTGGCATATAGTCGTAAGCGACCCAGCCGTTGGCGTCCTTGAGACGCGGCAACATCTGCCCCTTGAGGGTCGGCGTTTCACCGGCCTTGAACGGCAGCAGGTTGTCGGCCTCGGGCCAGGCCTTGCCTTCGGGCCAGGCCGCGAGCAGGTGAGCCTGGGCCTGGACCGCGGCGCGGGAGGCGTCGGTGCGGGCCTGTTGTTCCAACTGCACGGCGTACAGCACCAGAAACAGGGTGGTGACAAACGCGACCGCGTTCACGGCCCAGAACTTGTATTTCAGCGAGATATTGCTAAGCCAGGCACGCATGGTGGGTCTTCCCTGATAGGGCGGAAACAGTTTTGGCAAGGTGCCATTATTGTGCCGCTACTCAGGGAGGCAATTGTTGATATGGGTCAATGCCGCTTCAGTCGAGGCCCGGCAAATTGAAGAACGCGCGGGCGCAGGCGCTGGTGTGGGCGGCCAGGTCTTCCTGGCTTTCGTCGCGGTGCAGGGCCACTTCACGCAGCACTTCGCCCAGGTACGCCGGTTCATTGCGGCCGTTCTTCGGCTTGGGCCGCAGGCTGCGTGGCAGCAGGTAGGGCGCGTCGCTTTCGAGCATCAGGCGGCCCCGGGGAATCTCCCGCACCAGTGGGTGCAGGTGGGTGCCACGACGCTCATCGCAGATCCAGCCGGTGATGCCAATATGCAGGTCCAGGTCGAGATAGCTGAACAGCGCCTTCTGCTCGCCGGTGAAACAGTGCACCACGGCGGCGGGCAGGTGGTCGCGGTAGTCCCGCAGGATCTCCAGCAAACGGACGTTGGCATCGCGCTCATGGAGGAACACCGGACGCTGCAACTCCACGGCCAGGGCCAGGTGTTCCTCGAGGACTTTTTCCTGTTGCGGGCGCGGGGAGAAATCGCGGTTGAAATCCAGCCCGCATTCGCCGACCGCGCAGACGTTCGGTTCCATCAGCAGGGCTTTCAGACGAGCGGCGCTGTCGGCCCTCCAGTCACTGGCGGAATGGGGGTGGATGCCAGCGCTGGCGAATAGCCGCCGACCGCTCTGATCCAGCTCCCGGCACAGCTCCAACGCCTGTTCGCTGCCCTCCAGACTGGTGCCTGTCACAATCAGTTGGCAGACTCCGGCGGCATAGGCACGGTCGAGTATTTCCTGCTGTTTGCCGGCAAAACCGGGGTTGGTCAGGTTGACGCCGATATCGATGAGTTGCATGGTGCTACCTCAGGCCACAGGCCGAAAAGCATACCAGAGCTGTAGATTTATAATAAAAATCAAGAACTACAACGAGTTATGACTGTCTCTTAAAGCCGGAAGAAAACATCGGTTGGCATGACCTCGGTGCCGTACCCAGTCTTTCGCACTTTTCGCGTTCAAAAGACGCTCGATTTCAGTTGTTCGACTTCAGGCCACCTTCGTCTGAGGCTGGGCAGTATTCTTTCCGGAGAACGGATGAAGAAGCGACCCTCGCTGTTGCTCCTGCTGTGCCTGTCCCTGCTGCTGCCGTTGCCGGCGCTTGCGCGGTTGGCCGGGCCGTTGGAAATCGCCCAGCCGGGCAAGGTCCGCGACCTCGCGGAGATTCGCAGCAGCCGGGTCCTGCGGGTATTGGTCAACCAGAGCCGCAACAGCAGCGGCGAGGTCCAGGGCGAGGTCATTGGCCTCGAATACCATCGCCTGCGCGCCTTCGAGCAGTTCCTCAACAGCCAGGCCCGCGACAACCAGGAGATCACCCTCAAGATCATTCCCAAGGCCAAGGACCAACTGCTCGGCGCCTTGCAGCGTGGGGAGGGTGATCTGGTAGCCCCAGGGGAATTGCTCGAAGTCCAGCCTGGGCACGCGGTGCTCGCCAGCGATCCCCTCGGCAATACGGTGCCGTTACTGCTGGTAGGGCTCAAAGGCGAGAAGCGCTTTACCCGATTTGAACAACTGTCCGGCCGGACCCTGGCCCTGACCCCCGGCAGCGCCGCGGGTGAGGCGGTCAACCAGATCAACCAGAAACTGGCCTTGCGCAAGTTGCCGCCGGTCAAGATCGAATGGGTCGATCCGAGCCTGGCGGCAGAGGATGTGCTGGAGATGGTCCAGGGCGGGATCTTTCACCTGACCGTCGTCGAGCAGCCGATTGCCGAACGCTGGGCGCGGATCATGCCCAAGCTGCGTTTCGACAAGCAGGTGCTGGTCAGCGAGCCGGGGCAGATGCACTGGTTCGTACGCGACAATGCTTCAATGCTGCGGGCGAGTATCGACCGCTTTCTCAAGACCTACAAGGCCCCTTCGGACCAGGACACGGCGTTTCTGCGGATCTATCGACGCCTGTACCAGGTGCATTATCCGTTGAGTCGCAGTGATCGGGCGAAGCTGGAAAAGCTCCGTCCGGTCTTGCAACGGCATGCCCAGGCCCAGGGCATCGACTGGCTGAACCTGGCGGCGCTGGCCTTCAAGGAATCGGCCCTGGATCCCGGCGCCCGGGGTGCCAGCGGCGCGACCGGATTGCTACAGATCACCCCCTCGGCGGCGCAGCGGGTCGGCGTCGGCAATATCCAGAATGTCGATAACAATGTGCAGGCCGGGGCCAAGTACCTGGCGATGATCCGGCGCAAGTTCTTTGCCAGCCCCAAGCTCAACGAACGCGAGCGCATGGCCTTTGTCCTGGCGGCCTACAACATGGGCCCGGAACGGGTCCAGGGCATGCGCGCCGAGGCCCGCCGCCGTGGCTTGAACCCCAATCAGTGGTTCTTCCAGGTCGAGCGCATCGCCATGGAGCAGGTGGGGATGAATGCGGTGAACTATGTGAACAGCGTGAACAAGTATTACCTGGCATTTGACCGCGAGCGCGACTCCCTGGAGCCGAATGCACGGAAGATTGCCTTGCGTAAGTAATCGAATAAGTTGATTGTTTTGTCGGGTTTTTTGCGCTTTTTACATGTTAAAAACTGATTAATATGAGGCCCATCAACCCCTATATCAAAAAGGATTCACCGATGAGCACCTTGATCAATCGCGTTCTGAGCACCCGCGCCGGTTATGGCCTGACTGTCCTGCGGATTTTTGTCGGGATCATCTTTGCCGCCCACGGTTCGCAGAAGCTCTTCGGCCTGTTCGGCGGCTACGGCCTGGCCGGCACGGCGCAGTGGATGGAGAGCATCGGCCTGGCACCGGGTCACCTGATGGCCCTGTTGGCGGGCGGCACCGAGTTCTTCGGCGGCCTGGCCCTGATCATCGGCCTGTTGGCCCGTCCGGCGGCGCTGGGCCTGACCTTTACCTTGCTAGTGGCGATCTTCTCGGTGCATATCCACAACGGTCTGTTCATGGCCAACAATGGTTATGAGTTCGCCCTGGCCCTGTTAGGCGGGACATTTGCGGTACTGATCGAAGGGGCCGGCAAACTCTCGGCGGACGCGGCCATCGCCCGCTCGTAGAATCCAGACGACAGCGCAAGCCTTTGTTGGAGCTGGCTTGCCGGCGATAGCGTCCGATTCGGCGATGCAAGGCTCACTGGCCTCATCGCCAGCAAGCCGGCTCCCACACGAATACGACAAGCCCGCATTTTTGCGGGCTTGTTCGTTGTGGAGGATTCTTGACAGCCAGCCACCGGCTTCTCTAGGATAAATACATGCGCCGATTTAAACAGCTACTTGCGGGGCGCCAGGTGGATCAAAAGACCGCCGACAGAAGCTTGAGAGAAGCTTCGAAATACCGCTAAAGCGCTGGTTCGGTGTTGCCTCACACCTGCCCGGCAGATCGTTGAGGTGGAGACACGCACTTTGAACAACCCACGCCCCGTTGTACGTCTGACGCCGATCACGGCGAATCTGCCTTTTCGCAACCCTAAAATCCTCCTCGGCGGTACACATCAGCCCACGCTGCTGCGTTATCTCGACGGCTGGCCACGACGCAAGGGTCGCGCCTCGGCTTTTCTGATCCAGTTTGTCGAGGACGGTGACTCCCTGGCCCGCTTTGCCGATAACAGTTTTGATCTGGCGGTGATCCAGGCGCCGGATGCCGAGCACGCCCAAGCCGTGATCCGACAACTGACCCGCGTTGCGCGGCAGGGGTTGATCACGCGGCGCTAGAGACGTCAGGTGGCATGACCGCCGGTAGGTTCAGGGATAGTCGATGGTGGTGACGTACACCAACTGCTCGCCAGTGGGCGCCATCACCCGGATCTCCGCATCCAGCGCCTTGCCGATCAGGGCCCGGGCCAGTGGCGAATCGATACTAATCAGGTTCTGCTTGAGGTCCAGTTCGTCCGGGCCGACGATACGATAGCGCGACTCCTTGCCGTCTTCGTCTTCGATGGTGACCCAGGCGCCGAAATACACCTTGTTCAGGTCGCTGGGCCGTTCGTCGACCACCTTCAGGCTTTCCAGACGCTTGGTCAGGAAGCGCACGCGGCTGTCGATCTCGCGCAGCATCTTCTTGCCATAGGTGTATTCGGCGTTTTCCGAACGATCGCCCTGGGCCGCCGCCTCGCTCACCGACTGGGTGACCTGGGGGCGGCGCACATGCCACAGCTCGTGCAACTCGGCGCGCATGCGGGCCTCGCCCTCGGGGGTGATCAGGGCGGTGCCGGCAGTGCGGGGTGGGCGGTAGCGACTCATTGGTATCCCTTGGCGAAACAAGACCTTGAGTCTATCAGCCCTCGCGCAGCACTGTCAGCGGGCTGGCATTCAGCGCCCGGCGGGTGCCGAACACACCGGCGCCGCCGACCATCACCGCACCGATCAACGGCAGCAGCAACAGCCAGGGATGCAGGTGCCAGGGCAGGTCGAAGGCGAACCTGTAGAGCACCCAGCTCACCAGTTCCGTGCCGAGGGCTGCCAACAGGCCGCTGGCCGCGCCCAGCAGGCCGAACTCGATCCGTCGTGCCTTGACCAGCAGTTTTCGCTCGGCCCCCAGTGCCCGCAGCAGCGCACCTTGGCGGATGCGTTCGTCGAGGGTCGCCTGCAAGCCGGAGAACAGCACGGCCATGCCCGCCGCGAGGACGAACAGCAGCACGTACTCCACGGCAATGGTCACCTGCGCCAGGATACTGCGCAGCTGCTCCAGCAGGGCTTCCACCTGCAAGATGGTTACTGCCGGGAAGGCCCGGGACAGTTCGACGACGTCCTTGTCGTGCCCCGGTGCCAGGTAGAAGCTGGTCAGGTAGGTCGCCGGCAAGTCCTGCAGGGTGCCGGGCTGGAAGATCATGAAGAAGTTCGGCTGGAAGTTGTCCCAGTTGATGGTCCGCAGGCTGCTGACCACGGCCTCGCGATTGGCCCCGCCGACGCTGAACACCAGGTGATCGCCGAGTTTGAGCTTCAGGCTCTGGGCAACCTTGGTTTCCACCGAGACACCGGGAATGTCCCCGCTGGGTTTGTCCGGCCACCAACTTCCTTCGGTCAGGGTGTTACCCGGCGGCAGGTCGGCGGCCCAGGTCAGGCTCAGGTCGCGCTGGGTGGCGCGATCGCCGCCGGAATCCTTGCTGACGATCTCCTGCACCGGGGTGCCGTTGATGCTGATCAGCCGGCCGGGCACCACCGGATAGATCGGCGCCGACTTGGCCGCGAGCTGGATCAGGTGGTCGCGAAAACCGTCCTTGTCCGCCGGCAGGATATTCAGGGCGAAATAGTTCGGTGCATTTTTCGGCAACTGGTTCTGCCAGGTATCGAGCAATTCACCGCGCAGCAGGGCGATCAGGGCCATGGACAGCAGGATCAGGCCGAATGCCAGGGACTGCCCGGCCGCCGCCAGCGGATGGCGCAGCAACTGGCCCAGGCCCAGGCGCCACGGCAACGAGGCCCCGGCCAGCAGTCGGCGCAGGCTTTGCAGCCCGAGCAGCAGCAGTCCGCCGAGTAACAGCGCGGCGATCACCCCGCCACCGAGCAGGGCGAAGGTCAGCAGCAGGTCCAGGCTCAGGCGCCACATGATCAGGCCCAGTGCGAGCAAGGCCGCGCCGTAGACCAGCCAGGTGCTGGCCGGGATCGGCAGCAGGTCGCGGCGCAGTACCCGCAGCGGCGGCACCCGGCCGAGGGCGGCCAGGGGCGGCAGGGCGAACCCGGCCAGTGCCACCAGGCCGGTGCCGATACCGGCGAGCGCCGGCATCAGCCCGCCCGCCGGAACGTCGGCGGGCAGCAGGTCATGGAGCAGGGCGAACAGGCCCAGTTGGGCCAGCCAGCCGAGCAGGGCGCCGCAGACACTGGCCAACACGCCGAGCATCGCCAGTTGCAGGCTGAACAGGGTCATGGTTTCCCGGCGTGACAGGCCCAGGCAGCGCAGCAGCGCACTGGCGTCGAAGCGCCGGGCGGCGAAACGGCTGGCGCTGAGGGCCACGGCGACGCCGGAGAGCAGCACCGCCACCAGGCTGGCCATATTCAGGTAACGCTCGGCCTTGCCCAGGGCGCCGCCGATCTGCCGGTTGCCGTCGCGGGCATCGAGCAGGCGCTGGTTCGCCGCCAGGCCGGGGGTGATCGATTCGCGATAGGTCGCCAGGGCGTTCGCCGGACCGCGCCACAGTTCGCGGTAGTCGACCCGGCTGCCGGGCTGGACCACGCCGGTGGCGTCGAGGTCGGCGAGGTTGATCAGCACCCGCGGGGTCAGGCTGTAGAAGTTGACGGAGCGATCCGGCTCATAGGTCAGGACCCGGGCCAGGCGCACGGTTTTCATCCCGACGTCGATGCTGTCGCCGATCTTCAGGTCCAGCGCGGTCAACAGCCGTGCTTCGACCCAGGCCTCGCCGGGTGCCGGTCCGCCGCCGGCGGTTTCGACGCCGAACGGCGCGGCGGCGCTCTTGAGTGCGCCGCGCAGCGGGTAGTGTTCGTCGGCGGCCTTGATGCTCGACAGCTGGATGCCGGTGTCGGTGGCGATCACGCTGGAGAACTCGACCGCCCGCGCATGTTCAAGCCCCAGGTCGCGGCCGGCCTGGATCTGTTCCGGACGGGCGCCGGAGGTGCCGTCGAGCACCAGGTCGGCGGCGAGGAATTCGGTGGCCCGCAGCAACATCGCGCCGTTCAGGCGCGCGCCGAAGTAGCCGATGGCGGTGCTGGCCGCGACCGCCACCAGCAAGGCGAAGAACAGCACCCGCAGTTCACCGGCGCGGGCATCGCGCAGGAGCTGGCGGGTGGCGAGGCTGAACAGGCGCAACAGCGGCAGGCGTGCCATCAAGGCTCCAGGGGGCCGACCAGATGGCCGGCGTCAAGACGGATCAGGCGCCGGCAGCGATGGGCCAGGCGTTCGTCGTGGGTCACCAGCACCAGGGTGGCGCCGCGTTCCTGATTGAGTTCGAAGAGCAGGTCGCTGATGCGCTCGCCGGTATGGCTGTCGAGGTTGCCGGTGGGTTCGTCGGCGAACAGTACATCGGGTTCGGCGGCGAAGGCCCGGGCGATGGCCACCCGTTGCTGCTCGCCGCCGGACAGCTGGCGTGGCGAGTGGGTCAGGCGCTGGCCCAGGCCGACCCGTTCGAGCAGGTCGCGGGCGCGTTCGCGGGCGTCGCTACGGCCGTCCAGCTCCAGGGGCAGCATGACGTTTTCCAGGGCATTGAGGCTGTCCAGCAGTTGGAAGCTCTGGAACACGAAACCGACGTGTTCGGCGCGGATCCGCGCGCGCTGGTCTTCGTCCAGTGTGCTCAGGGCCCGACCGGCCAGGGTGACTTCGCCGGCGCTGGGCAGGTCGAGGCCGGCGAGCAGGCCCAGCAGGGTCGATTTGCCCGAACCCGAGGCACCGACGATGGCCAGGCTGTCGCCCTTGTTCAATGTCAGGCTCAAGGGGTGCAGGATGGTCAGTTCACCTTCCGTGCTGGGAACCACTTTGCTAAGGTTCTGCGCGGTGAGAATACTTTCGCCCATGGAGAATCCGATGCGAGTGTGGTTTTTGAGTGCCGGCCTGGCCTTGATGTGCATGGCCCAGAACGCGGCGGCGGGTACAGTGCTGATCGTGGGCGATAGTATCAGCGCGGGTTTCGGCCTGGATACCCGCGTGGGATGGGTCGCCCTGCTGGAAAAGCGTCTGAAGACCGAGGGTTTTGCCGACCAGGTGGTCAATGCGTCCATCAGTGGCGACACCAGTGCGGGGGGCCAGGCGCGGCTGCCGGCGCTGCTTGCAGAGCATAAACCGCAGGTGGTGGTGCTCGAGTTGGGCGGCAACGATGGCCTGCGTGGGCAGCAGCCGGCGCAATTGAAACAAAATCTTGCATCGATGATCGACAAGTCCCAGGCCACGGGTGCAAAAGTGCTGTTGCTGGGGATGCAGATTCCGCCCAATTATGGTCAGCGCTACACCCAGGCCTTTGCCAAGGTCTATGGTGAGCTGGCCGAGGAAAAACACGTCGCCCTGGTGCCGTTTTTCCTCGAAGGCATCGGCGGCCATCCCGAACTGATGCAGGCCGACGGGATTCACCCGGCACCCGCGGGGCAGGGGATGTTGCTCGATAATGTCTGGCCGAGGTTGAAACCGCTGCTTTGAGCTTTTCTAGCGGCCGGCTTTGGGCTAATGTGGCGCCCCGATTTGGAGCCCCCGATGCAGCGTCCCGCCTGGTCCTTGTTTGCCTACCAACTGATCGAACCCGACGAGCAGCTCGATCTGTTCGCCTGTCAGGAAGTACGCGTGCACCTGGTCACCCGGCAGTTGGAACTCGGCGGCTCGGCCGACCGGACGCTGTGCGGCACGCTGTTGCCGGCCCAGCCGCGCTGGTCGGGGGTGGACCGCTCGATTTTCCAGGACCAGCGCCTGTGCCCCCTGTGCCGGGCGATTCTCGAGTCGCAGAAGCGCGGTACGCCGCCGATCTGGCCGGAACTGCGCTTCGAGCTCTGAGCCCCGGCAACCTGTACCGTACCTGTCTCGTTACGATTGTCCCGGCGTGGCATCTCCCTTGCAGGTGCGCTGTCGGTGTACAATTGCTGTCTATTTACTTACGTCGATCATGCGAAGGATGTCCTGGATGTTATCGCGCTTTCCCGCCGTCACCCGTTGCCTGTCTGTTGCCGCCCTCTGTGTGGCAGGTCCCGTTTCGGCCCTGGAACTGCCGCTGCCGCCGCCTGGCGAGGACATCGTCGGCCAGGTCCAGGTGATCAAGGCCAAGTACGAGGACACCTTCGCTGACCTCGGGACCACCTACGACCTGGGTTATTCGGAAATGGTCGCGGCCAACCCGGGCGTCGATGCCTGGTTGCCGGGCGCGGGGACCGATATCGTCCTGCCGACCCGCTTCATCCTGCCGCCGGGCCCGCGCGAAGGCATCGTGATCAACCTGGCCGAATATCGCCTGTACTACTTCCCGAAAGGCCGGAATGTGGTCTACACCTTCCCGCTGGGGATTGGTCGCGAAGGCTGGGGTTCGCCGGTTGCCCACACCACCATTACCGCCAAGATCCCGAATCCGACCTGGACCCCGCCGGCCTCGATCAAGGCCGAGCACGCCGCCGAGGGTGATCCGCTGCCCAACGTGGTGCCGGCCGGTCCCGACAATCCGCTGGGCCCGTTCAAGTTCACCCTGGGTACGCCGGGCTATCTGATCCACGGTTCGAACATGAAGTTCGGCATCGGCACCCGCACCAGCCACGGTTGCTTCCGCATGTACAACAACAACGTGCTGGAGATGGCTGGCATGGTGCCGGTGGGCACTTCGGTGCGGATTATCAACGATGCCTACAAGTTCGGTGTCAGCGGCGGCAAGGTGTTCCTGGAAGCCCATACGCCGCTGGACGACAACGGCAACCCTTCGGTGGTCGACAAGCACACCGCGGTGATCAATGCCTTGCTCAAGCGTGAAGACCTGGCGAACAACCTGCGGGTCAACTGGGATGAAGTGCGTGACGTGGTAGCGGCCGAAGATGGCCTGCCGACCGAAATCGCCGTGCCAGGTGCGCCGTCGATGGTCTCCAACGCGCCCGATCTGCAGCAGTAAGGGCGTTGTAAACGACCCGCCCGGGCCTTGAGGCCCTGGCGGGTTTTTTATGCCTGCGCGCCGACCACTTTCTGCCAGGCAAAAAAAAGCCGATCCAGTAATGGATCGGCTTGATAACAACCCCGAGGGATTATTACTTCTTGCTTGCTTTTTCGAGCATGCGCAGAGCGCGCTCGTTAGCTTCGTCAGCAGTCTGTTGTGCTTTTTGAGCAGCAGCCAGAGCTTCATCAGCTTTGCGGTAGGCTTCATCAGCACGAGCCTGGGCACGAGCAGAAGCGTCTTCAGTAGCAGTCAGACGGGCTTCAGTTTCTTTGGATGCGCTGCTGCAACCAGTGGCCAGAACGGCGGCCAGGGCCAGAGCAGAGAATTTCAGAACGTTGTTCATCGTGTTCCCCTTCAAGGACTTTCTATTAATAACCATCTCCCCAGAGTGGGGATATAGTCGGCATACATACTACCCATTACTTGTAGTAAGTAAACTGACGTAACGCAAGAAGCAAAAAAAATTTTTGGAAGAGAATATTTTCAGCTAACTTTTCATCATCCTGTATAAAAAATGTGCAGCAACCGGGCGTGATTCGGGCGCTTTGGGCAAGTCCAATCTGCACTAGTGTGCCAGTCACAGGGACTGTCCACTGCTCATACACGCGTCGCGCTAGTCGCGGCGAATGACTCTTTTCTTCCACCGTCGGCAGGGCGGGGAGGCATCTTTGCCAATTGAAAAGTGACTTTAAGAAGCACTGTTCGTCTTACAACATAACATTCCGGCAATCTTCAGCCGCTGTTCAGGTTTTTCAGCGAAAGGGCCCGTTTGGCCGGGCTACCATGAGCCGGTCGGACCATATGACGAGCGTGTCTTGAGCAGGGCGGGCAGGACGCCTACTATCTGTCAGGTGCCCACTTGTTCGGGAGCTGTCGGCTCTTCTCGTTGTCCAACCAGGCACGGGGCGGCGTAGGATATTTGTGATGATTTGGCTGCTGTATCGATTTTTCGTACAGAGCTGGATGATACCTTCGTCGGAAAAACATGTAAGGTAGGGTCAGAATCCAAGACCCGCGAGGAGTAGTGATGAGCGAGGCGTTGTCCATCCACCATGACCAGGCAGGTCATCAATTCGAGACCAATGTGGACGGTCATCGTGCCTACCTGACCTATATGGACCTGGGTAAGCAGACCCTGGATATCTACCGTACCTTCGTGCCGAACGCCTTGCGCGGCCGCGGGATTGCGGCGGCGCTGACCGAACAGGCGCTGGCCTATGCCGACCAGATGGGTTACACGGTGATTCCTTCCTGCTCCTATGTCGAGCGTTACATGGAACGTCATCAGCGGCATGCCGCGAAGATCTGAGTCCACGACGCACACAAAAACGCCGGGCAATGCCCGGCGTTTTCGCGTCTGCGTGTCCGGTCAGCCGCGCTGACGCTTGGGCAACACGTCCTTGAGCTTGGCATGCATGCTGCGCAGGGTTTTTTCGGTGGCGCTCCAGTCGATGCAGGCATCGGTGATCGACACGCCGTATTGCAGGTCGGCGAGGTCTTTCGGAATCGCCTGGCAACCCCAGTTCAGGTGGCTCTCGACCATCAGGCCGATGATCGACTGGTTGCCTTCGAGGATCTGGTTGGCGACGTTCTCCATCACCAGCGGTTGCAGGGCCGGGTCCTTGTTGGAGTTGGCGTGGCTGCAATCGACCATGATGTTGGCCTTGATCTTGGCCTTGGCCAGCGCCTGTTCGCAGACCGCGACACTGACCGAGTCATAGTTCGGCTTGCCGTTGCCGCCGCGCAGGACCACGTGACCGTAGGCGTTGCCCTTGGTGGTGACGATGGACACGCCGCCTTCCTGGTTGATGCCGAGGAAGCGATGGGGGCTGGATACCGACTGCAGGGCGTTGATCGCCACGGTCAGGCCGCCGTCGGTACCGTTCTTGAAGCCCACGGCCGAGGACAGGCCCGAGGCCATTTCGCGGTGGGTCTGGGATTCGGTGGTGCGCGCGCCGATGGCCGACCAACTGATCAGATCCTGCAGGTACTGCGGCGAGATCGGGTCAAGGGCTTCGGTGGCGGTGGGCAGGCCCATTTCCGCCAGGTCCAGCAGCAGCTTGCGACCGATATGCAGGCCGTCCTGGATCTTGAAGGAGTCATCCAGGTAAGGGTCGTTGATCAGGCCCTTCCAGCCGACGGTGGTACGCGGCTTCTCGAAATACACGCGCATCACCAGGTACAGGCTGTCGGACACTTCGGCGGCCAGGACTTTCAGGCGTTCGGCGTATTCGTGGGCAGCCTTGATGTCGTGGATCGAGCAAGGCCCGATGACGACGAACAGGCGATGGTCAGTGCCATCGAGAATATTGCGGATCACCTCGCGACCTTTGGTCACGGTGCGCAGGGCGCTCTCGCTCAGGGGAATATCACGCTTGAGCTGATCGGGAGTGATCAGCGTCTCGTTGGAGGCGACGTTAAGGTCGTTGATCGGTAAATCAGCCATCGTGTTACTCGTCAGGTCACGGATGCCGGCCGCCAGCGATCCCCGCGCGGCGGAGCGCAGCAGATTTAAGCGCGTCGGGGAGCCGAACCTTAGCGCGTTAGGCGGGGGGCGGGCAATGGCCTGGCCGGTTTAATCGAGTAAAGCTCGCACATAAGGGCGCTCCAGGCTGGCTTGGGAGAAGTCGCTGGCGTGTTCGCGAACCCATTCCTGGGCGATGACTTCGATGTTTTGCCGATCTTTGCTTTGTTGCTGGCGGGTTCGCTGGTAGCGTTCGATCTGGCAGACCTGCTCGCCCATGCGCGCGCCGAACAGGGTTTGTTCGTCGACAAAGGCAATGCCCACCCGGTAGCCGTGCTTGCGTTTCAGGCACCAGGCCACGTAGCCCGGATAACAGGCGCTGGCACCGAGGCTGGGAATGCACATTTGCAACGCCGAGCCTTTGCGCCAGCCACGCGGTGAATAGCAGGAGACACCGCCCAGGCTGATGCGGTCGAGTTGGTGAAGAGAAATGCAGGAGTGCTCAAACAGGGTCAATGTGACGGGAACGTCATCGGGATGAGGAAGAAAGCGCACCATGAACAACGACTCCCTGCGTCGGTCAGTGGAAAAACTTTCCAACAGTATAGTGAAGAGCCTGGAGTTGACGGATTTTGATATCGACCGGAATCTATTGGACTTGCCAGGTGTTTCATTACTGATATTCACCAGTGTCGGCTGTGCCTCCTGCCGTTTCGCCCGGGAGGTATTGCCGACCCTGGCCTTACCGGTCGAGCGCTTGTGCTGGATCGATGCGGGCGACAACGGCGGGGCGGTGCAGCGTTACGGGGTGTTTCATCTGCCGGCACTGTTTGTGGTCAAGGACGGTGGTTTTCATGGAGCTGTGCAGTCACGCCTGGCCGTGAACGAGCTTGCCGACGGGGTTCGGCAGGCCTTGAGTCTTGTACCAGAGGAGTTGCCATGACAGGTTCAGCGAGCAGGCCGCGTATCGGCATTATCGGCACCGGTGCGATCGGTGGGTATTACGGTGTGATGCTGGCCCGGGCCGGCTTTGACGTGCATTTTCTGTTGCGTAGCGAGTTTTCGGCGGTGGCCGGGGACGGCTTGCGGATCGACAGTGCAGTGCACGGTGCCCTGCATTTGCAGAATGTGCAGGCCTATGCCCAGGCCGCCGACATGCCGCCCTGCGACTGGTTGCTGGTGGGCGCCAAGACCACCAGCAACGCCAGTCTCGCGCCGCTGATTGCCCAGGCCGCGGCACCGGGGGCGAAGGTATTGGTGCTGCAGAACGGCCTCGATGTAGAGGATGAACTGCGTGCGCTGTTGCCCGAGTCCCTGCATCTGTTGGGCGGGCTGTGCTTTATCTGCGTGCACCGTGCCGGCCCCGGGACCATCGTGCACCAGGCCCTCGGCGCGGTGAACATCGGTTATCACAGTGGTCCGTTGCTCGATGATGCGACGGCTCGCCAGGCCCTGGTCGAAGAGGGCGCCGCTCTGTTCCATGCCGCGGGCATCGAGTCCCAGGCCATGGCCAACCTGCAGCAGGCGCGCTGGCAGAAGCTGGTGTGGAACGTGCCTTACAACGGTCTATCGGTGTTGTTGCGGGCCAGCACCACGCCGTTGATGAGCGATGACAGCAGCCGCGAACTGGTCCGGGCGCTGATGGCCGAGGTGGTGCAAGGCGCCCAGGCCTGCGGTCATGAGCTGCCGGCCGGCTACGCCGAGCACCTGTTCAAGGTGACGGAAAAGATGCCGGACTATTGGCCGAGCATGTACCACGACTTTGTCCATAAGCGGGCGCTTGAATTGGACGCCGTCTATGGGCGTCCGCTGGCCGCGGCAAGTGCCGCCGGTTGCGAGTTGCCGAAGATCCGAGCCCTGTACCAGGCCCTGGCCTTTATCGACGCGAACAATCGCCAGGATTGAATGCGCTCCTGTAGGAGTCGGGCTTGCCCGCGAAGAGGCCCTTGAGCCTTGCGTCGATCATGCGGCCCTCTTCGCGGGCAAGCCACGCTCCTACAGGTTTCAGGTGTTTTCAAGATCGGGTTTCTTCAAGGATGAGCAGCGGGGCCGGCCCGACCAGCCGTGCTCCGAGGTCTGCGGGGCGCTGCTAAGCTCAACTGAACTCCGCCATTCTGGCAGTCGAGGAGGCCCCATGATCCGTTCGATGTTGTACGCCACCGACCTCGGTCTGTATGCGCCTTATGTCATGCAGCATGCCCTCGAGTTGGCGCGGACGTTCAAGGCCGATTTGTATGTGGTGCACGCCGTCGAGCCGATGGGGTTGTTCGCCGAGTCGGTGTTGCAGAGCTACCTGGATGAGCAGGCATTGAACGAATTTCACAGCCAGGGTCTTAACACCGTGATGGCGACCATTGAGCAGCGGGTGCTCGACAGCTTTCGCGAGGAGTGTGCCGACGGGCTGCAGGACCTGAGCATGATCCAGTCGATCAAGGTGCTCCAGGGCGATCCTTCGCAGGTCATTCTCGAACAGGCCCGGGCCCTCTCGGTGGACCTGTTGATCGTCGGCAGCCATAGCCATGGCACTGGTAGCGAGGCGCATTTGGGGCGCACCGCCGCGCGGGTCCTGCAGTTGGCCCAGGTGCCGGTTTACCTGGTGCCGCTGTTGCAACGCCGTCGCTATGGCGATGTCTGAGTCGGAAAGTCAGGGTTTTGATAAAAAAGTTCTAGATTTATTCTTCAAACCATTCATATAGTTATATATCGCCGCTGTTACTGCGGCGTTTACCTGCTTTGAGGGATACATATGAAGCTTCAACAACTGCGCTACATCTGGGAAGTGGCGCACCACGACCTCAACGTTTCCGCGACCGCGCAAAGCCTTTACACCTCTCAGCCGGGTATCAGCAAACAGATCCGCCTCCTCGAAGACGAGCTGGGTGTCGAAGTCTTCGCCCGTAGCGGCAAGCACCTGACCCGCGTCACGCCAGCCGGTGAACGTATCATCACCACGGCCGGCGAGATCCTGCGCAAGGTCGAGAGCATCAAGCAGATCGCCCAGGAATTCTCCAACGAGAAGAAAGGCACCCTGTCGATCGCCACCACCCACACCCAGGCGCGTTATGCCTTGCCGCCGGTGATCAGCAGCTTTATCAAGCAATACCCGGACGTGGCCCTGCACATGCACCAGGGCTCGCCGATGCAGATCGCCGAGATGGCCGCCGACGGTACCGTGGATTTCGCCATTGCCACCGAAGCCCTGGAGCTGTTCGGCGACCTGGTGATGATGCCGTGCTATCGCTGGAACCGTTGCGTGGTCGTGCCCCAGGGCCACCCACTGACCAAGCTGCCGAAGCTGACCCTGGAAACCCTGGCCGAATACCCGATCGTCACCTACGTGTTCGGTTTCACCGGGCGTTCCAAGCTGGACGAGGCCTTCAGCCATCGCGGCCTGACCCCCAAGGTGGTGTTCACCGCGGCGGACGCCGACGTGATCAAGACCTATGTCCGCCTGGGCCTGGGCGTCGGTATCGTCGCCAAGATGGCGGTGGACCCGGTACTCGACAAGGACCTGGTGGTACTCGATGCCAGCGAGTTGTTCGAATCCAGCGTGACCAAGATCGGTTTCCGTCGGGGCACCTTCCTGCGCGGTTTCATGTGCGACTTCATCGAGAAGTTCGCGCCGCACCTGACCCGTGAGGTCATGGCCAAGGCCATCCAGTGCCACAACAAGCAGGAACTGGAAGAGCTGTTCGACGGTGTCGAGCTGCCGGTGCACTGAGTCAGCCGGACATGAAAAAGCCCCGACTGGTTCGGGGCTTTTTTGTCGGTGTTGGAACGCAATCTTGAAGGCTACACGTCACCTGTAGGAGCAGGGCTTGCCCGCGAAGCTTTTAGCGTTCTCGCTGGCCTCTTCGCTGGCAAGCCAGGCTCCTACAAGGACCGTGTCCGGCCTTCAGATCTTGGCGATCAGGTTACCGGAGTGCAGACCGCATTCCTTCTGCGTGGCTTCTTCCCACCACCAGCGGCCTTCGCGTTCGTGCTGGTTCGGCAGCACCGGACGGGTGCAGGGCTCGCAGCCGATGCTGATAAAGCCGCGCTCATGCAGGCTGTTGTAGGGCAGTTCGAGCATGCGGATATAACCCCAGATCTCTTCGCTGCTCATCTGTGCCAACGGGTTGAACTTGTACAGGGTGCGTTCCGGGGTGGAGAAGGCGCTGTCGATTTCCAGTGCCGCCACCTGGCTGCGGGTGCCCGGGCTCTGGTCGCGACGCTGGCCGGTGGCCCAGGCGCTGACGCCGGACAACTTGCGGCGCAGCGGCGCGATCTTGCGGATACCGCAGCATTCGCCGTGGTTGTCCTTGTAGAAGCTGAACAGGCCCTTGGCCTTGACGAAAGGCTCGAGCTCATTGTGATCCGGGGAGATCAGCTCGATATCGATCTTGTAGTGCTCGCGCACCTGGTCGATGAAACGGTAGGTCTCCGGGTGCAGGCGCCCAGTGTCGAGACTGAAGACCTTGACGTTCTTGTTCAGTTTCCAGGCCATGTCCACCAGCACCACGTCTTCCGCGCCGCTGAAAGATATCCACAGGTCATCGCCAAACTGGGAAAAGGCCAGCTTGAGAATGTCCTGGGCGGACTTGTTGGCGTATGTCGCGGCGAGTTCAGCGACGTCGAACGGTTGGCTCATCAGGCGGTTCCTACAGTCAGTGGCGCTTTGCGCTCGAATAGGTGAATAGTAACAAAATCCTTCGGCGCCGGCCCCATGCTCAAGCACGATCCCTTGCGGGCACAGGCTTCAGAGGCTTTGCAGGGTGTCGAGCAAGACCTTCACCTTGGTGATGGATTCCTGGTATTCCGCCTGCCAGTCGGAATCGGCGACGATGCCGCCGCCGCCCCAGCAACTGACCTGGCCATCTTTGACCAGCAGGCTGCGGATGGCGATGGAGCTGTCCATCTCGCCGCGCACATCCAGGTACAGCAGCGAACCGCAATACAGCGCCCGTCGGGTCGGTTCCAGCTCGTCGATGATCTGCATGGCGCGGATCTTCGGCGCGCCGGTGATCGAGCCGCCGGGAAAGCTGCCGGCGATCAGATCGAGGGCGTCGCGGTCGTCGGCCAGGGTCCCGGTCACGCTGCTCACCAGATGGTGCACGTTGGGGTAACTCTCCAGGCTGAACAGTTCCGGGACCCGTACCGAACCGATACGGCAGGTGCGCCCCAGATCGTTGCGCAGCAGGTCGACGATCATCAGGTTTTCCGCGCGGTCCTTGCTGCTGGCCAGCAGTTCGGCGGCGTTGGCCGCGTCTTCAGCCTCGTCGCGGCCGCGTGGGCGGGTGCCCTTGATCGGGCGTGTCTCGACCTGGCCCTGGCTCACCTTGACGAAGCGCTCCGGTGACAGGCTCAGCACCGCGCCGTGGTTGGGCAGGCTCTGGAAGCCGGAGAAGGGTGTCGGGCAGGCGGCGCGCAAGGCGCAATAGGCGACCCACGGATCGCCCTGGCAGTCAGCCCGGAAGCGCTGGGCGAAGTTGACCTGATAGCAGTCACCGGCCTGGATATAGTGCTGGATACGTTCGAAGGCCTGGCGGTAGGCGTCGGCCGTGAGGTCCGCGGTCATCGGGCCCTTGAGCTGGAATTCGTTGCTGTCCCGGGCGGCCGGCTGGCTGAACAGCTGGATCAGCCGTTCGCGCTCGGCGACTTCGACGCTGGGATGGAACACCAATTGGCTGCTGCCTTGCTGGTGATCGCTGATCAGCGCCCAGGCATACAGGCCGAAACGCGCATCGGGCAGTTGCAGGTCGTCCCGCGCCTGATTGGGCAGGTGTTCCAGGTGGCGGCCGAAGTCGTAGCTCAGGTAGCCGATCAGGCCGCCGGCAAACGGCAGTTCGCACGCCGCCGGAAGTTGTGCTTCGCCCAGGCGCGCCAGGTTGTCCCGCAGGCGTTGCAGGAACGCCGCGCCACGCTCGTCCGGCAACACCGCCAGTTGCTCCAGCGGCCAGGCGCTGAGCAGGTCGTAACGCCCGCGCTCGGCCTCGGGCCGGCCGCTGTCGAGCAATACGGCGCCGGGCGCATGGCGGATCGCCGCGAAGTAATGGGCGGGATTGGCATGGTAGGGCAACGGATGTACGGTGCAGGTCAACATGGGGGGCGGGTCAGCCATGGGAGCGCGGTGCGCGATTGTAGTCTCCTGTAGGCGTTGCTCCTAGGGGCATGTCGCTGGATGGAGATTGCCTTGTAGGATCTGTCGTTGTGCAGTGGATCAGTCGTTGAGTGCCGGCACATGGCCGAACAGTTCCTGGACAAAACGCACCCGTGCCTCCGGCGTCTCGGTGATGCCCGCGGCGGCCAGTTCCGCCAGGTGGGCCTCCACGGCATGGGTCCGGTGGGTCAGCCCGCAGTCGTTGGCGATCTGGATATTCAGGCCGGGGCGGGCATTGAGTTCGAGGATCAGCGGGCCCTTGTCCTGGTCCAGGACCATGTCCACGCCGATATAACCCAGGCCGCAGAGTTCATGGCAGCCGGCCGCCAGTTGCATGAAGGCGTCCCAGTTGGGCAATTGCACGCCATCCACCGGATGGGTGGTGTCCGGGTGCTTGCGGATGATGTTGTTCAGCCAGGTGCCGCGCAGGGTGATCCCGGTCGCCAGGTCCACGCCCACGCCAATGGCACCCTGGTGCAGGTTGGCCTTGCCATGGGACTGGCGGGTCGGCAGGCGCAGCATGGCCATTACCGGGTAGCCCATCAGTACGATGACGCGGATGTCCGGCACGCCTTCGTAGCTGATGCTCTTGAAGATCGGGTCGGGGGTGACCCGGTATTCGATCAGCGCGCGGTCGCGGTGCCCGCCCAGGGAATACAGGCCGGTCAGGATGCTGGAGATCTGGTGCTCGATTTCCCCGTGGCTGATCAGGCGTCCGGAGATCGAGCGATAGTGGCCCTCGAAACGGTCGGCGATCACCAGGATACCGTCGCCGCCCGCGCCCTGGGCCGGCTTGATAACGAAATCACGGCGCCCGTCGATGATCGCTTCCAGCCGGTCGATTTCCTTTTCCGTGGAGATCACCCCGTACATTTCCGGCACCTGGATGCCGGCGGCGATGGCCCGCTCCTTGGTGATGATCTTGTCGTCGACGATGGGGTAGAGGCTGCGCTTGTTGTACTTGAGCACATAGTCCGCGTTGCGCCGGTTGATCCCCATGATGCCCCGGGCCTCCAGGGCTTTCCAGGTTTTCCACAGGCCGAACATCAGGCGTTTTCCTTGAGGAACGCCTTGAAGCGCAGCAGTTCGGTCAGGCGGTAACCGCGATAGCGACCCATTGCCAGCATGAAGCCCACCAGGATCAGCAGGATCGCCGGGAAGGTGAAGACGAAATAGATCAGCTCCGGCACGGTCATGATCAGGTGCGCCAGGGAGGCCGCGAACAGCGTGCCGATGGCGACTTTCAGGGCATGATTGGCGCCGCGCTCTTCCCAGGTGATGGACAGGCGCTCGATGGTCATGGTCAGGATCACCATCGGGAACAGTGCCACCGACAAGCCACGTTCCAGGCCCAGCTTGTGGCTGAACAGGCTGATGGCGGCGATCAGCACCACGACGAAGGTCAGTACCACCGACAGCCGTGGCAGCATCTGCAACTTCAGGTGTTCCAGGTAGGAGCGCAGCGACAGCCCGAGGGCGGTAATGATGGTGAACAGCACGATGCCGAAGCCCAGCTGGGTTTCACGGAAGGCCAGGGCGATCAGCACCGGGGTGAAGGTGCCGAGGGTCTGCAGGCCGATCAGGTTGCGCAGGATCAGGATCACCAGCACGCCGATGGGGATCATCACCATGATCATGAAGGTCTGCTGGGTTTGCAGCGGCAGGCCATAGAGCGAATATTCGAGGAAGTTGGCGTCGGAGTTCTCGTCGGTCAGCTTGGCCAGGCGGATCGCGTTCATCTCGCTGTTGTTCAGGCTGAAGGTGACGCCGGCCTTCTTGCCGCCCTCGACGCTGATCAGGTTGTCGGCGCCGGTCCACCAGAGCAGGCGGTCGGACGGCAGGCCCTGTTCACCGGTGTCCGGGTTGAAATACAGCCAGTCCGTGCCGTTGAAGCTGCGCAGCCAGAGTTCCGGGGTCTGCGGTTGATCGGCCACCAGGCGCAGGGTGTGGGCGCGTTCCATCGGCACATGGGCGATGGACAGCAGCAGTTCGATGATCTGCGCCTTGTGCGGGGTCGACGGATCGCCGGCCAGCAGCAGCTTGACGTTGTCGTCGCCGAGGTTGTTGACCCGCTTGATGGTTTCGCCGATGAAGGTCTCGACGTCCGCCGAGTGCTGGCGGATCGGCGCGAGCAAGGCGTCCGCGGCGATTTTCTCCGGCCCCTCGATCGCCATGCTGTCGCGGAAGGTCGGACCTTTGACCTTGGGTTTCTCGCCGGTATAGCGCTTGGTCAGCACCAGGCGGTAATACAGCGTCTGCTTGCCACTGACCTTGCGTGCCGACCAGGTCACCTTGCGGTTGCCGTCGGCGCGGTTGACGCTCACCCCGTAGTTGTTGGAAATGAAGCTCTCGTTGAGGCTGACGTAGTCGCGGCTCAGGGGCGGCACGAACATCTGGATCTTCACCGGTTCCTTGGTGCTGGCGACGAACTCGACCTTGGCGTCGATGTTCCACAAGTCGTCCGTGGCATCCTCGGTGACGGGAATCCCCAGCACGAAAATCTGATAGGCCGTGACCGAAGCACCCAGCAACACCAATACGGTGATGAGGATTTTCAGGTGGAGGGTGAGAGAACGCATTCGGATTACTCGGCGGTTTGTGCGTCGTGGCGGCAGGCGGGTTTGCCGGCAGCGTACTTAAGACTGGGGTCGACCAGCGCATCGAAGCGCTTGAGGGCTTCGGAGCCGATCAACAGCGGGTATTGGAAGCTGCTGCGGTCGGTCAAGTTCACTTCTATGCTGCGCAAGGCGCTGCCCATGCAGATTTCCAGGGTGATCACCGGGCGCGCGGTATAGGCGTTGCCCTCGTCCGGGTCATAGTCGCCGGCACGGCGCTTGATCTTGCTGACGCGGGCCAGGGGCAGTTCGATCGGATGCGAGTGGGCGGCGTCGATCGCCAGGTAGAAGCGCACCCAGCTTTCACCGTTGCGTTTGAACCGGTGGATGTCGCGGGCACTGAGGGAAGCGGTCTTGGCACCGGTGTCGAGCTTGGCCGGCACTTGCAGGTCGATCCCGGCCAGTTGCGCGTACTCGTTCAGGCCGTACACCGTCTTCTCGGTCGCGAGGCTGATGCCAGGCAGACAAAACAGGCAGAGAAGCAGTAGGGAGAAAGGCGTGAGTCTCATAAATCCTGGCGCGTATCGGGCAATCTTGATTCAAGGGGACTGGCAATATCGCGCAAGCATCCTCGTACGTCTGTCAGGAAAATATGACAGTCAGCGCATCGGCGGAAGCGCGCGGCATTCTAGCATGCTGGACTTGTCGCGCCAGCGCCGGACGCCTCCCTCGTCGGATAGGTCGAGGTTTGTTCCTTGAAGCGCGCTGTTTCAGTGCTTCTTAGACTATTGTCGACAATGCCAATTAATTCTTTGACTGATTTGCTGATATTGGCTAGTTTTAGCGCCATTGATGGATAAGGTGTCGACAATATGTTGCATGAGCTGGAGCCACCCGCGATTGCCCAGGACGATTCGGAAACCTTGTCCGAGAACGTCTTCCGGCGCATTCAGGCGGCGATCGTCAAGGGTGAAATCGCCCCCGGCAGCAAGATTTCCGAGCCGGAGCTGGCCCGCACCTACGGCATCAGCCGCGGCCCGCTGCGCGAGGCCATTCACCGTCTGGAGGGCCAGCGCCTGCTGGTGCGCGTACCCCATGTCGGGGCGCGGGTGGTGTCCCTCAGCCAGGCCGAGTTGATCGAACTCTACGAAATCCGCGAGTCCCTCGAAGGCATGGCCTGTCGCCTGGCGGCCGAGCGCATGACGGCCGAGGAAATCGAGGAGTTGAGAGAGGTTCTCAATACCCATGAGCGCGACGCGGCGTTCCAGGCCGGGGTCGGTTATTACCAGCAGGAAGGCGATTTCGACTTTCACTACCGGATCATCCAGGGCGCGGGCAACCGCACCCTGACCCAGATGCTCTGCGGCGAGCTGTATCAGTTGGTGCGCATGTACCGCATCCAGTTTTCCGTCACTCCCAATCGGCCACGCCAGGCGTTCGCCGAGCACCACCGGATTCTCGACGCCATCGCCGAGCGCGATGGCGAATTGGCCGAACTGCTGATGCGCCGCCATATCGGCGCGTCGAAACGCAATATCGCGCGTCACTACCAGGACGCCGTCCAACCGACAGCTACGAAGCGAGGTGAGTCATGAGTCAGGGTTCCAACAAGAGCACGCCCGGTCAGCGTTTCCGCGATGCGGTCGCCAGCGAACAGCCCTTGCAGGTGGTCGGCGCGATCAACGCCAACCATGCCTTGCTGGCCAAGCGCGCCGGCTTCAAGGCCATCTACCTGTCCGGTGGCGGTGTCGCGGCCGGCTCCCTCGGGGTGCCGGACCTGGGCATCACCGGCCTGGATGACGTGCTCACCGATGTACGGCGGATCACCGATGTCTGCGACCTGCCGTTGCTGGTGGATGTCGACACCGGCTTCGGGGCCTCGGCGTTCAACGTGGCGCGCACGGTCAAGTCGATGATCAAGTTCGGCGCGGCGGCGATCCATATCGAAGACCAGGTCGGCGCCAAGCGTTGCGGCCATCGTCCGAACAAGGAAATCGTCACCCTGCAGGAAATGGTCGACCGCATCAAGGCGGCGGTGGATGCCCGTACTGACGACAGCTTCGTGATCATGGCGCGTACCGATGCCCTGGCCGTGGAAGGCCTGGAGTCGGCCCTGGAACGTGCCGCCGCGTGCATCGAGGCCGGTGCCGACATGGTCTTTCCGGAAGCCATCACCGAACTTGAGATGTACAAGCTGTTCGCCAGCCGCGTGAAGGCGCCGATCCTGGCCAATATCACCGAGTTCGGTGCGACGCCGCTGTTCACCACCGAACAGCTGAAGTCCGCCGACGTGTCCCTGGTGCTGTACCCGCTCTCGGCGTTCCGTGCGATGAACAAGGCGGCGGAAAACGTCTACACCGCGATTCGCCGCGACGGCACCCAGGCCAATGTGATCGACACCATGCAGACCCGCATGGAGCTTTACGATCGTATCGATTACCACACCTTCGAGCAGAAGCTCGATGCGTTGTTTGCCCAGAAGAAGGGCTGATCGCAGCCGCTATATTTTGGAGGCGGGCGCGTAACTGTAGGAGCAGGGCTTGCCCGCGAAGCTTTTGGCGGCTTCAAGGACGCCTTCGCGGGCAAGCCCTGCTCCTACAGGATTGGGTTGGCCCCTTGAACAATGTAATGGCCGAGTCCCTGACAACATCAAGAATTGGAGAGAGCAATGGCTGAAGCAAAAGTACTGAGCGGTGCCGGCCTGCGTGGCCAGGTCGCCGGGCAAACCGCCTTGTCCACCGTCGGCCAGGCCGGTGCCGGCCTGACCTACCGTGGTTACGACGTGCGTGAACTGGCCGCCGAGGCGCGTTTCGAAGAGGTCGCCTACCTGCTGCTGTACGGCGAGCTGCCGAATGCCACCGAACTGGCGGCCTACATGGGCAAGTTGCAGACCCTGCGCGACCTGCCCCAGGCACTGAAAGAAGTGCTCGAGCGGATTCCCGCTGATGCCCACCCAATGGACGTGATGCGCACCGGTTGCTCCTTCCTCGGCAATCTCGAGCCCGAAGGCGACTTCGCCCGCCAGCATGAAGCCACCGACCGGCTGCTGGCCGCGTTCCCGGCGATCATGTGCTACTGGTATCGCTTCAGCCACGAAGGCAAGCGCATCGACTGCGTGACCGACGAGGCTTCCATTGGCGGGCATTTCCTGCACCTGCTGCATGGCAAGGCGCCAAGCGAGTTGCACCGCAAGGTGATGGACGTGTCGCTGATCCTCTACGCGGAGCACGAGTTCAACGCCTCGACCTTTACCGCGCGGGTCTGTGCCTCGACCCTGTCCGACCTGTTCTCCTGCATCACCGCCGCCATCGGTTCCCTGCGCGGCCCGCTGCACGGCGGCGCCAACGAGGCGGCGATGGAAATGATCGAGCGTTTCAGCTCGCCCCAGGAAGCCGTCGAAGGCACCCTCGGCATGCTGGCGCGCAAGGACAAGATCATGGGCTTTGGCCATGCGATCTACAAAGACAGCGACCCGCGTAATGAAGTGATCAAGGGCTGGTCGAAGAAACTCGCCGATGAAGTCGGTGACACCGTGCTGTTCCCGGTCTCCGAAGCCATCGACAAGACCATGTGGGAGCAGAAGAAACTCTTCCCCAACGCCGACTTCTACCATGCCTCGGCGTATCACTTCATGGGCATCCCGACCAAGTTGTTCACGCCGATCTTCGTCTGCTCGCGCCTGACCGGCTGGGCCGCCCATGTGTTCGAGCAGCGTGGCAACAACCGCATTATCCGCCCGAGCGCCGAGTACATCGGCGTCGAACAGCGCAAGTTCGTGCCAATCGAGCGTCGCTGAAATAATCGAGTCCCAGACCATGAATAGCCAATACCGTAAATCGCTGCCCGGCAGCCACCTGGATTTCTTCGACGCCCGTGCGGCAGTCGAGGCCATCCAGCCCGGGGCCTACGGGACCCTGCCTTACACCTCCCGGGTACTCGCCGAGAATCTGGTCCGTCGTTGCGACCCGGCGACGCTGACCGATTCCCTGAAGCAACTGATCGAGCGCAAGCGCGACCTGGACTTCCCCTGGTTCCCGGCCCGGGTGGTCTGCCATGATATTCTCGGCCAGACCGCCCTGGTCGACCTCGCCGGCCTGCGTGATGCCATCGCTTCCCAGGGCGGCGATCCGGCCCAGGTCAACCCGGTGGTGCCGACCCAACTGATCGTCGACCACTCGCTGGCGGTGGAATGCGGCGGTTTCGACCCGGACGCCTTCACCAAGAACCGCGCCATCGAAGACCGTCGCAACGAAGACCGTTTCCACTTTATCGACTGGACCAAGAAGGCCTTCAAGAACGTCGATGTGATCCCGCCCGGCAACGGCATCATGCACCAGATCAACCTGGAGAAAATGTCCCCGGTGATCCAAGCGCGGGACGGCGTGGCCTTCCCCGACACCTGTGTCGGCACCGACAGCCACACCCCTCACGTCGATGCGCTGGGGGTGATCGCCATCGGTGTCGGCGGCCTCGAAGCCGAGAGCGTGATGCTCGGCCGGGCCTCCTGGATGCGCCTGCCGGAAAGCGTCGGCGTCGAACTGACCGGCAAGCTGCAACCGGGCATCACCGCCACCGACATGGTGCTGGCGCTGACCGAGTTCCTGCGCAAGCAGAAAGTGGTCGGTGCCTGGTTGGAGTTCTTTGGCGAAGGCGCCTCGGCGCTGACCCTGGGCGACCGCGCGACCATTTCCAATATGGCCCCGGAGTACGGCGCCACGGCGGCGATGTTCTATATCGACCAGCAGACCATCGACTACCTGAAACTCACCGGGCGTGAAGACGAGCAGGTCAAGCTGGTGGAAACCTACGCCCGCCACACCGGGCTCTGGGCCGACAGCCTGAAAGGCGCGGACTACGAGCGTGGTTTGAGCTTCGACCTGTCCTCGGTGGTGCGTAATATGGCCGGTCCGAGCAACCCCCATGCCCGCGTCGCCACCAGCGACCTGGCGGCCAAGGGTATTGCCGGCCAGTGGGACGATGTGCCGGGGCAGATGCCCGACGGCGCGGTGATCATCGCCGCCATCACCAGTTGCACCAACACCAGCAACCCGCGCAATGTGATCGCCGCCGGCCTGATGGCGCGCAACGCCAACAAGCTCGGCCTGACCCGCAAGCCCTGGGTCAAGTCGTCCCTGGCGCCGGGTTCCAAGACCGTGGCACTGTACCTGGATGAAGCCGGGCTGACCAAGGAGCTGGAACAGCTGGGCTTTGGTGTCGTGGCCTTTGCCTGCACCACCTGCAACGGCATGTCCGGTGCGCTGGACCCGGCGATCCAGCAGGAAATCATCGACCGTGATCTCTATGCCACGGCCGTGTTGTCCGGTAACCGTAACTTCGATGGACGTATCCATCCCTACGCCAAGCAGGCCTTCCTGGCATCGCCGCCGCTGGTGGTGGCCTATGCCATCGCCGGGACCATCCGTTTCGATATCGAGAAGGATGTGCTGGGCCTGGACGCCGACGGCAAGGAAATCCGCCTCAAGGATATCTGGCCGAGCGACGAAGAGATCGACGCGGTGGTCAAGGCCTCGGTGAAGCCGGAGCAGTTCCGCAAGGTCTACATCCCGATGTTCGCCATTCACGAAGACACCGGTCCCAAGGTCACGCCGCTGTACGACTGGCGGCCGATGAGCACCTATATCCGCCGTCCGCCGTACTGGGAAGGCGCCCTGGCCGGCGCGCGACCGCTCAAGGGCATGCGCCCGCTGGCGGTGCTGCCGGACAACATCACCACCGACCACTTGTCGCCGTCCAACGCCATCATGCTCGATAGCGCGGCCGGTGAGTACCTGGAGAAAATGGGCCTGCCGGAAGAGGACTTCAACTCCTACGCGACCCACAGGGGGGATCACCTCACCGCGCAGCGCGCGACCTTCGCCAACCCGAAGCTGTTCAACGAAATGGTCGTGGAAAACGGCAAGGTCAAGCAGGGTTCCCTGGCGCGGGTCGAGCCCGAAGGGCAGGTCATGCGTATGTGGGAAGCCATCGAAACCTACATGGAACGCAAGCAGCCGCTGATCATCATTGCCGGTGCCGACTACGGCCAGGGCTCGTCCCGCGACTGGGCGGCCAAGGGCGTGCGCCTGGCTGGGGTCGAGGCGATTGCCGCCGAAGGCTTCGAACGTATCCATCGCACCAACCTGGTGGGCATGGGCGTGTTGCCGCTGGAGTTCCTGCCTGGGACCGACCGCAAGACCCTTGGCATCGACGGCACCGAGACCTTCGATGTGATCGGCGACCGCACGCCCCGTAACACCCTGACCCTGGTGATCAATCGCCATAACGGCGAGTGTCTTGAAGTGCCGGTGACCTGCCGCCTCGACACCGCTGAAGAGGTCTCGATCTATGAGGCCGGTGGTGTCTTGCAGCGTTTTGCCCAGGACTTCCTTCAATCGGCCACGGTGGGTTGAAGGCGTTGCCGGGGCGGCAGTTGAAGCCCCGGCCTTGTTCATGACAGGTCGGCCTGCCAGTGATTGCAGCGCAAGATTCAGCGCCGCCATCGCCAGCAAGCCGGCTCCTACAGATGTGTGTTTTGCCGCGAAACAGCGTCGCGTCCAGACTCAGCAGGAGATTTCATGGCCCACGTAGCGCAAATCAAGATCCCCGCCACCTATATGCGCGGCGGCACCAGCAAAGGGGTGTTCTTCAACCTCAACGACCTGCCCGAAGCGGCGCAATTGCCCGGTGCGGTGCGGGATGCGTTGTTGTTGCGGGTGATCGGCAGCCCCGACCCCTATGAGAAGCAGATCGACGGCATGGGCGGGGCGACCTCCAGCACCAGCAAGACGGTGATCCTGTCCAAGAGCATCAAGGCCGACCACGACGTCGACTACCTGTTCGGCCAGGTCTCCATCGACAAGCCGTTTATCGACTGGAGCGGCAACTGCGGCAACCTGTCGGCGGCGGTCGGTTCGTTCGCCATCAGCGCCGGCCTGGTGGATGCCGGGCGGATCCCGCGCAATGGCGTGGCGGTGGTGCGGATCTGGCAGGTGAATATCGGCAAGACCATCATCGCCCATGTGCCGATCACCGAGGGCCAGGTGCAGGAAACCGGTGACTTCGAGCTCGACGGCGTGACCTTTCCGGCCGCCGAAGTGCAGCTTGAATTCATGGACCCGGCGGCCGAGGAGGAGGGCGCCGGCGGTTCGATGTTCCCCACCGGCAATCTGGTGGACGACCTGGAAGTACCGGGTGTCGGTACCTTCAAGGCGACCATGATCAATGCCGGGATTCCGACGATCTTCGTCAATGCGGCGGATATCGGCTACACCGGTACTGAGTTGCAGGGCGATATCAACAGCGATCCCAAGGCCCTGGCGATGTTCGAGACGATCCGTGCCTACGGTGCCGTGCGCATGGGCCTGATCCGGCATATCGATGAGGCGGCGACCCGTCAGCACACGCCGAAGGTGGCGTTTGTCGCGGCACCCGCGAGCTATACCGCGTCGAGTGGCAAGCCGGTGGCGGCGGCCGATCTGGACCTGTTGGTGCGAGCCTTGTCCATGGGCAAGCTGCACCATGCGATGATGGGCACGGCGGCGGTGGCCATCGGTACTGCTGCGGCGATTCCCGGCACCCTGGTGAACCTGGCGGCGGGCGGTGGCGAGCGCAGTGCGGTGCGTTTCGGCCATCCGTCGGGTGCCTTGCGGGTTGGGGCGCAGGCTTCCCAGGTCAACGGTGAATGGACCGTGGTCAAGGCCATCATGAGCCGCAGTGCGCGGGTCCTGATGGAGGGTTGGGTACGTGTGCCGGGTGATGCTTTTTGAGCTGAACCACCCTCGGAGTGAAGCGAAGATGAGCGCCAACGTTGATCTGAACAACCGTCCCGATTACGACCAGATCCTGCAGGATATCGCCGACTATGTGCTCGACTATCAGGTCGAGTCCGCGGAGGCGCTGGATACCGCGCGTAACTGCCTGATGGATACCCTCGGCTGCGGCCTGTTGGCCCTGCGCTTTCCCGAGTGTGCCAAGCACCTCGGGCCGCTGGTCGAGGGCACCATCGTGCCCTTCGGCTCGCGTGTGCCGGGGACGAGCTTTCGCCTCGATCCGGTCAAGGCGGCCTGGGATATTGGCTGTATCGTTCGTTGGCTCGACTACAACGACACCTGGCTGGCGGCCGAGTGGGGTCATCCTTCGGACAACCTCGGCGGGATACTCGCGGTGGCCGATCATCTGTCGCAGAAGCGTGTGGCCAATGGTGAGGCACCGCTGAGCATGCGGGTGGTGCTGGAGGCGATGATCATGGCCCATGAGATCCAGGGCGTGATCGCCCTGGAAAACTCCTTCAACCGGGTCGGTCTTGATCATGTGCTGCTGGTGAAAGTCGCCTCCACCGCGGTCACCGCCAAACTCATGGGTGCCAGCCGTGAACAACTGCTGGCGGCGCTGTCCCATGCCTTTGTCGATGGCCAGGCGCTGCGCACCTATCGTCACGCGCCGAATGCCGGTTCGCGAAAATCCTGGGCGGCGGGTGATGCCACCAGTCGTGGCGTACGCCTGGCGGATATCGCCCTGCGCGGGGAAATGGGCATTCCCGGGGTGTTGAGCGCGCCACAATGGGGCTTCTACGACGTGCTGTTCAGCCACACCAACAAGGACCTGGCGCTCAAGCCCGAAGACAAGCGCACCTTCAGCCTTTCCCAGCCGTATGGCAGCTATGTCATGGAAAATGTGCTGTTCAAGATCAGTTTTCCCGCCGAGTTCCATGCCCAGACGGCCTGTGAGGCGGCGGTGAAGCTGCACCCGCAGGTCAGGAGCCGCCTGGGCGAGATCGACCGGATCGTGATCACCACCCATGAATCGGCGATCCGCATTATTTCCAAGGTCGGCAAACTGGCCAATGCCGCCGACCGCGACCACTGTCTGCAGTACATGACGGCGGTGCCGCTGGCCTTCGGCAATCTGGTGGCCGAGCACTACGAGGACGATTTCCACGCGGCCCATCCGATCATCGATGTGTTGCGCGAGAAGATGGTGATCGTTGAAGACCCGCGTTACACCCGTGAATACCTGGAGGCCGACAAGCGTTCGATCGCCAATGGGGTGCAGGTGTTTTTCAAGGATGGGACCAGTACCGCGCAGGTGGTGGTGGAATACCCGATCGGCCATCGTCGGCGCCGGGCCGAGGGTATTGCGTTGCTGGAAGACAAGTTCAAGGCCAATCTGGCGACGCGTTTCACCGCCCAGCGCAGTGCCGAAATCCTCGCCCTGTGCAAGGATCCGGCGCGCCTGGAGACGACGCCGGTGCATCGGTTTGTCGATCTGTTCGTGATCTAGGTGCTTTACTTGAAGCGCCGCTCCACACCTTTCTCCACAAGAATCTTCGCCGAAATCTCTTCCACCGAGAAATGCGTGGAGTTGATATGGGCGATGTTCTCGCGGCGAAACAGGTTTTCCACCTCGCGCACTTCGAATTCGCACTGGGCATAGCTGGAATAACGACTGTTGGGCTTGCGCTCGTTGCGGATCGCGGTGAGACGGTCCGGGTCGATGGTCAGGCCGAACAGCTTGTGCTGGTGGGCGCGCAGGGCGGCCGGCAGTTGCAGGCGTTCCATATCGTCCTCGGTCAGCGGGTAGTTGGCCGCGCGGATGCCGAATTGCATCGCCATGTACAAACAGGTCGGGGTCTTGCCGCAACGCGACACACCCACCAGGATCAGGTCGGCCTTGTCGTAATAGTGGGTGCGGGCACCGTCGTCGTTGTCCAGGGCGAAGTTCACCGCCTCGATGCGCTCCATGTAGTTGGAGTTGCCGCCGATGGAGTGGGACTTGCCCACCGAGTAGGACGAGTGCTCGCTCAGTTCCTGTTCCAGCGGGGCGAGGAAGGTGGAAAAAATGTCGATCATGAAACCATTGGACGTGGCGAGGATCTCACGAATGTCCTGGTTGACGATGGTATCGAAGATGATCGGGCGAAATCCGTCCTTTTCGGCGGCGATATTGATCTGTTGCACCATGGCCCGGGCTTTGTCGACGTTGTCGATGTAAGGACGGGTGAATTTGGCGAAGGTAATGTTTTCGAACTGCGCCAGCAGGCTTTGACCCAGGGTTTCGGCGGTGATACCGGTGCCATCGGAGATAAAGAAAGCAGATCGTTTCATTTGCGCCTTGGGCCTTAAGCTGGTGACGATTCTTGGATATGATAGGCGGGATTTGTCCGCCAGGAATGACGGGCATTCTCACTTATTTTCCAGGTCCAGGCCACATGGCGGATAACCTGCCCATTAGAGCAGTCCGCTCCTGAGCTTTTCCAACACAGTTAGTGGAGAGATCACCTTGGTAGAGTACGTAGTTTCCCTCGATAAGCTCGGCGTCCATGATGTAGAGCACGTAGGGGGCAAGAACGCATCCCTGGGCGAGATGATCAGTAACCTCGCGGGTGCCGGTGTATCGGTCCCCGGCGGCTTTGCCACTACGGCTCAGGCGTATCGTGATTTTCTCGAACTCAGTGGCCTGAACGACCAGATCCATGCGGCGCTGGATGCACTGGACGTCGATGACGTCAACGCCCTGGCCCGCACCGGTGCACAGATCCGCCAGTGGATCATGGAAGCCGAGTTCCCCGAGAAGCTCAACGCCGAGATCCGCACCGCCTTCGCCACCCTGTCGGCGGGCAACCCGGACATGGCCGTGGCCGTGCGTTCCTCGGCCACCGCCGAAGACCTGCCGGACGCGTCCTTCGCCGGCCAGCAGGAAACCTTCCTGAATATCCGCGGCGTGGAAAACGTCATCCGTGCGGCCAAGGAAGTCTTTGCCTCGCTGTTCAACGACCGCGCCATTTCCTACCGCGTACACCAGGGCTTCGACCACAAGCTGGTGGCCCTGTCCGCCGGCGTGCAACGCATGGTGCGTTCGGAAACCGGCACCGCCGGCGTGATGTTCACCCTCGACACCGAGTCGGGCTTCCGTGACGTGGTGTTTATCACCGGCGCCTACGGCCTGGGTGAAACCGTCGTACAAGGCGCGGTCAACCCGGATGAGTTCTACGTGCACAAGGGCACCCTCGAAGCCGGTCGTCCCGCCATCCTGCGCCGCAACCTGGGCAGCAAGGCGATCAAGATGATCTACGGCGACGAAGCCAAGGCCGGTCGTTCGGTCAAGACCGTCGATGTCGACAAGGCCGAGCGCGCGCGTTTCTGCCTCAGCGACGCCGAAGTCAGCGAGTTGGCCAAGCAGGCGATGATCATCGAGAAGCACTACAAGTGCCCGATGGACATCGAATGGGCCAAGGACGGTGACGACGGCAAGCTGTACATCGTCCAGGCGCGTCCGGAAACCGTGAAGAGCCGCACCCAGGCCAACGTCATGGAGCGCTACCTGCTCAAGGAAACCGGCACCGTGCTGGTGGAAGGCCGTGCCATCGGCCAGCGCATCGGCGCCGGCAAGGTGCGGATCATCAAGGACGTGTCCGAGATGGACAAGGTCCAGCCAGGCGACGTGCTGGTTTCCGACATGACCGACCCGGACTGGGAGCCGGTGATGAAGCGCGCCAGCGCCATCGTCACCAACCGTGGCGGGCGAACCTGCCACGCGGCGATCATCGCCCGTGAGCTGGGGATTCCGGCAGTGGTCGGTTGCGGTAACGCCACCCAACTGCTGAAAGACGGTCAGGGCGTGACCGTTTCCTGTGCCGAAGGCGACACCGGTTATATCTTCGAAGGCGAACTGGGCTTCGATATCAAGAAAAACTCCGTCGATGCCATGCCGGAACTGCCGTTCAAGATCATGATGAACGTCGGCAACCCGGACCGCGCCTTCGACTTCGCGCAGTTGCCGAACGCCGGCGTGGGCCTGGCCCGCCTGGAATTCATCATCAACCGCATGATCGGCGTGCACCCCAAGGCGCTGCTGAACTACGCCGGGCTGCCACCGGAAATCAAGGACAGTGTCGATAAACGCATCGCCGGTTACGACGATCCGGTCGGCTTCTATGTCGAGAAGCTGGTGGAAGGTATCAGCACCCTGGCGGCGGCGTTCTGGCCGAAGAAGGTCATCGTGCGGCTGTCGGACTTCAAGTCCAACGAATACGCCAACCTGATCGGCGGCAAGCTCTACGAGCCGGAAGAAGAAAACCCGATGCTGGGTTTCCGTGGGGCCTCGCGTTATATCAGCGAGTCGTTCCGTGACTGTTTCGAGCTCGAATGCCGTGCCCTCAAGCGCGTGCGCAACGAGATGGGCCTGACCAACGTCGAAATCATGGTGCCTTTCGTCCGTACCCTCGGCGAAGCCAGCCAGGTGGTCGACCTGCTCGCCGCCAACGGTCTGGCCCGTGGCGAGAACGGCCTGCGGGTGATCATGATGTGCGAGTTGCCGTCCAACGCCATTCTCGCTGATGAATTCCTTGAGTACTTCGATGGTTTCTCCATCGGTTCCAACGACCTGACCCAGCTGACCCTGGGCCTGGATCGTGATTCAGGGATCATCGCGCACCTGTTCGACGAGCGTAACCCGGCGGTGAAGAAGCTGTTGTCCAACGCCATCCAGGCTTGCAACAAGGCTGGCAAGTACATCGGCATCTGCGGCCAGGGGCCTTCCGATCACCCGGACCTGGCGCTCTGGTTGATGGAGCAGGGCATTGAAAGCGTGTCGTTGAACCCGGACTCCGTGCTGGAGACCTGGTTCTTCCTGGCTGAAGGGCAAGCCCAGGCCTGACCCCTGTGGGAGCTGGCTTGCCCGCGAAGGCGTCCT